>NZ_JPGL01000036.1 GCF_000732615.1 Burkholderia paludis
GGAAGCACACCGGGATATCAGCCACTACCTGATGCATCGGTACAACTGGATACGGCCGCATCAGTTCAATGACGGACTGGCGCCGGCTGTTGCGGAAGAAAAACTTAACGCAGTGTCCGGGGTTGGTTGACCACTACAGATGTCGCTGGCGCAGAAAACCTGACAGATGACAAGCAAGACAAGGACATCGGCCGCATCGCTGCCTTCTGCGCAGCCCCGCAGAGGAAACCACCGGAACTTGGGACCTTTTCGCACTTCCTGCAAACGGTGATTCACAGCCAAGAACGGCGGCTAGCTAGCCCATTAATCCGCAGTTTTTTACGGCTCACGGGCCAATGGGTCGGTTCAAGTTGGCTTCTTGATCCCGATGGGTTGCATCGCACGCTCACGCAGCTCACAAAATCCTACCGGAACCGAGCTGCGCACATCGACGAGATGACCCGGGACGACTACCTTGGCTGCCGCGAAACGGTGATCGGTACAAGCGGACTGGTATGGAAACTGATTGTCTCGACAGAGCGCCACAAGTGAGCCTTAGTCCGGCACTTTGGACCAGCGCAGGGTGTCGTTCCAGGAACCGCCAGCGCTGCTGGGAACAAAATTACTTTGAGAGCAGGAACATAATTGCTTAAACAGACGGCAATAGCCACGTCTGGTTACGCGCATAGTTGATTTTACATAATCATAGTTATCGACAATTTTGGTGTAAGAGCAAAGTTGTAATGTCGCATCTAGGCAAAGTTGAAATGTCGTAGCTCGAGGGTTTCGGCGCATGCTGGCGGCGGTTCGAACTGCCGGAGCGCATCGTGGGCCAACCTGGACTGATCACCATGAGCATGCGGGAGCTGGATCGTCTGAAAGTCGTGGAAGCTGTGATCGAGCAGCGTCTGATGCCTTGGCGAGCCGCGGAGCGGCTCGGGGTCAGTCGACGGCAGATTGAACGGCTGGTCGCCCGGTATCGGGCTGCTGGCCCGGCCGGGCTGCTTTCGCAGCGCCGTGGCCATGCGAGCAACCATCAACTGCCCGAGGATTTGGCGCATCGTGCCTTGAGCCTGATTCGGGCGCGCTACGCCGATTTTGGGCCGACGCTGGCCTGCGAGAAGCTGTGGGAATGCCACGGGCTGCAGGTGTCAAAGGAAACGGTCAGGAAGCTGATGACGGACGCTGGGCTCTGGATTCCGCGCCGGCAACGACCGCCGAAGGTCTACCAGCCGCGAGCGCGCCGGGCGTGCCTGGGTGAACTGATCCAGATCGACGGCAGCGATCATCGGTGGTTCGAGGAACGGGCGCCGGCCTGCACGCTGCTGGTGTATGTCGACGACGCGACGAGCCGGCTGATGCATCTGCACTTTACGGCAACCGAATCGACCTTCAGCTACTTCGAGGCAACGCGGGCGTATCTGGAGCACTACGGCAAGCCGGTAGCGTTCTACAGCGACAAGTACAGCGTGTTCCGCAGCCCGAAGGCCAGCAAGACCGGCAGCAGTGTGACGCAGTTTGGTCGCGCCATGTATGAGCTGAACATCGACACGTTCTGCGCGAACAGCAGCTCGGCCAAGGGGCGTGTCGAGCGAGCGCACCTGACGTTGCAAGACCGATTGGTCAAGGAGATGCGATTGCGCGGGATCAACACGGTGGCCGACGCCAACGCTTACGCGCCCTCCTTCATCGCCACGTAAAACGCGCGCTTCGCGAAACCGCAGCGCTGAACCGGTGGCGTAGCGCGTTTCATCCCGCTACCGCCACGCCACCGCAGAGCTGCCCATGATTTACCGCATGATGCATGCCGGTCCGGTCCCCGCTTGCAAACTGCCTCAAATCACGGGATCTCGTCGGATCGCGACGTCGGGCCGGCGATCAGAAGCTGTGTTGCATGCCAATGTTGACCTGAACCTGGTTGCCGCCCGATGCCGTGTTGCCAAAGTCAGCGGCCGACGCCTGAGCGCCCAACGCATGGACATAGGCCCCCATGGCGTAAACCGCGGTCCTCTTCGACAGCGAGTACGTCGCACCCAGTGACACCTGGTTGATCGATGCCATCGTGCGGCCAGCTGCAGCTTGCGTGGGCGTGGCGGCGGAACCGTAGACATACGTGTACCCGGTGTCCAGCGACAGCGCCGGCGTTACCTGATACTGCAGGAGCGCACCGAGTACGTTGAAGTGGATCGACGGCTGGCCGTTGTTGCCTTGGTACTGAGCGTTCGAGTAGCGCAAGCCAGCCGTATAGGGGCCAACCTGGTATTGAGCGGCGACTTGAGCGATGCCCGCGCTCTTGAATGCATTGCCGCCGTTGTAGCCCGAACTCGGATAGCCCAGCGCACCACCGAAGCCCGGTTGTGCCGTTGCGTTCAACCACCCGTTCTCACCCTGGTTCGCAGCATGGAAGTAGCCGCCGGCGACCGTCAGGCCACCTTGGGCGTAGTTCGCCGCCACCGACCACGATTGCCCCGAACCCATCGCGCCGGCAACACCGCCGAACGAGTACGCGCCTTCGGCCTGGAAGCCGTTGATGATCGGCGAAATGTACTTCACGGCGCTGTTCTGGTTCGTCGTGTTGTCGTTGTTGTCCACATCGCCCGGGGTTGAGAATGCCGACGCCGAAATGGCGTCGCCCGTCAGGCCCTGGACCATCTCCGTCACGGCGTCGAGCTGGCGCCCCATTCGCAGGGTACCGTACCGGTCGGACGTGAGGCCTACGTAAGCCTGGCGGTTGAACAGCGAGCGCGTGGAGCCAATGGGCCCCTGCCCGTTTATGCCGCCTGTCCCGATGTTGAAACCATTTTCGATCTTGAATACAGCCTTGAGGCCGCCGCCAAGGTCTTCCTGTCCCTTGAGGCCCCACTTGTTCGAACCCGAGGCGCCGCCATCGAGGCCGAACCGATCGTGGCCATTGATGTTCGACGTGTAGCCGATACCTGCATCGAGCATCCCGTACAGGGTGATCGACGACTGTGCCATTGCAGCCGACGATGCGGCAAAGGCGGAAACAGCCATAACGCTGACTTTGATTTTTTTGTTTTTCATCGGTATTTCACTGTCAGGAGTGGTTTCGAGATTGATGGAAACGGGTTTTGTTGTATTCGAATGCAGATGACGGCGCCGGCCTGCGCGTTGTCTCGGTCGCAGCAGTCGGCGTCAGATTCGTTCAATCGGCATATTTAAATTCAATAAATTCGTCCTCCTAAAATTGACCCGAAGGGAGGGACCACACGTCTCGATCTATCCGGCACTCCCCCGGTTGAAACGGGCGCGGCGCCCCTGCCTGGGCGACAACCGCTCCCTTGCTGCCATTGCCGTTCCAGCTATACAGCGCCGTGAATCGATACAGTACCGAGTCCCGCGAAGCTCGTGACGACGAAACCGGAGCACGCGCCACCTGCAATTGAATAGCCGGAATTACCGGCCTCCACTGGAGGTTGGTTGGGCGTCCGGTTCAGCCGCCGGCGAAGTACGCGGCGCTTTCCGCCAGACGCCAATGCAGCCGGGTTGCACTTTGCAGGCAGAAAAACCATATCAGGAACATAATTTTTCGTCAAAATTTGTTAGATATAAGTTTATCTTTTTTGATAGCGTTGCCATCACGCGAAATCAATGCAAGGCGCGACAGAACGCCGGTCACTTCATGCTGCTGCGCGCCTTCTTGTCTGGCCGCCTCGGCTGTCCGATTTGAACTCGCTGCTATCGATAACCACGATCGCTCGCGTGGACAGCTTCAGGTCACGGCATGACATCGCGAAGCGTCGGCATTGCATTGCGAATGCCCTTCCCGTTGCTGCGCCTGAACCGGGCAATGGTGTCGAAATCCGGGTGCGAACCGAATCGATTCCAGCCCTCGCCTTCGACAAAACGCCCTCGCCTCGCATCGGTACGGGCAGATTCAGCCCAGGTGATCGCGGACGTTTTCACCCGGCCTCGGCGAATGGGAGACGGCCGACGGGCTCGAACAGTTCATCGTCAATCGATCCTTGAAATTGCGCACGCGGCGCTAGCTTTTGTCTCTGCCCGCCCGGGATTCGCGAAGTGCGCCCTGCATGACGACGCCAGCCGCTTCGATATGCGCTCTCGTCAGGCGCTTGGCGGTACGCCGGTCGCGAGCAAGCACGGCATCCAGGATTTCGACGTGTTCCGCAGAGGAAACGGGCTGGTACCGCTGTAGTTGCCAAACGAGCCTGAGATAGCGATCGGTCTTGCGCCAGATCGCTTCGAGGGTCTCAAGCAAATGCCGTTTGCCGCTTGCCTGGTAGATGGCCCGATGAAACGCCCAGTTATCGAGCGACCAGTCTTCCAGCTCGTGGGCGTCCGCGTCGCGCGTGAGAATCGCGCGTGCCGTGGCCTCGTCGGCGGCGCCGAACGAATCGATGGCGGAATCGAGCGCGAGCAACTCGAGCACAACCCGCATTTCCGTCAGCTCCGATGCTTCGGCCGACGTCATCGCCGAAACGAACGCCCCTCGGTTCGGCACGATCGTCACGAACCCGCTCGCCTGCAATTGCACGAACGCCTCCCGCACCGGGATATGGCTTGTTCCAAATTCCTTCGCGATCAGATCCTGGCGCAACTGCGTTCCGGGCACCCAGGTTCCGTCCGTGATGCGTTCGCGCAGGCGATCGGCCAGACCGCTCAAAGAAATCTTGCTATCGACTGATTTTTTCATTTTAATATATTAAACCGACCTCGGAGGCTGCCATGACAGTATCGAGATTGAGAAATATTCCTGGTATCGGGGTCGATCGCGTGGGCGACGCGGCGGACTTGCTGGGCGACCCGGACATTCTAAGGCTTGAAAATCTCGATACCGACCTGCGGCCGCCGGCAGTGGCGCTGGCGCGGACGCACGACGCGATAGAGGACGATTCCGCCAATAGCTACCTTCCATTTACGGGCCAGCGGCCGCTGCGGGAAGCGGCCGCCGCCCGCGTGGGACAGGCTGCGGGCGTCACTTATGACGCCGCAAGCGAGTGCATCGTGTCCGCGGGCGGGCTGGCGGGAATACTGAACGTGCTGCTGGCAATCGTCGAGCCCGGCGACGAGGTGGTGCTGACGGATCCGACTTACGCAGGCTTGATCAACCGCGTGCATCTGGCCGGCGGCATCCCGAAGTTCGGGCGCCTCGTCCCTGCGGCGGACGGCTGGCGCCTTGATCTCGACAGTCTCGCGGCGGCAATCGGGCCGCGGACGAAAGCCCTGTTGATCATGGCGCCGTCGATGCCGAGCGGTTACGTCCCGTCGCGGGACGAATGGTCGGCAATAACGACACATTGCGTGGAGCGCGGCATATGGCTCGTCTATGACGCCGCCATGGAGCGCATCTTGTTCGACGGCCGACGCGTCGTACATCCGGCGAGTTTTCCCGGCATGCGAGCGCTGACGATCACGGTCGGCGCCGTTTCGAAGGAGTATCGGATGATCGGGTGGCGCGTCGGATGGATCGTCGGTCCGGCATCGATCATGAACGACGTGCGCCTCGTCAGTCTGTCGAACGTGGTCTGCCAGGTCGGGATTGCGATGGCGGGGGCGACGGCCGCACTGACCGCAACCGACGACGGCGTGGCTCAGGCCGTGGCGGAGTGGGAAGCGCGTCGCGACTTCCTGATGGATGCGCTTGCCGACCTGCCGGTGATCCGTCCTCACGGCGGCTGGTCGATGCTGCTCGACACCCGAAGGTTGGGCATCGAACCCGCCGATGCCTCGAAGCGACTGCTGGAGCACGGCAAAGTCGCGGCAACACCGATGAGCGGCTGGGGCCCCGGGGCGGATCGCTACCTGCGCTTCGTCTTCGCAAACGAGTCCGTTTCTCGCTTGACGGACATTCGCGAGCGCATTCGCCGTGCGTGGGGCGCGTGACGCACCCTCACGGCCGGCAATTCGGCGCCGGCGCCACCACGAACGCAAGTCAGGCGCGGGCGCGCTGTCCCGGCACGGCGGACAGCGCCTTCAACATCTCTGCAAACAGGCTCGCCGCGCGGGTTCGGCCTGTTCTTTTCGGCCACAGCAGGCCCAGATCGCGCGACAGCTCGGGGCCCGTGATGCGCAGCAGGTCGACGTGTTCGGCGCGCGCCGCGGCGCTTTCGGGGACGATGGTTGCAAGCTGTCCTTGGGCCGCGACGGCGAGCAGCGACTCGGCCGTATCCATTTCCACCGCGACCTGCAGACGCGCGCCGACGTCGCTGAACGTCTGCTCGATCAGGACGCGCGTCGAGAACCGCGACGTCAGCAGCGCCAGCGGGATCGAATCAAGCGTCTTCCACTGGATCCGGCGTTTCTTCGCGAGAGGATGATGCCGGCCGACCGCCAACACGAGTCGTTCCGTGAACAGATACTCGGATTCGACATCGTCCCGCGACGCTGGATGAAATGCGATGCCGAGATCGAGCGTGCCGAGGGCGAGGTTTTCCTCCAGCTCGGCGGCCAGGAGATCCCGAACCGCGATGCGCACTTTCGGGTAACGCCGATTGAAGGCGGCGATCGCGTCCGGCAGAAACGACAGCGGAAACACCGGGATGGCGCCCAGCGTGAACGTCCCGGCCTCGAGTGCGTTGAGTTCCTGAACGGCTCGCCTGGCGTGCGTCGCTTCGTTGCAGGCACGCGCGGCATAGTCGCGAAACACGCGACCCGCCTGCGTGAGCCGGATGCTGCGCCCCACCCTGTCGAACAGCGCGGCGCCCAGTTCCTCCTCGAGCTGATGCAGCGCGTGCGACAGCGTTGATTGCGCGACGCACATCGTTTCGGCGGCCCGCGACAGATTGTTCAGTTCAGCGATGGCCAGAAAATAGCGAAGGTGCCGCAGTTCCATGGGTGCCTGCCAAGGTGTCTTCACGGGGCCGTCCGGACACGGCCGCACACGCGTGCCAGTCGGTTGCGCCAGCGTAGCAACATCGATCGACCGTGTCGAACGGTTTCATCTAATTAATTCATTTTATGAATCGTCGACGGCCACTTATCATCCGGCCTGTTACCGGTCGTTGGCGCAGGTGGTACACGAACGAAGCGGCCGACGGCGCCTGACACCGTGCAATTCAATCCGGAGCCTGACATGAGCGATGCCATCCTGCGACACCCGACTCCCTTGTCGATCCAGGAATCCTGGGCGCGAGAATTCTCGCAGGCGATCGAAATTCCAGCAGGCGCGAAAACCATCACGTTGAGCGGTGTGGGCGCATTGCCATGCAACCGCGAGGCCGGGCCGCGCACGGTCGCGTATTTCGGCGACATGCAGACGCAGACGAGAAGCGTACTCGACCAGATTCGGCAGATCCTGGAATCCAGGGGGTACGCGCTTGGCGATGTCGTCGCGGTACAGGCGCTGTTCGTTGCGGATCCGGCGAATGACGGCATGCCCGACTTCGACGCTTTTTCCACGGTCTATCGCGACTATTTCGGGTCGCCGGCGCAACCGGCATTGCCCACTCGCACGCGTGCGCAGGTGGTGCGGCTGGTCGAGCCCGGCTGGCTGGTCGAAGTGACCGTGACCGCCGCAAGGGTCGTGAACGCGTGAAGTTTCCGGCGCGGGCCCGCGATGCCTGAAACGTGGCGCTCCGACGCAGCCTGTATCGCTGCATCGAAGCGCGATCGTGGCGCGGTATGTCAGTTCAATTCCCGTTCTTCTTCAGGATGCCATATCACATCCCTGGCGTTCGACGACGAACCGGCGGGGCCGAAGATCGCGAAACTGACGGCTGCCAGCACCCATGCGGCCAGGCTGCCGTAAAGCAAGACCGAGCTGAAACCATGCACGAGCGCGGCGTGGGCGATGCGTCCGGACGGATCGAGCGTCGTTACCGCGGGAGCCAGCCGCGCAAGATCGGCGAGATTGCCGGTGGCGATGATTCCCGCCAGCGCGCGTAGCCGGGATTCGTCGAGGACGTTCGACCAGATGCCGTTCAGATACGCCAGAATGCCTTGAGACAGGATCGATCCCATCAATGCGATATTGATCGCGAACGTGATCAGCCGGGCGCTCATGTCGATACCCGCTGCCATGCCCGCGCGGTCGGTCGAAATCGCGCCCGTGGCCGTATTCGTGACGGTCGTGTTGGTGAAGCCCAGCCCGCACCCTGCCACCAGGCAACCGGGAATCACGGTCAGCCAGCCGGCATTCGCCAGGCCGCTGCCGACCCTGATCAGGAAGAGGCCCAGGCCGATGGTGAACAGCCCGAACGGGATGATCACGCGCGGGTTGTAGCGCAGCATCAGGCGTTCGGCGAGCGGCGGCATGACCAGCGTGGGAAGCGTATAGGCCAGCAGGCAGGCGCCGGCGGCGACAGGCGTATAGCCGAGTGCGCCCTGAAAATAGATCGGCAGGTAGATGTTGAACGGCCAGAAGCTGACGTTCATCGCGACGGAGCCGACGAGCGCGCCGGAAAGCGGACGGATCCTGAAGACGGAAAAATCGAACATCGGCCGCGGATGCCTGGATTCGATGACGATGAACGCGGCGAGGCTGATCGTCGCGGCAAGCAGTACGCCGATGCCGCCGGCGAAGCCGGCAGACGAGCCTTGCGTGATGAAATAGGTCGCGCCGAGCACGGCGAACGCCAGCGTGAACAGCCCCGCGAGATCGAGCGTCGTTTCCTCGCGATTCCTCGATTCGTCCACGTGTTGGAAGACGAGCCCGGCGGTCAGCGCGGCGAGCGGTACGTGTATCAGGAAGATCCATCGCCAGCTCGACAGCGCGACGATCAGGCCGCCGATGAGCGGCCCCAGGCCGAGGCCGATGCCGAACACCAGCCCCCAGACGGCAAACGCGCGGCTGCGCGCCCTTCCCGTCTGGAACTGATGCGACAGCACGGCAATCTGGGAAATGATCATCGCTCCGCCGCCCAGGCCCTGAAGGAACCGGCTGACGATCAGGAAGGACATGTCTTGCGCGAGGCCGCACATCAGGGACGTCACCGCAAACAACGCCAGACTCAGGATGAAAATGCGCTTGCGTCCGTAGCGATCCGCCAGCGTGCCCGTTACCATCAGGACGGTCGTGCAGGCGATGGTGTACGCATTCATGACCCACTGCATGGACTTGAAGTCGCCGTGCAGGACGGTCTCCAGCGTGGAGAGGATGACGGGCACGCTGGATATTTCCAGGTGAAACATGACGCCGGCCAGACTGACGGCCGTCAATACGATGGCGCGCTTGCGGATATCGGAGAGGGACATGGCTCGCTCGTTTCGGAGGGAAGATGCTGAGCTGTCGGAACACAACTCAAGTTCGCCGGGCCATCCTACAAGCCGGGTCTGCGCGGATAAACGGGACACGACTCCATACAGAATGAACCGGCCGGTCCGGAATCCTTCATACGCCGATGATGAATAACCTGAACTGGGTGCAATCGTTCGTGCAGGTTGCCGATACCCGCAGCTTCGTCGCCGCCGCACGGCATCTGGGCATTTCGCCTTCCGCAGTCGGCAAGAACGTGGCCCGGCTGGAAGCGCACCTGCGCGTCAGGCTGTTTCACCGCAGTACGCGCAGCGTGGCGCTCACGCCCGAGGGCAGCGTCTTTCTGGAGCGGTGTCGCCGCATCCTCGACGAGCTGGATCTGGCGGAAGTCGAGCTTCAGCAGCGCGCCGACGCGCCGCGCGGCAGGTTGCGGGTCAGCCTGCCGCTGACCAGCGTGGT
Organism: Burkholderia paludis; assembly: GCF_000732615.1. Taxonomy (GTDB): domain Bacteria; phylum Pseudomonadota; class Gammaproteobacteria; order Burkholderiales; family Burkholderiaceae; genus Burkholderia; species Burkholderia paludis. Next base: position 9,614 of record NZ_JPGL01000036.1, read on the forward strand.
GACGCCGCTACTCCTGGCGGGATTTCATCGACGCTACCCGGAGATCGAACTGGAGGTGGATTACTCGGATCGGCTGGTCGACGTGATCGAAGACGGTTTCGATGTGGTCGTGCGGACGGGGCAGCCGCGGGATTCGCGCCTGATTGCACGCGTGCTGGGGTCGTGCCGCCGCGTCATCGTCGGGTCGCCGGATTATTTCGACCGGTACGGCGTGCCCGGGCATCCGCGCGATCTCGAACAGCATGCGGTGCTGCTGTATCGATACCCGAGCACCGGGAAAATCCAGCCGTGGCCGTTCGCGGACGGCACGTCGATGGACGCGCTCAAGCTGAGCGCGGCCGCCGTCTCGAACATGAGCCCGTCGCTACTCGCGATGGCGTGCGCCGGCGCCGGCATCGCATGCCTGCTCGACCACGAGGTCGACGGCCCGCTCCGTGACGGATCCTTGCGTTCCGTCCTGGACGGGGACGCGCCCCCTTCCGTGACCTACCGGATTCTCTGGCCGCCGAGCCGGCAACACTCGCCGAAGGTGCGAGCGTTCGTCGACTGCATGACGGAAGCGGTCGCGTTTCATTCGCGTTCGCCCGCGTTTGCGCCGAACGCTCTATAGTTCCAGTCGACGCATCTTCCGGCTCAGGTTGGCATGACGGACATACACATCATCAATCCGGACACGTTTCTCGAGACGCCCGCCGGGCGGGTATGGACGCCGGAACGAAGCAAGGCAGCGTGGTCGAGCAGCTTCACGGCGCTCGAAGCAGCATTGGCCGGTCACGGGGAAGCGCCCGCGCGGCTGCTCGTCGTGTGCGGCGTGCAAGGCGCGGGGAAATCGTACTGGATCGACAGGCACGCGCACGCGCATGCGCCGTGCATCTGCTTCGATGCCGCGTTGCCCGGGGCACGACACCGCAAGCCGATCATGGATATCGCCCGTCGATACGGCGCGCAAGTGCATGCGATCTGGATCGACGCTCCGCTGCACGTCGCAAAGGCGCGCAATGCCCGGCGCCCCGAGGACCAGCGCGTTCCCGATGCGAGTATCGACAGCGTCGCTTCGCTTTTCGAGCCGCCGACGCTCGAGGAAGGCTTTGCATCCGTTACCCGGGTCGAGGGCGACTGACGCCTGCACGCCGCGGGTTCGGTACGACGGTGCCCGCGAATCGATCCCGCGAATCGGCCCGGTGAATCGCCGGACTTTCCCGGCGCGCGGGCGCTGAACGCTCCGGTCGATCAGCAACGGGCGCCCGCGCATTGCAATGCCTGCCACCGGACGCCCCCGCCCCGGTCCGCCGCCCCACCCTGCGCGGCAACTACCACTACTGCCAGTACCTGCGCCATCCACGTCCCCTTAACCTTGTCGGCATCGCGGGCGCGCCGTCGGAGGCCGCGCCGCTTCGACCGGAGACAGGACAGATGCCATTTGACTGGACGCAGGAACAGCATGCGACGCTCGCGCGTTTTCGCGACATCGGCGCGGAGATCGCCGCCGCGGAGCGGGACGGCCGCGCGCCGGCCGCCTTCGATGAAGCCGGCTGGAAACGCCTCGGGCAGGAAGGACTGTGGGACATGATCGTGCCGGAGACGTATGGCGGCGACGGTCACGGCTGGTGGCATTTTTCCGCGGCGCTCGAGGGGCTCGCCTCGTCGATCCGCCGTCCGGCGCTGCTGCTGTCGGTGATCGCGCAGGCCGGCATGGTGCGCGCGCTCGAACGGTATGGCACCGCGACCCAGCAGGACCGCTATTTCGGCGCGATCCTGCGCGGCGAACTGAGCGCGACGGCGATCGCCGAACCGGGCACCGGCACCGACGTGCGCAGCATCGCGACGAAACTGGTCGAGCATGGCGACGGCTATCGGCTGACCGGCAGCAAATTCAATATCGCGCACGCGCCGCTCGCGCGCTTCATCCTCGTCGTCACGCGCATCGAAACGCCGGGCCGGCGCAATACGGCGCTCGTGATCGTCGACCGCGACCAGCCGGGCATGACGGTTGCCGCGCCCGACCGCAAGCTCGGCCTCGACGACCTGCCCACCGGCGCGCTGCACTTCGACGACTGCCCGATCACGCGCGGCCAGCTGCTCGGCGAGCCGGGCGCGGGGCTCGGCAACCTGATCGACATCATCTCGCTCGGCCGCCTCTACTACGGCCTCGTCGCCGCGCAGGTCACGGCGCCGTATCTGCGCGACGCGATCGGCTATTGCCGCGAGCGGCGCAGCTTCGACAGCACGATCGACGAGCACCAGTACGTGCAGCGCCGTCTCGTCGACCTGCAGATCGGCATCGAGCGCGGCACGTGGCTCGCGCGCGGCGCGCTCGCGCAGTTGCTGACGGATCACCCGCAGGCGCTGATGACCTGCTCGATCGCGAAGCTGGTCGGCGCGCAGGATCTCGTCGACGGCGCGCTCGGCCTCGTGCGGCTGTACGGCAGCCTCGGCTACCAGGCCGGGCCGGTGGCCGCGTTCGCGTCGGATGCGCTGGGCTTCATGAGCGTCGGCGGAACCGAGGAAATGCACCGCAAGAACATCTTCAACCAGATGATGCGCGCCGGCTGAGCGCCCGCGCCATCGATCCGCCTATCACGCGCACTACAGGAAACCTCACATGGCAACGACCCACCGACGTCCTTCCCGCCTGCGCCGCTCCTGGCTGTTTCTCGCCGGCGCCGATCACGATGCGCTCGTCGCCGGCGCCGCGAGCGGCGCGGACGTATTGATCCAGGAACTCGAAACCTTTACGCCGCCCGACCGGCGGCCGGCCGCGCGCGAGCTGAGCGAGCGGGTGCTCGCGGGCTGGCGCGAAGCCGGCATCCTCGCGTCGGTGCGCGTGAATCCGCTCGACACGGGCGGCATCGACGACCTGCGCGCCGCGATGCGCGGCCGGCCGGACATCGTGATGATGTCGTATGTCGCGACGCCCGAGCAGGTCGTCGCACTCGACGAAGCCGTCACGCGGTTCGAGCGCGAATACGACATTACGCCCGGCTCGACCGAACTGGTGCCGAACATCGAGACGACGCTCGGTCTCGTGAACACGATGGCGATCGCGCGCTCGAGCCCGCGCGTGTCGGCCGTGCTCGTCGCGACCGAGGACATGGTGGCCGACATGTGCGCCGAGCGCACCCGCGCCGGCCGCGAACTCGACTACGTGCGCTCGCGCTTTCGCGTCGAGTGCGCGGCGGTCGGCGTCACGGCGATCGACTGCCCGTACAGCTATGCCGACAACGAAGGCGCGGAACTCGACATGCGCGTGTCGCGCGGCCTCGGATATCAGGCCAAGGCGATCGTCAACGGGCAGTTCGTGCCGGTCGTCAATCGCGTGCTGACGCCGACGGCCGACGAGGTCGCCCTCGCCCGCCGCGTGATCGACGCGTTCGACACCGCGCGGCGCGAATCCGGCGGCCGCCGCGTTGCCGCGGCCGTCGTCGACGGCTTCCTCGCGGAAGTTCCCGACTATCTCGCCGCGCATCGGCTGATCGCCCGCGCGACGCAATTCGGCATTGCCTGAGTGACGCCATGGATACGATCGCAACGCGCCTGAAGGCGCTGAAAACCCTCGCTCACGCGGCGCCGCACGTGCCCGCGCAGGACTGGCCCGCAACGCCGCAGGCGCAGTTCGAGCGCTGGCTCGACGAGGCCGTCACCGCGGGCGCCGTCGAACCGCAGGTGATGACGCTGTCGACGGTGCGCCCGGACGGGCGGCCCGATGCACGCTCCGTGGTGCTGCTGAACGTCGACGCGCGCGGCTGGCATTTCGCGGCGAGCACGCGCAGCCCGAAGGGGCGTCAGCTCGAACACCTGCCGTTCGCCGCGCTCACGTTCTACTGGCCGGCGATCGCAAGCCAGGTGCGCCTGAGCGGCCCGGTCGAGCGGCTGCCGGACGCCGAGGGCCGCGCCGATTTCGCGGGCCGCCCCGAGCGGTCGCGCGCGAGCATCCTCGCCGGACGCCAAAGCGAGCGGCTCGACGATCCCGCCGACCTGACGCGCGCAATCGACGCGCAGCTCGAGCGGCTGGCCGCCGATCCGGGGCTCGTGTCGGACGACTGGCACCTGTACACGCTGGCCCCGGACGAAGCCGAATTCTGGCGCGCGGACAGCGCACGCCGCTTCGCGCGGCAGGCGTACCGCCGGGCCGGCCAGCGCTGGGAACGGTGCGCGCTATGGCCTTGAAGTCCGCCGAACATCCGCCGCGGCCGGGCGGTCACCGGCCTGACCGGATGCACGACGACACACGGCTCATGCACGCGGGCCGCGACAGCGCGGCCTGGCACGGCTTCGTCAATCCGCCCGTCTACCACGCGTCGACCGTGCTGAGCCCGACGGTGTCCGATCTGCTGAACCGCACGCAGCCGTATATCTACGGCCGCCGCGGCACGCCGACGACCGAGGCGCTCGAGCGCGCGGTGACGAGCCTCGAGGGCGGCGCCGGCGCGGTGCTGTGTCCGTCGGGCCTGTCCGCGTGCACGCTCGCGCTGCTGTCCTGCCTGAAACCCGGCGATCACCTGCTGATGACCGCCTCGGTCTACGGCCCGGTGCGCCACGCATGCGAAGGCGTGCTTGCACGGCTCGGCGTCGAGACGACCTGGTACGACGGCAGCACGCCCGTCGCCGCCGCGTTCCGTCCCAACACGCGTGCGCTGTACGTCGAAGTGCCCGGCTCCTACACGTTCGACATGCACGACATTCCGGCGCTGGTCCGGCTCGCGCAGGCGCACGGCGCGCTGGTCATCGCGGACAACAGCTGGGCCACGCCCCTCTTTTTCCGGCCGCATGCGTTCGGCATCGACCTGTCGATCCAGGCCGGCACCAAGTACCTGGTCGGGCATTCCGACGCGATGCTCGGCACGGTATCGGCCAGCGAACGCGCGTGGCCCGCGTTGAAGCAGCTGCACGGCGATCTCGGCCTGTGCGCGGGCCCCGACGACGTATTCCTCGCGCTGCGCGGGCTGCGCACGCTCGGCGTGCGGCTGCGCCAGCATCAGCGCAATGCGCTCGCGGTCGCGGCCTGGCTCGCGACGCGCGCGGAAGTGCAGCGCGTGCTGTATCCCGCGCTGCCCGGCGACGACGGGCATGCGCTGTGGCGCCGCGATTTCGGTGGCGCGTCCGGGCTGTTCTCGGTCGTGCTGCGCCCTGCGCCGCAGCAGGCGGTCGAAGCGTTTCTGGACCACCTGGCGCTGTTCGGGCTCGGCTATTCGTGGGGCGGCTACGAAAGCCTCGCGCTGCCGTTCGAGCTGGACGCGCACGGCCTCGCGGCGCGCTGGCCGGCCGGCAGCCGCGGCGTGCGCCTGCACATCGGGCTCGAGGATCCGGACGACCTGATCGCCGATCTCGCCGCGGGCCTCGACCGCTATGCGGCGTACGCGCCTGCCGCCGCCTGCGAGGACGCCGCGCGATGCTGACCGTCTGGGGGCGCCGCACGTCGTTCAACGTGCAGAAAGTGCTATGGCTCATCGGAGAGCTGGGCGTGCCGTACCGCCATATCCCGGCGGGCGGGGAGCACGGCTCGCTGCAGACGCCCGCGTTCACGGCGCTGAATCCGACCTGCCGGATTCCGGTGATCGACTGGGACGGCGACGTGGTCTGGGAGTCGCACACGATCCTGCGCTATCTCGCCGCGCGCGTGCCGAACAGCCCGTTCTGGTGCCGCGACGCGTTCGCCCGTTCGCGCGCGGAGCGCTGGATGGACTGGTCGCAGACGGCGCTCGAGCCCGACGTGATGACCGGGCTGTTCTGGGCGCTGGTGCGAACGCCGCCCGAGCGGCGCGACGATGCGCTCGTGCGCGACAAGGCCGCGCGCAGCGCCATGCAATACCAGCTGCTCGACCGGCTGCTGTCGACGCAGCCTTTTCTCGGCGGGGCGACGCCGGGCCTGGCCGACATTCCGGCCGGCGCGACGCTGTTCCGTTATTTCTCGCTCGACGTCGAGCGGCCGCCGCTGCCGCACGTCGAAGCCTGGTACGCTCGCCTGTGCCGACGGCCCGCCTATCGCGAACAGGTGATGGTGTCGTTCGACGCGCTGCGCGGCCAGCCGGGCTGACTTCCTGCCAGACGACCTTCACGACACTCACGACACGACATGACGCCCCTCGCACTTCGTCCGATCCTGATCGTCCTGCATCGCGAGCAGTCGAGCCCCGGCCGGATCGGGCGCCTGCTCGCCGAGCGCGGCCATCCGCTCGATATTCGCCGCCCGCCGCTCGGCGATCCGCTGCCGGCGACGCTGGCCGGCCATGCCGGCGCCGTGGTGTTCGGCGGCCCGATGAGCGCCAATGACGGCGATCGCTGGATTCGCGACGAGATCGACTGGATCGGCGTGCCGCTGCGCGAGGCGGCGCCCTTTCTCGGCGTGTGCCTGGGCGCGCAGATGATGATCCGCCACCTGGGCGGCCGCGTGAGCGCGCACCGGGACGGGCGCGCGGAAATCGGCTACTGGCCGATCGCCGCGACGCCCGCCGGCAGGCGGGTCGGGTCCTGGCCGTCGCACGTCTACCAGTGGCATCGCGAGGGCTTCGAGCGCGTGGACGGGCTCGAGCTCCTCGCGACCGGCGAGCACTTCGAGAACCAGGCCGTCCGCTACGGGCCGCGCGCGTACGGCGTCCAGTTCCATCCGGAAGTGAGCTTTCCGATGATGCGGCGCTGGAGCACGGCCGCCGCGCACAAGCTGGCGGCGCCCGGGGCGCAGGATCTCGCGACGCAGGCTCGCGAAGGCTGGCGGCACGACCGTGCGACCGCGGCGTGGCTCAGCGCGTTTCTCGACCGCTGGCTCGCGGATGCACCCGCATCAGGTGGGCACCGTCACGTCGGAGATGCTGATCAGCCCCCACTCGACCGCACGCAGCACGGCTTCATGCCGACGTGACACGTTGAACTTGCGGCGGATGTTCATGAAGTGGAAATTGATGCACGACTCGGTCACGTTCAGGATGTGGCCGATTTCCCACGACGTCTTGCCGGCCGCGTGCCAGCGCAGGCATTCGACTTCGCGCCGGCTCAGACGCGGCACGCTGTCGGGCGGTGCGTGGCAGCGCGAGCCGGCGATCGCTTCGCACGCGACGTCGCGCAGCAACGTCAGTTTCGCGAGATGACGGTCGCAGCGCTCGCGCGTGTCGGCGAGGTCGTCCGCGCTCGCGCACAACAGCATGCCGACCTCCCCCTTCGCGCCGCGCACCGGCAGCACGACGCCGCTGCGCATGCCGTACGCGGCGGCCGCCTCGTAACACTGCCGTTGCCCGGGCAGCACGAACAGCGCGTCGTCCCAGACGAGCGGCAGCGCGGAACGGAAGCAATGCCGCAGCATCGGATCGATGCGGTCGAACTCACGCTGCCGGTACAGCGCCGTCCAGCCGGGCACGCCGCTGCTCCACTTGCGCGCGAGGTCGAACGACGCGCCGGTAAACGGCAGCACGATCAGCACCACCTTGTCGAATCCCATTCCGGCGGCCGCGTCGGTCATCCGCTGCCATGACGCGTCCGTATCGCCGGGTACCAACCATTTCAGACAATCCAGTCCATTCATACAAGCCACCCCGTTCATTAGTTGGAATCTGCATTCAGGCGGACTTGCGCAACCGGTTGGAGGCGTTGCGCGTGAACGGGCCGCGCTAGACCGCCTCTAGCAGACGTCGCCGGCCCGCCTGCTTCGCGTCGTCGAGCGACGCCGTCACGTCGAACGGAATGCCGAACGCCTTCTCGATGCCTGACGCGTTCGCGACGGCCGCTTCACGCTCGGCCGGATCCGGTTCGATCGAGACGAGCGCGCGGCAGACCGTGGCGAGCGCGGCCCGGTTCTGCTTGAGCCACATGCCGCGCTCCTTGCGGTCGTCGTGCGTCTCGTCCGGGCGGGCCGGCGGAAAGATCATGACAAACGGCTCGCCGTGCTGCATCAGCGTGTGCATGTCGTCGAGCCAGCGCTGCGCGTAGCCGGCGGACGCGATCGCGTCGTTGCGCACGACGACGAGCGGGAATTCCGTGACGTCGAACACGGCGAGCGTCGCCAGTCCGGACGGCGTATCGCCTGTGTGGTGGGTAGGCATCGGGTCAATCTCCATCGAATTGAACAGCATGGGTCGGAACGGGCCGCGCAGCGCCCGCTTCATCGTTTCGCGGCCGCACCCGGACCGAACGGCGGACGGGCGAGCCACACCACCGCGATCACGACCAGATACACGCAGCCGAGCGCGAACGAAACGTCGTTGAAAGAGATCTGGTAAGCCTGTGCGTCGACCAGGTTGCTCAGCAGCGTCGCCGCGCGCTGCGGATCGCCGCCGCCGAGCCGCGCGACTTCGGCGCGCACGGCCGGATCGAACGCGCTCACGTGTTCGCTGAGCTGCGCGTGGTGCAGGATCGCGCGCCGGTCCCACAGGAACGACGTGATCGACACCGCGAAGCTCGCGCCGAGCGTGCGCAGGAACGTCGACAGGCCGGAGCCGGCGGCGATCTCGTCCGGCTTCAGGTCGGACAGCAGGATGCTGTTGATCGGCATGATGAACAGCGCGAGACCGAGGCCCTGCAGCAACTGGATCAGCGCGATGTGCGTGAAGTCGATGTCGGGCACGAAGCCCGCGCGCAGGAACGACGACACGCCGAGGATCGCGAACGCGCAGCACACCAGCACGCGCATGTTGAAGCGCGGCGCGTACTTGCCCATGAACGGCGTCATCAGCACGGGGATCACGCCCATCGGCGCAACCGCGAGCCCGGCCCAGAACGCCGTGTAGCCGAGCGTGCGCTGCAGCCATTGCGGCACGATCACGTTGACCGCGAAGAACGCCGAGTACGCGAGCACGAGCGTCAGCGTGCCGGCCGCGAAGTTGCGATGCGCGAACAGCCGCAGGTTGACGATCGGATTCGGCTCGTTGAGCTCCCAGATCAGGAACAGCGCGATGCCGAACGCGGCGACCACCGACATCACCACGATGAACGTGGAGTTGAACCAGTCGGCCTCGTTGCCTTTGTCGAGCACGATCTGCAGCGCGCCGACGCCGACGATGAGCGCGGCGAGGCCGACATAGTCGACGCGCGCGGCAACGGTGGTCTCGACCCGCGCGCGCATTTGCGCGAACACGCACATCGCGGCGAACACGCCGATCGGCAGGTTGATCAGGAACGCCCAGCGCCACGAGTAATGCTCGGTGACCCAGCCGCCGAACACGGGCCCCGCGATCGGCGCGACCACGGTGACCATCGCGATCATCGACAACGCGAAGCCGCGCCGCTGCGGCGGGTAGATCGACAGCATCAGCGCCTGCGTGGTCGGGATCATCGGCCCGGCCACCAGGCCCTGCAGCGCACGGAACGCGATGAGTTGCGGCAGGTTCTGCGCGAGGCCGCACAGCAGCGACGCGAACGTGAACGCGAGCGTCGCCCACACGAACAGCCGCACCTGCCCGACGCGCTTGACGAGAAACCCGGTCAGCGGCAACGCGATCGCGTTGCTGACCGAGAACGTGGTGACGACCCATGCGCTCTGCGTCGTGCTCACGCCGAAGTTGCCGGCGATGGTCGGCAGCGACACGTTCGCGACGGTGCCGTCGAGCACCTGCATGAAGACCGCGAGCGCGAGGCCGAAGGTCGTCAGCGCGACGCTCGACGGACGAAAGCCGCTGTCGGCGGCCGCCATCGGGCCGCTCATCGGACGGTCTCCGTGCGTGCCGTCGCCGGCAGGTTCGCGTGGATGACGTCGGCGATCAGGCTGTCGGCGCGTGCGAGCACGTCGCGATACACGTCGGTGCGGAACAGCGGCGCGCGCTGCTCGCGGTACGACAGCATCGCGCCGCTGCGGTCGTGCTGGTCGACCCGCGCGTGCATCGACAGGCCGATGCGCAACGGATGCGCGTCGAGCTGGGCCGGATCGGTCAGCTCGATGCGGACCGGCAGCCGCTGCACGATCTTGATCCAGTTGCCGGTGGCGTTCTGCGCGGGCAGCAGCGAGAACGCGCTGCCGGTGCCCACGCCGAGGCTCTGCACGCGGCCGGTGTAGCGCACGCCGTCGCCGTACAGGTCGGCGCTCAGTTCGACCGGTTGTCCGATGCGCATGTTCTCGAGCTGCTTCTCGGTGAAGTTCGCGTCGACCCACAGCTCGCGCAGCGGCACGACCGCGAGCAGCGGCACGCCGGGCGATACGCGTTGGCCGACCTGCACCGTGCGCTTCGCGACGTAGCCGGTGACGGGCGCGACGATGTCGGTGCGCGCCCGCGCGAGGTACGCGGCGCGCAGGCGCTCGGCCGCGGCCTGCACGTCCGGGTGCGAGGCGACCGCGGTGTCGTCGACGAGCGCCTTGCTGGTCTGATGCTGCTCGCTCAAGGTCGCGAGCGCGCTTTGCGCGGATGCATACGCGCTTTGCGCGGACGTCAGCGTATCGCGGGCATGGGCGAGCTCCTCGCGCGAGATCGCGCCGGAGCGGCCGAGATCCTCGCGGCGCTGGTAGTCGGCCCTGGCCTTGTCGAGCGCGGTGCGCCGCGCGTCGAGGTCGGCGCGCGCGCCATCGATGCTGCTCGCGAGTCCGCGTTCGTTGCTGTACAGGCCGCGCACCTTGCGGACCGTCGCCGCGAGATCGGCCTGGGCGGTCGTGAGCGTGATCTGCGCGTCGCTCGGGTCGAGACGCACGAGCGGCGTGCCGGCGCGCACGAGGTTGCCGTCGTCCGCGTCGATCGACACGACGGTGCCGGTCACCTGCGGCGTCAGCTCGACGACGTTGCCTTGCGCATACGCGTTGTCGGTGGATTCGTACCAGCGTCCGACGCTCACGTACCAGACGCCCCAGCCGACGATGCCGAGCGCGAACGCGCCGACGAGCGCGCGCACGAGGTGCTTGCGTCGCGCCGGAGGCGCCGGGGGCGGCGGTGTCGCGGGCGCGGCGCCGCCGGGCGCCGCTTGCGCGCGGGCGTCGGGGCCGCCCGGGCTGCCCGGTGCGCGCGGCGCGCCGGTGTGGTCGGCCGCCGGCTGCTGGCGGGTGCTGGCGGAATCGGCGGCTGCCGGCCGCGCGGGAGTCTGCAGGGAGTTGTCGCTGCTCATGATCGATGTCAAGGACGTTGGGAAGGAGTGGCGGCGAGCGCGACGTCGTCCGGCTCGGCGTGGAAGCCGCCGCCGAGCGCGGCGACGAGCTGCAGCGACTGGTCCGCGCGCTGCGCACGCAGCGCGGCGACCTCGCGGCTCGCGACCAGCAGTTGCTGACGTACGACGAGCGCGTCGAGATAGCTGCCGACGCCGGCCCGGTAGCGTTCGTCGGCGAGCCGCCATGCATCGGTGGCGGAATCGAACGCGCGCTGCTGCGCGTCGGTCTGCACGGCGAGCGAATGCAGCCGGTGCAGATCGTCGGCGACCTCGCCGATCGCACCGATCAGCGTCTTGTTGTAGCCGGCGACGGCGAGGTCGTATTGCGCGTCGCGCTTGCGCAGCACGCCGCGCCGTTCGCCGCCGTCGAAGATCGGCAGGCTGACGGCCGGGCTGACGTTGTAGGTGCGCGAGGCGGCCTGGAACAAGGAGGCGCCGCCGCGCGTCGCGAGCCCGATCAACGCGGTGAGGCTCACGTTGGGCAGGAAATCCGCGCGGGCGGCCTCGACCTTGTGGCTGGCGGCCTCGACCCGCCAGCGTGCGGCGACGATATCGGCGCGCCGGCCGAGCAGCGCGGCCGGCAGGTCGGCCGGCACCGCGAGCGCGGCGACCGGCAGCGGCGCGGGACGCACGAGCGCAAGGCCGCGATCGGGGCCCGCGCCGAGCAGCATCGCGAGCGCGATGCGCGCGCTGTCGATCGTCTGCGCCGTGCGCGCCTGTTCGCGCGTCGCGGCCGCGACCTCGCTTTCGGCCTGGCGCTGTTGCGCGACGTTGTCGATGCCCCTGGTGACGCGCTGGCGCGTCAGCGTCAACGCCTCGTCGGCGCGGTCGTATTCGGCGCGCGCGACGTCCTGCTGGTCGAATGCATAGGCGAGATTCACGTAGGCGCGCGCGACGTTGACGGACAGCAGCACGCGCGCGGCCTGCAGGTCGATCCGCGCGGCGCGCGCCTCGCCGAGCGCGGCTTCCCACGTGGCCCGGCGGCCGCCCCACAGATCGATGTCCCAGCTGAGGCCGAGATTGACCTGGCGCGTGTGGCTGAAGAAGCCGCCGCCCTCGTCCGTCGAGAACTGCGTGCCGGACAGCCGTTCGGCCTTCGCGCTCGCGTTGCCGTCGACGTGCGGCAAACGGGCCGCCTGCGCTTCGATCACCAGCGCCTGCGCTTCACGTGCGCGCGCATCGGCGGTCGCGAGATCGGGATTGCCGGCGAGCGCTTCGTCGATCAGCGCGCTCAGTTGCGCATCGTTCAGCGTGCGCCACCAGTCGGCGGCCGGCCAGTCGGCAGCCTGCACGTGTGCGAGGCTGCGCGACGCGGCGAGCGTATCGGGGCCGCGCAGCGTGCCGGCCGGCGTGAGCCCGTCGCGGCTCGCGCACGCGCCGAGCACGACGAGCGCCGCGGCGGCGGCGATTCGCGACATGACGCGAATCGCGCCGGCATCGCGTGTCCAGGGAGCAAGTGCTGCATGCATCGCATTCCTCTGCTTCGTATTGGTTTGAACACGACATGCATTGTTGGACGCTCCCGGACAAAGCTGATAATGTTGTTTGGACAATAAATAATGAAATCCGGCCATGCCCATCCGAGACGTTGTTCCACCGCGCCCCGTGCAGCGCGCCGACGCCGATCCGAGCGAACGGGCGGACGGCCCGTCGCTGATCGCCCTCTGGGGCGAGGACGACGGCACCAACGCCTACCAGCTCGGCACCCGCGAGGTCGACTGGCACAGCCATCTGCGCGGCCAGGTGTTCTGCGTGGAAAGCGGTTTCGCGCATGTGCGCACGCCGCACGGTTCGTGGATGCTGCCGCCGCATCGCGCCGGCTGGATCCCGCCCGGCGAACAGCACAAGGTCAGCATCAGCGGCGCGTTGAGCGGCTGGAGCGTCGTGATCGCGCCGGCGGCGAGCCGGCGGATGCCGGACCAGCCGTGCGTGATCGCGATTACCGAGTTGATGCGCGCGCTGGTGCGGCGCGCGGTGTCGTGGGCCGACCAGGACCGGCTCGACATCGAGCAGGCGCGCATGAGCGTCGTGCTGCTCGACGAGATGCGCCGCGCGCCGCACGAGCCGCTGCACTTGCCGATGCCGCGCGACCGCCGGCTGCTGCGGATCGCCAACGCGATCCTCGGGCAGCCGCACGACAGCCGCACGCTCGAGGCGTGGGCCGAATGGGCCGGGTTGTCCGCGCGCACGCTGAGCCGGCTGTTCGTCGCGGAAACCGGCACGAGCTTCGCGCAATGGCGCCAGCAGGCGCGCCTGACGCACGCGCTCGAATGCCTGGCGAACGGCGACAGCGTCGCCAACGTCGCGGACGCGCTCGGCTATGCGACGCCGAGCAACTTCATCGCGATGTTCCGCCGCGCGTTCGGCGATTCGCCCGCGCATTACTTCGCAAAACGCAAGCAGCCGTAGCGCGCTCCGGCGCGGCGTCGCGCCGCGCCCTATCACCCCTGCCAGTATTCCGCGCGCATCGACGTCGCTATAGTCGCCGTGCGACCGACCGGTCGGTCGCTCAATATGCCTTGTGGAGGGTGTCGATGTCGAATGCCGTCGGATCGGACAATACGCCGATCGTTTCCGAGCAGCAGCTCGCCGATCATCTGGCCGCCGGCTGCAAGCCGCCGGCGCAATTCCGGATCGGCACCGAGCACGAGAAGTTCGTCGTCGCGCGCGCGACGCATGCGCCCGCCCCCTACGACGGGCCGGCCGGCATCGCCGCGGTGCTGGAGCGGCTGCGCGGCGACGGGACGCCGATCGTCGACGCCGGGCGGATCGTCGGCGTGACCGGGCGCGACGGCGCGGCGATCTCGCTCGAGCCGGCCGGTCAGCTCGAACTGTCGGGCGCCCCGCTCGAGACGCTGCACGATACGCATGCCGAACTGCACGCGCATCTCGCGGCGGTGCGCGACGCGTGCGATCCGCTCGGCCTGCGCTGCGCGCCGCTGGGGTTTCACCCGCACCTGTCGCGGGCCGCGCTGCCGTGGATGCCGAAGCAGCGCTACGGGATCATGCGGCGCTACATGCCGCGCGTCGGGTCGCGCGGGCTCGACATGATGCAGCGCACCTGCACCGTGCAGGTCAACCTCGATTTCGCGTCGGAAAGCGACATGGCGCGCAAGATGCGCGTGTCGCTCGCGCTGCAGCCGGTCGCGACCGCGCTGTTCGCGAATTCGCCGTTCCGCGAAGGCCGGCCGACCGGCCTGCTGTCGACGCGCGCGCATACGTGGCTCGACACCGACGAGGATCGCTGCGGCGCGCCGGCGCTGTTCCTGTCGCGCAGCTTCGGTTTCGAGCGCTACGTGAGCTGGCTGCTCGACAACGTGCCGATGTATTTCGTGCGGCGCGGCGACCGCTACATGGACGCGACCGGCTGGACGTTCCGCGACTTCATGCGACGCCGCGTGCCGCACCTCGAGGGCGAGACGCCGACGCTCGGCGATTTCGCGGACCATCTGACGACGGTTTTTACCGAGGTGCGGCTGAAACGCTATCTCGAGATGCGCGGCGCCGACGTGGGCTCGCCCGCGATGATGGTCGCGCTGTCCGCATTCTGGACCGGCCTGCTGTACGACCCGGCCGCGCTGTCGGAGGCCGAGACGCTGAGCGCCGCGATCGACCGCGGCGCGCTGCTGACCTTGCGTCGCGACGTGCCGCGCGACGGGCTCGATGCATCGGTCGACGGCCGTCCGCTGCGCGCGTTCGCGGCCGATGCGCTCGCGATCGCGCATCGCGGCCTGCGCGCGCGGGCGCGCAGGGATGCAGCCGGCCGCGACGAATCGATGTATCTCGCGCCGCTCGACGAGATCGTCGCGGGCGCGCCGACCCAGGCCGAGCACTGGCTCGCCCGTTTTTCCGGCGCGTGGGCCGGCGACGTGACGCGGATCTACGACGAAGCCGAAATCTGACCGCGCCGTGCGGGGCCGCTCATGCGCAGCACGCGAGCAGCGGCTCCTGCGCGAACTCGATGCCGGACACCGGCGCATGCCCTCGCCGCCGCGCGCGCACCGCGTGCGCGAGCGTCTCGAGCAGCCGTGCGGTATCGGCGAACGACAGGCACGCGTCGGTAATGCTCTGCCCGTAGCGCAACGGGATGCCGGGCACCAGGTCCTGGCGCCCTTCGATCAGGTTCGACTCGATCAGCACGCCGACGATGCGCGTATCGCCGGCCGCGACCTGCTCGGCGACATCCGCGCCCACACCGAGCTGATTCCGGAACTGGCGGCGGCTGTTGCCGTGACTGACGTCGATCATCACGCGCGGCGCGATGCGCGCGGCCGCCATGCGATCGCATGCGGCCGCCACGGCGGCCGCGTCGAAATTCGGCTCGCGCCCGCCGCGCAGCACGACGTGCGTATGCGGATTGCCGGGCGAGGCTGCCGCGCATAGCCGGCCGCCCGCATCGACCGACAGGAAGCGATGCGCGCGCGCGGCCGCGCACATCGCATCGACGGCCACCTGCACGTTCCCGTCGGTGCCGTTCTTGAAGCCGATCGGGATCGGCAGCGACGACGCCAGCTCGCGATGCACCTGCGATTCCACGGTGCGCGCGCCGATCGCCCCCCACGCAACCAGGTCGGCCAGATAGCGCGGCGACAGCGGATCGAGAAACTCGGTCGCCGCCGGCATTTCCGCACCGTTGATGTCGCACAGCAGCGCGCGGGCCGTGTGCAGCCCTGCATCGATCCGCTCGCTGCCGTCCAGCAGCGGATCGTTGATGAGCCCCTTCCAGCCGACCGTCGTGCGCGGCTTCTCGAAGTACACGCGCATCACGATTTCCAGCTCGTCCTCGAATCGCGCGCGCTGCAGCGCGAGCCGCGCCGCATAGTCGCGTGCGGCGTCCGGATCGTGCACCGAGCACGGGCCGACGATGACCACGAGACGATCGTCCGCGCCGCCGAGCACGTCGACGATCGCACGGCGGGTCGCATGAACCGTACGCGCCGCGCGCAGCGTCGGCTGCAGCGCACCGGCCAGATCCACGGGGGACGGCAAGTGCAGCACGGCGTCACGGTTCGTCATCCTGGCGTTTGCATGCATGGGGACTGCCCTCCTGTCGATAATTCGCGGGATTTTTTACTACAGCGCGACTTTATTGAATGCCGCTTTCCAGGCGCAACTGACATATTTACCAGTTTCTAATTCATAACCTTATGAATGACGAATATAAGGCGGAATAAGACAATTGCGGTATTTAAGATGCCTTTTTTCGCATTGTGATAATTGAGATCGCGTACTTTTCAATCGGTAATAACCAGACGTCAAGGGCTGCGCTGGAGTCCAGATGCTACGGGCCTTCTGAGCCGGTCGCTATTCGTTCTGATAGTGGCGGCCCGATAGGTGTTCGATTAATTTTCGGATGCCTGATAGGCCAATCAGGTACGAATATATAAATCAACCAAGTCATTGCGGAGAGTCACCATGTCGAAGCGTCATTACGAAACGCCCATTCACGTCAAGTATCGCGATACGGATTCGATGGGGCATGTGAGCAGCCCTGTTTATTACGACTATCTGCAGCATTCGTACCTCTGCTACATGTTCGACCTGCTCGGCTTGCCGCGCAGCGAGAAGCTGCCGCACATCATGGTGAAGACGCAGTGCGAATACCTCGCACCGGCGCAGTTCGGCGACAACCTGACGATCCGGTCGAGCATCGTGCGCTTCGGCAGCAAGAGCTTCGATCTCGAGCACCTGATGGAGCGCGACGACCAGACCATCGTCGCGCGCGGCATGTCGACCCACGTGATGTTCGATTACGAGAGCAACACGACGCTGGCCGTGCCGGACGAATTCAAGACGCGGGTGCTCGAGTTCCAGGGTTCGCTGTGATGCGCGCGCGCCATTTCGGGAGCGACACATGAGCGCCGCGGTGGCGCGTGCGCGGCGCCGGATCGGCGCGATCGTCGAGCGCCGCGACGATCGCGCGATCGTGATCGTCCGGCATGCCGCACAGACGCTGCTCGAGCCGGCCGCGCTCGCGCGGCACCATGCACTCGTCAGCCGCCACGAGGACGAGCTGGAGGTGCTGCTGCAGCCGGTCGGCGGCGCACACGACGGCGTGCGGCCGCTGCTCGGGCGGCTGCGGGAAGCCGGCGTGAGCGTCGCGCTCGATGCGGCGACGCTCGATCACGACGCGTCGCTGCTCGAATTCGCGAGCTGGATCATGCGGCGTGCGGCGTCCGGCGACACGGCGGCGCCGCGCGACGATGCGGCCGTGCCGAGCGGCGGGTCGTTTTGCGGCCTGGTGGTGCGCTGGCGCGACCTGTGCAACGGGTGGCGGCTGCCCGGGCGCAGCGAGACGGTCGGGCCTACGTCGCCGGCCATCGTGGCGGATGCGGCCGAGCACATCGCGACCGGCGATCCGGACGAGCCGGTGCTCGGCGCGCTGCTCGACGCCGACGACGCGTCGACCGGCGCGGCCCTCGACACGCTGTCGGACGCGGTGCGGGCCCGGCGCATCTGCATGGCGACGCGGGCCCGCTGGCCGCTCGCCCGCCGGCTATGAGCGCGGTCGTCGCGGCGGCCGGCTCGTGCGCCCTGCCCGAGCGCGTCTTCCTGGTCGGCATGATGGGGGCCGGCAAGTCGACGCTCGGCCGGGCGCTCGCGGTATCGCTCGGCTGGGCGTTCGCCGACTGCGACGACGAGATCGAGCGGCGCACGGGCCGTTCGGTCCCCGTGCTGTTCGACATGGTCGGCGAAGGCGGCTTTCGTCTGCTGGAGACGCATATCGTCGACGAACTGACGCAACGCCCGAACGTCGTCGTGGCGACCGGCGGCGGTGCGGTCCTGAATCCCCGCAGCCGTGCGCGCCTGAGCGAGCGCGGCTGCGTGATCTATCTGCATGCGGACCCGGATGCGCTGTGGCGCCGCACGCGCGACGACACGCGGCGGCCGCTGCTGCAGGTGGCCGAGCCGCGGCACACGCTCGCCGCGTTGTACCGGATGCGCGATCCGCTGTATCGCGAATGCGCGCATGCGTTCGTCGACACGACCGCGCATGGCGTCGCGCGCGTGACGGCCGACGTGTTGACGGTGCTGCATGCGCGGATGAACGCGCCGGCGTAACGGTGCGAACGGCGCGCGGATCGGGCGGCCGCGTCCCTGCCCGCGAATCGGCGGCGAGCTACGCAGGTACGGGGCGGACGTCGCGCATCAAGGCGCGTTTTGGAAACGGCGAGTTTGGATTCACGATAAAGCTATTGTGATAAGAAAAGTTATCTTGATGGATCGATATGCTGCGCAATATCCGGCAGACGACAACTGCCCGGTCGATGCCGATACGACGCATTCCGCGTGACTGACGGCCCGCGAACCGGGTGCGCACGGTCGATGGACTGATCGGGATCAGTGATTGCAGGCGTCGCCGCCCGGAAGGCGGGCCGGGTGACGACGCCGCCTTTTTGGCGGGACCGGTCGATGCGACGCGCCAGACGTCGTGTATGGATCCGCCTGCCCGGCCGGCGAAGCGGCGACGCCCTGCGAGCGCAGGACGGCATGCAAACGACCCGACTGTTTCGATCGTTGCAACGATCCGCCCGCTATACGAAGCCGATGCGATTTCCGCGCCGCGTCCATCGTGACGCCGGCAGACGCCGCGTCGTGACACGCGACGACCTCGCACCCAAGCGCCACCTCCGGGCCCCATGGCGGACGCCGTCCGGCAGGCGGTTGATTCGTCCTGCGGACAGTGATAGCTTCCGAACCAGGATCATTGCGCGGCCCTGCACGCCGATTCCCGCTGCCGCATTGGTATTCGCCCGTTCGAAGGGGGGAAATTGAAGCGAATGGTTCGTGTATCGCGGGTGTCGGCGACGGTCGCGGCGATCGTGATCGCGGGACTGGTGTGCAGCCTCCTGGCCGGCCGCATCGTCAGCGTCGGAAACGAGCGCGAGGCCCGTGCCGCGTTCGGCCAGGCCGCGAATGACGCGGCCGACACGATCGTCACGCGCATCGGGCGATACGAATACGGGTTGAGGGGCGCGCGGGGCGCGATTGTCGCCGCGGGCGAAGACCGCATCTCCCGGGAGATCTTCCTCCGTTACAGCCAGACCCGCGACGTCGCGCATGAATTCCCGGGCGCGATGGGTTTCGGGTTCATCGTCCGGGTGCAGCCGCCGGATGCCGCGCGGTTCGTCGAGCGTCAACGTGCGGACGGCGCGGGAAGCTTCGCGATTCGCCAGCTGGCGCCGCACCAGGGCGAGCTGGAGGTGGTCGCCTACGTCGAACCGGAAGCGCCGAACCGCGCCGCGGTCGGCCTCGACATCGCTTCGGAGCCCAATCGGCACGGTGCGGCGCTCGCGGCGATGCGCACCGGCGCCGCGACTTTGACAAGCCCCGTCACGCTGGTCCAGGCCACCGGCAAGGCGCGTCAGTCCTTCCTGTTCCTGCTGCCGATCTATCGTCCGGGCGCCGCGCTTCAGACCGTCTCCGAGCGCGAGGCCGCCGCGATCGGCTGGAGTTACGCGCCGCTCGTCATGGACGAGGTGCTTGCCGATCTCGATTTTCAGCGCAACGGCATCCGCTTGTCCGCCAGCGACGTCACCGCGCCCGGTCGCCCGGTGCCGTTCTACGCGTCCGGCGCCTCCGCGGCGGCCGATGCCGATGCACCCTTTACCGTCGTCACGCAACGCCATGTGTACGGTCGCATCTGGTCGTTCGCGTTCCGCCCGACGCCCGGGTTCGTCGCGGCGTTGCACCAGACCTCCCCCGCCACCGTCGTCGTCGCGGGGAGCGTCGTCAGCGTCCTGACCGCGCTGATTGCATTCGCGCTCGGGCTGGGCGCCGAGCGGCGGCGGCAGGTGCAGGAGGAACGCTCGCGGCTCGCCGCGATCGTCGAGAGTTCCGCGGACTGCATCGTCGGCTTGACGCTCGACGGCATCGTGACGAGCTGGAACAGCGGCGCGCAAGCGATCTTCGGCTACGGCGCGGGCGAGGCCATCGGCCGTTCTCTCACGGCGCTGATCGTTCCGGCCGAACTGATCGACGAAGAACGCGAGTGGCTGTCGGCGATCGCGCGCGGGCAACGCATACCGGAGCGCCACACGCGCCGCCGTCACAAGGACGGCCATCTGCTCGACGTGTCCGCCAGCATTTCGCCGATTCTCGGCGTGGCCGGCCAGGTCGTCGGCGTATCGAAAACCGTGCGCGACATCACCGCGCAGAAAGCCGCGGAAGCCCGCATCATCGAGCTCAACTCCGGTCTCGAGGAGCAGGTCGCCCGGCGAACCGCGCAACTGAACGAGCTCAATACCCTGTTGCAGGCGCAACGTCACGAGCTGGCGGCCGCCCGCGACCAGTTGCTGCTCGCGGTGAAGGCGGCGGAACTCGGCATCTGGACCTGGGATGTGCATGCGGGCACGGTCACATGGAATGCCCGCATGTTCGAGATCTACGGTTTGCCGCCGTCCTCGGCGGGCGAAACGATGACGGTCGAACGCTGGCGGTCGCTGCTGCATCCCGACGATCGTGCGCTGCTGTTTCGCGCGCTCGACGCGATCATCCAGGAACGCGAGACCGACATCGCGCCGTTTCGCATCGTCCGCCCGAACGGGGACGTTCGCCATGTCCAGGCCAATGCGCTGGCGGACCGCGACGACGGCGGCGCGGCCACGCACATGACGGGCACGCACCGCGATATTTCCGCTCAATACCAGCAGGAACGCGACCTGCGCAACGCCAAGGAGCAAGCCGACGCGGCCAACGACGCGAAGTCGGCCTTCCTCGCCAACATGAGCCACGAGATCCGGACGCCGATGAACGGCATCATCGGCATGGCGCGGCTCTGTCTCGAAACCGAGCTGAACGAGGAGCAGCGCGAGTACCTGACGATGGTGCTGTCGTCCGCGCAGTCGTTGCTGACGGTCATCAACGACGTGCTCGACTTTTCGAAGATCGAGGCGGGCAAGCTGCTGCTCGACTCGATCGACTTCAGCGTCCGCGCGACGATCACGGAGACGCTGCGCACGACCGCCTTCCGCGGCAGCGACCGGGAGGTCGAGATGCTGAGCGAGATCGGTCACGACGTGCCCGATTCGCTGGTCGGCGACGCCGGCCGCCTGCGGCAGGTGCTGACGAACCTGGTCGGAAACGCGCTGAAATTCACGGAGCGCGGCGAAGTGCGGCTCTCCGTCCACCTCGAGCGCGCGCTGGATTCGAAGGTCATGCTGCGTTTCGCCGTGGCCGACACCGGGATCGGCATCGCTCCCGAGCATCTCGCGCATATTTTCGATTCGTTCTCCCAGGGCGACAGTTCGACCACGAGGCGCTACGGCGGCACGGGGCTGGGATTGACCATCTCGTCGCACCTGGTCGCGATGATGGGCGGCCATCTGTCGGTGAAGAGCGCGCCGGGCGCCGGCAGCACGTTCGGCTTCACGCTGCCCTTCGCATTGGGGACGGGGCCGGCGCTCCCGCACCCGCCGCTGCCGCCGTCCCTGCGCGGCGTGCGCGTCCTGGTGGTCGACGACAACGCGACGAACCTGCGTCTGATGAACGACATGCTGCGCAATTTCGGGATGAATCCGGCCTGCGTGGACAACGCCGACGACGCGCTGGACGCGCTGTACCGGCAAGCGAAGTCGGACGAGCCGTTTGCGATCGCGCTCGTGGACGGCCAGTTGCCGGACTGCGACGATTATTCGCTGGCGCTCGAAGTCGCGAGCGACCCGTCGCTGCGGCGGACCTCGGTGATCGTGCTGACGTCGCTGGCCAGCAAGCTCGATTCCGCGACGCTTCGGCAAGCGGGCATCGCGGCGTGCATGACCAAGCCCGTCGACCAGTCGGAAATGTTCAACACGCTCGTCAGGATTCTCGGCGACGCGATCTTCGCGTCGCCGCAACCGGGCCAGGCGTCGCGCGTTCCCGCCGCGGCGACGGCGGCGGCGGTGAAACATCGCCACGCGGTGCTGCTCGTCGAGGACAATCCGATCAATCAGCGGCTGGCGCTGCGCATGCTCGAGAATCTCGGCCATCGGGCGGAGCTGGCGTCCAACGGCCGCGAAGCGCTCGAGAAACTGGCACGGGGCGGTTTCGATGTCGTGCTGATGGATGTCCAGATGCCGGAGATGGACGGGCTCGCCGCGACGCGCGCGTGGCGTGCCCGCGAGCAGCGCGACGGGCTGCCGCGTGTTCCCGTGGTGGCCATGACGGCCCACGCGATGGAGGGCGACCGGGAGCGCTGCCTTGCGGCCGGAATGGACGGCTACGTGTCGAAGCCGGTGTCGGTCGAAGCCCTGGTGCGCGAGATCGACAGGGTGACGGCATCGTTGCCGGATACGGCGCCGACGCTCGACGCCGCGCCCCGTCCCGCGCTGTTCGATCGGCGGATCGCGTTGTCGCAACTGGGCAACGATGCGGCGCTGCTGCAGGAACTGGCCCGGATGCTGGTCGACGGCGCGGCCGCGCAACTGGACGAAATCGACGCCGCCGCCCGGCTGGGCGACCTGCCGAAACTCGCGCGCCTCGCGCACAAGCTGAAAGGCGATGCCGGGACCTTCGCCAGTGCGGAACTCACGGCCCTTGCGCTGCACCTCGAACAGTCCGCGCGACAGGCGCACGCCGATGCGGCGGTGGCCGCGACCGCGGCCGTCCGGGACGGGTTCGTGCGGCTGGTCGACGAGATCAGCCGGACCCTTCTCGCGGCGGCGCCCTGAGCGCGCGCGGCGCGGGGGCGCTCAGGGCCGGCCCGGAGCGCGCCCCGACGCGTCGAGCCCGGCCGCAACGCCGGCCGCCGCACCGTGCGTGGCCATCTGCCGCATGAACTCGAGCCCGGGGGCGATGGTCATCGCCCATGCAATCTCGACCTTGGCGTCGTAATGGTGCGCGTCCAGTTCGCGAACCGTCGCGAGGATCGCGGATCGCCACGCATTGAACATCGCTTCGGGGATGCACAGCCTGGCAGGCCCGTGCTCGATCGCGATGCGTTCGAGGTAGTCCGACGTGACCTTGGTGTGGTACAGGGTCAGCAGATGAAAGAACGACTTGCGGGCCAGTTGCTGGTGGCGCGTCATTTCGGTTTGGGCAAACTTCTCGCGAATGTCGTCCGAGGACGCGAGAAAGTTGTCGTAGAAGCGCTCGAAAAAACGCGCACCGTTATCGTCGCCGGTGACGCGGCGATAGCTTTCCTGAAAGATCTCTTCGTAGTTCGTCACGCTCCCTCCGCGCCGCCGGTCGCCGGATCGTGCTTGACGAGCCGCAACCGGTTGATTCCGAGACGCCGCCGGTACGAGACCGCGTCGACGCATGCGTAAAGAATGCCGAGCCCCATGCCCCGCTCGGGCAGGCGTTCGATATCGGCGGGGTCGAACGCGGGAGTCGGGTGATGCCGGTCGAACAGCCCGTCCGGCGCGGCCTGCCCCGCGTCGAAAAGATCGACGACGATGCGGCGCGGCTGAATGCGCAGCGCCAGCACGATGCCGAAATCGGGATGTGCGCCGCGGGCGCATGGCTGCACGGTCGCGGTTCCGCCATGCCGTATCGCATTGGATGCGGCTTCCACGATCGCGAGTTCCAGTTGATCGACCCAGGCGGGCGCCGCCGCGTCGCGACCGCATTCGGCACGCACCCACTGCGCGATGCCGCGCAACGCATCGAGCCGCGCGGGAAAGCGGGCCCGGCTGGGGGGCGCGGAGCGACCGGAGGAGGCCTGTCGGGTAGTCATGCGGAATCCGCGTTCGGTCGGGTGGCCGGTGTCACGTGCGCCAATACGCGCAGGCGGCATCGAAATCGGCAACGATGCGGAACACGCGATCCATGCGCGTGAGCTTGAGCAGCGTGCGGACCGCGTCGGACGCGCCGCACAGGACGATATCGCCCTGCCCGTCCAGCGCCTTGACCCCGGACACCATCGCGCCCAGCCCGCTGCTGTCGACGAACGCGACCTGCTGCAGGTCGAGCACGATCTTGCGTGCGCCCTGTCGCACGAGGTCGAGGAGTTCGTCGCGAATGCGCGGCGCCACGAACGTATCGAATCGCGTGACCCGTATCTTCATCAACGTGATGTCGTCCAGCGCCGTCGTTTCCGTCAACACGATTCCCCCCAGTCAGTTGCCGCCCCGGCAGTCGGCGTCAGTGGACGCGTTTCTGCAGGGCGAGTACCGAAATGTCGTCGTCGAACTCGGCGGATTCCGCGCCGCGCCATTCGTGCAGCCTTTGCCGCAACGCGTCCAGCGTGTCGCGCAGCGGCGCACCGGCGTGTTCGGACAGGAACCGTTCCAGGCGCGCGTCGCCGAACTGCTCGCCGGTCGGGTCCATGCATTCCGTCACGCCGTCCGAATACAGATAGAGCCGGTCGGACGGCTGCAGCGAGAACGGAACGGTGTCGTAGTCGCACGCCTCGATCAGCCCGACGGGAAACCCGCCGTCGCCGAGCCGCGTCACGTGTCCGTCGGCGTTCACCAGCAACGGGTGCGTGTGCCCGGCCTGCGTGAGCCTGCCCTCGCCGGTGCGCGTATCGATCACGCCGTACGCCATCGTGAAGTAGGTGCCGTCGGACAGTTCGCGGGCCAGTTGCGCGTTCATCCGGCTGACGACCGCGGACGGCTCGCGCGGCGCGCTTTCGTCGCTGCGCTCCGATTCCCGGCTCAGCAGGCGGTTGACGATCACCGACAGCATCGCGGCGGGCACGCCGTGGCCCGCGACGTCGATATCGTAGAAGATCACGTGCCCGCCGGCGGCGGCCTTCACGTTCAGCATGTCGCCGGAAAGGTAGGCCGACGGGATGAACAGCCATTCGCAGTCGAGCCCGTCGAACGCCAGATCGGCCGGGGGCAGCATCGACTGCTGAACGGTGGCGGCCGCCTGCAGGTCGTTGCGGATCTGCTGGTACGCGGTGGCGAGATGCCGGTTGCGTTCGGCCAGCGCCGCCTCCAGCGCGATGACGCGCTGCCCGGCGCGCAGGCGCACGCGCAGTTCGTTGACGTCGACGGGCTTGGTCAGGAAATCGTCCGCGCCCGCCTCCATCCCGTCCACGAGCGACTCGGAACCGTCCCGCGCGGTCAGGAGAATGACGTAGATGTACCGTCCGAGCGACTCCTCCCGTATCGAGCGGCACAGCGCCGGGCCGTCCAGTTCCGGCATTTCCCAGTCGCTCACGACCATCGCGATCTCCGGCCGCTCGCGCAGCAGCGCCAGCGCCTGCGCGCCGTCCTCCGCTTCGATGATGCCGAAGCCGAGCTTGCCGAGCGTGCGCGAGAGCAGCAGCCGGTAGTTCGGGGAATCGTCGACGATGAGAACGAGAGGGGGATTCATGGAGCCCGTTCGTTGGGAATGGTGACGGCATGCCCGTGATCGGGCATGGGCCGGCCTTCTGCCGCTGACGCCATGCTGCATGCCGCGGGCCGGCAACGGCACGCGTGGTCGACGCGCCGCCCGGCCGTACCGGTCGCGGGTGCCCGCGCGATGTACCGCGCGCCCCGCCGCGTGCCCCGCGATGGCGGACACGCCCGTATTTTTATAGCAATTGTCCCGGACCATCAAGATGCCGTTCGCCGCGCAACCGGCCGAACGTCGACCGCCCGCCGCGCGCCGGACGGCACGAAGCGGCCGGCCGCGTGCCGTGCGCCGTCACACGACCTCGGGACAGGCGGCTTCGGCCGGGGATGCGGGCCGTTCGCCGGCAACCGCCACCGTGCCGCGATCGTCCCGGCCGTCGGCCGGCACGGGCCCGCAGGCGCGGCGTGTCCGGCCGGCCGGGGCGCGGGCGCGCGCGCCGAGGTACGCATCCAGGTACGCGCCGAATTGCGCGGCCACTTCCGGGTGCCGCAACGCGAACTCTACCGTGGCCTTCAGGTACCCGAGCTTGCTGCCGCAATCGAATCGCTGGCCCTGGTACTGGTAGGCCAGCACCTGCTCGTCGGCGAGCAGCGACTGGATCGCGTCGGTCAGCTGCAACTCGCCGCCCGCGCCCGGCCGCAACGCGCGCAAGTGGTCGAAGATGCGCGGCATCAGGATGTAGCGGCCGACGACGCCGAGATTCGACGGCGCGGCTTCCGGCGCCGGCTTCTCGACGATCCCCGACAGCTTGACGATCGAATCGCCGCAGGCCTTGCCGGCGACGACGCCGTACGCGCGCGTATCGGCGGGCGGAATGGCCTCGATGCCGATGATCGAGCTGTGGTAGTGATTGAACACCGTCATCATTTGCCGCATCACGGGCGGCGTGCCGTCGAGCAGGTCGTCGGCCAGGATGACGGCGAACGGATGGTCGCCCACCAGCTTTTGCGCGCACAGCACGGCATGGCCGAGACCGAGCGCTTCCGGCTGGCGCACGAAGAAGAAATCGACGTCGCGCGGCTTGATGCTGCGCACCGCGTCGAGCAGCGCGGTCTTGCCCCGGCTCTCGAGTTCGTTTTCCAGCTCGTAGGACTTGTCGAAGTGATCTTCGATCGCCCGCTTGCCGCGGCCCGTCACGAAGATCATTTCCTTGATGCCGGCCGCCATCGCCTCCTCGACCGCATACTGGATCAACGGCTTGTCCACGACCGGCAGCATTTCCTTCGGGCTTGCCTTCGTCGCGGGCAGGAAACGCGTGCCCAGCCCCGCGACCGGAAAGACGGCTTTCGTTACCTTGAACATGATTCCCCCTTGTGTCGGTGCAACGATGTCGATGTGATCCGCTTACGCGAATTTCAGTCTCAGCGCCGCGATCAGCATGCGGAGCAACTGGAACGGCCGGCGCGTCGCGATGCCGTAGAGATCGGCGGCCGCCTGGATTTCGCTCACGAGCGGATCGTCCGGCGGCAACGCGTCGTCCGGCGCGTCCGGCCCGATTCCGGCAGCCAGTACCGGCGTGTTCAGCCAGCCGGGCGGACGAGCGCCCAGCAACATCTGCCAGTCGCGCGGCAACATCGCCAACTGGGCGGCGGAACGGGGCCGCGGCCCGATCCAGTTGCGCACGCCGGCCGCGACATCGAGCGCGTTGCCGAACATCGACAGGACCCGGCCGCGGCATTTCCCGTAGCCCTTTCTCGGCACGCGTATCGGGCGCTCGATCCACGCGGCGGACGCAGCATCCCAGCCGGTCACGACGCTTTCGTGCGTCCACACGTGGCCGCCCTCGCGCCCGAAGCGCGTCGCGGCGACGGCAGCGGCGAACGGCGCGAGCAGCGTGGCCAGGGCGAGCGCCGCCAGCCGACCGGGCAGCCCGGCCCCCTGCTGCCCGGTCGGTGCGAGCAGCGGCGCGATCACGGCGTCGCCGCTGCGGAACGCGAGCTTCGCGCGCCAGCGCGCACTGTAGAGGCTCGCCGGCCCGACGACGGCGCCGTCGAGGCTGAGGCCCGGCCCGACGTAGACACCGGGCAGCACGGTCGTGTCGCGCAGCGACGTGCCGGTTCCGAGAATCACGTCGTCGCCGATCACGACGTTCGGGCCGATCTCCGCGCCCGAACCGATCAGGCATCGTTCGCCGATGAGCACGGGGCCGTGGATCACCGCATCGGGCGCGATCCGGCATTGCGCGCCCCGCCCGCCCCACGCCTCGGCCCGGTAATGCGACGGCATGCCGCCCGCGGCGACGGCCGTCAGCCCGGCGGCTTGCGCCCGCATCCAGCCGGCCATCGAATCGACCCGCACGAACTCGCCGCCATCCGCCGTACGCGACGGCAGCGCGCGCTCGAGCAGACGATGCAGCGCGTCGGCATCCAGTGCGACGTTCGTTCGGCCCGCCGCGTCGCGGCTCGCGCCGCCCCAGCCGAGCCAGTGCGTGCCGCCCGCGTCGCGCGGTTCGACCAGGAGCGCCGGGTCGTCGTACAGGCGCGCCAGCGTGGGCGCGCCGGGCACGATCTCGGCATGCCCGACGAGCACGGTGTCGTCGGTCGCGCCGGCCCCGATGCGATACAGCCAATCGTACGGATGGCTGGCGCTGGCGCTCAGATGCAGGTGCAGGTCCAGCCCCCAGCGCTGGCCGTCGCCGACGAGCGCCCGGAAGGTGTCCGGCGCGTCGCTGACGACGAGGTCGACATGCGAGCAGCCTGCCACCGCCAGGTTCTGCAGCACCTGCTCCAGCGCGGTCGTCGCCCCGACCGGCAGCAGTGCGGCGGGGGTGCCGGCCGGCACCGGGAAATCGTCCGGCGCGGGACGCGTCGCGAACAGGATGCAGCGCCGGCCGGCGCGCACCGCCGGCGGCGGCGCGGCGAATTCGTCGGCGCCGACGATGCGGCAGACGATGCGGCGGCGCCAGCCGAGCTGTTGCAACGCGATGCGCGCCAGGAAGCTTGTGTTGCCGATCAGGTAACGCTTCCACATGCGGCCCGGTTCGATGGCCAGCCGAAACAGCCACTCGCCGCCGAGTTCGCGCAGCCATGCCGGCGCGCGCGGCGTCGCGCCCGACATGAAGTCGAACAGCCCGCCGACGCCCATCGCGACCTTGACGCCGAAGGCGTCGAGATGCCGCGCGATGAACTGTTCCTGCACCGGCACGCCCATCGCGACGAGCAGCAGGCGCGCGCCGCTGGCACGGACCGCGTCGACGACCTCGCGCGCGGCCGTCGCGTCGTGCGGATCGAAATAGCCGTGCCGGCAGCCGGCGATCGACAGGCCCGGGTACTGCTGCGCGATGCGCCCGGCCATCGCTTGCGCGACGCCGGGCTTGCCGCCCAGCAGAAAGATGCCGTGGCCGCTGCCTTCCAGCGCCGCACACAGGCGGGGAAACAGGTCGGTGCCGTTCACGTTCTGGCGCAGCGGCGTCGACAGCAGGTCGCCGGCGATCTTGATGCCGATCCCGTCCGGCAGCACCAGCGCGGCCCGTCGCAGGATGGCGCGATAGCGCCGATGCCGCGCCGCGACGTTGACGCACGCCGGGTTGACGAAGCAGACCTGGGCCGGCGGCGCGTCGGCGTCGAGCCGGTCGCGGATGCGCGCGATCGCGTCCTGCATCGACAGGTTGTCGAAGCGCACGTCGACGATCGTCACGTCGTCCGGCGCGGCGTGCCGGCCGGCGACGCCGGTCATCAACGCGAGGAGCACGTGACGGACGGCGATGCCGAGGTCGCGGCGCGCGCCGCGATCGCGCAGGTATTCAAGGTCGGCCTGCCATTCGGTCCCGTAGTCGATCAGCGTGCGACGCCGCAGCGACCACAGGCTCATCAGCCCCGGCCGCACCGCGAGCCGCTGCTCGCCGAGCCCGGCGGGCGCCGCGTCGACGCTTGCGAGCGCCCTCGGCCCGACCCAGGCCATCTGTCCGCACACGACATTCAGCAGCGCCGGCCACGCGTCGACGCCGAAGCGGGCGCGCACCGGATGCGGGCCCGCGCCGCGGGGCGCCAGCCGCCACATCCTGAACGGGCGCCCGGCCCGGCCGATGCGCGCGATCCGTTCGACACGCGAGAACGGGGCCAGCAGCACGAGCGGCACGGCGAGCAGCAGCAGCGCGAGGCCGGCCGTCACGGCGCCGGCGCAGCGAGCGGCGGCGCGCTCGCGCGCTGCTTCCTGTGAACGAGACATGGTGTTTCCCCAGAGCAAGGTTGCGGCGGTCGCGGCCGGGTCAGGTTGCCGCCCGCCCGTTCCGCCGACGGAGCCGGTCAGTACGCACCGTGGCCGCGCAGGACGGCCGGCACGGTCTTGCAGAGCAGCTTCAGGTCGAGCGCGAGCGACCGTTCGCGGATGTAGGCGAGATCCATCGTCACCTGCTCCGGAAAGGCGATGTTCGCGCGGCCGCTGACCTGCCAGATGCAGGTCAGGCCGGGCGTCACCAGCAGGCGGCCACGGTCGGACGGCGTGTAGCGCGCCACTTCCCGGGGCAGCGGCGGCCGTGGCCCGACCAGCGTCATGTCGCCGGTCAGCACGCACCAGAGCTGCGGCAGCTCGTCGATGCTGGTGCGGCGGATGAAGCGGCCGATGCGCGTGATGCGGGGATCGTCGGCGCGCTTGAAGGTGACGCCCGCCGCGCCGTGCTGATTGAGGTGGCCGATTTCCGTGCGGCGTCGCTCGGCGTCGACGACCATCGACCGGAACTTCGGGAACGCGAACTCGCGCCCGTGCCGCCCGACCCGGCGCTGCCAGAACAGGACCGGCCCGCGATCCTCCAGCCGCACGCAGATCGCGACGGCGGCGAACAGCGGGCCGAGCATCACGAGCGCGGACGACGCGACCGCGATGTCGATCACGCGCTTGACGCACGCGTAGCGGCACGCGTGCCAGCGCCAGGCCAGCCGCGCGACGCGAAGGGCGAGCGCCGCGCGGCGCGGCGAAACGACTGCGAGGTGTGGGTCGAGGGTCATGGCGGGTCTCCTGTATCGGGTTCGATGCCATTGAAACGCGCCGTATCGCCCGAATCGTGACGGATTTGCAAACAGTGCCGCGCCCCGCCCCCCGGGGAGAACCGGGCCGGACAACCGGCACCCGCGGTGGCATAATCGTCCGAGCTTTCGCCGTCGCAGTCCGCCGCGTTGCCCGACCCGCTCCCAAGACAGGGCCGCATCATGGAAGACCACCCGATGACGCCAGATCCGGTCAGCCGTCTCTCCGGCACGCCGCTGCGCGTGCTGGTCGTCGACGATATCGACGCGAGCCGCGCCGCCCTCGCGGCGCTCGTGCGCCGGGCCGGCCACGCGGCGCTCGAGGCAGCGAGCGGCATGCAGGCGCTGGAGCTGAGCCGCGTCGAGCCCGTCGATCTCGTGCTGCTCGATCTGCTGATGCCGGACATGGACGGCTTCGAAGTCACCCGTGCGCTGCGGGAGTCGCATCAGGGCGCGTGGCTGCCGATCATCGTGATGTCGTCGATGCAGGGCGACGACCATTTCGTCCGCGCGATCCAGTGCGGCGCCGACGACTACCTCGTCAAGCCCGTCGATCCCGCGCTGCTCGACGCCAAGATCCGCAATCTGGGCCGCGTGCTGTTCCTGCAAACCCGTATCGCCGAACTCGCCGCGCACAACCGGGAGCTGTTCGATCATGTCGAGGACGCCGTGCTGACGGTCGACCGCGACGAGCGCATCCGTGACGCCAACGCGGCGGCATGCGGCCTCCTCGGCATCGACGCGCTGCCGCCGGACGGCTTGGCGCTCGCCACGCTGGGGGCCACGATCCACGGCGAACCGTGGCGGCCGGACGCGCGGCGCGCCACCTGCGAGATCGATGCGAAGCGCCCCGACGGCACGATCTTTCCGGCCGAAGTGCGCATGAGCCGCTGGCGCAACGATCCGGCCGGCCGGGTCTCGGTGCTGGTGCGCGATCTCACCGAACAGCGCCGGCTCGAACGCCTGAAGGACGACTTCCTGAGCACCGTGAGCCACGAGCTGCGCACGCCGCTGACGTCCGTGTCGGGCGCGGTCGACCTGCTCGTGGCGGGCGCGGCCGGCGAACTGCCGGCTGCCGCGCAGAAGCTGCTGGACGTCGCGAAGCGCAACGGCGAGCGTCTCGGCCGCCTGATCGACGACGTGCTGGACGTCGCGAAACTCGAGGCCGACCGCGTCACGCTGCAACTGAGCACGCATGCGCTCGACACCCTGCTCGACGAAACCGCTGCCGCCAACGCCGACTACGCGCGCCGCTTCGGTGTCGCGATCGGGCGCGTCGGGCCCGCGTCGGGCGCCATCGTGCGCGTCGATGCCGACCGGTTCCTGCAGGTGATGGCGAACCTGCTGTCGAATGCCGTCAAGCATTCCCCGGCCGGCGCGCAGGTCGACCTGAGGACCGACCGGTCGGGCGATCGCGTGCGCATCGCCGTTCGCGATCGCGGGCCAGGCGTGCCGGACGCGTTTCGCGCGCGCATCTTCGAGAAGTTCTCGCAAGCGGACGACACCGACCGCCGCGTCGGCACCGGCACCGGCCTCGGCTTGCACATCACGCGGGTGCTGATCGAGCGGATGCAGGGGCGGGTCGGACTGACGTCCGCCACCGGGCGCGGCGCCGAATTCCACATCGACCTGCCGTGCTGCGACGCCGAAGGACGGATCGTCCCGATGCGCCGCGTCGCGCCGCGCGTCGTCGTGATCGATCGCGACGCGGCGGCCCGCTCGCGACTCGGCGCCCTGCTGTCGATGCGCTACGACGTCTGCCTCGCCCGCACGCTGGACGACGCCGTCCTGCCCCGCCCGGACGGGCCCGCGCCGGCGCTGGTGATCTGCGATCCGCAGGGGGCGGGCACGGCGCTCGATACGGTGGCCGCGCGTCTGGCGGCCATCGCGGGGCCGGCCCCGGTGCTGCTGTATACCGACGCGGTGCCGGCGCCCCAGGCGCACGCGCTGACGTTCGCGCATCTCGCCAAGCGCGAGGCGGACAACGACATGCTGTTGACGGCAATCGGCCGAGCGATCGGCCCGGAGGGAGGCCCGCATCGATGAACGATACGCTCAGACGGATCCTGTGCGCGGAAGACGATCCGGACATCCGCACCATCCTCGATTTCAGCCTGGCGACGCTCGGCGGCTACGAGCTGTGCCTGTGCGCCGACGGCACCGACGCGCTCGACCAGGCCGACGCGTTTGCGCCCGACCTGGTGCTGCTCGACGTGATGATGCCGACGCTCGGCGGGCCGGAAACGATGCGCGCCCTGCGCGCGCGCCCCGCGTTGCGCGACACGCCGATCGTGCTGATGTCGGCCCGCGCGCTGCCGGACGAGATCGAGGCCCTGCTCGCGCATGGCGCCACCGGCGTGATCGTGAAGCCGTTCGATCCGGTCGCGCTGCCGGACAATCTGAAAATCTACTGGAACTACGCCCATGACCGGCGGGCCGGCGACGCCTGAACAGGACGAACGGTTCGCGGCGCTGAAACGCCGCTTCGCGCTCGGCCTGGCCGGCCGGCGCGACGAACTGTCGGCAGCCTGGGACGACTGGGCGGCCGATCCGGATCGTGCGCGCGACGCGCTGGCCGGCGGCCTGCACCGCCTGGCCGGCGCGGCCGGCGCCTACGGCTTCGACGCGCTGGGCCGGGCCGCCCGCGATCTGGAGGGCCAGGTCCGCTCGCCGGGCGCCGGCGCCGCGCCGCTTGCGGCCCCGTTTGCCGCGTTGCTGCACACGCTGTCGGCCGTGGCCGAAGCGGCTGCCGGCGAACGCTGATCCTGCCGGGCCTGTTTCGCGCACAGTTCACATTCCGGTGACACTGCGAACGCCGCGATGGCGTCCAATGGGGGCATCCAATCCGACCGACGCTTCGTCGAACCAGGGAGGCTCCATGGAACTGATCGCAACCCACGACCCGTCCGGCACGCTGCTCGTCCGCCTGCACGAGGCGCACCTCGACGCGGGCAACGTCAAGGATTTCCGCGAGGCGATCGGCCCCTGGCTGGAGCGCCACGATCGCATCGTGTTCGACATGTCGACGCTGCGCTTCGTCGACAGCTCCGGGCTCGGCGCGCTGATCGCGTGCCAGCGCCAGGCGCATCGGCAGCGCGGCGATTTCAAGCTGTGCGCGATGTCGCGGCCGGTTCGCGCGCTGTTCGAGCTGATGCGCATGCATCGCGTGTTCAGCATCCACGAAACGCGTGAAGAAGCCGTGCGCGCGTTCGCCTGATCCCGCGGGTGCCATCATGTCCGACGTGCTTCCCGGCCCCGGCATCAAGCCGCTCGTCAGCCTGCGCGCGCATCCGCGCATCGCCGCGGGCATCGCGCTCGTCGTCGTGCTGCTCGGCATCCCGCTGGCGTGGGTCAAGGGGACGCCCCGCTATCACGCGGAATCGACCGTGCAGGTCGCGCCCCGCTTCATGAAAAACCTGAGCGAGGACCAGGAACTCGTCTTCGAATCGAATTCGCAGTACCGCCAGTTCGTTCAGCAGCAGGTGCAGACGGTGCGCCGCTACGACATCGTGCAGCGCGCGCTTGCCGCGCCGGCCGTGCGCAGGTTGTGGAGCCGCCCCGGCGAGCCGGACCGGCGCGCGATCGAACGGCTGCAGACCGCCCTCGTCGTCCAGCCGGTTCCGGACACCTACCTGATCCGCATCGCGCTCGACGGCGCGAAGCCCGCGGGCCTCGCCGACATCGTCAACGCGGTCACGCAGGCGTACCTCGACACCGCGCACGACGAACAGCTGTATGCGACGGACGAGCGCACGGCGGCGCTCAAGCGCCGCGAGGACGAACTCGTCGCGCAGATCGCCGCGCTGGCGGCAAGCCGCGACGCGATCGCCCGCGACCTGAACCTGACGAGCTTCGCGGACAACGTGACCAATCCGTTCGACAAGCTGATCGCCGACCAGCGTCATGCGCTCGAGGACGCGATGCAGCAACGCCTCGCCGCGGACGCCGCGCTCGAAGCGTTCCGCAAGCGCGGCGACACCGGAATCAGCGTGCGCTCGGTGCTGGAAAACGTGCTGAACGATCCGGGACTGAACAGCCTGAAATCGAACCTGTACAAGCGCGAAGGCGACCTGACGACGCAGATGTCCGGCCTGCGGCCCGACCACCCCGCGTACGCGGCCGCGCGGCAGGAGCTGGCGGAGATCGCGCAGACCGTCGATACGCAGGATGCGCACGTCGAGGCGCGGGTGCGGGCAAACGTCGAGGCGCGTCTCGCGGGCACCGCCGACCAGGCACACCAGGTGGAAAACGGCCTGGCGCGCGACCTCGCGTCGCTCGAGGCCCGCTCGGCCGATTACGCCCGCCTGTTCCAGCAGGCGCATACGTTGACCGGCGACCTCGAACGGGCCCGCAAGGAACTCGACCAGATCCGAGACCGCACCGACTTCCTGCGCATGGAGTCCGGCGCGCCCGGCTTCGTGCGCGGCGTCAGCAAGGCGTTGCCGGCCGTCGAGCCGTACGGCCCGGGCCGCCGGAAGATGCTGATGATGGTGCTCCTCGCGGCCGCCGCGCTAGGGTTCGTCGCCCCGCTCGCGGTCGACCTGGCCGATCGCCGGGTGCGCACGGTCAACGTCGCCCAGGTGCTGATGGGCATTCCGCCGGCAGGCTGGCAAATCGACCGCCGCGACCTGGCCAGCCGCCTGTTCGCCGTCGACCAGGATCGCCGCCTCGCGAGCGCCCTGCTCCGGTTCAAGGCGCGCAGCGGGCAAGCGGTATTCGGTTTTTCGGGCGTCAAGCCGTCCGCCGGGACGACGACCGTGCTGCTCGGGGCGGCCGATGCGCTGCGCCAGCTCGGCTTTCGCGTGCTGATGGTCGAGGCGAACGCGTTCCGGCCCGACGCCCGCTTCGGCGGCGGGCCGGCGAGCCTGGCCGACGTGCTGGCCGGACGGGCGCCGCGCGACGCCGCGGTGGCCGCCGACGGGGCCGTTCCGGCCCACGTCCGGTTCTGCAATCCGGCCGCGACGGCGGCCGACGGCACGTCGTCCGAGGGGCTCACGCGCCTCGATCGTCTGGCCGAATGCCTGGCGGCGTGGTCGGCCGAGTACGACTTCGTGCTGGTCGACATGCCGCCCCTGCTGGTATCGGCCGATACCGAGCTGCTGCTGTCGCGCATCGGGCACGTGCTGGTGGTGCTCGAAGCGGGGGCGACCACGCGCGGCGAGGTCGGGCGCGCGCGGCGCATGCTGCAGACGATCGACCCGAATGCGGTCGGCTTCGTACTGAACCGCGTGCGCCCGTTCGACGGCGGCGGTTACCTGCGGGAAAACCTCGTCGAGTTCCTGACGCGCCGCAAGCACAGCGACGTGATGACGGGCCGCGCGTGGCGGCTGTGGCTCGGCCGGATGCAGCTGCTGTTGCGCAGGAAACTTCAGGCCCGCTGATGCGCGCGGCGCACCCCATTTTCCACGGGCGTTCCACGGGACGCGGACGACATGAACCTGCTGGCGAACTTCGACCGAATCTACGTCATCAACCTGCGCGCGCGCACCGATCGCCGCCGGCAGATCCTCCGCGAGCTCGAGCGGGTCGGGATGGCGCGCGACGACGCGCGCGTGCGCTTCTTCGAGGCCGTCGGCCCGGACGACCCGGGCGGCTTCCCGAGCATCGGCGCGCGGGGCTGCTACCTGAGCCACCTGGGCGTGTTGCGCGAGGCGCGCGACGCGGGGCTGCACAACGTGCTCGTGCTCGAGGACGACGCCGTGTTCGAGCCGGCGCTGGCGCGGTGCGGCGCCGCGATGGCCGATACGCTGCGGCACCGCGCGTGGGATTTCGCCTATGTCGGCCACGTCGAGCCGGGCGACGCCGATACGCCGGGCTGGCACCGCACCGACCGGCCGCTCGTCTGCGCGCATTGCTATGCGGTCAACGGGCCGGCGCTCGAACCGCTCGTGGCCTTCCTCGAAGCCTGTCTGGCGCGCGCGCCCGGCGATCCGCTCGGCGGGCCCATGCACGTGGACGGCGCGCTGTCGATGTTCCGCGCGACCCGCCACCCGGGCCGCACCCTGCTCGCGGTGCCGTCGCTCGCGCGGCAGCGCAGCTCGCGCAGCGACATCGCGACCGGCCGCTGGTTCGACCGGGCCGGGCCGCTGCGCACGCTGGCCGCGTACGCGCGCAGCCTCAAGGAGTGGCTGTGGCACGGCCGGCGCGCCTCGTTCTGAGGCGGTTCTTCGGCGGCCCGGCCGCCGGTGTCGCGGTCGCGGCGCTCGTCGTCTCGTCGGCCGCGGCGCCGCCGTCCGTCCAGGCGGACGCGTGGCTGGCCGCGGGGGCGACGGTGGATACCGCGGTGCCGCGCTACGGCGTCAACCTCGGCAGCTGGACCACCTGGGGCGCCGAGCAACTGAGCGCGCACCTCGTCAAGAATCCCGGGCTGCAGCCCGGCATCGACCGCGGCCTTCTGGTCGTCGGCGACGCGGACGGCGACGGCATCGTCGACGATGCGCCGTGGGCGGCCCGGCCGCCGGGCGCGTGGAACGGCGCGCACTTCGCGGTGCTGACGGGGTCGAGCCGGGGTGCGTCGGGGACCGTGACCGATCCGCTTCCCGACGGCGGCGGGCGGCGCCCGCTGCGCCTCGAGCCCCGGCCGCCCGGGCTGGCGCGTGGCGACGTGATCGCACTCACGCGCGACGCCGCCGGCCCGATTCCGCTCTGGTGGTCGG
The DNA here is from genome assembly GCF_000732615.1 of Burkholderia paludis. Taxonomy (GTDB): domain Bacteria; phylum Pseudomonadota; class Gammaproteobacteria; order Burkholderiales; family Burkholderiaceae; genus Burkholderia; species Burkholderia paludis. The sequence goes on from NZ_JPGL01000036.1 coordinate 46,548, forward strand.
CCGGGAGCGTGCGCGCGGTTGCCGACGACGGGCCGGAACACGGCCCGGCCGCCGTGCTCGACGGCACGCGCGGCGTCGCCGCGCTGCGCCAGTATTTCGACATGCTCGGGCCGCGCGCCGGCAAGCTGCTGCCGCTCGACGGCCGCTGGCGGATGCGCTTCCGGATTCGCGCGCTGCACGGCACGCCGACGCTGCACGCGCGCTTCGGTCGCGACCGCGCGCCGCCGCTGGTCGACCGCACCGTCGCTCCCGGCCAGGCGTGGCAATTCGTTCAGGTGGATTTTGACGGGCGCGACGCGGGGCCGGCGGGCCCCGTGACGCTGTCGCTCGAAGCCGCCGGCGGCGCGCTCGAACTGGCCCAGGTCGACGTCGAGGCGCGCGACCCCGGGGCGGGCGGCTTTCGCCGCGCGGTCGTCGATACGCTGAAGGCGCTTCACCCCGGCTATCTGCGCGACTGGCAAGGGCAGCTCGGCGACACGGCGGCGAACCGTTTCGCCGCGCCGTTCGACCGGCGACCGACGCGATACCGGCCCGGCGACGCGGAATGGCAGTACGGATACGGCGCGGCCGAGCTGTTCGCACTGGGCGCCGCAGTGGGCGCGCGGCCGTGGCTGGTATTGCCCACCACGCTCGACGATGCCGAGGCCGTCGAATTCGGGCGGCAGCTCGGCCGGCTCGCGCACCGGTATGCCGTCGACGAGACGGTCGTCGAATTCGGCAACGAGAACTGGAACGCGATGTTCCGGCCGGCCGGCATCATGAATCCGGACCGCCTCGCCGAGCGCGCCGACCGCGTGTTCGCGCTGATGCGCGACGCGGCGTGGCCGGCCCGGCTGCATCGGGTCGTGGGCGCGCAATATGCGAACCCGCGGGCGGTCGAGCGGCTCGGGACACGCTTGCACGACGCCGACGGCGTGGCCGTGGCGCCGTACTTCCTCCATCGGATGTCGGCGGCGGAGCAACCCGACGCCGTGCTCGACCGCCTGTTCGACGGCGACGACGACGCGCTTGCGGAGCTCGCCGCGCGCTTGCGGCGGTCCGGCCGGCAGATGGACGTCTACGAGGTCAATTTCCACACGACGCTCGGCGACGCGCCCGCCGCGGCGCGCGCCGCGCTGCTCGAGCGCGGCGCCGCCGGCACGGCGCTCGCGGCCCGCCTCGTCGCGGCGACGCTGGCCGGCAGCCGCCGGCAGGCCGTCTACAGCCTCGCGGGTTTCGACACGCGGCTCGCGCAGCCGGGCGCCGACGGGCTGATTCCGCTGTGGGGCATCACGCGCGATCTGGCGGGCGCCGCGCACTGGCGGCCGACCGGCGCCGCACTCGCGATGCTCAACGATGTCGCGGGCGGCGCCGTGCGCGCAACGACGTGCGCGGGCCCCGGCTGCCACGCGATTCTGGCGGCATGGTTCGACGATGCGCGGGCCGCGATCGTGTCGCGCGGCGCGCAGCCGCTGCGCGTGGCGTTGCCGTGTCACGGCAGCGCCACGCTCGCGATCCGCGTGCTGGACGATACCGCGCCGCCGCCGGTCGTGGCCCGCGAGGCCGCGCTGGCATGTCACGCCGGCAGCGCGATCGCGATGCTGCCGCCCCGGAGCCTCCTGACGATCCGGCCGGGCGACAGCGTTCCGGCCGCTCCCGCCGATCGTTGAACGCGCCGCCGGCCCGGCGCCGGCGCTGCGATGGAATGCCTTCCGACCGCGGGCAGCGCTTGCCCGCCCGCTACCCGTGCCGACCCGCCCTAGGCGATGACGTCCCTGAACGGCATCGCGCGCGGCGGGGTCGGCCCGGCGGCCGGCTGAGACGGCCGGACGGCGACGGTGTCCGGCGCCTGCAGATAGCCTTCCGCCCAGCCGACGATGAAGAAGAACAGCGGCATCGCGGCCTCGCCGAGATAGACCGTGCCGAGCGAGATGGCCACCGCGATCAGGATGCCGAGGAACGTGAACGCCAGGGAATTCGGCGGCACCCGCGCGCCGGTGCCGGCGCCGTGCGCCGCGCGGCTCACGTCGGCCAGGCCGAAGCGCAGCAGGCGGGCTGACATCCACACGATCACGAACGCCAGCAGCCCGGTTCCGACGAGACCGTGCATCAGCGACAGCAGCAGGTAGTAGTTGTCGATCGACGGCATGCCCGGCACTTTCGGCCACGTGTTGCGTCCCCAGCCGAGCGCGGCGTGGTCCATCGCGATCGACAGGTAGCGGTCGAACAGCTCCTTGCGGTACATCGCCGATTCCTGCGACAGGGTCATCGCCTGCCCCGGCTTGACGTCGAGATAGGCGTTCAGCCCGATCCAGACGGCCGCGCCGCCCGCGACGAGCAGCATGCCGACCCATGCGAGCACCTGTTTCGGCTGCTTCGCGCGCCCGATCGCGGCGAGCAGCGCACCCGCCGCCGCGCCGAGCCAGGGGCCGCGCGCCAGCGTCATCAGCACGCCCGCCGCGAGGATCAGCGTGATCAGGCGCGCCTTGCCGATCCGCAGGCCCGGCCAGCGCCTGAAACGCGGCTCCCAGTGCCCGCCCAGCTCGAGCCAGCGCTGGAGCCGGAAGCCGATCACCAGTCCGACGCCGGCGAGGATCGCATGGCTGAACGGTCCCGCCGTGCGCGCGACGCCGTAGCGGAACGTCGTGACCCAGCCGAGCCCCTGCCCGGGAAAGAACAGGCCGGGAATCGCATGAAACAGGTTCACGCCGAAGCGGAATTCCCAGACGTTCACGATCGTGACGCAAGCCAGCAGGCCGACGATGCGGCGCGCGACGGCGACGTGCAGGCGCTCGCCCGGAATCACCCGGCGGGCGACGAAGTAAGGCAGCGCGGCCGACGTCAGCATGACGAACGTGAGGTTCTGGGCCTCCTTGTAGCCGGCGTTCTGGTATTCGGAGCAGGCAACGGCCGCCACGAGCGCCGCGATCGCCAGGTCGGCCACGCTCGGTCGCCAGTTGCGCAGCGACCGGGGCAGCGCGACGCAGGCGATCGCGACGATCGCGAGCTGGTTGAAATTCGGCGTCGTCGACACGGTCGCGTGGAACGTGCTCGGGATCAGCAGCAGCACCGGCAGATAGACGCCGACGAGCGCCGCCCCCGGCGTGCGGCGCACGGCCACGACGAATGCGGCAATCAGGGCGGTAAAGACGATCAGGGTCATGGAACGGCGCACGGCAGGATCGGCGACACGGGCACCAGTATCGCCAAATCGCCGCGCGCCGGCGCATCGCCGCGCCGAGAATTCACAATGCGGCCACAGTCTCGCGCCGGGCCGGCGGTTCAATACGCACATCGAACCGCGAGATCCCACGTCATGAGCGCCTCCCACTCCAGCCCCGCCGACGCCCGCGACCCGGCGCTGACCCACGACATGCTGTTCGTCGTGTTCGGCAAGCTGCTCTACCTCGCCGTGCGGCTCGCGATTCCGCCGCTCGTGCTCGCGCACGTCGGACTCGCGGAGTACGGCTTGTGGACGACCTGCTTCATCCTGGTCAGCTACATCGGCATGTCGGCGTCGGGCTTCGCCGTCGTCTACGTCCGCTTCGTCGCCCAGTATCACGCGCAGGGCGACGTACCGGCGATCTCGCGCCTGCTGTCGACCGGCATCCTCACGATGGGCGCGGCCGCGGCCGTGCTGCTCGGCGCGCTGTGGCTCGGCATGCCGCATCTGCTGGCGCTCTTCAAGGTCGCGCCGGACGCACGGCCGACGGCGGCGTGGCTGTGGCTCGGCGCATGCGCGGTCTTCCTGCTCGACGCGAGCGTCGGCGCGTTCAGCTACGTCCTGCACGGCCTGCAGCGCATTCGCCGCGAACAGCAGATCTGGATCGCGGCCTATGTGCTCGAGACCGTGTGCATCGCGCTGTTCCTGCGGGCCGGCATGGGCGTCTACGGCCTGCTGGCCGCGTTCGGCGTGCGCTATGTCTTTTCGATCGCGGCCGCGGCGATCGTCGTGCGAATCGAGCTGCCCGCCCTGCGGATCGGCCCGCGTGCGTTCGATCGCCGTTGCCTGCGCATCTTTTTCGGGTTCGGCACGGGCGTGCAGATCGGCGGGCTGATCAGCACGTTCCTGCAGTCGGCCGACCGCGTGATCGCGGGGCTGGCGATGGGGCCCGCGGCGGCGGCGATCATGGATCTCGCGGGCAAGCTGCCGGCGACCGGCGCGTCGCTCGCGTCGTCCGTCAGCATGGTGGCGTTGCCGGCCGCCGCGCGGCAAGGCGCGCTCGGCGCGGACCGGTCGCTGCTCGGCGTGTACGAGCGCTCCGTCCGGATGACCGCATGGCTGTCGGCCCTGGTGCTGCCGCCGCTGGCGTGCCTGTCGCCGCTCGTCGTCGCCGCGTGGCTCGGGCCGCGCGCCGATGCGCCGGCGCTCGCCGCGATCCTCACCTGCGTCGCGCTGTACACGCACCTGCACGTGCTGACCGGCCCCGCGTCGTCGGTGTATCGCGGCCTGGGCAAGCTGTCCAACGAGTATGTCTATCACGCGCTGCGGCTGACCGGCCTCGCGCTCGGGCCGGTGGCGCTGGCGCTCACCGTGCCGGTCTCGCCGGTGCTGCTCGCCCGCGCGCTGGCGGTATCCGGCATGTCCGCGGCCGCGATCTACCTGTTCGTCAGCCACCGGCGGCTCACCGGCGAAGTCCGCGGCATGATCCGCCTGTATGCGTTGCCGTACGCCCTGCCCTACGTTGCGGCCGGCGGCATCGCGGCACTCGCGCGGCTCTGGCCGCTGGCGGCGCAGCCGGGCCGGTTCGCCGCGCTCGCGCACCTCGTGCCGGCCGGGCTGCTCTACCTGCCGGCCGCCTGCGCGATCGCGTGGCGCTGGATCCTCTGTCCCGCGCAACGCGCGGCCTGCACGGCCCGCCTGCGTCCGTTGCTCGGCCGCATGGGCGGCCGGTGGCGCCCGACCCGCCCGCTTTCGGAGACCGCTCATGACTGAATCGCATACCCGTCGCGTTGCCGCATGGTTCCTGGCCGCCGCCGCGTCCGTCGCGCTGGTCGCGTGCCAGTCCGTGATGCCGACCGTGCCCACCGCCGGCGCCGACGCCGTCTTCAAGCCCGCCAGCAAGGCCGACCATATCGAGTTCCCGAGCGACGACGAGCTGGCGCGCCTCGACGCGCCGGCCGATGCCGTGCAGCGCATCGGCGAAGGCGACGTCCTCAGCGTGAACGTATGGGGCCGCGCGGAGCTGACGGCGCGCTACACGGTCGGCCCCGACGGCCGCGTCACGCTGCCGCTCGCCGGCAGCCTGAAGGTCGCCGACGACACGCGCGAAGGCGCCGCGGCGCGGATTCGCGACGCGCTGCTGAAGTACTACAGCGCGCCGTCGGTGACCGTGGGCATCGAACAATACACGTCGAACCGGATCACGGTGCTCGGCCGCGTCCAGAACCCGGGGACGCTGCAGTTCGAGCACGCGCCGACCGTGCTGGAAGCGCTGGCGCGCGCCGGCGCGCTGCCGGTCATCGACAAGCAGGCGACGCTCACGCGCTGCGCGATCTTCCGCGGCCGCGAGCGACTGATCTGGATCGACCTGAAGCGCCTGCTGACCCAGGGCGACATGGCGCAGAACCTCCGGCTGCATCCGGGCGACCTCGTCTACATCCCGGATTCGTTCGACACGCTCGTCTACGTGATGGGCGAAGTGGGCAAGCCGGGCGCGTACCGGCTCACGCCGAACATGTCGCTGCTCGACGCGCTCGCGCAGGCGGGCGGCCCCGGCGAGGACGCGGCGCCCGACGAGATCGGCATCTACCGGCCCGGCACGCATGCGGTGCAACGCGTGCCGCTGCGCAGCCTGCTCACGGCGGACCACAGCGTCAACTTCGCGCTCGAGGAAGGCGACGTGATCTACGTGCCCAAGAGCGGGATCGCCGATTTCGGCTACGTGATGCGGCAGCTCGCATCCGGCTTGACGATGATCACGGTCGGCGCGCTGCTCAAGTAGGCGCGTTGCGCCGGATTCGACGAGCGCCTGCGCGCCGGCATGTCCGTCGCGCAGGCGCTCGCCCGCATGGATGCGGCCGGGCCGCATCGCGGCGGACGGTTTTACAGTCGCGTCACGATCTGCCGCGCACGCTGCAGTCAAATGGGTCTCACGTTCCAGCAAAGGAGACCCGTCATGGCAACGCCGCTTGTCTACATCCTGCACAGCGGGCAGCTGTTCGGCACCGAGCGCATGGCCGTGCGCACGCTGGCCGCGCTCGAGGGCTGCTTCGACCGGACGATCGTGGCGCCGGCCGGGCCGGTGCACGATCATGCGCGGGCGCACGGGCTGCGCACCGTCCACGCCGGAACGCCGGCCGAACTCGCGCGGTTCCTGTGGCGCACCGGCCGGACGCACCGGGCGTGCGTGGTGGCGGCCACCGGCCTGTCGCATACGCTCGTCGCCATCGCGATGCAATGGCTGAGCGGCTGCCCGACGACCCATGTCCATGTCGTCCACGGCGGCACCGACGAGCGCCTGAGCTACGGCCGCAAGCGCCTGCTGCTGCCGTTCGACGTCCGGTTCGTCGCCGTGTCCGGGTTCGTGCGCGAGCGTCTCGCCGCGCACGGCGTCCCGCCCGGCCGCGTGACCGTGATCGAGAATTTCATCGACGCGCAGCCGGATGGCGGCCGCCCGGCCTTCGCGCAGGCCGGGGTGCGGCGCGTCGTCGTGCTGAGCCGGCTCGACCGCATCAAGCGCGTCGGGCTGCTCGTGAACGCCGTGCGCCGGACGCCCGCGCTCGCCGACATGCACTTCGACATCTACGGCAGTGGCGAAGAGCACACGCTGCTGCGCGAATCGGCGGCCGACCTGCCGAACGTCCGTTTCCACGGCTTCGCGCCCGATGCGAGCGCACGTCTGCGCGAAGCCGACCTGCTCGTGCATACCTGCGCGGAAGAGCCGTTCGGCCTCGCGATACTCGAGGCGTTCGCGGCCGGCGTGCCGGTGCTGGTGCCCAACGCGGGCGGCGCCGGCGCACTCGTGCAGGACTGCGAAACAGGTTTTCACTTCGCCGCGAACGATGCGGCGGCGCTGGCCCGCGCGCTGCAGCGCCTGCATGACGCGCCCGCCGCCCTGCTCAACGGCGTCGCGGACGCCGCGCGCGCCACGCTCGCCGGGCGCTTCGCCCCGGCGCGCCAGACGCGGCGCTACCTGTCCCTGCTGGGAGCCTGGGCATGAACCGCGCCCCGACCTCATACGACGTATCGGTCGTCGTGATCGGCCGCAACGAGGGCGAGCGTCTGCGCCGCTGCCTCGACAGCGTGCATGCGGCGGACTGGCGCCACGTGTCGTACGAACTGATCTACGTCGATTCCGCATCGACCGACGACAGCGACGCACTCGCACGGCGCGCCGGCGCGTGCGTCCTGCAGGCAGGCGGCGCGCATCGCAACGCGGCGGCCGGACGCAACGCCGGCTGGCGAGCGGCGGTCGCGGATGCCGTGCTGTTTCTCGACGGCGATACGGTGCTCGACCCGGCGTTTCCGCTTCACGCGCTGGCGCAGCTGGATTCGGGCCCGTATGCCGCGGTCTGGGGGCACCGCCGGGAAATCGCGCCCCGGCAGTCGCTCTACACGGCCGTGCTCGATCTCGACTGGATCTACGCGCCGGGCGAAACGGACTACTGCGGCGGCGACGTGCTGTTCCGGCGCGCGGCGCTGGCGGAAACCGGCGGGTTCGACGAGACGTTCGACGCGGGCGAGGAGCCGGAACTGTGCCGCCGCGTCCGCGCCGGCGGGTGGCGCATCCTGCATGTCGATGCGCCGATGACGCGGCACGATCTCGCGATCACGCGATTCGGCCAGTACTGGCAGCGGGCGCTGCGCGCGGGGCTGGCCTATGCGCAGGTGTCGGCGCGCTATGCGGGCAGCAGCGACCCGCTGTGGCGTCGCGAGGCCCGGCGCAACCGCGTGCATGGCGCACTCGTGCTGGCCGCGCCCTTCGCGTGGGCCGCCGTGCTGGCCGTCGCGCCGCCCGCCGCGCTCGTGCTGGCCGCGCTGGGCGCCGCGATCTGGCTGCGCTCGGCGTCGCGCGCGTACTGGAAGGCGCGCGACTGGAAGCTCGCGCTGCTGTACGCGCTGCACGCCCATTTCCAGCAGGTTCCGATTCTCGTCGGCCAGTGGCGCTACCGGCGCGCCGCGCGGGCCGGTCGGGCGGCCGCCGCTCCGCAGTACAAGGGCGCCGATGCCGGACACGTCAACCGGGAGGCATCGTGAACCTCAAATTGCTGGCCGCGCGGCTGCTCGCGCCGATCGCCACCTTCATCGCCGGCCCGGGCGGGCGGCTGCGCCGCCTGTGGTCGTTCGCCCGGCTGCATGCGGCGCTGCCCGGCGGGATCGACGCATCGGTCGTCGTCGAAGGCTGCCCCGAGCTGCACGGCACCCGCAGCATCGCGCTCGGCCGCTCGCTCTACCTGTACCCGGGCCAGTACTGGGAAACCCGCGATGCCGGGCGCATCGCGCTCGGCGACAGGGTCGTCCTGTCGCGCGGCGTGCACCTCGCGGCGCGCGCGGCAATCGAAATCGGCGCCGGGACGATGGTGGGCGAATACACCAGCATCCGCGACGCCAATCACGGCCGGGGCACGCACTGCCTGCGCGACGCGTCGCACGTCGCGTCGCCGATACGGATCGGACGCGAGGTATGGATCGGGCGCGGCGTGACGATCCTGCCGGGCGTGTCGATCGGCGACGGCGCGGTCGTCGGCGCGAACGCGGTCGTGACCCGCGACGTGGCGGCCGGCACGGTCGTCGCCGGCGTGCCGGCACGCCGGCTCCATTCCACTGTCCTCGCGGAGGCATCATGAAGCAGGCTCCGATTCTTCTCGTTGCGTATCAATGCGGCCCCGGCATGGGCTCGGTGTCCCGGATCGGCTGGGAATGGCTGACCGGTCTCGCGCGGGTGCGGCCCGTCACGCTGCTCACGCACGTGCGCAACCGGCCCGCGATCGACGCGGCGGGACCGCTGCCCGACGGCGCCGAGGTTCACTACATCGACACCGAATGGCTGGCCCGGCCGCTCTACGGCATCGCGCGGCGCCTGTTCCCGCGCAGCGAGCACAGCGTGTTCCTGGTGTCGCAATGCGACTACTTCGCGTTCGACCGCGCCGCGTTGCGCACCGCGCGCCGGATCGCCCGACGCCACGACGGCCGGCTGCCGTGGGCGGTTGCCCACGTCGTCACCCCGGTGACGCTCTCCGCGCCGACCGTGCTGCATCGGCTGGGGCTGCCGCTGGTGCGCGGCCCGCTCAATTGCGGCCTGGGCGATCCGCCCGGCTTCGGCCACGTGCTGCGGCAGGAGTCCCGCTGGCTCTGGCGGGTGCGCGACCTGCTGAAGGGGCTCGACCGCATGCTCGGCTCGATCGCGCACACCGACGCGCTGCTCGTGGCCACCCGCGCGACCGCGGCGGCCGTGCCGGCGCAGCATCGCCATCGCTGCATCCCGATGCTGGAAAACGCGGTCGATCTCGCGTGCTTCACGCCCGGCGCGCCGTTGCCCCGGCCGGGGCCGGACGAACCGCTCGCGATCACGTTCGCGGGCCGGCTCGTCCCGGTCAAGGCGCTGGACCTGCTGCTGCACGCGATGCACCGGCTGAACGCCGACGGCATACGCACGCGCCTCACGGTCGCCGGCGACGGGCCGATGCGCGGGCCGTGGGAGGCGCTGGCGCGGCGGCTCGGGCTGGCCGCCCAGGTCCGGTTCGCCGGCAACCTCGGCCACGAGGACGTGGCGCGCGCGATGCACGATTGCCACGTGTTCTGCCTGCCGTCGGTGCGGGAATCGGGCGGCGCCGTCCTGTTCGAGGCGATGGCCTGCGAGCGCCCGGTGATCGGGCTGGATTTCGGCGGGCCGGCGGAGATCGTCGACGACGAAGTCGGCCGCTGCATCCCGTTCGACGGCCCGAACAGCGCGATCGACGGGCTGGCCGATGCGTTGCGGGACTGCGCGCAGCGTGCCGACGCATGGCGCTGGCGCGGCATTTTCGCGCGGCAGCGCATCGTCGACCGGCATACGTGGGACGCCCGGATCGCCGCCGCCGAGCAGGTGTACGACCGGCTGTCCCACGCGCCCGAAGCGGCCGCGCGCGGCGCGCGGCCGGCGCCGCTCGCGGTCTGACGGGCGTGCCGCCACAGTTTGCACTCCCGTCACAGATGCGCGGGCGTTCTCGTCTGTAATGCAGTCATCGCCAGCCCGAACCGTGACCGATCATGCAACCCTTGCCCGTCCCTGATTGTCCGGAAGCGTCCGCCCTGCGGCTCGCCTACCTCGTGAGCCGCTATCCGGCCGTCTCGCATACGTTCATCCTGCGCGAGGTGCTCGCGCTGCGCCGGCTCGGCGCAACGGTCGCGGTGGCGTCCGTCAATGCGCCGGACCGCCCGGACGCGCGCATGACCGACAGCGAGCGCGCGGAAGCGGGCGCGACCTACTACGTGAAGCGCGACGGCGTGGCCGGCGCCGGGCGCGCCCTGCTCCACTGCCTGCGCCGGCATCCCGCCGGCTGCCTGCGCGCGTTCGCCCGGAGCCTGACGCTCGGGCGCGGCGTGCGCCGCCTGTATGCGCTGGCCTATCTCGCCGAGGCGATGATGGTCGTGCGCTGGATGGACGGCGCCGGCCTGCGTCACCTGCACGTGCACTTCGCGACGGCGGGCGCCAGCGTCGGCGTGCTGGCCCGCGCGATCGCGCCCGTGGGCCTGTCGCTGACCGTGCACGGCCCGGACGAATTCGACGACGTCGAAGGCCAGCATCTGCGCACCAAGGTCCGCACCGCCGATCTGGTGGTCTGCATCAGCCAGTTCGCGCGGAGCCAGCTCATGCGGCTGTCGGACCCCGCGCAATGGCGCAAGCTGCAGGTGTGCCGGCTGGGCGTCGCGTTGCACGCCGACGCCGGCGCGCCGGCCCGCGGCACGGCGACGCGGCTGCTGTGCGTCGGCCGGCTGACGGCGGCGAAAGGCCAGCACGTGCTGCTGGAAGCCTGCGCCCGCGTGCGTGCGCAAGGCCGCGACATCCACCTGACGCTCGTGGGCCAGGGCGGCGACGAAGCCAGCCTGCGCGAGCACGCGCGGCGGCTCGGTCTCGACGGCTGCGTCCGCTTCGCGGGCGCGCTGAACGAAACCGAAGTGCGCGCGGCATTCGCCGCAGCCGATGCGTTCGTGCTGCCAAGCCTCGCCGAAGGCATTCCGGTCGTGCTGATGGAAGCGATGTCGGCCGGCGTGCCGTGCATTTCCTGCCCCGTCAACGGGATTCCCGAACTGATCGAGGACGGCACGAACGGCCTGCTTGCAGCGCCCGGCGACGTCGACGCACTGGCCGCGTGCATCGGCGCGCTGCTCGACGACCCGGACGCCCGGCGGCGCTTTGCCGCGGCCGGCCGGCAACGCTTGGTCGACGCGTTCGACCTCGAGCGGAACGTGGCGCGGCTCGCGTCGCTGTTCGCAACCTTGCCGCAAGCGCGCGGCGCATCGGCATCGAAAGGAGAGCAATGATGAACCTGCGCACCTGGCTTGACCGCCTGCTCGGCCACCTCGCGATCGAGCACGGCATCGGCGTCGCGTGGTGGAAACGCGTGGCGCGACCCGACGGCATCGCGTGGGCGCGCTACCTGCGGCGCCACGGCGGGCTGTACGCGATGGGCGACGCATGCGTCGTCCAGACCAACGTCGTCGTGACCGATCCGCCTTACGTCCGGCTCGGCCGCAACGTGCACCTGTCCGGCTGCACGCTGTTCGGCCACGACGGCGTGGTCACGATGCTCGCGACGGCCTACGGCGTGAAGCTCGACAAGGTCGGTGGCATCGACATCGGCGACAACGTGTTCGTCGGGCATCAGGCGATCGTGATGCCCGGTGTGCGGATCGGCGCCGACACGATCGTCGCGGCCGGCTCGCTGGTCACGCGCGACGTTCCGTCCGGCGTCATCGTCGGCGGCATTCCCGCGCGCCAGATCGGTACGGTCGACGCCCTCGTCGAGCGCTTGCAGCGCGAAACCGCGGCGTTGCCGTGGCACGCCCTGTGGGGCGGCCTCCCTGCATGCGGACCGCATACGACGCCCGTGATCGACGCGATGCGCATCGCGCATTTCTTCTCCGGCGCAAGCGCAACGGGAGACGGCCATGTTCATTGACATCGCGGGATTCGGGCTGGTCGCGCTGCTGGCGCCCGGCGCGCTCTACCTGCTCGTGCTGACCGTCGCGGCGATGCTGCCCGCGCGCCGGCGTGCGCCGGATGCCCGAGCGCACGCACCGGCCGCGCGTCTGGCGATCGTCGTGCCGGCGCACGACGAAGCGGCCGGGCTCGGCGCGACGCTGGCGAGCCTGCGCGAGGCGGCGGCCGGCGACGCCGCCTGCACGATCGTCGTCGTCGCCGACAACTGCACCGACGACACCGCGCTCGTCGCCGCACGGGCGGGCGTCGACGTCCTCGAACGCCGCGATCCGCAGCGGCGCGGCAAAGGCTACGCGCTGCGCTTCGCGTTTGCGAACCTGCCGGCGTTCGACTGGTTTCTCGTGATCGACGCCGACAGCCGTTTCGATCGCGCATCGCTCGATGCCGTGCGCGCGGCGATCCGGCGCGGTGCGCAGGCGCTGCAGTGCCGCTACCTCGCGGTGCGGGCCGGCGGCGCTCCGATGCGCGCGCATGGCGCGCTGGCCGAGGTCGCGTGGTTCGGCTGGAACCTCGTGCGCCCGCGCGGCCGCGCCCGGCTGGGATGCTCGGCCGGCGTGCTCGGCAACGGCTTTGCGTTGAGCCGCGAGACGCTCGCGCATGTGCCGTACGACTCGACGTCGATTGTCGAGGACGTCGATTACCACGTCCGCCTGCTGAAGGCCGGCCGGCGGGTCGAATGGGTCGACGAGGCCACCGTGCGCGCGCCGGTCGCGCCGGACCGGCGCGCCGCGTCGACGCAGCGCGCGCGCTGGACGGGCGGCCGGCTGGCCTTGTTGCGCGCGCAGTGGCTGCCGTGCCTGCGGGCCGTCGCCGCCGGCCGGTGGCGCTGCATCGATGCGCTGGGCGACTTGCTGCTGCCGCCGCTGACGTGGTTCGTCGCGGTCGTTGCGGTCGCGGCCGCGTGGCCCGTGGCGGCGGTGTCGGCGAGCGGCTTCGCGATGCTCGGCATCGTCGCGCTGCATGTCGCCGTCGCGATGCGCGCCGGCCGCGCGTCGCGGCGCCACTGGCTCGCGCTGCTGCGGCTGCCGCTCCATCTCGCCTGGTCGTTGACCGGATTGCCGCATGCGCTCCGGTGCGCACGCGGAACCGCCGCGTGGGTTCGCACGCCGCGCGGCCCCCAAGCAGGAGACCCGCAATGATGACTGCCATCTCGACCCGCGGCACGGGCTGTGCCGACACCGCTTCCGGATTCGCGTGCCCGCCGTGCCGCCGCGCGCTGTCGATCCTGATCGTCACCTACAACTCGGCCGGCGAGATCGGCGCGCAGCTGGATGCGTTGCGCGCCGACGCCGACCGGGACGACTGGCAGGTGATCGTGCTGGACAACGCCTCCGCCGACGGCACGGCCGACCTGGTCGAACAGCGGCATCCGTGGGTGACGCTCGTGCGCAGCCCGCGCAATCTCGGGTTCGCCGCCGGCAACAACCTGGCGGCCCGCCACGCCGACGGCGCGCTGCTGCTGCTGCTCAATCCCGACGCGGAGCCGGCCCCCGGCGCGGTGCGGGCCGGCGTCGCGCGCATGCAGGCGCGCCCGGACGTCGGCGTGGCCGGCGCACGCCTGACCGGCGGCGACGGCGGCGATCAGCCGTCGGCCCGCATGTTCCCGTCGGTCCTGAACGACGCGCTGGCCGTCAGCGGCCTGTCGGCCCGATACCCGCGCTCGCGATTCTTCGGCCGCGCGGACCGGACCTGGTGCGATCCCGCCGCGCCGGCCTGCGTCGACTGGGTGCCCGGCGCCTTCGCGCTGATTCGTCGCGACCTGTTCTGCCGGCTCGGCGGCTTCGACGAACGGTTCTTCCTGTATTACGAGGAGGTCGATCTGTGCCGGCGCGTCAAGCAGTGCGGCTTCGAGGTGTGCTACTGGCCCGACCTCGTCGTGCGGCATGTCGGCGGCGTATCGGCCCGCAGCGTCACCCGGTCGACCGGCGAAGCGTTTTCCGGCGCCGGCGCGCAACTGACGCTCTGGCGCATGCGCAGCGCCATGCTCTACTACCGCAAGCATCACGGCCTGTCTGCCGCCTGGCTGGCCAATCGGGCGGAACTGGGCTGGCACGCATTGCGCGCGTGGCGTCATGCGCGGGGCGCGGACGGCCCCGGGCGGCGGAACAAGGTGCTGGACGCGCGCCGGCAGGCCGACCTGCTCCAGCGCGCGTGGCGCGAAACGATGGGCGGCCGCGTCTCGCCGCCGACCCCGTGGTAAGGAGGCGGCCATGTTCGACAATCTGCGCGAGGACTGGCGCACCTACGAGCGCGACATCTGGCGGCAGGGGCTGTGGGTGATGGCGGTGTACCGTTTCGGGCGCTGGCGCTACCGCGTGCGGCCGCGCCTGCTGCGACGCCCGCTGTCGCTGCTCTACAAGTTCGGCAAGATCGCGAGCCAGATCCTGACCGGCATCGACCTGCCTTGCGAAACGGTCGTCGGCAGGCGTCTGCTGATCGAGCATTTCGGGGGCATCGTGATCAGCGGCGACACGGTGATCGGCGACGACGTCGTGATCCGCCACGGCGTGACGCTCGGCCTGCGCCATCGCGGCACGCGCGGCGCACCGGTCGTCGGGAACGGCGTGGACATCGGCGCGGGCGCGAAGATCCTCGGCCCGGTGCGGATCGGCGACGGCGCGGTGATCGGGGCGAACGCCGTGGTGCTCGACGACGTGCCGCCGAATGCGCTCGCCGCGGGCGTGCCGGCCACCATCCGGCAGCGGCGCATGCGGGCGGACGCGCCCCTCATGGCCGTCGACGAGGGCTGACGATCGCGCGGTACGTCAGGCCGGATCGTCGAGATGCACGCAGCGATAGCCGAAGCCGTAGACCGGGACGACCTTCCAGCCGTGCGTGCCGTCGAGCAGCAGCTTCTTGCGCAGGCGGCTCACGTGCGTGTCGATGGTGCGCGTATCGACGTCGGCATTCACGCCCCAGATGCGATTGAGCAGGTGGTCGCGCGACAGCAGCTTCCCCGGGTTCTGGAACATGTAGGCGGCCAGGTCGAATTCCTTCTGCGTGAGGTCGACCGGATTGCCGGCAACGGAGAGCGACACCCGCTGAATGTCGATCGTATAGACGCCCAGTTGCAGCGGCGCGATGCTGCCCACGCCGTACCTGCGGGCAACCGTGCCGATGCGGGCCAGCAGCTCGGCGGATCGCGCGGGCTTGACCACGTAGTCGTCGGCGCCCGCCTTCAGCGCGGCGAGCACGGTTTGCTCGTCGTCACGCACCGTCAGGACGATCAGCGGCACTTCCCATCCCAGGTGGTTGCGCACCCACTGGATGACGTCGCCGCCGGATGCGTCCGGCAGTTCCCAGTCGACGACGAACAGGCTGAAGGGATCGCGCCTGATGCCTTCGAACAAGTCCTGCGCCGTGCCGAAGCCCAGCGCGCGATGCCCGCCTTGCTCGAGCCAGAGCATCAGCAGGTCGCGTTGATCCTGATCATCTTCCAAGACGGCAATGAGCATGACGGAGTCCCCGGAATTCACGGAGCCGACGATTCGGCCACGTGCCGCTGAAGATCGTTGCCGATTCCGTATCGTTCTTCGATGAAATTCGAACCGGCTCAATCACGCTAGCATACGAACCTCAAACAATAAAGATCCTCTTGCCGCGCGCACGCCCTTCGAGCGCCACGCAAACCAGCCCCGCGGCCGGCGTCCCGCATGTCGTCCCGCAGGCCGCCGCCCCTCCCCGCATTTGTTCCCGCGACGCAAGACTGTTGCTCCACGGCGGGTGTTCGAGATTGCGCCCGGCACGCCTACAGTGAGCCCATCGGATTCATCGATCCGGTCGGCACCGAAGCCGAAAACCATTCACCTATCGAGGCATGTCATGAGTGCATCCAAAGTCATCATCGTCACCGGCGCATCGCAAGGCATCGGCGCGGAAACGGTCAAGGCCTTCCGGGCCCGCGGCCATCGCGTCGTCGCGACGTCCCGTTCGATCGGCCCGTCGAACGATCCCGATCTCGTCACCGTCGCGGGCGATATCGGCGATCCGGCCGTCGCGCGCCGCGTGGTCGATGCGGCGATCGAACATTTCGGCCGCGTCGACACGCTCGTCAACAACGCCGGCATCTTCGTCGCGAAGCCGTTCACGCAGTACACCGCGGACGACTACGCACAGGTCACCGGCGTCAACCTGAGCGGCTTCTTTCACGTCACGCAGCATGCGATCGAGGCCATGCAGAAACACGGCGGCGGTCACGTGGTCAGCATCACGACGAGCCTGACCGATCACGCGAACAGCAACGTGCCGTCGGTGCTCGCATCGCTGACGAAGGGCGGCCTGAATGCGGCGACGAAGTCGCTCGCGATCGAGTATGCGAAGGCCGGCATTCGCGTGAACGCGGTGTCGCCCGGCGTCATCAAGTCGCCGATGCATGCGCCCGAGACGCATGCGACGCTCGCGTCGCTGCACCCGGTCGGCCGCATGGGCGAGATGAGCGACATCGTCGATGCGATTCTCTATCTGGATTCGGCGCCGTTCGTCACCGGCGAGATCCTGCATGTCGACGGCGGCCAGAGCGCCGGGCATTGAGCCTCGGCGCCGGACGGGCGCGCGCCGCACCTAGCGCGATGCGCCCGCTCGCCGGGGCCGTGCCCGGCCCGCGGGCGCGGCCGGCGGGTGCGCCAGGTGTTCGACGAGAAAGTCGACGAACACGCGCACGCGCGACGACAGGAAGCGCGCATGCGGGTACAGCAGCATGAACGGTCGCGACCGGCCCCCCAGGCCGGGCAGCACTTCCACGAGCGTGCCGGCGCGCAGATCCTGCTCGACGATGAAGCGGTAGGTCTGGAACAGGCCCGCGCCGCTTCGCGCGAGCGTCACGCCGGCGAGCACGTCGCCCGACGTGCCGTAGCTGCCGGTCGTCGCGACGTCGATGTCGTGCGTGCCGTCGGCGAACAGCCACGGAATCGGCCGCCCGCTGCTCGGCAGCTCGAACTGGATGCACTCGTGCGCATGCAGATCGTCGATGGCGGTCGGCGTGCCCGCGCGCTTCAGGTAGCCGGGCGTCGCGACGACCACGAGTTCGGCGTCCTCCAGGCTGCGCGCGACCAGGTTCGAATCGGCCGGCGCACGGCCGCGGATCGCGAGATCGTAGCCTTCCTCGGCGAAGTCGATGTTGCGGTTGCTCAGGTGGGTTTCGATGCGCACGTCCGGATACCGCTCGCGAAACGCCGGCAGCAGCGGCAGCACGCGATAGTGCCCGTAGGGCGTCGGCATGCTGATCCGCAGCAGGCCGGCGGGCGTCGCCTGCTGGCCGGTCGCCTCGCGTTCCGCGTCGACGAGTTGCGACAGCGCGTCGCGGCACTGTTCGAAATAGCGCCGGCCGGAATCGGTCAGCCGGATCTGCCGGGTCGTGCGCACGAACAGCCGCACGCCGAGGCGCTCCTCGAGCCGCGCCACCGACCGGCTGACCGCGGCCGGCGTGACGCCTGCCGCATTGGCCGCCAGCGTGAAGCTGCCGAGTTCGGCGGCGAGACAGAACAGCTCGATGCTGCCCAGCAGCAGATCGTCGAATTGTCGTTGCATGGGTCGGCTCCTGCCGGCTCGGATGTGGCGCGCGCGATGAAGCAACGAGTGTGCATGAATCTCGCGCGGGAAACCAGCGGGCGCGTCGCGCGATTCGTTACACGGTGTCGAGAATCAATTGCACGGCCGACATTTACCGGCCCTGCCCGCATGACTACAGTGACCGACAGGCAGCACCGATTATCCGATTCCCTTTCCCGCCAGGAGAACGACATGAGCATCGAACAGAAGCTGGCCGAACTCGGCCTCGCGTTACCCGAACCGCCGAACCCGCTCGGCAGCTATACGGCCGTGAGCGAGGCCGGCAACCTGCTGTTCGTGTCCGGACAACTCCCGCTCGTCGACGGCAAGGTCGCCCATACCGGCCGCGTCGGCGAACAGTTGAGCGTCGACGAAGGCCGCGAGGCCGCCCGGCTCGCGGCGCTGAACGTACTCGCGCAGATCCGCAGGCGCCTGGGCGGATTCGGACGCCTGCGCAAGATCGTGCGCGTCGAGGGGCACGTGAGCTCGGCCGACGGCTTCTACGGGCAACCGGCCGTGCTCGACGGCGCGTCCGATCTGTTCGCGGCCGTGCTCGGCGACAAGGCGGGACATGCGCGCTCGGCGTTCTCGCAGCGCCAGTTGCCCGCCGACGCGGCCGTGATCCTCGTCGTGATCGCGGAGATCGACGCGGCGTGACCGATCGGCCGCCCGGACGGGCGGCCCCCCGCTGCCGGCGGACGAGTGCCGGACGGCCTTGTCCCGCAAGGCGACGAACGTTTCAGATACATTGAAATACAAAATTCGCGTGCGATTTAATCGAATGCGATTGACTCAGGCGCTTCCGTCGACGAAACTCCATCGCATGCGATCTAATCGCATCTGATTCAAACCTGCCAACCCAAGGAGCAAATGATGAGCAAGATCGAAAAAGTGCTGTACACGGGCAAGACGCATACGACTTCCGGCGGCCGCGACGGCTCGGCGCGCAGTTCCGACGGCCGCCTGGACATCCAGCTGTCGTCGCCGGGCAGCGCCGGCAACGGCACCAACCCCGAACAGCTGTTCGCGGCCGGCTGGTCGGCCTGCTTCATCGGCGCGATGCAGCTTGCCGCGCGTGCCGCGAAGGTGACGTTGCCGGCCGATCTCGCGGTCGACGCCGAAGTCGATCTCGGCACCGGCGGCAACGCGTACTTCCTGCAGGCCCGGCTGAACGTGAGCGTGCCGGGGCTCGAGCGCGACGTCGCACAACGCATCGTCGATGCCGCGCACCAGACCTGCCCGTATTCGAAGGCGACGCGCGGCAACATCGACGTCGAAATCCGTATTGTCTGAACGGGGTGTCGGGCGGCCCAGCGCCGCCTGCCCGGTTTCTTTCCTGTCGAGGTGAATCATGAAAGCTCAACTGATCGCTGCCCTGCTCGTCGCCGTCTCGGCTTCCGCTGTCGCACCGGCGTTCGCCGGCGAGACCACCGTGACGCGTGCGCAGGTGCGCGCCGAACTGGCCCGGCTTCAACAGGCCGGATACCCGCTGAATCGCGCCACGGATGCGACCTATCCGGACGATCTGCGGGCCGCGCTGGCCCAGGCCCAGGCCCAGGCCGGCGGCCCGCTCGTGGCCGGCGTGCCGGATTCCGGCTACGGCGGCACCGGCAACGGCGCGTCGCAATCCGGCCGCCGGCACATGGTCAGCGTGGCCGAGCGCTCGGTGTACTTCGGTCACTGAACGCCGCGTGCCGGTAGGTGTGCACCGATTCCTTTTTTATTCCCGTTTCCATTCTGTCGAGGCAAATGATGAAAACCCGATTGATCGCCGCCCTTCTCGTGGCCGTTTCCGCTTCCGCTGCCGCCCCGGCGTTTGCCGATGCGGCCGTCGTGTCCCGCGCGCAAGTGCGCGCCGAACTCGTGCAGCTCGAACAGGCCGGCTACCGGCCGGGCCGTGCAAACGATCCGCACTACCCGGACGACCTGCAGGCCGCATTGACGCGCATTCATGCGAACGACGCGGTGGCCGCCGATGCGTCGGCGTCCGGTTACGGCCGCGAGGCCGCGCCTGCCACGCAGTCGGGCGGCCGGCCGGCGACGCGCGTGGCTGAACGCTCGATCTACTTCGGTCATTGAGGATGACGCAACGGAGCCAGTTGCGTACATTCGTCAAATAAAGCGCATGCGATGAAATCGTATGCGCTTTTCTATTCAGGATCGCCCGAGGTGTACCGCACGCAATCGCGCCGTGGAACACGGTCGATTTCGAGCGGGCAATTCAGCCGATGCGCGCACGGGGCACGGCGCCAGATATTGCACTGTTACCATACCTGTCACCGCTCGGCCGGGAGCACATCAACCTGGCCGGAAACTACATATGGAAGCACGGCCAGAAGCTTCATTCCGGCAAGTTTCGATCGCTACGCCCGCTGCCCGAAGCGCGACAGGGACAGTGCGCAATTGCCCCGCTTTTCTGAAGTCGAGGCCTTACGATGACCGTTGACATGAATCAGCAACTGCTCGCTTTGGAAACCCGATATGCGAATAATCCGGAAGATGTCGCTGTCGTACGCGACATCTGCGAGACACTGCTTGCGCTCAAACGCGAAAACGAACTGCTCTTTTGGGCCGATCGTGCGCTTGCGCTCGATCCATGCAACTCCGGGTTTATCGCGATACGTGCATTTGCGCTGAATTTGCTGGGACGGCACGTCGAGGCTGCCGAAGCATGGGAGTCCGACCCGCTGTGTGCGAGCGAACCGGCACTTCACCCGTTGCGTTGCGGCTACAGCCTGATGATGGCCGGCGATCTCGTGCGGGCGGTCCCGCTGCTGGAACAGGCCCGCCGAGAGGCCGCCCCCGACAATTCCGCGCTCGCCGCGCACGCCGAACACCTGATGGGCGAGGCGATGCTCAAGGCAGGAGAGCCGCGCGGTTTCAGTCACTGGTTGATGCGCAATGGAGATCCCGGCTCGGCGGGTAGCTATTGCCCAACCGGCATTCCCGTGTGGAGCGGGGAAACGGACCTGAGCGGCAAGCGCGTGCTGATCACGCATCAGTTGGGCTTCGGCGACAACTTCCTCCTCGCCGCATGCGTGACCGACTGGCTCGAAGCGGGCGCGAGCGTGATGATGACGTGTGACCCGCAGATTCTTGCCCTCATGCAGGCGACCCTGCCGGATTGCGAGGTCGTCAGCGCACCGCGTCCATTAGGGTTGTGCGATGCTTTACCCGACGACATTCAGGCGCATGTGGAAGCGTTCGCGCCGCATCTGTACGCCACGCTGCTACACCTGCCGTTGTTGAAAGCCGGGCAGATGGCGCGATCCGAATACCGTTTCCAGCCCTACATCCACGCGCCGGCCTTGAAACAGCGAGACGCCGAGGCATGGGCACTGCAAGTCCGCACGCAGCATCCAGGGAAAATGCTGGTGGGTCTGTTCTGGGACTGCTATCAACGGCATCAACCTGAACTGAACAGCAGCCAACGGTATTGGGCCGCGCGCCGCAGCCTGCCACTCGATGCGGTGAACTGGCTCGTGACGAATCCTGACGTGGCCAATCGCGTGCATTTCGTCAACCTGCATCACCCCATTGTGGAAGCAGCGGCCGGCACGCCAGTAGGCAACATGAGTCGCTATCTGCCCGGCATTTGGCATTTTGACGATACGGCGGCCTGTATTGCACAGCTCGACGCAGTGATTGCCGTGGATTCGTCAGTGGCCAACCTCGCAGCGATGATCGGTATCCCGACTTGCGTACCCGTCAATACTTCCGGCGATTGGCGTTGGGGCAGCACGGGAACCACCAGCCCGTGGATAAGCGACGTGACCGTGCTCAGGCAAACCCGAGAAGGTGATTGGAACTCCGTCGTCCCGAACATCGCGGCGTGGTTGCTGCAGCGCCCCTGACCGCACGGCATGGCTCGCTCACCCGAGTTTCTGTCGGGCCTCGACGGCGTGACATGCCTTGTTTTCCGTATCCTGAAGTCGCCTTTATGATGTGCGGCACTCCATTTTTCAATCGAGGAGCAATCGATGTCGGACGCCACGACCGCAAACGCCGCAGACGGCGCGCACGTGCTCGACCGCGTGGTCTGGCACGCCCTCTCGGGCAGGCAGCGCCGTTTTGCGCTCGGCGACGACCGCGCGTTGCGGTTTCCGACAGACGTCGCGCCGTTTGCCGCCATCGAGGACACGAGCCCGGCATCGTTTGCCGCGCTGCGTGAGCTGATCGCCGCGCACGGCCCGGCGGCGCTGGTCACGCCGGACGCAATCGAGCCGCCGGCGGGCTGGTCGGTCGTCCGGCGGGCGGCATTGTTTCAAATGATCTGGCAAGGGACGCCCGAGCCGGCGGATGCGTCGGCGCACGTCACGCTCGGCGAAGCCGATGTGCCCGACATGCTCGCGCTGACCGCCGCCGCGCAGCCGGGCCCGTTCGGCCCGCGCACGTTCGAACTGGGCCGTTATATCGGCGTGCGTCACGAAGGCCGGCTGGCCGCGATGGCCGGCGAGCGGATGCAGGTCGACGGATATACGGAAATCAGCGCCGTGTGCGTGGATGCCGCGTTCCGGCGCCAGGGGCTCGCGGCGCGGCTGATCCGGTCGTTGATCGCGACGCTCGCCGAGCGCGCGGAAACGCCCTTCCTGCACGTCCTCACGTCGAACCAGGTGGCGATCGAGCGGTATCTCGCGCTCGGTTTCACGGTCCGCCGCGAGATGCAGCTGCTGGTGCTGGACGACGGGCGCGCATGACGGCGCGGCCGGCGCGATGCCCGGGCCGGCCGCCGTCCGTCCGGGTGTTTACGTTTCGGTCGATTCGATCAGGTTGCCGCGCAGCGTGACGATCGCCTTCTGCATCTTCGCGAATTCGTCCGGCTTCAACCCGGTGGCTTCGACCAGGTTCATGTCGAGCCCCTTCTCGCGCACGCGGCGGCCGCTCCTGGTCAGGCTGACGAGCACCTGACGCTCGTCCGACGGATCGCGGTGCCGCTCCAGGTAGCCCATCGCCTCGAGCTTCTTCAGGATCGGCGTCAGCGTATTGGACTCGAGGAACAGCTTTTCGCCGAGCTGGCCGACCGTCTGGTTGTCGTGCTCCCACAGCGCGATGATCGTGATGTACTGCGTGTACGTGAGGCCGAGCTCGTCGAGGATCGGCTTGTAGGCCTTCCCGAACGCGAGGTTCGTCGAGTAGATCGCGAAGCACAGGAACTCGGACAGCTTCGGCGCGGCGGATGGGGTTTCGGTCGGTTTCATGAACGTCCTCCGGCGACGCAGATCGGTCGCCCATCTGCGCATTATAGATCGCATGCGATCTTATCGGAAGCATGGTAATCGACAGCGGTGAACCACCCGGGGTGGCGCGAGGCAGCCCGCGTGCCGTCAGTCCCTTGTGCGACGCTTGCCGGTCTGCGCGCGGCTCACCGACAGCAGCGAGCACTGCACCGGATGCGAGATTTCGGTCGCGAGGCCGCCCGCGGCAAAGAGCAGGATCATCAGCCAGCGTTTCATACGCCCTCCACGATCGAGAGGCTTGCGCCGTCGGCAACCGTCGCGTCGAGCGCCTGCGGATCGAGGCCACTGACGCAGCCGAGGTTGACGCGCCGGCATGCCCCATTCTTGCGTATCCGGTGGAACGGATGGATGCCGCAACGGCCGCTGAAGGGGTGACGCACGGTACGCGTGCTGAAGCGGTAGCACGTGAGTGCGCCCTCTCCTTCGGCGATTGTCAGGCCGGCGGCGGTGAACGTCGGGTTCATCGGCGCGTCGCGCCGGCGGTACCGGCCGCCATTGCAGCGCACCGCCGGCGCGCCGGCCGTTCGGACTTCGAATCTGACGGCCCCGCCGTGGCAGGACTTTTTGAACCAGGTGGTGGACATGACGGGCTCGCTCCGGAAGCAGCTACCTCTGCTTTATAGCTAACTCGCGCAGGGCTGTTGTATCGCCCCGTATCCGCCGCCCGTGCAGATACGGTACGAGACAACATCGGCGACGGGCGGCGCATGTCCGTCTCGCCGCCGGCGAGCCCCTTCGCGCGTTCCTGCCGCCCGCGCAATCAGTCCGGCCCGTACTGCATCTGCCCGATAGCCGCGCGCGTTTCACGTTCGAGCGTGGCGAACAGCTCGGCGGCCGGCAGCGCGCGGACGAGCGGCGCCGCCTGCCCGGCCCATTGCGCGCCGTAGCCGAATTCGCCGTGCGCCTTCGCGGCCGCATGCAGCGCCTTGCCCGCGTCGTACGCGATCGGATAGGCGGGCGTGGCCGGCGCATGCGGGTCGTCGCCGAGTGCGGTCAGCCGGTTGGCGATGCCGCGCGCGACCCTGCCCGAGATCGCGGCGGTAAACGTCGTGCGGCCTGCCGCGTCGCCAAGGAGCGCGCGGCGATAGCCGTCGTCGATCGATGCTTCCGTGCACGCGACGAACGCGGTGCCGAGCTGGGCGGCCTGCGCGCCGAGCGCGAGCGCGGCGGCGATCCCCGCGCCGTCCATGATGCCGCCGGCGGCGATCACGGGCAGCGCGCATTCGCGCACGATCAGGCGCGTCAGCGCGAACGTGCCGAGACGATCGTCGTGCGCGGTCGAGTCGAACACGCCTCGATGGCCGCCGGCCTCGATGCCCTGCGCGACGATCGCGTCGACGCCGGCGGCCGCGATCTGCCGCGCCTCGTCGAGATTCGTCGCGGTCGCGAACAGCGTGACGCCCGCCTGCTTCAGCGCGGCGATCACGTTCGCGGACGGCAGTCCGAAATGGAAGCTGACGACGGCCGGCTGTTCTTCGACGAGCATCGCCTGCATCGCGTCGTCCGCGACGAAACTCGTATAGATCTCCGACAGCGCCGCGGGCGGCGTCGCGCCGTATGCACGGAACGCGGGCGCGAGCCAGTCGAGCCACGCGCGTTCGACGGCCGGGTCGGCGCGCGCCGGCCGGTGGCAGAACACGTTGATGTTGAACGGCCGGCCGGTGAGCGCGCGCGTGTCGCGGATCAACTTGCGCGCGCCGTCG
The DNA here is from genome assembly GCF_000732615.1 of Burkholderia paludis. GTDB lineage: Bacteria > Pseudomonadota > Gammaproteobacteria > Burkholderiales > Burkholderiaceae > Burkholderia > Burkholderia paludis. The sequence continues at coordinate 71,160 of NZ_JPGL01000036.1, forward strand.
GCGTTCGTCGCGCCGACGCCGAGCGAGCCGAGCCCGCCGGCATTCGACACGGCGGCGGCCAGCGCCGGCGTGCTGACGCCGGCCATCGGCGCCTGGACGATCGGGGCGCGCAGGCCGAGGGTGCGCAGCAGCGTCCGGTTGTCGGTCGAGGGTTTCATGGTGCGGATCTCCTGAAAGAGTCTAGCGGCGGTGCACCCAGTGCGCGAGCCCCGCGCAGGCCGCCAGCAGCGCGCCCGTCACGAAGAACACCGAATGCAGCCCGAGCGCGACGCCGATCTGTCCGCCGATCACCGGGCCGATCACCTGCCCGCTGAACTGCGCGGACTGCAGGTAGCCCAGCATCTGCCCGGTCGCGCGCTCGTCGACCGATTGCCGCACGAGCTTGCCGATCGACGGCAGCAACCCCGCCAGCGTCATGCCCATCAGCACGCGCAGCGCGGCAAGCTGCCACCAGTGCGTGACGAACGCCTGCGGCACCATCGCGAGCGCGGTCAGCAACAGGCAACCGACGATCACGTTCCAGCTGCCGATCCGGTCGGCCAGCGCGCCGAGCCGCGCGGCGGTCAGCATGCTGCCGAGCGCCGAACACGCCATCACGACACCGGCGACGCGCGCCAGATGGTCGCCGCCGACCCCGAGGCCGCCGATATAGACGGTGATGATCGGCTCGATCGACATGTTCGCGAGCAGCACCATCATCGCCGTCACCAGCAGCGCGGCGACCGCGGCGCGATCCGTGCGGTGCGGCGTCCCGGCCGCGGCGCCCGGGGTGCGCGTCTTCGCGTCGGTGTCCGGGTGGAAGTCTTCCTTCACGACGAAGATCGTCAGCAGCGCGGCGACGGCGATCATCGCGCCGCCGGCGAAGAACGTGCCGCGTATGCCGACCCAACCCGGCAGCAATCCGCCGACGAGCGGCCCGACCAGATTGCCGGCGAGCGCGCCGGTCGACAGGATGCCGAGCGCCCAGCCCGCGCGTTCGCGCGGCGCCTGCGTGCCGACCATCACGGTCGACGCCGACGCGTACCCGCCGACGAGCCCCGCGATCAACCGCAGCGCGACGAGTTCGACCACGTTGTGCGCGAGGCCGATCAGCGACATCACGATCGCCATTCCGATCGCCGCGCGCACGAGCATCGGCTTGCGGCCGAAGCGGTCCGCGAGGCGGCCCCACAGCGGCGCGGTGACGGCCGTGCCGAGAAAGGTCGCGCCGAACGCGATGCCCGACCACTGGATCACGGCCGACTGCGCGTCGACGCCGAGTTGGCGCACGTACAGCGGCAGGAACGGCAGCAGCATGCTCAGGTTGACGAGCGTCGTGAACGAACCGAACACGCACACGGCGAGGTTGCGCCGCCAGTAGCGGGTGTTGCGTTCGGCGTAGCTGGCGACGGGCCGCGCGGCCAGTGCCGCGGGCGTGGCGGGCGAGATCGTGCTCATCGTGCGCCCTCCGCCGCGGCCATCGACGCGGAAACCGCGCGCGCGACAACGATCGCGGGCTGCGGCATGGATACGAGACGGGCGAAGCCGGGGCCGGATACCGCGCGATGCGTTACGTCGAACGCGTGCGCGCGGGGCTGGCCGGGAAGCGCTTGATGCATGTCGACCTCCATTCATTGAACGGACGCGATGCGCATCCGTGGGTTGAAGGAAGTCTAGATTGAATCGATTTCCGGGAGAATTGCCATCGTACGAAAGCCATTCTTCCGCAAGTCGATTCAATCGGCGTCGGTGATGGCCGCCAGCCGCGCGAAGTGCTCGCGCAGGCGCGGCGCCGCGAAATCGACGAAGGCGCGCACCTTCGGGACCGAAAGGCGGCCGTAAGGCGTGACGAGATGGATCGGCAGCGGCGCATGCTCGCTGTCGCGCAGCACGATTCGCAGCGTGCCGTCCCGCACCGGCTCCGCGACGTGATATGAAAAGAGCCGCGTGACGCCGTGTCCGGCGACGGCCGACGCGACCGCGCCGCGGATCGTGTTGACGATGAAGCGCGGCGCGAACTGGACGACCTGCGGCAACGCGGCCGGTCCGGACGGCGGGAAGCTCCACGAATCGAGCCCGAAGTGCGTCATCGAGATGATCTGGTGCTGCGCGAGATCGGCCGGCGCGACGATCGCCGGATGCTTCGCCAGGTAGTCGGGCGACGCCACGACGACCCGCCGCACCGCGCCGACCGGAATCGCGACCAGCGTCGAATCGGTCAGGTGTGCGATCCGCAGCGCGACGTCCATTCCTTCGTCGATCAGGCTGACGGGGCGGTCGAGCAACTGCAGGCGGATCGATACGGCCGGATGGCGTTCGATGAATGCGTCGAGCAGCGCGCGCAGCACGTCCTCGCCCGCGGCGACCGGCGCGGTGACCGTCAGCATGCCGCGCGGCGCCGAGCGTTCGTCGGCGACCAGCATGTCGGCTTCCTCGAGATCGGACAGGATGCGGCGGCACGCGGCCGCGTAGCGTTCGCCGGCCTCGCTCAGCCGGATCGTCCGGGTGGTCCGGTACAGCAGCGCGGTGCCGGTGTGCTCCTCGAGAAACGCGATCGCGCGACTGACTGCCGCCGGCGACCGGCCAAGCCGCCGGCTCGCGCCGGCAAGGCTGCCCTCGTCCAGCGTGGCGACGAACACCTTCATCGCATCGATTCGATCCATGGCGTGTGTACGGGGCGGGTAGTTATATAGGGAGCGGCAGGCTGGCGAGCGTGCAGTCTACCGTAAGCGAACGGGCTGCCGGGCCGAGGCAGGCCGGGCCCGCCGCGGCGGCACCCGCTCCCCGCCGGCATCGCGCAAGGCGGCGCCTGTCGCGGCAGCGCGACAGCCGGGCCGCGGATTGCCCGTCCGCAAACGTTGCGCGCGGCATCGACGCCGGCGTCATGCGCCGCGGCCGGATTTTTCGCGTACCCTCCGGTTTCGCCAGTAAGATCACGGCCGCGCCCGGTTAAAGTCGTCCGGGCGGGCCGCCGATATAGCGGCATCCCGATCCTTCTCGCAGGCTGACGCCGCACCGCTCACCCGGTTGCCGCCGGGCGGAACCGCCGCCTCAAAAATGAACGAAATCCATTGATGCTCACCAGCAGCCACAATCCCCTACTGGTTCTGTTATCGGTCCTGGTCGCGGTCCTCGCGTCGTATACCGCGCTGGACATCGCCGGCCGGGTCGCGACCGCACGCGGACGCGCGGCGCACTGGTGGCTCGCCGGCGGCGCATTCGCGATGGGCACCGGGATCTGGTCGACGCACTTCATCGGCATGCTGGCCTTCACGCTGCCGATCCCGCTCGGCTACGACCCGGTCATTACGGTGCTGTCGCTGCTGATCGCCATCGCGTCGTCCGCGTTCGCGCTATGGCTGATCGCCCAGGACACGCTGCCCTGGCCGCGCCTCTTCGGCGGCGCGTTGCTGATGGGGGCCGGCGTCGCGGGCATGCACTACACGGGCATGGCCGCAATGGACATGTCGCCCGGCATTCGATACATCCCGGCCATCTTCGGCCTGTCGATCCTGATCGCGATCGTCGCGGCGGGGGCCGCGCTGTGGATGGCGTTCATGCTGCGTCGCCACACGTCGACGGCCTGGATCGTCCGCATGGGCGCGGCGGTCGTGATGGCGATCGCGATCGTCGGCCTGCACTACACCGCTATGGCGGCCGCGCAATTTCCGGTGGGCAGCGTGTGCGGGGCGGCCCGCACCGGCGTCGACAACGGCTGGCTGGCACTCCTGATCATCATCGTGACGCTGGCGGTGCTGGCCATCGCGCTGCTGGTGTCGGTGCTGGACCTGCGCCTCGAGGCGCGGACCTCCGTGCTGGCCAATTCGCTCGCCGACGCCAACCGGGACCTGACCTACCTGGCGCTGCACGACAACCTCACCCGGCTTCCCAATCGCCTGCTGCTGGCGGACCGCATCGATCAGGCGATCCAGACGGCCAGCCGCGCGGAGGCAAGCTTCGCGCTGATGTTCATGGATCTCGACGGCTTCAAGGCCGTCAACGACGCATACGGCCACCACATCGGCGACCAGCTGCTGGTGCAGGTGTCGCGTCGTATCGAGGAGACCGTCCGCGCGCAGGACACGGTGGCGCGGGTCGGGGGCGACGAGTTCGTCCTGGTTGCGAACGTCGGCGATCCGGCCGATGCCGCGGCGATCGCGGAGAAGCTCATCGGGGCGATCCAGCAGCCGTTCGACGTGGCCAATCACACGCTGCGCGTGTCGACCAGCATCGGCATTGCGCTCTACCCGTTCAACGGCACGCGGCAACAGGACCTCCTGACCAATGCCGACGCCGCGATGTATCACGCGAAGGCAAGCGGCCGCAACGCCTACTGCTTCTTCGAGGCGTCGATGAACGCGAACGTGCACGAGCAGTTGCAACTCGTCCAGGACCTGCGCTTCGCGATCGAGCGCGGCGAACTGATGCTCCATTACCAGCCCAAGTTCGAGGCGCCGGATGGCCCGATCGTCGGCGTCGAGGCGCTCGTGCGCTGGATGCATCCGGCCCGCGGGATGATCTCGCCGGCGCAGTTCATCCCGCTGGCGGAAAAGACCGGCTTGATCGTGCCGATCGGCTCGTGGGTGCTCAACGAGGCGTGCCGCCAGATGCGCGTGTGGCGCGATGCCGGGCACGTGGGCTGGAATGTCGCGGTCAACCTGTCCGCGCTGCAGTTCAACCACGAGCGTCTCGTGCAAAGCGTGCGCGAGGCGCTCGAGCGCCATGCGCTGGAGCCGGGCTGCCTGACGCTGGAGATCACGGAATCGACCGCGATGCGCAACGCCGACACGAGCCTGCGCATCCTGGAGCAGATTCACGCCATGGGCGTGCGGATTTCGATCGACGACTTCGGCACGGGTTATTCGAGCCTGCTGTATCTCAAGCGGCTGCCGGCCAGCGAACTGAAGATCGATCGCGGCTTCGTCAGCGAACTCGCGCAGGATACGGAAGACGCCGCGATCGTTTCCGCGATCATCGCGCTCGGCCAGACGCTCAATCTGAAGATCGTCGCCGAGGGTGTCGAGACCGTCGCCCAGCAGCAGTTCCTGACGCAGCTCGGTTGCGATTCGCTGCAGGGCTACCTGCTCGGCCGCCCGATGCCGGCGGAGCACTTCACCGCGGCGGCGGCGCGACCGGCGGCCTAGGCGAGCGGAACCCGTTCCGGTTCCGGGCGATTCCCGGCCGCACCGGCGCGGGGCCGTGCTTCGACGGCCCGGTTTGCAATGGCCCGTTGCCGGCCGACATGCGGCGAGCCGGTACGCCGCGGCTCACCGACGCGGGCGGGCTCGATGCCGGATCAGACTTCGTACCGCACCGCATGCGCCTCGGTCGGCAACGGCAGATCCCAGCGCAGCAGCATCGCCTCGAGTGCGCGGTTCGTCAGCGACGTGTCGCGCCGCGCGTTGCGCCGCAACAGTTCCGCGCGCGGCTGTTCGAGGTAGACGAGCGTCACGTCGGCGCCGTACGCATACAGCAGGTCGAGCGTCTTCTTGCGCATCAGCGGCGACAGGTTCGTCGCATTCCACACGAACGGCCGCCGGTCGCGCAGCAGCGCCTTCGCGGCGTCGACCGCCCGGTGCGCGACCGCGCCCTCGTTCTGCCCGTGGCGCAGCCCGAGCGCATCGCGCGCATCGTCGAACGACACGACCGGCAGATCCGGGTAATGCCGCGCGACCCACGTGTTCTTGCCCGATGCCGGCAGCCCCGACATCACGATCACCTGCGAGCCCGGCGTGCGGAACAGCGGATAGTCGGGATGCACGTCCGCGCCGCGGAAGTAGCTGAGCGCGGTGTGCGCGTCGGCAAACGCGCGCGGGCGGCCATAACAGCCCTCCTCGCGCGCCAGTTCGCGGAACAGCTCGATGTCGTCGAGCACGCGCTGCGCGTCGTCGCAGATGCGGCCGCGCATGTCCGCTTCGGCGAGCAGGCACAGCAGCGGAATGTCGACCTGCCACGACAGTTCGCGGGCGATGAACTCGGGCGTGCCGCGGCGCGACCCGCCGATCGCGAAGAACGGCACCTGATGCACGGCGATCATCCGGCAGACCGCCTCGCGCACCGCGAACGGCACGCCGGCGTCCCACAGCGCGATGCGCGCATCGATCGCGCCCTGGCGCGAGTGGCCGGGATGACCGATCGCGCCGGTCACGGGATCGACGCGCGTCGTGCCGGCCTTGGCGATGTCGTGCAGCAGCGCGGCAAGGAACACGATTTCCCGGTCGGCACGCGGCGCGGCCTGGTAAGCGGGTAGCGCCAGCAGCGCTTCGATCACCATCGTCGTATGCGTCCACACGTCGCCTTCGCGATGATGCGCGGGCTCCTGCGGTGTCGTTTTCGCGTGTTCGAGCGCGGGAAATGCCGCGAGGCACGCGCGATAGTCCGGCTGCCCGCCGGGTGCAGGCACCAGCGCCTGCAGATGTTCGTATCTCATGATCTGGACTCCTGCCGAAATGGATTTAACCGTTTCGCGTTCATTGCGTCGGGCGCGCCGCGGCGAGCGTCGCCCATGTGAGCGTCGGGCGCGGCGCATACAGGTCGACGCCCGGTGCGAGCAGGTTCGGGATGAACGGCTGCTCCGAGTGGTGGCGCGCGGCGTCGAGGATGGCCTGCACGAAATCGCGGCGTACCCATTTCAGGCGCGCGGTTGTCGTGTCGCCGGTCTCGACCTTCACGTAGAGCCCTTCGGCACGCTCCGATTTGTCGCACTGCTGCCAGGCGCGCGCGAGGTCGAATCCCTGCCGGCGCACGGTGGCCTCGAATGCGCGGCGCCAGTCCGGCGTTCTCGCGAGCGACGGGCCGAGCAGCGCCTTCAGGTCGGCCAGCCGCGCCGGCGCGATGCCTTCATGCAGCACGGGCACCGACAGCACCGGCCCGTCGGCGAGCAGCGCCCGCCGCGCGGGTGTCGACAGGAAACGGCCGGTCGCGCGGTCGAACACGTCGAATTCGAAGAAGTGATGCGGCAGCGCGTCGTAGAACACCGCGTGCTTCTTGGTCATCGTCTCGCCGTACATCACGTAGCGATCGCCGAGACGGTCGAGCAGCCAGCCGGCATGGGCGGCCGCCCAGGTCTTCACGAAGCCGAACTGCCGCTCGCGGCCGCCGCCGGCCAGATAGTGGCCGCGCGACTGCAGCAGCAGCTCGCCCGCCGGGCTGAAGCTGATGCCCGTGTTCGCGCCGTCGAGCTTTTCCTCGACGACGACATGCGCGCCCGCCAGGGTGCGATAGGGAACGTGGCCGTGACCTGCGTCGCCGTCCTGCAGGCGCGAGCCTTCGAGGTGCGGCGTGCGCGGATAGCGGGCGAGGTCGAGCGATTGCGTGTAGGCGCGGAAATCCAGCGTCATGGTCTTTCTCCGGAAACAGGGAAAAAGCCGACGACGTGAACGAACGGTCAGGGGTGCGTTGCGGTGTCAGTGCGTGTCCGGGCGCGGCCCCGCGCTCGACGCTCCGGCGCCGCGAGGCAACGGGAACGGGCAGGACGGCACGCGGCCGGGACGGCAGTCGTCGGCGTATCAGGCGAAGGGACGAATCGTTGCGGGCACTTGGATCACCGGTTCGATGAGGGTTCAGGGATGAAGCAGGCGGATGCTACGAAACGGCCTGTGCGCTGTCAAGCGCGGCCGGACCTCGCCATGGCGGCAGTCCGTGCGGGCCGAACGCCTGTCGCGGTGCGCCACGCACGCCGTCGATACGGAAATGATATGGACTCCTGTTTGTATGTTTTTTGCCACATCGCACGACGATTCGATCGGCAATGCCGCGCTGCCGGCTTGCGGCGCCCGTTGCGGGCATGCTAGAGTCGCCGCCATTCCGATCAACCCCTCACTCGCAAGGAGAAAAAAACATGACGTCACGCCAGCACTCCTCCCGTCGCGGGTCGTAGTTCGGGTCTTTCGCGTTCGTTTCAGCGTTCACGCCAAGCAGCACCACGCATCGCCGTCATGGCGATGAGCCGGGTCGTTCCGATCCGGTCGTGCCGCCCTCCTCCCGACTTCCGATGTCGGGCAGCGCCAGCAGGCGTTGCCCGCGCCATGGCCCGCCGTTCTTCCTTTTCATCGAACGGAAACCTCCATGGGCAATTCCATGCAATACCTGGCCGAGCGCATCACACTGTGCGCTTGCGCCACCACCTGGATCGAAGGTGAAGCAGTCCGGCAGCTCGAACACGCTGCCACTCTCCCCGGCATGCGGCGCGTCGCCGGCATGCCCGATCTTCATCCCGGACGCGGCTTCCCGGTCGGCGCCGCATTCTTCTCGACGGGCCGGCTGTATCCAGCGCTGATCGGCGGCGACATCGGCTGCGGGATGGCGCTGTGGCAAACCGCGCTCGATGCGCGGCGCGTCAGCGCGTCGAAGCTCGCGAGCCGGCTCGGCTCGATCGACGCCACGCCCGACGCCAGCTGGCAGCCGTGCATCGCGGCGGCCGGTTTCGCGGATCACGCATTCGCGGCGTCGCTCGGCACGATCGGCAGCGGCAACCATTTCGCCGAGGCGCAGCGGATCGACGCGGTGTACGACGACGACGCCGTCGCGGCGCTCGGCCTCGATCGCGACCGCCTGCTGCTGCTCGTGCACAGCGGGTCGCGCGGCTTCGGCCAGTCGATCCTCGAGCAGCACATGCACGAGCACGGTTACAACGGGCTCGACGACACGGATGCCGCGTGCGCGGCGTACCTCGCGCGTCACGATGCGGCGTTGCGCTACGCGGTCGCGAATCGCGACCTGATCGCGCGGCGGATGCTGGCGCGCTGGCGCAGCGACGGCCGCTGCGTGCTCGACGTGAACCACAACCTGGTGAGCCGCGCGAGCGTCGACGGCGAGCCCGGCTGGCTGCATCGCAAAGGCGCGACGCCGGCCGACGCGGGGCCGGTCGTCATTCCGGGTTCGCGCGGCGACTACAGCTACCTCGTCGCGCCCGTGCGGCCCGACGATGCGGCCAGCCTCGCATCGCTCGCCCACGGCGCGGGCCGCAAGTGGGCGCGCGGCGACTGCAGGGGCCGCCTCGAACGGCGCTTCACGCCGGCGCAGCTCACGCGCACGCCGCTCGGCAGCCACGTCGTCTGCGAAGACCGCGAACTGCTGTACGAGGAAGCGCCGCAGGCCTACAAGCCGATCGACAGCGTCGTCGACGCGCTCGAGGACGCCGGCCTGCTGCGCCGGCTGGCGCGGCTCGCGCCGGTGCTGACCTACAAGACTTCCGGGGAGGGCGGCCGATGCTGATGCAGATTTCGTCCGCGCACGGCCCGCTGGAGTGCCAGCTTGCCGCGGCCCACGCGTTGCGGCGCCTGCAGGCGGAAGCCGACGCGCGGCGCATCGTCGTCACGGTGCTCGACATGCAGCCGGGCGAACGGCCCGGCACGCTGCGCTCGGCGCTGCTCGATCTCGACGGCACCGATGCGCCGTCGCTCGCGGACCGCTGGGCCGGGACGCTGCAATGGGTTTGCGCGAGCCCGTACCGGCTGCGTCATCCGCGCAAGAACTGGTTCGTCGGCGTCACGCGCTGCGCCGACGCGCAGCCGCTGCCGGACGGCGACGTGCGGTTCGAGGCGATGCGCGCCCGCGGGCCGGGCGGCCAGCACGTGAACAAGACGAGCTCCGCGATTCGCGCGACCCACGTTGCGACCGGCCTGTCGGTGCGCGTGGAAAGCGAGCGCAGCCAGCACGCGAACCGGCGTCTGGCGTTGCAGTTGCTGCAGGTGCGGCTGCAGGAGGAAGCCGACCGCCACGCCTCGGATGCGCGCCGGCAGCGGCGCATGCAGCATTTCGAGCTGGAGCGCGGCAACCCGGTGCGCGTGTTTCACGGGCCGGCGTTCGTGCCGGCCGATTGAGCGTGCGGGCCTGAGCGCCGGTAGAGGTCGAACCGGCGCTCAGGCCGCACGCATGCCGACGGACGGCGTTTCACCCGCATCAACGGAAAGGCCCCGCTCGATTGCTCGAAGCGGGGCCGATCGAATTCGGGACTGCCGTGCCGGCGACCCGGCGTGAATCTCGGTGCGTGAATCTCGGTGCGTGAATCTCAGTAAGCGGACATCTCGACGCAAGGATCGACCTTGGACGGCGAGCAGATGACCGAATACCGGGCGCTCTCGCGCATCAACGCTTCGCCTTCGTGCAGGGCGATCTTGATCTCGGGGTGACGCTCGTACGCGAGGAATGCCGAGCACACGACAGCGGACATCACGACGAGGGAAAACACAAATTTTTCAAGGGTTTGGAAACGTTCAGGCATGGTTCGACCTATCACTCAGGCCGTGATTATAGCGTGAAATAAGGGTTTTCCCTATAACGCGGCCCGCATACCGAGCATGTCTTCGATTCGGGCCGGGCCAGGTGCTCGCGCCCTTTTATGTACATCCCTGTCCGACCGTGCGCCGCCCGCCACCTGCCCTGCGGCGTCGCACCTGCTCGGTATGCCGTCAATCATCGAGGGCTGGAACCGGCGTGGCGGCCATGCGCCGAGAAGCGCGGACCGCAGATCCGGGGGAAACGGCGCGGACCTCGCCGCCCGTGTGTCACTGCGGCGCCGACGCGCTGCTCGCCGCGTTGCCGGGCCAGGCCTTGCCGATCCGGTCGATCAGCGACTTCGCGGTGCCCGTCACGATCGCCGCGTCGACGCCCGACGTCTGCCACGAGCCGTCGGCGGCCTGCACGAACGTCAGGTTCGCGCGCGACGGCGCGTAGTCGGCATTGCGCCACGTCACCACGACGTCGCACGCGTACGTGCGCTCGCCGAGCTTCCTGCAGTCGCCGTCGGGCTTCGCCGACACGACGTCGGCCGATACCGGCAACGGCTGGCCAAACAGCGCGTTCAGGCCGCCGTGGTTTTCCGCTTCGAGCGCGCGGCGCACGGCGGCGTCAACGTCGCTCGAGCCGGGGCCGTCGTGGAACAGGTTGCAGGCGGCCAGCAGCGTCGAGGCACAGCCGAGTGTCAGCAGCGTTTGAAACTTCATGGAGATTCGTCGATCGGGTGAACGTCGGGTGGCGCGCGGCGATCCGCGTGAACGCGTTCGCCGGGCCGCTACGCCGCGTAGTCTGCAACGTCCGCGGGCCGTTCGCGGTATCCATTTGTAACCGGCTATTGCACGGCGCCCCGCGCCCTGCCGTGGCGTCGGCGCCTATTGACGGTCCTGCTTCACGCGGCTCACGAGCTGCGTCGGGCTCACGAACCGCAGCGCGATCACGACCCACGCGAGCGTAATGGCCATGTAGATCATCGCCATCGCGTCGATCGACTGCGGCGCGCGCACGCCGGTGGAGAACACCGCGTAATACAGCGCGACGACGAGCGTCTGCGTGCTCGGGCCCGCCGTGAAGAACGTCAGCTCGAACATCCCGATCGTGCGCACCAGCACGAGCAGCCCCGCCGCGAGCATGCCGGGCACCAGCAGCGGCAGCAGCACGTGGAGGAAATAGCGCCACGTGTTCGCGCCGAAGACGCGCGCGGCGGCCTCGAGATCCGGATCGATCTGCTCGATGAACGGCGTCATCACGAGGATCACGAACGGCAGCGCCGGCACGAGATTCGCGAGGATCACGCCGGGCAGCGTGCCCGCGAGCCCGACCTTGTACATCACGGTCGCCATCGGAATTCCGTACGTGACGGGCGGCACCATCAGCGGCAGCAGGAACACCAGCAGCGCGACGCGCTTGCCGCGGAACCGCACCCGCGCCAGCGCGTACGCGGCCGGCACGCCGAGCGCGATCGACAGCAGCACGACCGCGCCGACGACCTCGACGGTTACCCACAGCACGCTCGCGAGCTGGAAGTCCTCCCACGCCTTGGCATACCAATGCAGCGTGAAGCCCTGCGGCAGCGGCGTGCCGAACCAGCGCGTCGCGATCGAGTTCACCGCGACGGTCGCGATCAGCAGCATCACGTTCAGCAGGAACAACGCCATCAGCCCCCAGACGAGCGCCTGCCACGCGCGGCCGGCGAGACGGCCTCCCGCGCGACGCGGTCGCGTGGCGTCGACGGGGTGCGCATCGGGCGCGTCGTGCTTCGGCGGCCATGCGCGCGCGGCGCGACGGTCGGTCGCCATCAGCCCTTGCCTCCCGTCACCGCGCCGGTATAGAAGAAGCGGCGCGCGCCGAGCATCGACGCGACCGCCAGCAACTGCACGAAACCCATCACGATCGCGATCGCCGATGCGAGCGAATAGTCGTAGCTTTCGAACGCGGCTTCCGCCGCCGCGATCGAGATCACGCGCGTGGGGCCGGCCGGCGCGCCGAGCAGCACGGCCGACGGGAATACCGAGAACGCCTGCACGAACGACAGGCAGGCGGCCATCGTGAGCCCCGGCACGAGCAGCGGCAGGTAGATCCGGCGGAACTGCTGCCACGGGCTCGCGCCGAGCGTCGCCGCCGCGCGCGCGAGCGTCGGGTCGATGCCGCTGATGTACGACAGCATCAGCAGGAACGCGAACGGAAAGCCCGACACGATCAGCGACAGCAGCACGCCCCAGTAGTTGTGCGTCAGGCGCACTTCGCCGGTGTACAGGTGCAGCCCCTGCAACGCCTGCGGGAACCAGCCGTTCGGCCCGAAGTACGTGAGCATCCCGTCGGCGACGAGCACCGTGCCGAGCGTGACCGGAATCACCAGCAGCGTCGTGACGAGCTTCTGGTACGGCGAATGGCGACGCAGCGCGAACGCGACGGGCAGCGCGACGCCGACGTTGAGCAGCGTCGCCGGCACGGCGAGCTTCAGCGTGACCAGCACGGTCGGCCACATCGCGGTGTCGGTGAAGAACTGCACGTAGTTCGCAAGCGCGCCGCCGCCGTTCGTCGGCCGGAACGACAGCACGAGCCCGTACGCGAACGGATAGACGAACAGCGCGACGATGAACGCGAGCGCCGGCATGACGAGCCAGGCCTTCGCGTCGCGCGGCGTGCCGCGGGCGAGCGTGCTCATGCGGCCGTCGCCCGGCGTGACGGCGCGGCGATCGGGCCGTTCATTCGGGCTCTCCCGCATAGACGAGCGTGCGCGACGGCGCGACGCGCAGCCGCAGCCGCTCGCCTGCCGCGCATTCGCCGGCGACCCGCGCCCAGATCGGCCCGAACGGCGTCGCCGCGTGGATCAGCGAATCGCGGCCGCCGTACTCGATCGTCTCGATCGTCGCGTCGAACGCGTTGTCGCCCGCATCGCCGGCGCGCTCGATGTCGTCGGGGCGCAGCGCCACCATGACGTCCTTCGTGTCGAAGCCGGCCATCGGCACCCCCGCGAGGCGCACGCCGCCCGCGGCGACGCTCACGCGGTCGCCGGCCGTCCCTTCGAGCGTGAACGGCAACACGTTGCGATACCCCATGAAACGCGCGACATGGAGGTTGCGCGGGCGCGTGTAGACGTCCTTCGGCGTCGCGACCTGCTGCACGACGCCCGCCTTCATCACGACGATGCGATCGGCCATCGACAGCGCCTCGTCCTGGTCGTGCGTCACGTAGATCGTCGCGCGTTCGAGCTGCGTGTGAATGCGGCGGATCTCGGCGCGCATCTCGATGCGCAGCTTCGTGTCGAGGTTCGACAGCGGCTCGTCCATCAGCACGAGCGGCGGCTCGATCACGATCGCGCGTGCAATCGCGACGCGCTGCTGCTGGCCGCCCGACAACTGCGCCGGCAGCTTGCCCTCGTGCCCGACGAGCTGCACGCGTTCGAGCGCCTGCTGCGCGCGCCGCCGCGTTTCCTGCTTCGGCACGCCGCGCATCCTGAGGCCGAAGCCGACGTTGTCGAGCACCGACATGTGCGGAAACAGCGCATAGTTCTGGAACACCATCCCGAAGCCGCGACGCTCGGGCGGCAGCACGTCGATGCGCGTGTCGTCGAGCCAGATGCCGCCGCGCGTCAGCGGTTGCAGCCCCGCGATGCAGTTCAGCGCGGTCGACTTGCCACAGCCCGACGGGCCGAGCAGCGCGATGAACTCGCCGCGCCGGATCTCGAGATCGAGCCCGCTCAGCGCGGCGACCGGCACACCCTGCGCATTGGTGAAACTGCGGCACACGTCGTCGAGCCGCAGCCGTTCGAAACCGTGCTTCATTCCACGAACTCCGTCGGCGCGGGCGCGACGGCGCCCGCCGGTCCATGCGTTACTTCGACTTCTGCGAACCGATCTCGCGATCCCATTTCTGGAACGCGGCGACCATCGCCTGCGCGCCGAGCGGCTGCACGTGCGGGCGCTCGGCGAGCAGCTTCGCGTATTCGGGGCGGCCGAACTTGCGGATCACTTCCTGGCTGTGCGCGGGCGCCATCTCGAGCGTCACGCCCTTCACGGCCGGGCCCGGATAGAAGTAGCCGTCGTCGTAGGTCATCGCCTGCTGCGCCGGTTCCAGCAGGAAGTTCATCAGCTTGAACAGCACGTCGAGCTTTTCCTTCGGCACGCCCTTCGGGATCACCATGTAGTGCGCATCGTTGACCCACGTCATGTTGTCGAACGCCTGGACCCGGAACTCGGCCGGCACGATGCCGAGCGCGCGCGGGTTGAGATCCCAGCCCGTGACGGTCACGGTCATGTCGCGGGTGCCCTCGCCGAGCTCCTTCATCACCGCCGACGTGCCGCCCGGGTAGTAAGGAATGCAGTCGTTCAGCGCCTTGAGGAACGCCCAGGTCTTGTCCCAGCCGTTGATCGGATCCTGCGGATTCCGGTCGCCGAGCACGTACGGCAGCCCCATCAGGAACGTGCGGCCGGGGCCCGAATTGGCCGGGCGCGCGTAGATCAGCTTGTCCGGGTGCGCCTTGCACCACGCGAGCAGCTGCTCGGGCGTCCTCGGCGGGTTGCCGACCTTCGCGGGGTTGTATTCGAGCAGCGGGCCGGCGGGCATGTAGGCGACTTCAAGGCCGAAACCCTGGGCGAGTTCCTGCATCTTGCGCGGGCCCGGCGCGTATCGGTCGAGCACGCCGGGCAACGCGGCCGCGTTGTCGGGCAGGAGCTTCAGCCACAGGTTCTGCTCGATGCCGGCGGCCAGTGCGTCGGTGCCCGTCAGCACGAGGTCGATGTCGGCGCGCCCCGCCGCCTGCATCGCCTTGATCTTGCCCGGCAGTTGCGGCGCGGGCGCGTTCGTGAACGTGACGTTCGACACGAGGTTCGGATTTTTGTCCCGGAAGGCTTCGATCGCCTTCTGCGTGAGCTGCAGGTTGCCCGCGACATCCACGATGTTCAGCGATACGGGCGCGGCGGCGGCTGTCGCGGCCGACAGCGCGAAACCCAGTGCGAGTGCGATCCGGCGGACATGGCGAGCGATCGGGGTGGCGTTCATGTCTCCTCACTTCGGTCGGTGGACGGGACCGTTCTTTTCAGGAAATCATGACGGCGTTATACGATGTCGGTCAACAAAAAACCGTGGCGCGCGGGGCAGGACTTTCCCTGACAAAAACCTTCCAGGATTTCGCGACTCGGCGCGCAGAACGCATTCCGGAAGCAGGCGCGCGCCGTCGCGCCACGCGTGTTAGGACATCGTATGTCGGCGAGCGGGCCGCCGGCCGCGTTTGGCGCGGGCGCGACGGCCGCCCCGGACGGGCCGCGGCACGACGTCCGGATGCGGGCACCGCCTGCACCCATCGCGGCGATCGGCTACAGTGGGCGTCTTGGCGCGCGCCGGCCCGGCGCTGCGCGGATCATCCCCTTCGACGAGCGAACCTTCATGCCCGACCTGTCCGCCTTCCCGATCACGCAAAAGTGGCCGGCCCAGCACCCTGACCGTCTCCAGCTCTACTCGCTGCCGACGCCGAACGGCGTCAAGGTGTCGATCATGCTCGAGGAAACCGGCCTGCCGTACGAGCCGCACCTCGTGCGCTTCGACACGAACGACCAGCTGTCGCCCGAATTCCTGTCGCTGAACCCGAACAACAAGATCCCGGCGATCGTCGATCCGGACGGCCCCGGCGGCAAGCCGCTGCCGCTGTTCGAATCGGGCGCGATCCTGATCTATCTCGCGGACAAGACGGGCCAACTGATCCCGAAGGATCTCGCAGGCCGCTACGAGACGATCCAGTGGGTGATGTTCCAGATGGGCGGCATCGGGCCGATGTTCGGCCAGGTCGGCTTCTTCCACAAGTTCGCCGGCCGCGATTACGAGGACAAGCGCCCGCGCGACCGCTACGTCGACGAGTCGAAGCGCCTGCTCGGCGTGCTCGATGCGCATCTCGCGAACCGCCAGTGGATGATGGGCGACACCTACACGATCGCCGATATCGCGATCTTCCCGTGGGTGCGCAACCTCGTCGGCTTTTATGAAGCGGGCGATCTGGTCGGTTTCAGCGAATTCCGCAACGTCGCGCGCGTGCTCGACGCGTTCGTTGCACGCCCGGCTGTTGCGCGTGGGCTCAACATTCCGGCGCGGGGCTGACTGGTTACGTGGGCGCACGCTGTGCGGCCTGAGGTCTGTGGACTTGAACCGCCCGCCGCATTGTGCGGCGGGTTTTTTGGGGGCATTGCGATTTTTCAGGGAAGACCGGGAAGACCGTCGGTGTTCGGACTGGCCGGATCGTCGACAATCCTCACGGCAAGACGGTAGGTAGCGCTTTACAGCGCTCGCGCCCATTCATTCCCGGGGTGGAGGACATCGAGGCAATCTTTCAGCCAGGCGCGTTCGATAACCGGCAGTTTGTGCAACGCTCCCTGGAAATCTTGCTCGTCTTTTGGGCGCGGAGCCCTAGCCTTGAAAAGAAGTACGGCGGAAGGGTTCAGATAAGGGATGTCGTCAGCGGTTCTCATCACCATTTCGGCGCGAGGTCGCTTGAACGATGGATCCCTCTTGTAGGCCCAGAATTCGTTGGTTCCCGGCTCGATCATCATATCGATTCGCCAACATTCCAAAGCGCGGTCAAAACCCCAGAATTGCATAACCTCTGCTGGCGGATGCTGGTCTGCCGGCAGATTTGCGACCACGCCAGCGTGGGCAGTGTAGAACTCCAAATCACTGAACGCCCGACGAAAGCTGCTGAAATTCTCTCGCAATATTGTGAATTCCAGATCGCTATGTTCGCGAGTCTGCGCGCCGTGCCAAAGATCGAGGGCCCATCCACCTGCGACGCACCAAGGCAAACCTATACCGCTCAACCGTTGAGCCAGTTCAGCCGGTTGCCACGCATTCCATGCTTCCTGGTCCGGTATGTCCGCTTGAGTGTTCATCGTTTCGGAGCGACGTTTTGTTTCGGAGCTTCGGATTTTCTCACAAGGCAATCGGCGCGCATGGTTCACAAATGCAGGCGGTTTATGCCTGTCGCATGAGACTGTGAGCGGCCAACACCAGTCTCTCGCGTGCAACCACTCCATGACATTTAAACGTCCGCTTTGAGTTTACGAATGGCCATACTCTGCCGAGCCGGCTCCGTCGCCGTATTGAGGTTGCGCATGGCTATCGCGGCTCCCGCAAGCAACAGCAGGGCAGAAGTAGCGAGTGCCTGCTCGATGCCGTGCATGAACGGCGCTCTTTCAGTGTGACGCACAAAGAAGCCAAACAGAGCGACGCCCATCACGCCTCCGATCTGTCGGCCCGCGTTCAGTAAACCGGACGCGATACCCGACTGTGCGCTGCCCACCGCCGCAAGCATCGCGTGGGTGATGGTCGGAATCGTGAGGGCTACGCCGCTGCCTGCCAGCAACATCGGCAATGCGAGCACCCAGTGAGACTGTGCGGCGAGCGCCGGTATCATCGCCAGATATCCCATGGCGGAGATCAGCATGCCGGCCGTTGCCAACGCGCGCGCGCTGATCCGGTTGGCCAGTCGTCCAGCAACGATATTCATGGCCATGAGGATGCCCATCATCGGCAGGAATGCCACGCCTGTAGATACCGGCGTCGTATGCCAGATCGTCTGAAAGAGCAGACTCAACGTGAAGACGACGCCGTAAAAGACCAGATTCAGGATCATGCCGATGCCGGTCGTGCTCAGAACCGTCCTGTTTCGCCATAATGTGGGCGGCAGCATAGCGCCGGGGTTGCGCGCTTCCAGCCGCATGAACGCGATTCCCGATGCGAGGCTCAGTGCGAGCGCGCCGAGAATGACCGGGTTCTTCCAACCGAGGGCGCTGGCCTCCGTCAGTGCGTATGTGAGCGCGGCAAGCATAAGCGCACCAGTCAGTTGCCCAGGAACGTCCAAATTGCGGTCCCGTTGCGCCTCGATGCCCGGCGCGAAGCGCCATGTCAGCCAGAGGCCGACGATGCCGACCGGCACGTTCACGAGAAAGATGCTGCGCCACCCGAACGCGGTGACTAGCAGGCCGCCGATTACCGGGCCGGCGGCCAGCGCAATGCCGCCACCGGCGCCCCACCAGCCGATCGCCCGGCCACGAGCCGCTGGGTCCTCGAACGCTAGCCGCAGGATGGCCAGTGAGTTCGGGACCAACAGCGACGCGCCCACTCCCTGGACCAGACGCCATGCGAGCAACGCCTCCAGCGACTGCGCGATGCCGCAACCGATCGAAGCCAGCATGAACATCGCATAGCCGGCCATGAATACGCGCTTGGTGCCGAACCGATCGCCGAGCGCGCCGGCCATCAACAGCGATGACGCAAAGACGAGCGCGTATGCGTTGACGACCCATTGGAGGCCGGTGACGTTCGCGCGAAAAACAGCCCGCAGTGAGTCAAGCGCGACATTGACGACGCTAACGTCAATCAGCACGACGACGAAGCCAAGGCATGTCGCAATCTGGACCAAGCGAGGATGGATTCTTGAGGAGGTGTGCATGAGAGGCCCTTCGAATACGGAAGGTAGTAGCCTAAGAGACCTCCTTCTGTGCGAATATTCCGTAAACGCGCACGGCCAATTGGAGAAAACGCACCGATGTTCGACTGGGAAAACCTGCGTTTCTTCGTTGCCGTTGCGCAATCGGGTAGTCTTTCGGCGGCCGCGCGTCGGCTGAGGGTCGATCACGCGACGGTCGGCCGGCGCTTGAGCGCGTTCGAAGCCGAACTGAACATGCGTGTTGTCGACCGGCTGCCGCGAGCCTGCCGGCTGACGGCCGCTGGGCGTCAGGTTTTCGAGGTTGCCGCGAAGATGGAGGAACACGCGTTCTCCATCGAGCGGCTCGCGCTGGCGGAGCAGGCTCCCATGCAGGGCACTGCAGTGCTCAGTGTGCCACCTGTACTCGCGAACAATCTCTTCGCAAACCACCTGCATGTATTCGCGCAATTGCACCCGGGAATTCGATTGGCGATTGCCAGTCAGGCGCAGAGCGTGTCGCTGGGGCGTCGCGAGGCAGATGTCGCGATACGCCTGTTCCGTCCCGAGGAGCCGCAAAACGTAACGCGCAAACTCGGCGAAATGGCCTTTGCGCTCTATGCAAGTCGGGAGTATGCGGCGGCATCGACGCCGAGCGATTGGGCATTGATTGGGTATGAATCTCAATACGCCGAGATGCCGCATCAGAAGTGGCTTCAGGCGATCGCTCAAGGGCGCCGCATTGTCTGCGAGGTAAGTGACATCACCATGCAGCACGCAGCGGCGCGCTCGGGTATCGGCGTTGCCGGCCTGCCGGTGTTCATCGGCGAGAACGATCCCTCGTTGCAGCGTCTACCATTCGACGGCGAGCCGTTTCGTCGCGAAATCTGGCTGGTCGTGCATCCTGACCTAAGGCATTCCCCAACGATTCGCGCGGTCGTCGACTTCGCCGTAGACGTTGTCAGAAAGACATTTGAGCCGATTGCCGAGCCCTAGCACACGCCACTTTCGGACCGTTGAGCGTGGCGTCGGATATGTATGTCACAGCGGACACACGTCGCGGGAATTCACGCTTGGCCGTTATGGGTCGGCTACACCCGGTCGCGACCGGCGGCATCCGGCCAGTAAGCGACCGTCGTCCGATGCGCGCGAGGGCATTCAGAAGGCAGATCCACTCAGTAAGCGGTCTTTCGATCGCCAAAAGCTGACGTCGCGTTATCGGCCTTAGCGGTCGCTCACCGTTCGACATTGGTGTGTGCGCGACTCGCACAGAACTAACCGCTCGCGGAGAACAACAGCGAACAGCCGCAGGACATATTGGCATACCTGGAAGGTCCGCCATGGTTGATCGCGTTGAGTAGGTGCGGGCATTATGACGAGACGGAAGGCGACCAGTTGGAGCGCTGCCCGTTGCCATGCTACGATCTGCAGCATTAAAGCAGACATGCGTGTAGTCACTGCTGTAATGTGGCGAAAAACCCGTTCCGTCTTGCGTTAACGCTTCGAGCACTTTCTTGAGGAAATACTCTCTGGCAAGTGCGCTTGGCTACAGATCAACAGGAAACAAAATAAATACATGGCCAATTCGTCTTCGGGAAGCGATATCATCGCTCAGTTTATCGCGCGCTATCGCCGTGAATACGATTTTTTTGAACAAGCTGGCCGTATTGTCGCCCAGCAACTCGAAATTCAGCTAGATTCGTCGGGCATCCGCGCGATGGTTACATCGAGGGCGAAAAATCCGAAGCGACTTGAAACGAAGATTAGGCAGCGCAACGCGGAAAAAAACTACGGCACGGTTGACGATATTTACTCCGACATCGTGGATTTGGCGGGTGTTCGAGTCGCGCTGTACTTTCCTGCTGAGCGAGACGAAGTCGACAAGATCGTGCAAGATCGCTTCACCTTGACGGAGCCCCCGAAGGTCTTCAAGGGAACGTCAAATTCGAAATATGAAAAGCGATTTTCTGGTTACTGGGCCACGCACTACAGACTTCAAATACGTGAGGCCACGCTTGCAGACGCTAACAAGAGGTTTGCCGAGGCTCGTGTGGAGGTGCAAGTGGCCTCGGTTTTGATGCATGCGTGGTCTGAAGTCGAACATGACCTCGTCTATAAGCCTTTGCAAGGCACCTTGTCCGAAGACGAACTAGCCATTTTGGATGAACTGAATGGCATGATGCTGGCTGGTGAAATCGCGCTGGAGAGACTACAACGTGCTGCAGAAGTCCGCTTGTCCAAACAGGGGGCTCATTTCGAAAATCATTTCGATCTCGCGTCGTTTTTAGTCAAATATGGTCGATCAAAATTTGGTGACCTCTCAGGCGAACCGGTGATCGGCGATGTCCAATTGCTGTTCAGGCTTCTCACATTGTTGAAAATTTCAACTGCCGATCAGCTTCAGCCATATCTCGCAAGTCTAGCTCCCGACACTGAGCGGCGCCCTCTCGCGCAGCAAATTACAGACCAAATACTGGCGGCCGATCCTAAGCGATACGACGCGTATGCAACAGCGCGTCAACAGGATACAGCTAGTGATAGTGGATCGAGTGCAGAATTCAGAGATTTTACGTCCGCGAATCAATATTCATCCCACGGTGCTATTGGTTTCTTTGTTGAGAAATGGATCGTTTTAGAACGTTTTTTGCGTGAGTTCGCCAAACTACGTGGGATGACAGAGGCTGGAGCGATGCCTTCCCCGAAGTACATACGGGCGCTCGAAGTATTTGATCCAAGCGAGTTGAACGAGATCGAACGTATCCGGCGATTCAGAAACTATCTCGTGCACGGAGTAGAGATTCCAGACCTTGAGTTTGTATTAAATCTTGGCAAGGAGCTTTCAGATATTCTGAATAAACTTCTGGAAGACCCCCGCCCTGAGGTTCAGCAGGCTGCTCGAGCCGCGTTCGAGGGGGTTGGAAAAGGCTGATTTTGTGTTTATGCGCACCTATGCGTCAGTTCAGCTCAGGACATCGGGCTTTGGTTGTGTAATTTGGTGTTGACGTTACCGATCGTATGGTTCGATAAGAGTGACGCACGAACGTTGTTGAGTGCCCGTCCGATCTCGCCCGATTGACTGCATCAAACATTTGTCATTGAGATCGATGTTCAAATGTCCGCTCTACCTTGAGCTCCTCCGTCGAAGTAGCACGGAGTCGAAGGGCGGTTATGGGTCGGTTAGCGTCCGCCCGAAGGAGCGCAGACTGGATCTCCCCTCGATTGAAAGGAGATTGTCATGGAAGCCAAGAACCCGACGACCGGTCATCGTGTGCCGTGGAACAAGGGCAAACTTACCGGGCAAAAGCCTCCGCTGAAGCTCCGAGAGATCTGGGCGATTCGGACGCGGCTTCAGATGGCTGCGAACATTCGTGAACTGGCAATTTTCAACCTTGCGATCGACAGCAAGCTGCGGGCGTGCGACCTGACGCGGTTGCAAGTGCAGGATGTCTGCCCGGGCAGTCATGTTGGATCCCGGGCAACAGTCATGCAGCAGAAGACGCAACGGCCAGTACAGTTCGAGATTACGGAGCAGACACGCCAAAGCCTCGAAGCCTGAATCGCGGCGTGGGGCTTGAAGTCCGCCGACTATCTTTTTCCAAGTCGGGTGCATGCTTCGCCGCATCTGTCGACGCGACAATATGCCCGGCTGGTACATCGTTGGGTCGCCTCGATTGGACTTGACGATACCGCGTATGGTACCCATACGATGCGGCGCACAAAGGCTTCCCTGATCTACCGGCGGACGAAGAACCTTCGGGCGGTCCAGCTCCTGCTCGGGCACACCAAGCTCGAAAGCACGGTTCGCTACCTCGGCATTGAAGTCGGCGATGCCCTTGAGATGGCGGAGCAAACTGAAGTTTGATGACGTGACAGCCGGCGAGCGGTCGCTTGCCGGCCATCAAGGGACGTTGATCTCGCTCGCAGCTTGGCCATTCAGACGGTTGGTCTCCTTAACAAACGGCCAGTCGACGACTGGCACTATTGGTATGCGCAAACATCGCCGCAGTAACAATCAGACTTTCACGTGGGCTGGTCGAGAAACAGCCCTACGACGGGCAATCTCATGCGGGATGAATTGCAACTCAGAGTCGGTGGATTGATATGATTTCCCGTGTCAATCGGAACTGGTTTTCTCGCTTGCGTTTCATGCGGTGCAAGAATTTCCTAAGGGTGACGTAGCAGTAAGTCTCGACGGTGGATCACACGGATATCAGTCTGAATTTGTACAGCCCCCCTGGCACAAACTCTTGAAATCCTCCACAGTCCGCCGCAGCCTTTGAGCACATGTCTTGATCAAAATCGTTAAAACAGGTACGCACTGTGTTCTTCGTGATATAGCAACAACCCGTTATACGCGCGATAGTTTATCGGAAAGGCTTTCTCGAACTCGCTTAACTGAGTCTTCTATTTATCGGCGGCTGGAAGCTTCGTTATTTTCGCCCATGATCTTCTCCTCCAAATGAAAGCGAGGTGATAGTCCGACTACTCTTGCGATTTGTAGTCAAACGGGTTGGATTCATTTGTTAGTCAAAGAATTCTGATTACAGGTGCACACGCTGCTGTGCCAACCGGTGGCGTCGCAGGCGGGCTTTTGACAATTTGCTGTGTAACCGAGCGCGCAGACCTTTCCGCAACCCGGATCTGTCGGGGCCCGCAACAGCCCCTGCGGGCACGCATCATAAGTCCCAGCAGATATCGAGCAATTCGAGAGTACCGGAGCCGGAGTATCTGGTTTGGGGACGACTTGGCCATGTACGGTGATATCTGCTCGCATCGATCCGACGTTATCGCCAAGGTCGTCATCATTAGGGCTAAATCCCAGTTCGCCCTGGATTCCTTTGTCCAGATGCACCTTGAAGTCAGGCTCGTGAGTCGCAAGGTTCGGCGTGTCAGAGACTTTATCTGCCATCGTTACCACATGAACGAGTTTGTTACCGACGAAAATAATCACGGCACCTTCGGCGTGGCCAGGAGCCGGATAGTGCGAGCCGCCCGGTCCAAAGCCCATGAATTTACAGAGCCCGCCCTTGCAATCCCCTCCAGCGGGAGCACCCGGATCGCCCGCGGCTCCAGATCGCCTGCCGTCTCCCCATACACCCCACTGCCCGGAAATAACGATGTCCACGCTGTCAGTAGGACTCACGTACACTCGCGCATCGGTGAGCGGATCTCTGGAAGATATGTTAATTGACGACTGACCGTCTGCTCTCCCAACGGACGCGATGCAAAAACCAACCACAAACAACGCCGTTCTAACAACCATTATCAGGAATTCACCTTTCGAGACCAGACGATCATGAACTAGCATTGCAGTCTCCCTTCATTGATTTGCCAACTTGTGGTGGATTACAAAAATGTATCAGGCGCCGCCTCTCTTTGACGAACAGTCAAAGTAACAATAGTTGAGCGTTCAGCTGGGAGCAACCGCTTAATTTATCTCACGTGTTCGCGTTCGCTTCTGGCTGCCGATTCTCGAGTACTTTCCGCGCAGAAAAACGATCCGTGAGTAGCTAGATGAAAAAATCCGGAGCTGGATAGGAATCCATTCCTCAAATGCTCGACGACGATGAGCCGATATCACATACCGGGTTCACACTGACCGTCGCCTCGACGCGACGCTGTCACGATTCGAACACCTGACATTCGAGGCCGCCGGGATGTGCCTGTCGGGGCAGCAACCCATAATTTCCTCATCGGATAGGTATGTGTGTGTCGACAACGGCACGCATGTCTTGCCGGGCGGAGAGGGAATATGACCGTTGTACCTTGAAAGTGGTCCCCGAACTATCGCAACGGCGGATGTCCGTTCAGGGTCGGAAGTCGCCCGTCGCAGAGCAGCGGCCGGCGGAATTCAGCCAGCAAGCGGGTAGACCTCGCCTTCATCGCCCCGGATGACGGCAGAAAGCGCCACGGCCAGTTGCATAGCCGCCGCCATCGTTGGATCGACCTCGGATAGATTCCGAGGCGCGTTGAAACTTGCACGGCCCCGATTCCAGCTAAAGGCCTCGATCCATTCGCCATCGACAAGGACCGCGACATCGCCAGGTCTTCCCGGAATCGAAATCCTTTCGCCCGTCACTGGATTCACCGACGTGACCGGGCGCTCGTCTTCTTTTAAAGAGGCTTGCCCGAGGATAGCGGCCCGCCATTCATCCAGCGAGATGGACGGATCGCGTTCGATGTGCAGTCGATAAACCATGGCAGAAACCGGACTGGTAGGGGGGGATTACGCTAACACGAATGACAGCTCAGGAGAAAACCGGGTAGTCGCAAGGGGGCACGAAGGTGTCGTCGAGCGGCGCGGGGCGGCGTCGGGCGGCATCCGGCCACGAAGTGCCGTTCGACACTTTGGGCAAGATCGTCAACAATGACAGTATGCGGTTGCCGAGAGGCCGCACCTTTCATGTGCGACTGGAGCGATGCTGTGACAATCACGGAAGCGGTAAGGGTCTACGGAGCCGCATGGAGCGTGTATGTGCGGATCGTAAGGCTGGCTCTCGAAGAGAAGCGGATCACATATGATTTGGTCGAGGTGGATGTTTTCGCAAAGACAGGTGTTCCGCAAGAGCATTTGGCACACCACCCGTTCGGCCGTATCCCGGCCTTTGAGCATGGCGAATTCCATCTTTACGAAACCAGCGCGATTGTTCGTTACATCGACGACGCTTTCCCGGGATGCGAGCTGCAGCCGACGGAACCGAAAGCCCGCGCCAAGGTAAATCAGATAGTCGGTTTGATGGACGCATACGCTTACCAAACGCTCGTTTGGGACATATATGTATGTTGAACGTGTAGTTTCAGCCCGCGAAGGTCGGCCACCCAACGAGCACAAAATCGCCGCAGCGCTGCCACGCGCGGCAGTATGCTTATCTGAATTGACCAGACTGTCGGATGACCGAGGATTTTTGATCGGCGACACGACGACACTCGCTGATCTGTACGCCGCACCGATCTTCGCTTGCTTCATGCAGGCGCCGGAAGCCATGTCATTAATGAAAGGATGCGAAAAACTGGCTGTCTGGTGGCAGCAATTTGCCGCTCGCGACAGCATGTCCCGAACAATGGCGCAATAACCGCGTGCGGCACACCACGGCCAATACCAGCCAGTCGACGACGGGCTCAAGATAGCCGACAATCCGCTATCGTTGGGCGCCCGTTCTACGCCGCGACGCATACGATCCTTGGACAAATAGGAAATGAAAACTCGGCAGATCATCGCGTACATCCTGTTCATCGGCGTGGTCTCGATTTTCCCCGTAGCTTTCATCCTCTCTGGCGCGGTCTCTGACTCTTTCGCAAATACTACGCTTCGTAGCCGGTTCGATCCTGTGCTGATCGGATTTGGTGTAGCCGCCATGTTTGTCATAGCGATCTGTACGCTGACTCGCATGTCGACAAGGCAGGTGAATTCAAACACTCGCACTAGCAGGCGCCAATTGACCGGCCTCTTGCTCCTTGTCTTCGCGTATCTCGTCTTTTCCGGCTGCATGCTGACGGATGCTGGCGAACGACTACTTGTCCGAACCACATCCCACGAAAGTCGCTATTACCTGACATCCGCACAACCAATGTCGAGGAAATGCCAAAACCCCGTGACTTGGTACGATCGTCAAGTCGATGGCATGGTATTCACCTGCTCGACATTTGCGCTCTTCGACTATCCGGCCGACTGGCATGCACGCAGAGCGTCAATTGTTCATGTGCTGACCGGCCCGTATGGTGTTCGAGTTCTTTCGATTCATGCCATTGATTCCTTCTTCGGTCGGCAAGACCTGAAGGCGTTGGGGGGGCATCGTGGATAGCTTGTAGCCCCCCACGCAGCCCAAGGTAGCCTGCGTGGCAATTTTGAACGTCTGATTTGGACAATACGCATTGTCCGCAACGGGTCCGCAAGCGACGTCCACGAAAATCCACGAAGAACCTGGTTTTTGCCCACAGCGTGCGTTTGCGTGACGCATTCGGCGACGTTACCTTCCGTCCGCCCCGTCCGCCCCCCCG
>NZ_JPGL01000037.1 GCF_000732615.1 Burkholderia paludis
GGGGCGTGGGAGTCGGCGGGCCGGTCGGACGTCATCGGGGAGGCGGGTGAGGCGGAGCTGCCTGTCATCATAAACGAGTTGCGACGGCCCGCCGCGCGGCCCCGGATGCACGCCGGATGCGCGCAATCCTGTCGATTCAGACAGGAGAAGTTTGTCAGATTGAAAACGCGACGAATCCGGCAGCGCAAACGTACACAAGGAAAAATTTTGCGTGCTTATCTCGAAAATGGTCGCGCCTGTTTTCGGAATGAACCGCGATCGGACCAAATCTGTCCGAAATGGTGAAAATGGCGAGTTGCATCGCCTCCCGTTTACTCCGAGAATCGCGCCTTGCTTTCCCTATGACAGATAGATGCGCCCGCCGGCGTTCGCCGTGCGGTGCGTCGCGCGCACCCGCGTCGCGTCGCCCGCGCGCGGTCGCAAGAGGGCTGCCCGCACCCGAACGCATGGCGCCTCAAGAAGCGCGCCGCGCGGTCGTTAACGCGAGAGAGACCATTCCGTATACCGCTTCGCTCCATGCCTTTGCCGATTGTAATTGCTGACGATTCGCTGCTCGCTCGCAAACTTCTGACAAAGGCGCTGCCGGGAGGCTGGGACGTCGATGTCGCGTATGCCGCGAACGGTCGAGAGGCCTTGGCGCTCTATCGTGACGGCAAAGCTTCCGTAATGTTTCTGGACCTGACGATGCCCGACATGAGCGGATATCAGGTCCTGGAGACACTGCGCCACGAAGATCTGAACACGTTCGTGATCGTGGTATCCGCCGATATCCAGCCGCAGGCGCAAGCACGCGTGCGCGAATTGGGCGCGATCGCATTCGTAGCCAAACCCGTGACGTCGGAGGCATTGCTGCCCATTCTCAAGGAGTATGGGTTGTATGCCTGAATCGGTGTTCACGGCGGAGCAACGCGACGCGTTGCAGGAAATCGCCAATCTCGCCATGGGCCGCGCCGCCGCGCGGCTTGCGTTGCTGCTCGGGCGCTTCATCGAGCTGTCGGTGCCGCGCGTGCGCGTCGTGAAATCGGCCGACGCGGGCGACACCTTGCGCGAGATGACGGGCATTCACGACAACGTGACCGCCGTGCGCCAGGGCTTCCGCTCCGACATCAAGGGCGAGGCGATCGTGCTGTGCCGCACCTCGGGCATCGCGCGGCTCATGTCGGTCGTCGACCGGACGTTCGGCGACGGCGTCTACGGCGGGATGGCGACGCCCGACGAAGTCGTGTTCGACGTCGCGAACGTGCTGATGGGCGCGTGCGTCGCGTCGATCCTCGACGAACTCGGCCGCAAGCCCGTGTTCTTTCCGCCGGGGCTGCTCGGCGCGAACGTGTCGTTCGACGACGTATTCCAGCCGGCCGAGCTCGCATGGAGCGTGGCATTGCTGCTCGAGGTGAACTTCGGGCTCGAGGATCATGCGTTCCGCGCCCACTTCGTGATGTTGATGGCCGAGGATTCGATCCGCCTGATGGGCGACGCGCTCGACGCGTTGCTGTCCGCGCTATGACGGCCGCCGCTCCGTCGCTGAGCGACCTCGTGATCGAGCGGGTGGGCTTCGGCCTGTTCGTGCTCGACCGTTCGATGACCGTGCTGATGTGGAATCGCTTCATGCAGGACCACAGCGGCATCGCGGCTGCCGACGTCATCGGCCGCAACCTGTTCGACTGTTTCCCGGACCTGCCGCGCGCTTGGCTCGCGCGCAAGCTCGAAAGCGTGTTCCAGCTCGGCAGCTTCGCGTTCAGCTCGTGGGAGCAGCGGCCCTACCTGTTCCGCTTCGAGCACGACCGGCCGATCACGGGCGGCGTCGACTTCATGCAGCAGGACTGCACGTTCATGCCGCTCACGCGCGGGCGCGACGTCGAGGCCGTGTGCGTGACGATCTCGGACGTCACGCATGTAAGCGTGATGCAGCGCGAGCGCGAGGAAGCGGTCGCGAAGCTGCGCGAGCACGCGAATCGCGACGGCCTGACCGGCATCGCGAACCGGCGCTTCTTCGAGGCGCGGCTCGGCGACGAGTTCTCGCGCTGGCAACGCTACGGCGGCGACCTGTCGGTGCTGCTGTTCGACCTCGACCATTTCAAGACGATCAACGACCGCCACGGCCATACGGTGGGCGACGCCGTGCTGCGGGAGACGGCGCGCCGCGTCGCGTCGATCGTGCGCGCGCAGGATACGTTCGGCCGCTTCGGCGGCGAGGAATTCGCGCTGCTGCTGCCGTGCACGAATCTCGACGAGGCGATGCGGGTGGCCGACAAGGTGCGCGATGCGATCGGCAGC
Organism: Burkholderia paludis; assembly: GCF_000732615.1. Lineage (GTDB taxonomy): Bacteria > Pseudomonadota > Gammaproteobacteria > Burkholderiales > Burkholderiaceae > Burkholderia > Burkholderia paludis. Next base: position 2,275 of record NZ_JPGL01000037.1, read on the forward strand.
GTGCCGGTCGACGCCGAGGGCGTCAGCGTGCCGGTGACGGCGAGCGTCGGCGGCACGTGCGCGAGCGAGGGCGCGTTGACCTGCGACGTGCTCGTCAACGAGGCCGACGCCGCGCTCTATCGCGCGAAACGGCTGGGCCGCGACCGCTCGGTCGCCTACGGATAGGCGGGCCTGCCCCGCATCGCGCGGAGCGGGCCCGCCCCGCGCGCGCCGTGCTCAGCTTTTCGCGATGTCGGCCAGCACGCCTGCCAGCACGGCCGGCTGCGACATGAACGGCGAATGGCTGCTGTCGAGCTGGTGGACGTGGGTCGGGTTGCCGGGAGCGAATGCATCGGCTTCGTCGATGAAGCGCTGCTGCAGCGCGGGCAGGATTACGCGATCCTGCAGGCACTTGATGTAGTGGCGGTCGATCGCGCCCCAGCGCGCGGCGGTCGTCGGGATCGCGGTCGCGAACGGCGCGGCCGGCACGTCGCAGGTCATCAGGTTCGCGACGGCTTCGAAGTCGGCCTGCGGCACGTCTTCGTACAGCGCGCGTTTCGTCATCTCGCGGTACGCGGCGTCGCCGTTGCGAGGATCGACGCGCAGCGCGCCCGCGACGCGCGGGCTTGCGAGCATCAGCGGGCCGAGCATCTCGCCCTTGTTCTCGGGCGCGCGCACGTAGTCGAGGCCCGGCACGCCGGTCGCGGGCATGAAGGCCGCCAGATAAACAATCTTGGCGATCTTCTCCGGCGCACGTTCGGCGACCGCCGTGATCGCGAGGCCGCCCATGCTGTGCCCGACGAGCACGACCTTGCCGCGGCCGAGCGCATACGCATCGTCCACGGCCTGCATCACCTGCGTGGCGTAGTCGTCGAGCGTCGTGTTCGCCACCGGCGACGGCTCGGCGCCGAACGCCTCCTTGTCGAGCGGCCGTGCGAGGTAGGACGCGGGAAAGCGGGCGTGGATGCCGTGCGCGGGCAGGTCGCGCGCGATCGACAGGTAGCCGCGCGCGGCCAGCGCCGCCGCGACGTGCGCGTAGCACCACGCGCCATGCCAGGCGCCGTGCACGAGCACGAAAACCGGATGATCGGACTGCGAGGGGGCGATTGCGTGGGTCTCCATGATGTCCGTGTATTTTGAGAAAGCTGTCATCTTAGACGAACCCGACCGCATCCAGATGCGGCCGCGCGGCGCGGTCGCGGCGCCGCGCGCGAGTCGTCCCGCTTGTCTCGTGCGGGCCACATTTCGTCCGGAACCGATTTGAATTTTTCGCGAAGCGCGCTAATTTGTTGCTTTGCCTGCGATTGCGCCCCATGAACGTCGACTATCTCTTCTACCGGAAGCCGGACAAGCCCGGCCCCTACTCGCTCGACGACCTGGGCGACGTCGCGCCGCCGATCGGCCCGGGCGACCTCGTGCGCGCGGGCATCGCGCGCGTGTTCGAGCAGATCGACTGGCGCGAATCGCCCGACGTGCCGGGCGCATGGTTCGGCACCGGCGGCGCGGTGTTCCAGTTCACCGCGGAGCCCGACGGCGGCGTCACGAGCTTCATGGGCTCGCGCCTCGAACGCCGCTCGATGCTGCAGCTCACCCGCGAAATGGGGCTCATTGCGCTCGACCTGCAACGCGACATCGTGTACGGCTGACGCGCGGCCGGCGTCCGTTTCCGCGCATGCAGGGCGCGCCGGCCCGCCGACGGCGTCCGGCAGGCCGCCGGACGCGGCGCGCGCCCGCCATCGAACTTCAAAGATTGCTATACTTCCGCCCAATTCCGGCTTCCAGCCGGTAATTTGCGCCTGTCTGCGTCGATCGTTCGACTATCCCGCACGCATTTGACACCCTGGCCATCCCGGCCGGGCATGGCTTCTTCAATCGCCCCGCGTGGGTGTCTCCGTGGAGCTCGTCTTGGCCGTTTCCCATTCCGTCGTGGACGAACAAGAAACCGATGCCGCTGCCGTCACTTCGGGCAGCTCCTTCTATCTTGCGATGCGCATCCTGCCTGCGATGCAGCGCGATGCGATGTTCCAGGTCTACGCGTTCTGCCGCGCGGTGGACGATATCGCCGACAGCGACCTGCCGCGCGCCGAGCGCAATGCGGGCCTCGATCGCTGGCGCGCGGACATCGACGCGTGCTTCGCCGGCCGGCCGCCGCGCCACCTGGCGGCGCTCGACCGCGAGATCCGCGCATTCAACCTGCAGCGCGACGATTTCCACGCAATGATCGACGGGATGGCGATGGACGCGGCCGAGGACATCTGCGCGCCCGACGAGCCGACGCTCGACCTCTTCTGCGATCGCGTGGCGAGCGCGGCCGGCCGGCTGTCGGTGAGGATTTTCGGGATGCCGGAAGCCGAAGGGATCAAGCTGTCGCACCATCTCGGCCGCGCGCTGCAACTGACCAACATCCTGCGCGACATCGACGACGATGCGGCGATCAACCGTTGCTATCTGCCGCGCGAGCTGCTCGCGCGCGAGGGCATCGCGATCGCCGATCCGGCGACGATCGTGCGCGATCCGGCGCTGCCGCGCGTGTGCGCGACGCTCGTCGAGCGTGCGCTCGAGCATTTCCGCCAGGCCGACGCGGTGATGGATACCTGCGCGCGTGCGCAGGTGAAGGCGCCGCGCATCATGTCGGGCGCGTATCGCTGCATTCTCGACGCCGCGGTTGCACGCGGCTTCGCCGCGCCGCGCGCGCCGCTGCGCAAGCCGAAAGCGCGCATGCTGATGATCGCCGCGCGCTACGCGCTGTTCTGAGCCGACCGAGTCGATGCCCAGGACCGTCCACGTGATCGGCGCCGGCCTTGCCGGCCTGTCGGCCGCGGTCGAGCTGCAACGCCGCGGGCGGCGCATCGTGCTGCACGACGCCCACGCGCATGCGGGCGGCCGCTGCCGCTCATGGTTCGACGGGACGCTGAACACGACGCTCGACAGCGGGTTGCACACGGTGTTCGCGGGACAGACCGCGACGCAGCGCTACCTGCGCGGGATCGGCGCGGCCGGCCAGCTCGCGGGGCCCGCGCTGCCTGAATTTCCGGTCGTCGACGTCGCGTCGCAGCAGCGCTGGACGCTGCGCTTCGGCGCCGGGCGCTGTCCGTCGTGGCTGTTCGACGCCGCATCGCGCGCGCCGGGCACGACGCCGCTCGACTACCTCGCGCTCGCCCCGCTCGCGTGTGCGCGGATGGGCCGCTCGCTCGCACAGACGATGCGATGCGACGGCGTGCTGTGGGAACGCTGGCTGCGGCCGTATTGGCTCGGCGTGCTGAATGTCGAGCCGCGCCACGCGAGCGCCGAGCTTGCACGCGCGGCGCTGTGCGGTGCATTTGCCGCGGGCGGCGCCGGTTGCCGTCCGCTCGTCGCGCGTCACGGGCTCGGCAGTGCGTTCGTCGATCCCGCGCTGCGGATGCTGCAGCACGGCGGCGCGCAGATCCGGCTGAACTCGCGGCTCGACGCGCTCGAATTCGGCGCGCACGGCAATGCGGTCGACGCGGTGGCGATCGGCGGCGAGCGCATCGATCTCGCGCCGGGCGACGCGGTCGTGCTGGCCGTGCCGCCCGAGGTTGCGCAGCCGCTCGTGCCCGAACTCACCGCGCCCGATACGTTCAGCGCGGTCGTCACCGCGTATTTCGCGCTCGAGGCGCCGGCCGGCGGCCCGCTGCAGACGGCCGTCGTCAACGGCGTGGTCGATGCGGTGCGCACCGGCGGCGGCCCGCTCGCGGCGACGATTCGCGACGCCGGCCGCTGGCTCGACACACCGCGCGATACGCTCGCGCGGCGCATCTGGGACGACGTCGCGCGCGTGACGGGCGCGAACCCGGAAACCATCCCCGCGTGGCAGCTCGTGGTCGAGCCGCGCGCGGGTTTTGCGGCGGTGCCGTCGCAGGAAATGAAACGTCCGGCCGTGCGTACGCGCTGGACCAATCTCGTGCTGGCAGGCGACTGGATTGCCACCGGCTTGCCCGCCACGATCGAGGGCGCGATCCGCTCCGGCCAACTGGCCGCGGACGTGCTCCAGACACACTAGAGGGACCGATGAACGATCTCACCGAAATGGCTACCCTGTCCGCCGGCACCGCGCCGGCCGGCGTCGACGCGGCCGTCGCGCGCGCGACCGACGCGCTCCTGGCCGCGCAGAAGGCGGATGGGCACTGGGTCTACGAACTCGAAGCCGATTCGACGATTCCCGCCGAATACGTGCTGCTTGTCCACTATCTCGGCGAAACGCCGAACCTCGAGCTCGAACGGAAGATCGGCCGGTATCTGCGCCGCATCCAGCAGGCGGACGGCGGCTGGCCGCTGTTCACCGACGGCGCGCCGAACATCAGCGCGAGCGTGAAGGCGTATTTCGCGCTGAAGGTGATCGGCGACGACGAGAACGCCGAGCACATGCAGCGCGCGCGTCGCGCGATCCACGCGATGGGCGGCGCCGAGATGTCGAACGTGTTCACGCGCATCCAGCTCGCGCTGTACGGTGCGATTCCGTGGCGCGCGGTGCCGATGATGCCGGTCGAGATCATGCTGCTGCCGCAGTGGTTCCCGTTCCATCTGTCGAAGGTGTCGTACTGGGCGCGCACCGTGATCGTGCCGCTGCTCGTGCTGAACGCGAAGCGCCCGCTCGCGAAGAATCCGCGCGGCGTGCGCATCGACGAGCTGTTCATCGACCCGCCCGTCAATGCGGGGCTGCTGCCGCGCCAGGGTCACCAGAGCGCCGGCTGGTTCGCGTTCTTCCGCGTGGTCGATCATGCGCTGCGCGCGGTCGACGGGCTGTTCCCGAGCTACACGCGCGAACGCGCGGTCCGTCAGGCCGTGGCGTTCGTCGACGAGCGCCTGAACGGCGAGGACGGCCTCGGTGCGATCTACCCGGCGATGGCCAACGCGGTGATGATGTACGACGTGCTCGGCTATGCGGAAGATCATCCGAACCGGGCGCTCGCGCGCAAGTCGGTCGAGAAGCTGCTCGTCGTGCACGAGGACGAAGCGTATTGCCAGCCGTGCCTGTCGCCGGTGTGGGACACGTCGCTCGCGGCGCACGCGCTGCTGGAAACGGGCGACGCGCGCGCGCAGGAAGCCGTGCTGCGCGGCCTCGAATGGCTGCGCCCGCTGCAGATCCTCGACGTGCGCGGCGACTGGATCTCGCGCCGGCCGCACGTGCGGCCCGGCGGCTGGGCGTTCCAGTACGCGAACGCGCACTACCCGGACGTCGACGACACGGCCGTGGTCGTGATGGCGATGGACCGTGCGCAGAAGCTCGAGCAGTCCGATACCTATCGCGAATCGATGGCGCGGGCGCGCGAATGGGTCGTCGGCATGCAGAGCAGCGACGGCGGCTGGGGCGCGTTCGAACCGGAAAACACGCAGTACTACCTGAACAACATCCCGTTCTCGGATCATGGCGCGCTGCTCGATCCGCCGACGTCCGACGTGTCGGGCCGCTGCCTGTCGATGCTGTCGCAGCTCGGCGAGACGCCGCTGAACAGCGAGCCGGCGCGCCGCGCGCTCGACTACATGCTGAAGGAGCAGGAGCCGGACGGCAGCTGGTACGGCCGCTGGGGGATGAACTACGTGTACGGCACGTGGACCGCGCTGTGCTCGCTGAATGCGGCCGGCCTGACGCCGGACGATCCGCGCATGAAGCGCGGCGCGCAGTGGCTGTTGTCGGTCCAGAACAAGGACGGCGGCTGGGGCGAGGACGGCGACAGCTACAAGCTGAACTATCGCGGCTTCGAACAGGCGCCGAGCACGGCGTCGCAGACGGCCTGGGCGCTGCTCGGCCTGATGGCGGCCGGCGAGGTGAACCACCCGGCGGTGGCGCGCGGTGTCGACTACCTGATCGCCAGCCAGAACGACGAGGGCCTGTGGGACGAGACGCGCTTCACGGCGACGGGCTTCCCGCGCGTGTTCTATCTGCGCTACCACGGCTATCGCAAGTTCTTCCCGTTGTGGGCGCTCGCACGCTACCGCAACCTGAAGCGCGACAACGCGACGCGCGTCACGGTCGGGATGTAACGCGTGGCGACGCAACAGCACACCGGCGCGTTGCCCGTCATCGCCGTGACGGGGATGGCGTTCGAGGCGCGCATCGCGCGCGGCGACGGCGTCGAGGCCGTGTTCGCCGCGCGGGCCGACCGGCTCGAGCGTGCGCTGGCCGATGCGACCGCGCGCGGTTGCGCGGGCATCGTCAGCTTCGGCACGGCGGGCGGGCTCGCCCCCGATCTGGCGCCCGGCGCGCTCGTGATCGCGAACGCGATCGACGGGCCGTTCGGCCGGGTGGAGACCGACCCGGGCTGGAGCACGCGGCTCGTCGCCGCGCTGCACGACACGCCGGTCTGGGCGCGCGTCACGCGCGGCACGATCGCGGCCGTCGGTGCGCCGGTCGTCAGCGAACAGGAGAAGACGGCGCTGCACCGCGCGAAGCGCGCGCTCGCCGTCGACATGGAGTCGCACATCGCGGCGGCGTTCGCGGCGTCGCGCGGCGTGCCGTTCGCGGTGTGCCGCGCGATCGTCGATCCGGCGTGGCGCACGTTGCCGCGCGCGGCGACGGCCGGCCTGCGCGACGACGGCAGCACGGCGATCCTGCCGATCCTGCGCGAGCTGCTGAAGCAGCCGTCGCAGCTCGGGCCGCTGCTGCAGGTTGCAGGCGATGCGCGCGCGGCGCGCACGACGCTGATCCAGGCGCGGCACGCGTTCGAGCGTGCGGGCGCGATGCGGATCGTCTGAGCGGCGCGCGCCGCTTTTCCCGCCCTTCCCTTTCCTTCCCGGTTCCCCGTTTCTCGCGGACAAAAAAAGCGCGCTGCGTAATGCAGCGCGCTGTGTCTTTGCGGCGGTCGCCGTTGCGGCGCTACTGCGCGGCCGGGCTGCTCGCCGGCGTTGCCGGTGCAGCAGGTGCAGCCGGTGCCGCCACCGGCGCGCTCGCCGGCGCCGCATGGTCGGCACCCGGATCGTCATACTGCGGCAATCCCGGCGCGGCCGGTGCGTTGTTCGGTTCGCCCGGATCCTCGTAGTTCGGCAGCCCCGGCGCGGCCGGCGCGGATGCGGGCGCGCCGCCCGATGCACCCGGTTCGCTGTAGTTCGGGAGTGCAGCCGACGACGACTGGCTGCGATAGGTCAGCGACTTGCGCTGCTGCAGGTACGCGTCGCGCACGAACGAATACGGATCGAGCGCGGCCTGCTTCAGCAGGTCGGTCGCGCCGAGCAGGTCGGAGCGCGCGCTGATGAACTGCGCGATGTACATCGGGTTGCGCGCGGCCGGCTCGATGTAGTTGAGCAGGTTGAAGCGCACGTCGACCGCGCGGCCCACGCCGTCGCGGAACGTGCTCGGCCCGAACACCGGCAGCACGAGGTACGGGCCCGACGGCATGCCCCAGCGCGCCATCGTCAGGCCGAAATCCTGGTGATGCTTCGGCAGCCCGGCCGGCGTCGCGATGTCGATCAGGCCAGCGACGCCGAACAGCGAGTTCATCGTGATCCGCATCAGATCCTGCGTCGCATCGGTAATGCGCAGCTGCAACAGGTTGTTCGCCATGTTGCCGAGATCGCCGAGGTTCGAGAAGAAGTTGCTGATCGCGGTGCGTACCGGTGTCGGCGTGACCTTCTGGTAACCCTTTGCGATCGGCTGGGCGATGTTCGAATCGACGGTGTCGTTGAACTTGTACATCGCCCGGTTCATCGGTTCGAGCGGGTCGTCGGGATTGCGGTTCGGTCCCGTCGCGCAGCCGGTCAGCATCGCGCTGGCGGCAACGGACGCCGCAATGATTCGCACCTTATTCATTGATTCCTTGCGATTGGTTCTTGGCGCGTTTGACGCGCGGTTTGCCCATCAGGACGGGCTGGAACACCACGGCGCCGATCAGCGTGCAGGTCAGGGCCAGCGCGAGCAGCTTGCCCATGCTCGACGTGCCCGGGTGGTGCGACAGCCACAGGCTGCCGAAAGCGGTCGCCGTCGTCGCGGCGCTGAACAGCACGGCATGCGTGAGGCTGGAGTGCAGCAGCCCCGTCTGCCCCGCGCGCCATGCCATCACGAAATACACCTTGAACGCGACGCCGACGCCGAGCATCAGCGGCAGCGCGATGATGTTCGCGAAGTTGAGCGACATGCCGAGCACGACGCACATCTCGAGCGTCACGACACCCGACACGAGCAGCGGCACCAGCGTGCGCAGCACGTCGCCGAAGCGGCGCAGCGTGATCCAGAGCAGGATCGTGATCGAGATGATCGACCACAGCGCCGCGTGCAGGAACGCGTTGATGATCGTGTCGGCCGAGTGCAGGATCGAGATCGGCCCGCCGATCGCGCCCGGCTCCGCGGCTTTCACGGCCTTGGCGAAACGGCGCAGCATCGTGTCGTCGTTCGGGTCGACGCCCTTCGGCACCTTCGGCGAGATCTGCACGAGCGCATGGCCGTCCGGCGCGACCCAGTCGCGCACGAGCTGCGGCGGCAGCGATTCGCGCGTGATGTCCTGCGGCTGCAGCAGCGAGGCGAGCTGGTCGAGCGCGATGCGCAGCGTGTCGGAGAACGCACGCTCGGCGCGGTCGCGCGTCGCGGCGTCCGCGGCGGCGAGCTTCGCGAGCGACGCCGACAGATGCTGCGCGGCCGCCGCGCCCGGGCCCGGGTGATCCTCTGCCGCATAGCCCAGCAGGTCCGACACGCGCTTGAGCGCGGCGACGCGCTGCGCGTCGGTCGCGGCCGGCGCGGCCGGCTGCGTCAGCGCGGGCAGCAGATCGCTCGCGGCCGCGGCGATCGCCGCGCGCTTGGCCGGCTGGTCGGCGGGGATGAAGGTCGACAGCGTGGTCGTGCGGCCGACTTCGGGCAGCGCTTCGAGGCGCTTCGCGGCTGCGTCGGCGCCGGCGAGCGACGGGGCGAGCAGCGTGACGTCGTTGACGGCCGCTTCGGGCGAATCCTTCAGCGCGAGCAGCGTCGCCATCGATTCGCTGTTCGGGTCCTTCAGGTGCAGCGGGTTGAAGTCGAAGTGCAGGAACGCGAGCAGCGGCAGCGCGCCAATCACGACCAGGAGCGTGCCGATCAGGATCGGCTTGCGGTGGCGATCGAGGTAATCGTCGACCGGCGCGAGCCACGGGAAGCCCGGCGTCTTCGATTCGCCCGGCGGCGCGAACAGGCGCAGCAGCGCGGGCAGCAGCGTGAGCGTGGTCAGCAGGGCGACGAACATCCCGACGCCCGCGATCAGGCCGAGCTCGGACACGCCGCGATAGGCCGTGGGGATGAACGAGAAGAAGCTCGCCGCGACGGCCGCGGTGGCCAGCGCGAGCGGCATGCCCATCGAGTGCGCGGCGCCGATCAGCGCGTGATCGATGCGCGGATCGCGGAAGCGTTCCTCGCGGTACTTCACGCCGTACTGGATCGAGAAATCGACGCCGAGGCCGACGAACAGCACCATGAACGCGACCGAGATCATGTTCAGCGAGCCGACCATCGCGAGGCCGAGCGCGGCGGTCACGACGAGGCCGACGAACAGCGTGACCAGCACCGAGCCGATCATCCGCTTCGAGCGCAGCGCCAGCCACAGGATGACGAGCACGGCGACCAGCGTGAGGGCGCCGTTGAGCGCGGCGCCGTCCTCGACCGACGCGAATTCGTCATCGGCGAGCGGCTGTTCGCCGGTGAGGCGCACGGCCGCGCCGTAGCGCTTCTCGAGGTCGAGCGAACGGGCCGCGTCGCGGATCACCTGGCTGGTTTCCGCGCCGGCCTTCAGCGCACCGTAGTTGACCACGGGCTGCACGGTGACGAACGCGCGCGCGGGCTGCCGCGCCGCGTCGCTGTCGACCAGCGCGCGCCACGAGAACGCGGCCGGCTTGCCGGCCAGCACGTCGTCGACCGTCGCGGCGCTGCGCGCGAGCAGCTTCGCCATCGCGGGCAGTTTCACCTGGCCGGTCAGCAGCGGCTGGCCGAGCGTGGTGGACAGCGTCGTGGCGAGCCCGGTCAGGCTCGGGTTCTTCGCGAGTTCGTTGACGAGCGGGCGCGCGCTCGCGAGCTGCGAGGTGGTGTCGGCGACTTCCTGCGGCGACAGGAACAGCAGCCCATTATGTTCGAAGAACGGCCCGCCGCCGGGCTCGGCGACCTGGCCGATGCGGCCGGCGTCGGCATCCTTCTGCAGTGCAGCGGTCAGCGCGTGGGCGGCGGCGTTCGCGAATTCGGGCGCGGGCGCCTCGACGACCGCGAGGATCGTGCCGTCGCGCTGCGGGAAGGCCCGATCGACGGCCTGGCCGAGCGCGGCCCATTGCGGTTCCGCATCGACGAGCTTGCTGATGTCGGTATTGATCTTGAAATGCTGCGCGACGTACACGCCGCTGAGCGCGGCGATGACGAGCGACAGGACGACGACCCAGACAGGGCGGCGCACCGACCACGCAACGAGTCGGACAATGAGAGAAGTCACCATGTGGCGGTGGGATGGGGCTGGCAAGGGCAAAGTAGCCAAGTATACCGGCGCGGCGTGGCGGCGGTCGTGACGTTGCGGGATTCGGGGCGGGAAGGATATTTGTTCGTGGCGGCGGAATCGGCGCGGGCGCCGATTCATTTGTATGAGGATATTGGCATAATCGGCGCGGTCCTGCTTTGCCGAGGCCGTAACGGGCCGAGTCGAAAGGTAACAGTCGGTCACGGCGCGGCGACCGGGCGTCAGGCCCGGTATACTTTGCGGCGTCGACGGGCACAAGGAGCCGGTCGTTTTTTCTTATCGAGTGCGATATCCGTATGAAACGTCATCTGTTTGCTTTCGTCGCGGCGGCCGCCGTGTCGGTTTCCGCTTTCGCGCAGAGCGCACCGGTCGATATCGTCCGCACCGCGGTCGAGGGCACCGTCACCGCGATGAAGGCCGATCCGGCCGCGCGCGGCGGTGACATGGCGAAGGTCACGCAGGTCGTCGAGCAGCGCTTCCTGCCCGCGACCAACTTCGAGCGCACGACCCGAATCGCGGTCGGCGACGCATGGAAGCAGGCCACGCCGCAACAGCAGCAGGAGCTCTACAAGCAGTTCAAGCTGCTGATGACGCGCACCTATGCCGCGTCGCTCGCGCAGCTCGGCAGCCAGGACGCGAAGTTCTCGTTCAAGGCCGGCGGCGCGTCGGGCGCCGACGCGCTCGTGCAGTCGACGGTCACGACGCCGGGCGACAGCCAGTCGGTCGGCTATCGCCTCGGCAAGGTCGGCAACGACTGGAAGATCTACGACATCGACATGTCGGGCGCGTGGCTGATCCAGGTCTACCAGGGCCAGTTCAAGAGCCAGCTCGCATCGGGCGGGATTGATGGCCTGATCGCGTATCTGCAGAAGCACAACTCGCGCACGAACTGACCGGCCGCTGCGCGGTTCGGAATCCGGATGCATGAGGGGCGCCCTTCGGGCGCCCTTGTCTGTTACCCGGGGCGGGCGCCTGGTGAGCAGTCGAACGACCGATGCGACCGCGCGCCCGGTCGCGCACGCTCAAGTCCAGGCCACCTTCGCGCACATCAAGGCTCGCTGTGCGCGGCCTACTGATACGTCATGGTGAAGGTCAGCACCGCGTTCGCGCTGCCGGGCGTCACGGTGGCGGCCGTCTGGTAGTACCTGGCCGTGAGCGGGATCGTGTAGGAGCCGCCCGTCGATTGGTTGTAGCTCGTCAGCGTGTACTGCGTGTTGTATGTCAGCGCATTGCCGTTGCCGTCCTTCAGTTGCAGTCCGATACCGGTGGCCGTCGAACCGCTCGACAGCGCCAGCACGCCGTTGGTGCTGTCGAGTACGGCATTGACCGGGATGAACTGGTACTGGATCGAGTTCAGGCCTGTCGGGCAGGCGTTGACCGCGACGTTGAACGAGACGGCCTGCTTGTTGGTCGAGCCGATGCCCGTGAATTCCGACTGCAGGGGTGAACCCATGTTGACCGTCACGTTCGGCGTGGTGCAAGCCGCCACGTTGACGATGGTCGAGGTCAGCGCATACGACACATGGTTCGAAGCGGAGACCGTAAACGGGCCGTTGATGTTTGCGCCCCCTGTCGAGGGCGCTCCCTCGAACAGCACGCCGCCCGTCACCGTGCCCGCCGTGATGGCGCCGGTCTTGACCAGCGCCACCTGAGCCTGGCCACCGTTGGTGACCAGACTGCTCGTACCGTTTTGGTTACAGGCCCACCCGGCCCAGGGGCTGGGTAGCGGCGGCCTCGGCGTGCCGAGATCGTCCCATGGCTGCCATCCACAACCGTTCGCATAGGAACGCACGCCGATCGCGACACCGACGCCCGGCACATTGGTATTCCAGACCGTATAGGCCACACCGTTCGGCCCGGCCACCGTCATGCCGGTCTTGGTCAACGACAACGCTTCGAAGGCCATACCCGAGAATGCAGAACCCGACACGGTGCAACTATAGAAGTTGGTGACGGCCGGAGTACTGGCCCAGGCAGTCAGCACCGTACCGATCGCGGCGTCGCGCGGGATCGTCACCGAAGCCGGCATCGAGATCGTCACCGTCTGCGCCGTGCCCGTGCAAACGGCGCTCTGCGCGAACGCGGCGCGCGAACCCGGACCAAGCATCAACGCTACCAGCGCGAGCAGCCAGAACACCACGCGGCCCCAGCCGCGCGCCGATTTCGCCTGCCGGCGCGTCGCGGTCGAATATTCGTTTCGTTTCATGACCTCTCCCAGTTTCATCGCACCCGCATCGCTCATTTCGTGCATACCGCCTCCGCCTCGGTCCAGCTTTGCCGGCTCGTCTTGCTCGCCGGCGCAAGCGTGTAGGACAGCGAACAGCCCTCGGCCGCCGTGTCGCCCCACTTCACGTTCAGCGTGCCGGTATCCGTCTTCACGCCGCGCAGGACGACGCGGCCATCCTGTGCCACGGTGCCGACGTTCTGCCCCGCCGCGTCGCTCACCTCCGCGCCGAACGGAACCGGCTCGCCGTCCGTCGTGCGCGCGCGCATGATCACCGCGCGCCCGCCGCCTTCGGTCTCGAACTTCAGCCGCACCACCGCGCCCGCGGTTGGCGCGACGTGCTGCGCGCTCGACTTCAGCTCGACACTCATCGGCACGCCCTTGGGATCGATCTCGACCTCATTGGTCGAGAATGGCGTGAGGTTCGCCGCCAGCGCATGGCCGAACGGATCGATGCGCAGGCCGCTGCCGGTCGTCACGCGCGCTCCGCTCGCATCCTTGGCCTCGACGATCGCCAACGTTTCGCCCATGGTCGGCGTCAGGACCAGGCCGCCGGCGTAGCCCACCATGCCGCCCGAGATACCGCCGCCGTACTGCGTGAAGCCGGTGCCCTTCGACGCATTGCCCGCGAAGGTCGCATAGGGCGACAGGTAGGACGCGCTGCCGCCCACGCTGGTGGCTGTAGCCGCGCCATTGCCGCTGGTGTGGCCGATGGTCATGCCGTAGCTGAGTGCGTTGTCGACGCCGAGCGAACCCGCCATCGACTCCTGGGCCACGGTCGCGCCGTTGCTGTCGTGCTGCAGGCTGGTCGACGCGTACACCGAGTGCGAACCGAGGTTCAACGGTATCGATACATTCAGCAGGAAGCGGTTGTCCCAGCGGTTTTGCGTCACGTCGAACTGGCGCGCGGCCGATATGCCGTAGTTGACGCGCCCGAAATTGTTGTTGTAGCCGGCCTGGAACTGCGTGTCGTTACCGCCGCGATTCCAGTAGGTGACAGTCGAGCCCGACAGGTAGAACGATCCCCAGCCTTCCGGCAGGCGCTGGTTGAGCATCACCTGGAACTGGCCACGGAGCCTGTTGCTCGACGTCTGGCCGTTCACGCTACTCGCCGGTTGTTCACGGAACTGCATTGCATCCTGCAGGCCCAGGTAGCCGCTGCTCGAATAGCGATAGGCAGCCACCGCGATATTGGTGTCGGTCCGACTGATCAGCTTGCTGTACGAGAGCTTCACACTCTGGCCGTGACGCGTATCCATCGCCGGCAGATCGGTGTTGGCCTGCGTGATGTCGAGGGCGAACGCGCCCAGCCCGGTATTGAGCGCGGCGCCGACCACGCTGGCCAGATAGCCGGGGGCGACCGTCACGCCGCCGTAACCCGTGATCAGGTTGGTGAAACCATGTTGCGCGGTTGCCTGAAACAGCGCCGGCTTGCCCGGCAGCAACGGATTGCGATACTCGCCGGCCGTCACGCTGAAATGCGTGATGCCGGGCCGCAGCGAATTGACGGCCGTCGCATACGGCACCTTGAAGGTATGGACGCTGCCGTCGGCCTCGGTCACGACGACGTCGAGATCGCCGCCGTAACCGGTCGGATAGAGATCGTCGATCACGAACGGGCCGGTTGCGACGTTCCCGCTGTAGATGATGTTGCCGTTCTGGCGCACCTGCACCAGCGCATTGCTGTTGGCGATGCCGTGGATGGTCGGTGCGTAGCCGCGTTGCGATTCCGGATACATGCGCTCGTCGCTGGCGATCCGCACGCCGCGAAAGCCCACGCTGTCGAACATCGTGCCGTCGGTGAACGCGTCGCCGATCACGAGTTGCGCCTTCAGGCCCGCGATCGAGCGCTGCAGGCTGGTCTGCACGCTTTGATAGTGCGAACCGCCATGCGTGTCGTACGTATAGTTGCCGTTGTGGCGGAAGCGCCAGGGGCCGGCATTCAAGCCGGCGGTCAGGCCGAGGAAGGCCTGGGTCGACGACGAGCCCGGATTGTCGGAATGGTACAGGTTGCCGCTGTACGACAGCAGCGCGGCCGGCACGCCCTCGTCCCAGTAGCGCGGGTCCACGTAGCCGCGCGCGTCTCGGCTGAGCGACGCCTGCGGGATGCTGACATCGAGCCTCTGCTCGCCATTGTCGAAGCTCGCGAAGGCGTCCGGTACCAGCATGCCGATCGTTGTGCAGGCCTGGCGATCGTCCGTCAGCATGCGCGTCGCTTCCTGCGACAGCTTCGCGATATCGACCCCGACCTGTTGCAGCAGTTCGCGATCGAAGCAGGGCTGGACGTTGTTCCGGTCGGTGCCGATCTGGCGCAGCGTGATCCCCGTGCGACCGATCCAGTTCGTGTTGACGAACAGGTCGACGCGATATGAACCCGGCTCTGCCACGTTGCCCTTTTCGAAGCGGCTGACATCCACCCGCGTGCTGCCCGGGCGTTGCAGGAACTGGTCGTCGAACTGGACCTCCGCCACTTGCGTGGCGCCGGCTCCGGCGTCGACGGTTGCCGCCGGCGCGTCCACCGACGCGAACACCGACAGCGCAAGCATGAAGCACGGGCGCAGACGCCAGCGCATGGACAAAGGCAAGCTGGAAATGCGTTGAATCACGATAGTCAGCCGAGCGTGAGCAAGCCTGCACCCTGCCCGGGGCGAGCATGCTCGATCTTGCGTTTGGAGGGGCGTGGCGCGCTACCCGCGCCTTGCGCGACGGAGGGGATCGGCCGTGCGTTACGGCGCCGGCGCGGCAGCGCCGGACTGCAACGGCGCCGTGCCGTTGACCGCACCGCCGTAGTCGTTCAGCGTCGTGTAGTGCACGCTGGCGCCGGCCGCTTCGGGCACATCGCCCTTCAGCGGGAACGCGCGCGTTTCGCCGGGGCCGACCATGCCGCCGTCGTCGAAGACCGCGCTGCGCTCGCCCGCCTGCACGCTGATCATGGTCAGCGACACATGGAACGGCGTCGGGTTATTCGCCTCGATGGCCGGCTTGCCGCCGGCCCGCGTGAGGCGCCAGGTGAGCTGTGCCGGCGCGTCGGCCGACGATCCCTTGAGCTTGCCCGGGCGATAGAACAGCTTGATGCGCGAGCGGAACGCGAGCTGGATCCGGTTCAGGTCCGCGTCCTCCGCTTTCGGTTTGGGCGGCACTTCGAGCACGTTGAGCCAGAACACCGACTCGCGATCCGCCGGCATCGGTTCGCCCGTATAGACGATGCGCAGCGTCTGCGCCTTGGACGGATCGATTCGCGCGATCGGCGGCGTGACGATGAACGGCACCTTGATACCGGTCGGTGCGCCGTGCACGTCGCCTGAATCGATCCACGACTGCACGAGTGCAGGCGTCTGCCCCGCATTCGACAGCTTGAGCGTGACCTCGGATTCGCCAGCATCGTAGATCACGCGCGTGCCGCCGATGACCACCGACGCGTCGGCGGGCGTTGCGAGATAACTGAACCATGCGATGCCCGCGGCGGCGAACGCGAATCGGAGTGATTTTTTCAAATTCATGGCTGAAATGATTCAGGTACCTTGCATGAGGTGGGGAGCGAATTCACGCCGCCCCACCTGTTACTTGTATGGACAACTAATCAGTTGGTCACTGATAAATGAGCGAGTACATGACGCTCGACGTCGCCGCGCCGGCCGTTGCAGCGCCGGTCGCAACGTATTGCGCGTAGTAGTTCAGCGTTGCCGCGCCGGCGGCACTGATTGCGGCCGACTTCGAATTCTGCGATGCGTCCGGTGCGCCGAGCTGGATTCGCGAGTAGTCGCTGTTCAGCAGGCCGATCTCGACGTTGGTCGCGCCACCCGTGGCCACGATCAGGTTGCCGGTGGCGGAGTCGACCGTCGGGCCCGGTTCGAAGTAGGTGTGGACGTTGCCCGACGCGGGCGTACAGGCCGTGAGCGCAATCGAGAAGCCCTGGCGGCCGGCATACTGGCCGGCGGTGGCCAGCGCGCTGGTCGATACCGGCAGCAGCGTGACACTGAAGTTGTTCGAGCCGCTGCCGTTGCCGTTGATCGTGCAGGTTTGTGCGGTCACGCTGCCGTTGAACGTAATCGTGCCGTCTGCCGCGGACGCGATCGAGGAAACAGTGGCAGCAGCCACGAGCAGCAGGGTGGAGATGAGCTTGGTTTGCATGGTTGTCGGTTTCGGAAATGATCTGGATGGACTGACGACGCCGAGGCGCTTTTCACTCGATAACGCCACGCGACATCCAACGGCAACCCGGTGAGGCGTTGTGCAGTCGAAAATTATGTTCTCGACTGGGTTACATTTGGACAGGGCTGGATCTTACCGACCGCGACACGCTGCTGTATGAACAATTGTGACTTAGCGATGCACAACGAATGTGCGCTGCGGTGTTCGACCGAACGGCACGGGCGCCGGCGGGCCGTTGCTCGTTGCCGCGCGTCACCAACCGGCGTCGGCGGGACCGCGCGCCGCTCGACGACGTCACGCGCCCGACGGCGCGGTTCGCCCGGATGCCGCCTGGCGAGTCGAGTGAGGCGCAAGGATCCCGCCGCCCCGGAGGGAACGCGATCCGGCGAATATGAAACGGGACGAAGAATCGTGACTGCGGCGCAGCCGATGCGCCGGGCTACCGCCGCCGATGCTCGACCGCGAACTTGATCAGCTCGGCCTGCCCTTCGATCTCCAGCTTGCGCTTCAGATTGAGCCGGTGCGTCTCGACCGTGCGCACCGACAGCGCCGTCTGCTGCGCGATCTGCTTGCTCGACAAACCCTCGGCCAGCATGTCGAGGATGTCGCGCTCGCGCGGCGTCAGCCGGTCGAGCGGCGACGTGGTGGCGCGTGCGTGGATCATCCGCGCGGCGAGCCCTTCGCTGAAGAACGTCTGGCCGGCCAGCACCGCGCCGATCGCACGGACGATCTCGCTCGCGGGCGAATCCTTCAGCAGGTAGCCGCTCGCGCCGGCGCGCACGGCCTGCGTCACGTATTCGAGGTTGTCGTGCATCGACAGCATCAGCACGCGGATGCCCGGAAAGCGCTCGTGGAACACGCCCGCGAGCGTGATGCCGTTCATCCCGTTCATGCCGACGTCCATCAGCGCGAGATCGGGTTCGAGCGACGCGGCAAGCGCGAGCGCCTCGTCGGCGTTGCCGGCCTCGCCGATCACGGACAGGTCGGCCGCTTCGAGCCGCATCCGCAAGCCGTCGCGCACGAGCGGGTGATCGTCGACGAGCAGCAGTCGGGCGGCGGGCCGGGCGGTGTCGGGGGCGCTCATGGGCAAATGGTCTCCGGTGATGGGGGCGTCAGGCGGCGCCGGGCAGCGGCACGCGCGCGGCGACGATCGTGTGGCCGACCTGCGACGTGATCGTCAGCATCCCGCCGAGCGCGTCGAGGCGCTCGCGCATGTTGCGCAGGCCGATGCCGCGGCGGACGTCGGCCTGCGAGCGCTCGGCGTCGAAGCCGCAGCCGTTGTCGGCGATCGTCAGCGTGACGGATTGCGCGCCGACGTCGAGCGTGACGGCCGCGCGCGACGCCCGCGCATGATGCACGATGTTGCTGAGCGCTTCCTGTGCGATCCGGAACAGCGCGGTATTGACCGCCGCGGGCAGCGGGCGCGCGCCGCCGTGCGCGACCTGCGTATAGCCGATGTCGACGCCGCTTTCGGCGCCGAGCTCGCGGACGAGTTGCTCGAGCGCGGCCGCGAGGCCCAGATCGTCGAGCATCGTGGGACGCAGCGCGTGCGAGATGCGCCGCACCTCGCGCAGCGTGTCGCCGAGCCGCACGACGCCGGACGCCAGCGCCTGCTCGGCCTCGGGCACGCGCGCGGCGCCGCGTTCGAAGCGCGCGAGCGCGGATTCGAGCATCAGCTTCGCGGACACCATCATCTGGCTGATCCCGTCGTGCAGTTCGCGCGACAGCCGCGCCCGCTCCTGCTCCTGCGATTCGACCACGCGCTGCGCGAGCAGCTTGAGCTTCGCGTCGGCGCTGCGCGACTCGCTGACGTTCAGCACCAGCGCGCACACGGCGATCGCCGCCGCGCCCGTGAGCGCGATCGCGGTGAGCCAGCTCATCGTGCGCTCGATGTTCGCCGACGCGCGCGCGTCGATGCGCTGGAGCGCGGTGTCGACGTCGTCGAGATAGATGCCGGTGCCGACCATCCAGCCCCAGCGCTCGAGCGCGACGACGTAGCCGAGCTTCGGCGCGATGCGGCCGGTCGACGGCCGCTGCCAGGTGTAGCGCACGTAGCCGCCGCCGTGCGCGGCCGCGCCGATCAGCTCCTGGATCGTCAGCGCGCCCTGCGGGTCGCGCATCGACCAGAAGTTGTGGCCGACGCGCTCGGGTTCGCGCGGATGCATCAGCGAGTTGCCGTGCAGGTCGTAGACGAAGAAATAGCCGTCGGGGCCGAAATCCATCTTCCGCAGCATCTCGAGCGCCTGCATGCGCAGCATCGCGTCGTCGCGCGCGTTGCGGCCGCTCGCGTCGTAGAGCGGCATGATCGCGCTCGTCGCGAGCTCCACGTAGTGCTTCAGCTCGACTTCCTTGCTCGACAGGTACGCGGCCTGGATCGTCGCGTGCTGCGTGCGCGCGAGCGACGTGGCCTGCTGGCGCACGCCGAAGCCGATGCCGGCGATCGCGAGCAGGAACGGCACGATGGCCAGAAGGAAGATCTTTGCCTTGAGTCTCATGGTGGTGCGAAGCGGCCGCGCAGCCGCGCGGGCGGCTCGTCGAGGCGACATTGTCGGCGATTTTGCCGGCGGGCGGCGACGGCGGCGCGGCGGCCGCCCTGTCGTTCCGCTCAGGCCTGCCGCGTGGCGAGACCGCCGGGCGCGACCGTCTGCACGACGATGCGGTTGCGCCCGCCTTCCTTCGCGCGATACAGCGCGTCGTCGGCGAGCTTCAGCGCGGCCTGCATGTCGTCGTCGTGCTCGGGGTAGCTCGTCGTCACGCCGATGCTCACCGTCAGGCGGCCGGACGCGCACGCGTCGTGCCGGATGCCGAGATCGAGGATGCCGGTGCGGATCGCCTCGGCGATCGACACCGCGCCGTCGGTGTCGACGTCGGGCAGCACCACGACGAACTCCTCGCCGCCGTAGCGCGCCGCATAGTCGGCCGGGCGGCGCAGGCAGCCGGCTATGCAGTGGCCGACCGCGGCAAGCGCGTCGTCGCCGGCCTGGTGCCCCTGCGTATCGTTGTAGCGCTTGAAGAAGTCGACGTCGATGAACAGCAGCGACAGCGCGAGCTGCGAGCGTGCGGCGCGGCGCCATTCGCGCGCGAGCGTGACGTCGAGCATCCGGCGGTTGTCGAGGCCGGTCAGGCCGTCGGTGCGCGCGAGCGCCTGCAGCTCGGTTTCCGCGCGGTGACGCTTGCGCAACTGGACGTCGAGCAGCAGCGACAGGCAGACGAAGCCGATCGCGAGCACGGCCATCGCGGAGCCGATCGGAATCGCACGGTCGTACCATGCGGCATAGGTATCGGCTTCCGAGCGCGCGACCATGATGATGAGCGGCAGGTGGTCGAGGTGCCGGAACACGTACAGGCGGCGCACGCCGTCGATCGACGCGGTATCGGCGAAGCTGCCCTCGCTGGCGGTCATGAAATGCCGGAACGTGCTGGCGTGGCTGATGTCGCGGCCGATGATCGCCGGATCGTACGGCTCGCGCGCGAGCATCCTGCCGTCGGTGTTGATCAGCGCGACCGAGCCGCGATCGCCGAGCGACAGGCGCGAGAACAGGTTCTGGAAATATTCGAGCCGGATCGACATCACGGCGACGCCCGCGAACGACCCGTCGGGTTTCGAGATCCGCCGGCTGAGCGCGATGCTCGGCGAGCCGGCCCGCATGCGGGAGTGGTACGGATCGCTGACGTGCAGGCCCACGTCGGGGTGGTCGCGGTGCACGACGAAATAGGACGCATTGCCGAAGTTGGCCTTGCGCGGCACGTCGCTCTTGCCGTCGACCTCGATGTCGCCCTTGGCGTCGAGCACGTAGATGCCGCCGAGGTACTTGGCCGTCGTCGCGCGGTCGAACAGCACCTGGCGGCGCAGCGACATCGGCAGCGCGGCGACCGCGGGGTCGTTCATGCCTTCGACGACGGCCTGCAGCGACAGCGAATAGATCTCGATGTTGCGCTCGATGTCCCACGATGCCATCAGCGCGAGGTTCTGCTGCGTGGCGATCGCGCGCTCGCGCGCGTCGATGCGGCCCTGATACAGCACGATCGCGCACAGCATCAGCAGCAGCAGCGCGATCAGCAGCCCGGCATGGAAGATCAGGTGCGGCAGCAGGAACCGGCGCAGATGTGCGGCGACACGGCGCATCAGGCCGGATTCGCTGGGCATTGCGTAGTCGGTTTCTGCCATGATTCGTGGATCGATGGGCATTGCCGCCGGAAGGCAGGCCGATGCAATTGTTCGTATGACGTGTCGGCGGCGATCCGGTACGCAGCCATCCCGACGCCTTCCTGCCGGTCAGCGGAGAAAATGAACGCCGATTGTCGATAATCGCGGCCGGATATACCGGTAAATCACGCGTTTATTAGCGACATCTGCGGAGATTCGGCGATCCGGCGAATCGGGCAGTGCTCATTCGACGGAGTATAGCGCGCGCGTCCGCATGCGCGGAATATGTTGCGACCCGTTGATCCCGGTCAAATTACGGTGTAATCCCGGGCTTGCGAAATACGGTCAGGGGGTTGCGGCATATGGTTTTGCCGCCTGAAGGGTCGTGGCGTGCGGCGTGTGGCCGCCGATTCCATCAGGTTAACGGCAGGCGGACGGAGAAAATGAAGGCAACCGAAATGCGCGGATTATCCGTTTCAACGGTGAAACGAACGCGAAAATGAAAAACGGGCGGCCGCGGCCGCCCGTTTCGTGACACCGGTTTCAAGACATCCGGCAATTCCGCCATGCGGGACGCGCCCGCATGCGCCGGCTCAGCCGCCGCGCTGCCCTGCCTTGAACGCGAGCCGGAACCGGTGCAGCAGCGGCTCGGTATAGCCGCTCGGCTGCGACGTGCCCTGCAGCGCCAGCGCGCACGCGGCCTTGAACGCGGTCGACTGGTCGTAGTCGGGCGCCATCGGGCGATAGTTCGGGTCGCCGGCGTTCTGCTGGTCGACGACGCGCGCCATGCGCCTGAACACGTCGAGCACGAAGGCTTCGGTGATCACGCCGTGGCGCAGCCAGTTCGCGATGTGCTGGCTCGAAATGCGCAGCGTCGCGCGGTCTTCCATCAGGCCGACGTCGTGGATGTCGGGCACCTTCGAGCAGCCGACGCCCTGTTCGACCCAGCGCACGACGTAGCCGAGGATGCCCTGCGCGTTGTTCTCGACCTCGCTCAGGATCTCGCTCTCGCTCCATGCGGCGCGCTCGACGACCGGCACGGTCAGCAGGCCTTCGAGCAGCGTGTCGCGTTCGCTCGCGTACGGCGTCTTCTCGAGCGCCTGCTGGACGGCCTGCACGTCGACGAGATGGTAGTGCAGCGCGTGCAGCGTCGCGGCGGTCGGCGACGGCACCCATGCGGTGTTGGCGCCGGCGCGCGGATGCGCGATCTTCTGCTCGAGCATCGCGTGCATCAGGTCCGGCATCGCCCACATGCCCTTGCCGATCTGCGCGCGCCCGCGCAAGCCGGCCGACAGGCCCGCGAGCACGTTGTTGCGCTCGTACGCGGTGATCCACGCCGACGATTTCATGTCGCCCTTGCGGATCATCGGGCCCGCTTCCATCGCGGTGTGCATCTCGTCGCCGGTGCGGTCGAGGAAGCCGGTGTTGATGAACGCAACGCGCGCGGCGGCCGCGGCGATGCAGGCGGCGAGGTTCACGCTGGTGCGGCGTTCCTCGTCCATGATGCCCATCTTCAGCGTGTTGCGCGGCAGGCCGTACAGATCCTCGATGCGCGCGAACAGCGTATCGGCGAACGCGACTTCGACCGGGCCGTGCATCTTCGGCTTCACGATGTAGATCGAGCCCGTGCGCGAGTTGCGCTTCGCCTTCAGGTCGTGCAGCGCGCACAGCGTCGTGACGACGCCGTCGAGGATCCCTTCCGGAATCTCGTTGCCGTCGCGGTCGAGCACCGCGCCGTTGGTCATCAGGTGGCCGACGTTGCGCACGAACAGCAGCGAACGGCCGTGCAGCGACAGCGTGCCGCCGGCGGGCGCCGTGTATTCGCGGTCGGCGTTCAGGCGGCGCGTGAAGGTCTTGCCGCCCTTCGCGACTTCCTCGACCAGCGTGCCCTGCATCAGGCCGAGCCAGTTGCGGTAGAGCTGGACCTTGTCGTCCGCGTCGACCGCCGCGACCGAATCCTCGCAGTCGATGATCGTGCTGACCGCGGCTTCGAGCACGACGTCCTTCACGTTGGCGAGATCGGCGCGGCCGATCGGCGTGGACGCGTCGACCTGGATCTCGAGGTGCAGGCCGTTGTGCTTCAGCAGGATCGCGGACGGCGCGTCGGCCGCGCCCTGGTAGCCGACGAATTGCGCCGGCTGCGCGAGGCCCACGCTGCCCTGCGCGGTTTCGACGGCGAGCTGGCCGTCCTGCACGCGGTAGCGCAGCGCGTCGCGGTGCGAGCCGCTCGCGAGCGGCGCCGCGTTGTCGAGCACGTTGCGCGCGTAGTCGATCACGCGCTGGCCGCGCGTCGGGTTGTAGGTCGCGGTGCGTTCGGCGCCGCCGTCCTCGGGCAGCGCATCGGTGCCGTACAGCGCGTCGTACAGGCTGCCCCAGCGGGCGTTCGCGGCGTTCAGCGCATAGCGTGCGTTCGACAGCGGCACGACGAGCTGCGGGCCGGCCTGCGTCGCGATCTCGCTGTCGACGTTCGCGGTGGCTGCCGCGACGTTCGACGGGGCCGGCACGAGGTAGCCGATCCGTTCGAGGAACGCGCGATACGCGGCGTGGTCGCGCACGGGGCCGGGGTGCGCGCGGTGCCAGGCGTCGAGTTCCTGCTGCAGGCGGTCGCGTTCCGCGAGCAGCTCGCGGTTGCGCGGCGCGAGGTCGTGCACCAGGGCCGAGAAACCGCTCCAGAACGCGGCCTTGTCGATGCCGGTGCCCGGCAGCGCTTCGTTTTCAATGAACTGGCTCAGCGCTGGCGCGACTTGCAGTCCTGCTTGGTCGATCATCGTTAATCCTCCCGGGGAAAAAATCGCGCGCGGCTCAGGCCGAGACGCTTTGTGTGCCGGCGCGGGCAATCTGCGCGTCCTGCTCCGACTTTACGCCAGACACGCCGATCGCGCCCGCAGCCCGGCCGCCGACCATGACCGGCACGCCGCCTTCGAGCAATCCCGTCAGCGGCGCGCTGAGAAACGCGGTACGGCCACCGTTGATCATATCCTCATACGCCTTCGTCTCGCGCCGGCCGAGGGCGGCCGCGCGCGCCTTGTCCTGCGCGATGCTCGCGCTGGCCGGCGATGCGCCGTCCAGCCGCGCGAACGCGAGCAGATGGCCGCCGTCGTCCACGACGGCGATCGACACGGCCCAGCCGTGGCGTTGCGCTTCCGCGCGCGCGGCGGCCAGCATGCGGTCGGCGTCGGCGAGTTCGAGTTCGGGTTTCGTCTGCATGGCTTTCCTCCGGCATCCGGTCAGTTGACGAGGCGGTTGTCGACCAGCTCGATCCAGTGGCGCACGGGCGTGCGGCCCGCGCCGTTCAGGTGAGTCTGGCAGCCGACGTTGGCCGTGACAATCAGGTCCGGCCGCGCGGCCTCGAGCGCATCGAGCCGGTTGTCGCGCAGGGTCGTCGCGAGTTCCGGCTGGGTCAGCGAATACGTGCCGGCCGAGCCGCAGCACAGATGGCCGTCGGCGACATTCGTCAGATCGAAGCCGAGCCGTGTCAGGATGCCCTCGACCGCGCCGCCGAGCCGCTGCGCGTGCTGCAGCGTGCACGGGCAGTGGACCGCGACGCGGCGCGGCGTCGCGTCGGCCAGCGCGTCGAGCGGCTCCGCCGCGATCACCTCGGCGAGATCGCGCGCCAGCGCGCTGACGCGCCGCGCCTTCTCCGCATAGGCGGGGTCGGAACGCAGCAGGTCGCCGTATTCCTTGACGAACGCGCCGCAGCCGCTCGCCGTCAGCACGATCGCCTCCGCGCCGGCCTCGATCGCGGGCCACCATGCGTCGATATTGCGGCGTGCGCGGGCGAGGCCGGCGTCCTGCGCGTTCAGGTGGTATTCGGTCGCGCCGCAGCAGCCGGCCTCGCGCGCCGGGGTCACGCCGATGCCGAGCCGGTCGAGCACGCGCGCGGCGGCCGCGTTGGTGTTCGGCGACAGCGACGGCTGCACGCAGCCCTCGAGCATCAGCACCCGCCGTGCGTGGCGGACGGCCGGACGCGGCGCGGCCGCCGGGGTGGCGGCCGGGATCTTGTCCCGCAGCGTGCCGGGCAGCAGCGGGCGCAGCGCGCGGCCGGCCTTCAGCAGCGCGGCGAACGTGGCCGGGCGCGGCACGACGTGACGCAGCCCGGCGCGCAGCAGGCGTTCGCGCGCGGGCCGCCGTGCATGCTTCTCGGCTTCGGCGCGGCCGATGTCGAGCAGCGTGTGGTAGCGCACGCCGGACGGGCACGTCGTCTCGCAGTTGCGGCACGTCAGGCAGCGGTCGAGATGCTGCTGCGTGCGCTCGCTGCACGGCTCGCCTTCGAGCAGTTGCTTGATCAGGTAGATGCGGCCGCGCGGCCCGTCGAGCTCGTTGCCGAGCACCTGGTAGGTCGGGCAGGTCGCGTTGCAGAAGCCGCAGTGCACGCACGCGCGCAGGATCGCTTCCGCTTCGTCGGCCCGGGCAAGGGCCTTGCTTGCTTCGCTGAGGGTGGTTTGCATCGGCGGGTCGTTTCGAGGGTCAGAGATCGGCGTACAGGCGGCCGGGATTGAAGATCGCGTGCGGGTCGAGCCGCGCCTTGAGCTGCCGGTGCACGCGCAGCAGCGCGGGCGGCAGCGGCTGGAACGGCTCGTGCGTCGCGCCCGCCGTGAAGCAGGTCGCGTGGCCGCCCCATTGCGCGGCGAGCCGCTGCACGTCGGCCGGCGCGGCGTCGCTTTTCAGCCAGCGCTGCGCGCCGCCCCAGTCGGCGAGTTGCGCGCCGGGCAGCGCGTCGAGCGGCGCGGCGGCCGGCGCCGAGACGCGCCACAGCGGGCGCGGATCGTCGAAGAACGGCAGCGCGAGGTCGCGCAGCCGCGACCAGAATGCGTCGTCGCGGCCGTCCATGCGGTCGCCGCCGATCGTGGCGACCGCCGCCTTCACCGAGCCCTCGCCGCCCTCGATCCGCACGCGCAGCACGCCGTCGGCGTGGCATGCGCCCGCGAGCGGCAGCCCCGCGCGCCGCCAGGCGGCGACGCGCCGTACGGCGTCGCCCGCAGTGAGCGGCAGCGCGAGGTCGGCCGTCGCGCGCGGCTTCGGCAGCACCTTCAGCGATACCTCGGTCACGACGCCGAGACAGCCGAAGCTGCCCGCGAGCAGCCGCGACACGTCGTAGCCCGCGACGTTCTTCATCACCTCGCCGCCGAAGCGCAGGTGCTTCGCGCGGCCGGTGATCACGCGGCAGCCGAGCACGAAATCGCGCACCGCGCCGGCCCACGGGCGGCGCGGCCCCGACAGCGCCGCCGCGAACATGCCGCCGACCGTGGCCGCGCCGCCGAACGACGGCGGCTCGCACGGCAGCATCTGGCCGGCCGAGTCGAGCATCGCCTCGAGTTCGGCGAGCGGCGTGCCCGCGCGCGCGGTGACGACGAGTTCGGTCGGGTCGTACGACACGACGCCGCGATGCGCGCGCAGGTCGAGCGTGCGGCCTTCGACGGGGCGGCCGAGGAAGGCCTTCGTGCCGGCGCCGCGGATGTGCAGCGGCTGGCGGTCGCGGATCGCCGCGTCGACCTGCGCGACGAGCGCCGCGCCGGCATCGGTCGATTCGATTTCACGTCGCATCAGAAGCGCTCCAGTTCGGGAAACGGCAGCTTGCCGTGATGGACGTGCATCGCGCCGAATTCGGCGCAGCGGTGCAGCGTCGGGATGTTCTTGCCGGGATTGAGCAGGCCCTGCGGATCGAACGCGGCCTTCACCGCGTGGAAGAACGCGATTTCGTCGGTGTTGAACTGCACGCACATCTGGTTGATCTTCTCGCGCCCGACGCCGTGCTCGCCGGTGATGCTGCCGCCCGCCGCGACGCACAGCTCGAGGATCCTGCCGCCGAGCGCTTCCGCGCGGTCGAGCTCGCCGGGCCGGTTCGCATCGAACAGGATCAGCGGGTGCATGTTGCCGTCGCCGGCGTGGAACACGTTCGCGACCGGCAGCCCGTATTCGGCGGACAGCGCGGCGATGCCTTCGAGCACGCGCGGCAGTTCGCGGCGCGGGATCGTGCCGTCCATGCAGTAGTAGTCGGGCGACATGCGGCCCACCGCGGGAAACGCGTTCTTGCGGCCGGCCCAGAAGCGCTGGCGCTCGGCTTCGTCGCGCGCGACGCGGATGTCGGTCGCGCCCGCGTCGCGCAGCAGCGCGGCGACGCGCTCGGCGTCCTCGTCGACGTCGGTCGGCGCGCCGTCGAGCTCGCACAGCAGGATCGCCTGCGCGTCGACCGGGTAGCCCGCATGGATGAAATCCTCGGCCGCGCGGATCGCGAGGTTGTCCATCATCTCGAGACCGCCGGGAATCACGCCCGCGCCGATGATCCGCGCGACCGCGGCGCCGGCTTCGGCGACGTCGTCGAAGCTGGCCATCAGCACCTTCACGTTCGGCGGCTTTGGCAGCAGCTTCACGGTCACTTCCGTGACGATGCCGAGCATTCCTTCGGAGCCGGTGAACAGCGCGAGCAGGTCGAAGCCCGGCGCGTCGAGCGCATCGGCGCCGAGCGTGAGCGTGTCGCCGTCGATCGTCAGGATCTCGACCTTCAGGATGTTGTGCACCGTGAGGCCGTATTTCAGGCAGTGCACGCCGCCCGCGTTTTCGGCGACGTTGCCGCCGATCGAGCATGCGATCTGCGACGACGGATCGGGCGCGTAGTACAGGCCGTACGGCGCGGCGGCCTGCGAGATCGCGAGGTTGCGCACGCCGGGCTGCACGCGCGCGGTGCCGGCGTCGGGGTCGATGTCGAGAATCCGGTTGAACTTCGCCATCACGAGCAGGAGGCCTTTTTCGAGCGGCATCGCGCCGCCCGACAGCCCCGTGCCCGCGCCGCGCGCGACCACCGGCACGCCGAGCGCGGCCGCGACGCGCAGCACCGCGCGCACCTGCTCGACCGTGTCGGGCAGCACGACCGCGAGCGGCACCGTGCGGTAGGCGGCGAGGCCGTCGCATTCGAACGGCTTGAGCGCCTCGCGTTCGTGCAGCACGTCGAGGCCGGGCGCCGCCGCGTGCAGCGCGGCGACGAGCGTGTCGCGGCCGACGGTCGCCAGCGGGCCGTCGATCCGTTCGTCGTAGATGAAACTCATCGGTCTGTCTCCACCATGCATGGCGGCCGCGCAAGGCGCGACACGCCGGATGGACGCGATTCTTGGCGGGCCGGGCGTGCATGTCCAGACGTCTTTCTTGTGGTCATACCAGTTTTTCGGACGGGGTTCCGGCAGGCGCCGTGGAATGAGCCATGAAATCCAGCACGGATAAGGCTTTGTGAGAAAATCGACGAACTCATTCCAAAGTGGTCATACCAGTATGGAAATCCAGGATCGGGAAAGGCCGGCGCGGCGCGTGGCCGACGTCGTCGCCGAACGGATCGAGCAGCTGATCGTCGACGGCGTGCTGAAGGCCGGGCAGGCGCTGCCGTCGGAACGGCGGTTGACCGAGAAGCTCGGCGTATCGCGCACGGCCGTGCGCGAAGGGATGAAGCTGCTGCACGCGCGCGGGATCATCGACACGGCGCACGGCAAGGGGTCGTTCGTCGCGAGCCTGACCCCGCAGCGCGAAATCACGCCGATGATGCACCTGCTCGGTTCGCAGCCGCGCACGCTGTACGACCTGTTCGAGGTGCGCGGGATGCTCGAGGCCGAGGCCGCGCGGCTCGCCGCGCTGCGCGGCACGCCGGCGGATTTCATCCTGATCCGGCGCCGCTACGAGGAGATGACCGCGGCCGATGCGCAGGACCTCGATCCCGCTGCGCGCGCGAAGCTCGACCACGCGTTCCATCTCGCGATCAGCGAGGCGTCGCACAACCCCGTGCTCGTCAACACGCTGCAGTCGCTGACCGACCTGCTGCTCAGTTCGGTGTTCGCATCGGTGAACAACCTCTATCACCGCGAACCGCTGAAGAAGCAGATCGACCGCCAGCATGCGCGGCTCTACAACGCGGTGACGGGGCGGCTGCCCGACCAGGCGCGCAAGGCGGCGAGCGAGCATATCCGGCAGTGCGTCGATTATTTGAGGGAGATCGAGCAGGAGGAGCAACGGCTCGTGCGGTCGACGTTGCGGCTCGAAGGGTGGGCGTGAGCCGGGCGGGGCCGCCGGCCGTGCGCCGGCGTTGACGGGTATCACGCACAGCGAACCGTCTGACGACGCGTGTCACACGGGCATGTCACACTGTGTTCCATTTTTCGTGTGGTCGCCGCCGTCCGCCCGATGCACGGGCCGGTCGCGTGCGCCGTGTTTCGCCGCCGTGCATGACGGAGTCGCGTCGGGCCCGTCGGACGGTGCGCCACCCATCCCGAAACGGAGCACATCGCATGTCGAACCGGACCCGCGACGACGGCCCCGCCCGAACGTCAGATCCCCCCGATGGCGCGCAGCGCGACGCGCTGCTCGCGTTGCTGAACGAACTGCTGGAAGCCGAGCGGGCTGGCGCGCGCATCGCGTCGGAGACGGCGGCGGCAATCGACGATGCCGAACTTCATCGTCTTGTGGTCGGTATCCGCCAGGATGACGCGCATTGGTGCACGGTGCTGGACGATGCGATCCGCTCGCTCGACGCGACGCCGACGCTTGCCACCGGCGCGCTCCATGAAACCGCGATGGCGATCGACGACGTGCGGGAACGGCTCGCATTCCTGAACCGGGGGCAGCGTTGGGTCGTGCGCAAGCTGCAGGCGATGCTGCCGACGCTCGACGTGCCCGATCTGCACCACGCGCTCACGCTGATGCTCGTGTCGCATGAGAAGAACATCGGGTCGGTCGACGCGCTGCTGCGGGTCAAGGACGGGGCCGGCGGCGCGGTGACGCCGTGACGTGAAGAACGCCTTTCGTGGGGGCGTGTCGATGTGCGATTCGCGCCGACGCCGCGGGGCGCTTCATCACTTCGGCGGTTGCTTGCGATGTACCGGCAGTCGGCCGTGCGCCCGTTCCGTGACGGTTCCGGTCACAGGCCGGCCGGCGCCGGTTGCAGGCGCCAACTAGCAGTGTTCGTCGCGCGACATGAACCGATCGATCAGCTGATAGTAGCCCGGCAACACGCGGTTCAAGCGATTGCGGCCGGCGCGCGTCAGGCTGACGAGCTTCGCCCGGCTGTCTTCGTCGCTCGCCTCGCAGGTGAGCATGCCGTCCTCGACCAGACCTTGGATCGTGCGTGTCATGACCGGGCGCGACACGTCGACACGATCGGCCAGTTCGCTCACTTTCAGGCCGTCCGGATGGTTTTCGCGATCCAGCACGACGAGAATCAGATATCGCAAGGTCGAGAGCCCGTTTTCCGCAAAGTAGGTGTCGAGCTCCCGCATCAGCGAGCTGGCACGTCGCAGCATGTGGAGTGCGGCCTGAACGTTGTCCACGTTCATGGACGGAAAGCGCTTATGGTAGGTTTCCAGCGTTTCCCGGCTGGGTAATTCCTTCAGGAAGAACACGGGGCAAGGTCTCCTTTCAAATGACGTGCGAGCGTCGCCGTATCGATTCCGGCGCCGAAATGATGCAGCACGTGTTCGACGACATGATCGTGTTGCCCTTTCGTGAACGCGGCACACCCGTCCGTCACGATCCAGCAGTCGAGGCCGATGTCGTGCGCTTCCCGAAGCGTGGATTCCACGCAGACATGGGTGGCGAAGCCCATCAGCACAATCGTGTCGATACGGTTGTTTCGCAGGAACGGATCCAGCGTCGAATTTCTCAGCACGCTCGCTCCGGAGCGGCCCTGCGTGACGAATTCGTTTCGCTCGGGCAGGAAAGGCGGCGAGAACGCGGCGCCTTGCCCGATCCACGTGCCGGCGCCCGGAATCGCGGAGCGCAACCCGAGGACGTCGTGGCCGCCGGCGAACAGGCGGTAGTGCGGATCGTGTCGCAGATCCAGTCCGGCATGGGCAATGGTCCAGCCTTCCTCCCGGGCAGTCGCGAGGATGTGTGCCGCGTTGGAGGCCGCCTCTCGAAACGGCGCCTCGTCGCGAACAAGACGCTTGAAGAGGATGCTGTCGTCGCCGAGCCATTCATTCTGGAATTCGATGAAGACAAGCGCGGTGCGATGCTTTTCGATGGAAACCGGATTCGTCACGGGATGTGCTCCATATAATTATCATGGTAACTATATGGTCGCGAGCGAAGAAGTGCAAGTCCCGCGGAAAAGGCGCAGGCGGGGCCACGATCGAATCGCTGCTTGTCGTTGCCGGGTCGACGGCTGGGCGCGTTAAAGAAATCGCGCGGAAGGTCTCTTCGTAGTCGCCGCCGGCCTCATGCTCAACCGGCGAGAACGGGATCGATCTCGTTGTGTGTCAGGCCGAAGCTCGCCATGCGGGCGCGATGATCGGGTGAGCCCAGATACAGGCGAAGTTGCTCGTTGACGGCATCGAGCAGGTCACGGTTCGTCCTGTTGAACGAGAATGCCCCGAGCGGGCGTTCCTGCCGCTTGCCAGGTGCGTCGGGACGGTGCTCCACGGCCTGAAGCACCGTGCCGCCGATGCGATCCGCAAGGATGCGGTTTCCCAGCGCCGTGCTCGCATACGCATCGATCGCCCCCGCGCGAACCGCTTCGATCGCATCGGCCTGGTGCTCGAAGATGACTATCTGGTCGTCGCTTACGCCCGCCGTTCTCGCCGAATCGTGTTGCACTTGTCCGGCGATGATGCCCAGCCGCGCATCGTGGCGTTCGGCGAGCGACGCGTAGCTGTCCAGTGCTTTCGGATTGCCTGCCCGAACCAGGAAGCCGTCCCCGATTGCCCAGACGGGCACGCTGAACGCGACCAGCTCGGCGCGCCCGGGCGTCACGAACAGCGGGACGTTCATATCCCAGCGGCCGGCTTCGACGCCGGGCAGCAGTTCACTGAACGTCGTCAAGTGATGTTCGATCCGGGTGACCCCCATTGCGCGAAGAACCGCATCGGCCAGATCGAGGTCGGCGCCGGCGGCGGTTCGATCCGCGTTCGTCCAGCCGAACGGGGGTTCTTCGATATAAGCAATCGTTACCTTCATCGTCGTGTCTCGCGAAATGGGGGGCATCGAATCGTCGAAGCCATTGTCCGGGATCGATGAAGCGGTGTCGAATGTCCAGAAATGGCGGTTCCGATCAGACGCAGTCACCCGTATTCAACCCGAAGCCGCCGCGCGCCATGCCGGTGCCGGACGGCGGATCGCCTCGCCGTGCGGAACGGTGAAATCCACCTCGACCGGTTGAGCAAGCGCGCCGACGCTCGCGGCGTGGGCGGCGCGCAACGCAGCGTCGCTCTCAGCCGCCTTCGACGAGCCGCATCACGATGCGTCTGGCCGATTCGAGATGCGCGACCGTCATCGAGCGTGCCGCACGCGCATTGCGCTCGCGGCACGCCTGCAGGATGTCCTCGTGCTCGACCTGGAACGACGGCGTATCCGCGAGCAGCGTGGCCTGCAGGCGCTC
The DNA here is from genome assembly GCF_000732615.1 of Burkholderia paludis. Lineage (GTDB taxonomy): Bacteria > Pseudomonadota > Gammaproteobacteria > Burkholderiales > Burkholderiaceae > Burkholderia > Burkholderia paludis. Next base: position 34,536 of record NZ_JPGL01000037.1, read on the forward strand.
GTAGCGTTCGACCTGGCTGCGCAGTTCCGCGATCGTCTTCAATTGCCGCGCGTTGTCGCAGCACGAATACAGCAACGCGTGGAATTCGCGATTCAGCTCGCCTTGCCGGCGCGGCGCGGTTGCGTCGCCGAGCAGGCGGTGGACGAGTTCGGCGCGCGCCAGTGTTTCATCGTCGAGCCGCTTCACGCTCCGGTAGATCGCATCGCCTTCCAGCAGCACGCGCAGGTCGTAGATCTCCCGCACATCCGACGCGCCCAGCATGCGCACGACGGCGCCGCGATTCCGGAAAATATCCAGCAATCCTTCGCGTTCCAGCCGCTGGATCGCCTCGCGCATCGGAATCCGGCTGATGCCGAACCGCTCGGCCAGATCGCGTTCGACGAGCCGTTCGCCGGCCGCCAGCTCGCCGTTGATGATCATGTCGCGCAGCGATGCGGCGATCGCGTCCGCCGTGGAGTCGAGTCTGGCTTCCATGCCTGCCTGTTTCGTCAATTTGGAATAATGGTATACCAAACGACGATCCGATGCCAGAATGAAGGCTTCCGGCGGGCGTCGGTCGAACGCATGTCCGCCCCGGTCGAGGCAACCCACATTCATGGAGATCGAGATGGCATCCGGTGAGCACAAGTATCGCGTCGCGGTGGAGTGGACAGGCAATCGCGGCACCGGTACGTCGGGGTATCGCGAATACGGCCGCGAGCATGTGATCCGGGCCGGCGGCAAGCCGGACATCCCCGGGTCGGCCGACCCGGCGTTCCGCGGCGACGCGTCGCGCTGGAATCCCGAAGACCTGCTGCTCGCGTCGGCATCGGCGTGTCACAAGCTCTGGTACCTGCATCTGTGTTCGGACGCGGGCATCCGCGTGATGGCTTATGTCGACGATGCGGAAGGCACGATGCTCGACAGCGCCGAGCAGGGCCGCTTCACGGAAATCGTGCTGCGCCCGCACGTGACGATCCGGGCCGGCGACGATCGTGAGCGGGCGGAACGCCTGCATCACGATGCGCATGCGCAATGCTATGTCGCGAACTCGGTCAATTTCCCGATCCGCTGCGAACCGGTGATCGTGTTCGCGGCGGCCTGACGGCGCAGCCCGTCGACGCGGAGCATCGCGGGCGCGGCAACGCATCGGCTACAGCGGGGAATCGACGAGCCGTTCGAATGCGTCGGGTGCGGGCAGGGGCGGCGGCGAGTTGCCGGACGCCGCCGCGCCGAACCTGCATGGGCGCGTTCCGGTGTCGGCCTGCGTGTGGATCGTCGGCGAGGTGCGGGGCGCGAGCGTGCCGACGTCGTACCAATATCTGATACGCGGTGGAATTCTGTTGCTCGCGGTGTTGTTCGGCCCGTATCGTCGCAACCAGCGGTGCGCGACGAGGAGCCGACCGGCCATGCGACCGCCTGCAAATGCGACAGATATCGGGAGACGCCATGCAACAGGATCATCCGGCCGCGTCGGCGACGCTGCTGGCCGACAGCCGCAACCTGCTCGGCGAAGGAGCGACGTGGTGCGACAGGACGCACGCGGTGTACTGGGTGGACATCGAGGGCGCGCAGCTGTGGCGCTGTCGCGCGGACGGTTCGGCGCCGACGTCATGGGCGATGCCCGAGCGGCTCGCGTGCTTTGCGCTGACGCACGATCCGGACGTGCTGCTCGTCGGGCTGGCGACGCATCTCGCGTTTTTCGACCTGCGTAGCCGCACGGTCACGCGAATCGTCGATGTCGAACCCGGGCTGCCGACGCGGCTGAACGACGGGCGCTGCGATCCATTTGGCGCGTTCGTGTTCGGGATGAAGGACGAGGGCAGTGAGCCGCCGCAAGCGGTCGGCGGGTTCTATCGGCTCAGTGCCGACCTCACGCTGGAGCGGCTGGCGTTGCCGCCGGCGGCGATCGCGAACAGCATCGCGTTCTCGCCGGACGGGTCGAAGATGTATTTCTGCGATTCGCTGATACGTGAAATTTTCGTCTGCGATTACCGCGCGGGCGGCGACGTGGCTAACGTGCGGCCGTTCGCACGGCTGACCGATCCGGACGGCGATCCGGACGGCTCCACGATGGATCGCAACGGCGGGCTGTGGAACGCGCAGTGGGGCGGCAGGCGCGTCGTGCGCTACGGGCCGGACGGCGTCGAAACGGATCGCGTGACCGTGCCGACCGCGCAGCCGAGCTGCGTGGCGCTCGATGGCGAAGGCCGGTTGTACGTGACGAGTGCGCGGGTCGGGTTGAGCGACGATGGGTTGGCGATCGATGCTGACGCCGGCTGCGTGTTCGTCGCCCGAACACGCTACGCCGGGTTGCCGACCGCACGGTTTGCGGGGAAGCGGGCTGGATGAGCAAGCGGGGACGGCAGGTTCATATCGGCTGGCTGGCAAGAACGCGATTTGTCGGGACAATATGTATCGAACGCGCAATGGACGATTGGCCTCGCCCTTCTGGTTCATGCCTCGTCAGGATTCCGGATCGTCGCGCATCCACCATACCGGATGGTCGTGTGGCTCTCTCAACCACATCCACTGGCCTGCTACGCGCTCGGTAACTCGCCGCTGCTCGTGTTCTTCCTGAGGCGTCAAAGTGCGGACCGTGGGAAATTTTCGCCCCTTGTAGATGACCAATTCATCCGAACTGGAAATCGGGGTGAATCCCTGCCACAACCCTGTCTCGGGGCATGGCATCCCCGTGCACAGGTTCATTTCCCCGTATTTCTGGCGCTTCGCTTGCCGTTCTTCGAGGCGGCGTTGCTTGCGTTCTTCGGGTGTCAAGATTTTGTATGCGCGACGCATCTCGACCATCCATAAACTCTGTGGGTGTGATCCATCCTCCGGATTTAAATATCCAAGCTCGATATCGACTGGATACTTGCTTCCAGGAATATCTTTTGACCGGTAACGAAATGACTGTAAATTGGGAGAGTCTGGGGTGCGCCCTCTCATTTCATTTCCGTAATTGAGATTGCCGCCAGAGTCAACCCAGTAGTCCTCCAGCTGGAGAAGCGATTTAATTTCACTGTCAGGCAGATTGGCAATTCTTGAATCAAGGACGATTCTTACACCGGCTGGAACAATTTTTACCTTGTCGCGATCATTACTGTAGTCTTCGGGATCGTCGCCAGTGGAAAGCTCAATCTTCGTTCCGTGTAGTGAACGATTTTTATATTTATAAAGAAACCCCTTTGCAGGCGGATGCGTCCACGTTGTGTAGTTTGTTCCAAAGGAAATATGCTCAGGATTGTATGGGGCATCATCACGTAGTATTGCCATTGCTGCTTTGAGGATGCTCCGCAGCATGGTGCGTTGCTCTTCGTCGGTCATTTTCATTTCAAACCCCTCCTCCAATGGCGTGAAGTGAAGTGCTGTATTCTCCTGTGCATGTGCCGGGATTCCGCACGAAAGTGCGATCAGGACGATTCCAATAGGCTTGCACCACTTCCGCACACGCATAGGCATCTTCTTCATGTAACTGACTCCGGTAGCCTTCTTCGAAACTCGCCATCTTGGCCGCCGTTTCTGACGGTACCCTCAACAGCTTGCACACCTCGGCCTGTGCAATTGGCACATCCGGCTTGACATAAGATCCGCCCGCTTGATTTTGCATATACAAAATCATCCAGTAATAGTGAAAAACCAACATGCGATGAAGTCCAGCGGCAACCCGTGCGTCATCAGGGACATTTATTTTCTTTGCGGCCTCAAAAACCGCCTTTGAAAAACTGGATTCGTATACTTGCGTCGCTTGCGAGAACATCGAGTAGTCATTCGGGTGTTGTTGAAGCAGGGCCATCATCCAGAATGCCTGCTGGCAATGTCGTGCTTCGTGGTAAAGCATGTCCGCGAATGCCTTCAGAGTTCCATCCAGGGAGGTCGGATTATTCGATGATTTAACTATCTTCGTGATTTCCGTCTCTTGTATGGCTATTGTCCAGTACCTCCCGATAAATGATGCGCTCACATCCGATCGCATGTTGTACCTGGTTAGGCCTTCCTTTGTGTTCACAATATCTATCTTGGGGCTTGCCGCCTTTGACATCATCGGGTCGCCTGGCGCACCTTTGGATAATCCATATGGCCCCTCAGCAAGAGCTGAACTCAATATATTTTCAACTGCGAGCGCGATACTCTCTTTTAATTCTTCCGATATCGAACCACTCAGCGTATTGAACTTGCCCCATTCAATCCCTTTGAGTGCCGTCTTGACCGCCGCCGTATAGCTCTTCGTCACCGGATACTCGACGTCGCGACGTACGGGCATGTCGAGCCTCACATCGTCTTGTTTGGCCCCGTCCAGGAAGTGATGGAAACGCAACCCGAAATTGAGCGGATCGCATGTCGCGAACGCGGCCGGTTGACTCTCGGACGTCGCCCCCTGTTCCGGGGTGCCGACCTTCTTGCCTTTGATTGTTGCGGTACGCTTGTCGGCGTTCGGTGCCTTGGCGGTGTAGGGAGTCGTGTTGTCGCGCACGACTGCGGCTCGGTTGATGGCAATCACCTTGTCCGGATCGCTCGCCGCCAACAGCTCCACCGTGCCGAACGCGATGTCATGACTCGTCACCACATCCGTTTCGCCCAGTTCATTACTCACACCCTCGATCACGCGTCCGTTGTCGAGTGTGACCCGGTAAGGCTGGTTTGGTAGCGCAAAGCCACTGTCGTGCTCCAGCAGCACGAAGTGCGCGGCATACTGCCCCGGGTGTTCGGGCGTGACCGGCAGGCTCATCGGCCGCACCTGTGCGGCGTCTGTCTGATGACTGCCTGCATGGATCGTGTGCTCGCCGGGCGTTCGCACCACGTACCCCTGCTCGCTGATACGCACTTCGGTGCTGCCGGCATGCAGCACGATCTCCTTTGCCGCATGCAGGTGGATGCTGTCGGTCGTACTCGTGATGTCGACCGTCTTCTTCGCGGTGACGTCGATACCATTGGCTTGCGCTTCGATACGCACTTTCCCCGCCGCGGCGACGAGCGCCATGCCCGCCTTGTGCACGAACAGCGAGAACGCGTTCGACACGCTCGCGAACAGCGAACGCCCGACGGCAATCCCGACATGCCGGCCACTCGTCACCGCGACATCCTCGCCGCTCGCGATATGGGCGGTGCGCGCCGCTGCCAGACTGATCCCTGCCGATGCCGACATGGCCATGTCGCGCTCCGTCAGCTCCTGGAATTCGTCCGCCGTGCCGGTCGGGGTGCCCCGAATCGCATCGTTGCGCGCCTTGATCCCCCGAATGACGTCGCTCTGATCGGCGTCATGCTGTTGCGCCTGATGCCGCTGCGCCAGGCCCGTGAGGCTTTCCTGTAACTCACGTGCCCGCGTGAGCCGGCCGATGGCTTCCCCGGCGTCTTTCGCATGGCCGGGGCCGCCCGGTTGACCGTCCGTCGACACAAGCAAACCCTTCAACGCCCGAACCACACCCCAATCGTCGGTTCTCAGGTCAAAGCCCTTGCCGCGCGCATCGGCGCGTCCCTTCTTTCGGGTGATGCGTCGGAGATTGCCGAGACTCAATTGAGACGTGCCCGCATCGCTCGCAAGCTGTGTCTGGATTTGTTCCCGCGTATCGTCGATCGCCAGATGGCCGGATGCCGTGCCGTGGAGTTCCCTGCCGCGAATGAACGATACCGCGTGGTTGTACGGCTGATCCAGCGCAGGTTGGCGGAACGCGTTGACGGCACTGCCGATAATCACCGGCAAATCCGGGTCGCCACGGTAGTGCGACACCGCTACTTCATGGCCGATGCGCGGGATGAACGTCGCACCCATGTCGACGCCTTGCCACGGAGACAACACGCGGAGCCATATGCCCGAATGCTCGTCGTGCTTGCCCTGGCGATCCCATTCGAACTGCACCTTCACTCGACCGTATTGGTCTGTCCAGATTTCCTGCCCGGCGGGACCCACGACGACAGCTTTCTCGGGCCCGCTCATGACGGGCTTGCCGACGCTGCGCTCCAACTGGAACGGCTCGTTAGTCGGCAGCAGTTCGAACTGTGCGTCGGCCCGATAGGTTGGCGCGTCGCCGGCCCGCCCTGCGATCTCCTCGATATCGAGCGCGCAGGACACGACGAGGTATTCACGATTCGCCGCCCGTTGCGGATGACCGACGAGCGTAAAGGTGCGGCCGACCGTGAGGCCGCGCAGATTCCCGCTGCCGTTTGCGCGTCGTCCCTTGCAACGCTCGGCCTCAAGCCGGACGCGCGCGAAATGATGGGCTTCGCGATCCACGTCATTCGGGGTGCCTGCCAGCCCCTGAGCGCCCGCCAGCGGTTGACTGTAGTCCCCCCAGCCGTAAATCTCCCCGTCGGCATTGGCTGTCGGGCGCGGGTTCTCCACGGTCGCGCCCAGTCTCGCACTCGGGCGCGCGTAGTCGTAATCCGTCACGCTCACACGACCCGGCGTGAGGCGGCTCGTTACGGACAGCGTGCGAATGTGTTCTTCGTCGATGCGTTGACCGCCGGGAGGCAGATAGCGCAACGTCTCGTAGGCTTCGCCATGCGGCCGGTGACCGCCCATCGCGTCGGACAAGACCAGACGTTGGCGACCGTCATCGTGCTCGAACCACCACCAGATTCCCCATTCCTCCCACAGACGTTGCAGGAAGGCCCAATCCGTCTCGGATGCTTGCCGCTGCACGTCGCGTTTCGGATAGACACCCAGGAATGCGCCGAGGCGCTTGTCGACGGGGTACGGATATTTCGAGAGCACCGCGTCGGTGATGTCGACGACGGTCATATCCTGAAACAGGCGGCAGTCCTGCGTCAGCGTCGCGCGGTAGAGCCATGGGCGCAACTCGAGTTCGTACAGGATCGCATCGCGATCCTGACCGGCAAACCGTGCCGCCTCGACCAACCCGGTGATTTCACGCGTACCCGCGCCGACATTGCCGAGCCCGGCATTTCCCGCCAGCCCGGGAATGAAAGACCCTTTGCCTTCGAGCTGGATCGATACGGTCACTTCGGTGCCGACCATCCTGTCGAGATCGAGATCGGCCGTGCGACTGGGGGAAACCGCATAGGCGCCGTCGGTCCGCAACGTGACGAGATAGCGGCATTCGTCGAGACGGCCGATGGTTTCGGTGCCTCGCAATCGCACGGGAATAAAGACCGGCAGCGCATCCATGCCATAGGTCGGCAGCGCTGCGCCGGCGAGTGACAGCGTGCGAGCTTGAGAAGACATCGTCATTTACGTTGCCCCCGTTGTTCGCGGACCGATGACGGTCGCACCGCAACCGGTCTTGTCGCCGTGATAGCCGACGCGCTGGCCGCTTGCAAGTAACGGGAAAACGCCGCCGCATGTCGGACAACGAACACCGTGGCCTTCAAACGCCGCGTCGATTCCGTGCTGTCTCAGGTCATTCGTGCATTCGATGACTTCGCCGCCGTGGTCGGTTGGGTCATCCAGGCGGATCATTTCAATGCCGTGCTCGTTTTTCATCGACGACTCATGCGAGGGATGAAGTCGCTCTTTTACCTCGCATCGAAACGCCGCACAATTTTCAAGATGAAGGCGGACCGCTTTTGAGAATTTATTCAGTCATTTGAACGATAAAGTCGTACAGATACGAGTCCATGTCTAACAGGATGCCCGTTGAGATTGATGTCGCGACGATGCGATTCGCCCCCCCGACCTGCTGGTAAGATGGCCCGCACCCCCATCCTGCCCGCGCCATGAGTTCCACCCCGACCAAGCCCGCGAATCCGAAAGACGCCGCGAAAAGCGCCGCCCGCGCGACGGGCGACAAGCCGAAGGCCCGCATACCGCAGCGCCTGACCTACGTGATCGGCGGCCTCGACCGGCTGCTGCGCCGCCACATGACCGACGCGCTCGCGCCGCTCGGCATCACGCTCGCGCAGTACACCGCGCTGTCGGTGCTCGAGGCGCGCGGCGCATCGTCGAACGCGCAACTGGCCGAGCGCTCGTTCATCACGCCGCAATCGGCGAACGAGGTGATGAGCGTGATGGCCGCGCGCGGCTTCGTCACGCGCGAAGCCGACCCGTCGCACGGCCGCATCATCCTGTTGACGCTGACCGACGCAGGCGCGGCGATGCTGCGCGAATGCGAAGCCGTGCTGCGTCCGCTCGAGACGCAGATGCTCGGCGACTTCTCCGCCGACGCCGCCGCGCACGTGCAGCGCGCGCTCGAACTGTTCGCGCGCAACCTGCGCGGCTGATCCTTCCACGATCTTCGCGACGCAGGCCCGTCGGGCCCGCGTTCGCTTTGCCGGTCACCTGACCGTTCCCTGATTCCTCGATCGTCGTCCCGCTTTCCGATCCGGGTTTACACCGGCGCTCGTGTCGCTTGCAATATCAGGTAGCCTGATATTAAATGAAGCCGTCCGCAGCAGGAATGCTGCGCACCGAATCGCACAGGAACGAACGACAGGAACCGACATGAGCAAGTACGACAACCGCTGGCAGACCGTTGAAGTGAAGGTGGAGGCCGGCATCGCGTGGGTCACGCTGAACCGCCCTGACAAGCGCAATGCGATGAGCCCGACGCTGAACCAGGAGATGCTGCAGGTCCTCGACGCGGTCGAGTTCGACGACGAGGCGAAGGTGCTCGTCCTCACGGGCGCGGGCGCCGCGTGGACGGCCGGCATGGATCTGAAGGAATATTTCCGCGAGATCGACGGCGGCGCCGACGCGCTGCAGGAAAAGGTGCGGCGCGACGCGTCGGAATGGCAGTGGCGCCGCCTGCGGATGTACAACAAGCCGACCATCGCGATGGTGAACGGCTGGTGTTTCGGCGGCGGATTCTCGCCGCTCGTCGCGTGCGACCTCGCGATCGCGGCGGACGAAGCCGTGTTCGGGCTGTCGGAGATCAACTGGGGCATCCCGCCGGGCAACCTCGTCAGCAAGGCGATGGCCGACACGGTCGGGCACCGCCGCGCGCTGCACTACATCATGACCGGCGACACGTTCACCGGCGTGGAAGCGGCGGACATGGGCCTCGTGAACAGCAGCGTGCCGCTGGCCGGCCTGCGCGATGCGACGATCGCGCTCGCCGCGCGGCTGATGGACAAGAACCCGGTCGTGCTGCGCGCGGCGAAGCACGGCTTCAAGCGCTCGCGCGAATTCACGTGGGAGCAGTGCGAAGACTACCTGTATGCGAAGCTCGACCAGGCGCAGTTGCGCGATCCGGAACACGGCCGCGAACAGGGGTTGAAGCAGTTCCTCGACGACAAGACGATCAAGCCGGGCCTGCAGGCATACAAGCGCTGATACGAGCGCCGACGCAACCGCCAACGCAACCGCAAGAGACAGGCAAGGCAGGAGACGACATGACCGACAGACGGATGCTGATCGCCGGCGAGTGGTGCACCGCCCGCGACGGGCGAACCTTCGACCGATTCAACCCCGCAACGGGCGCGCTCGCGTCGCGCGCGCCGGCGGCCGGCGTTGCCGACGCCGACGCGGCGATCGACGCCGCGCACCGCGCGTTCCCCGCATGGGCGGCGCTCGCACCGACCGAGCGCCGCCGGCTGCTGCTGAAGGCCGCTGACCTGATGGATGCGCGCATCGACGCGTTCGTTGCAGCGGGCGTGGCCGAAACCGGCGCGACACCCGGCTGGATCGGCTTCAACGTGACGCTCGCGGCGAACATGCTGCGCGAGGCCGCGTCGATGACGACGCAGATCGCCGGCGACGTGATCCCGTCCGACGTGCCCGGCAATCTCGCGCTCGCGATGCGCGTGCCGTGCGGCGTCGTGCTCGGCATCGCGCCGTGGAACGCACCCGTGATCCTCGGCACGCGTGCCCTTGCGATGCCGCTCGCGTGCGGCAACACGGTCGTGCTGAAGGCGTCCGAAGCGTGTCCGGGCGTGCACGCGCTGATCGGCGCGGTGCTGGACGAAGCGGGGCTCGGCGCGGGCGTCGTCAACGTGATCACGCACGCGGCGGCCGATGCGCCCGAACTCGTCGAGCGGCTGATCGCGCATCCGCACGTGAAGCGCATCAACTTCACCGGCTCGACGCATGTCGGGCGCATCATCGCGCGTCACGCGGCCGCGCACCTGAAACCCGTGCTGCTCGAGCTCGGCGGCAAGGCGCCCGTGCTCGTGCTGGACGATGCCGATCTCGACGCGGCCGTCGCGGCGATCGCGTTCGGCGCGTTCTTCAACCAGGGGCAGATCTGCATGTCGACCGAGCGCGTGATCGCCGCGAGGCCGATCGCCGACGCGCTCGTCGAGCGTCTCGCCGCGAAGGCCCGCACGCTGGTGGCGGGCGATCCGCTGGCCGGCCATCCGCTCGGTACGATGGTCGATGCGGCGGCGGCCGCGCGCGCGATGTCGCTCGTCGAGGATGCGCGCGCGCATGGCGCGCGTCTGCCGCTCGGCTGCCGCGTCGAAGGCGCGACGATGCAGCCGGCGATCGTCGATGGCGTCACGCGCGACATGCGGCTGTATCGCGAGGAATCGTTCGCGCCGGTCGTGGCGATCCTGCGCGCGGACAGCGACGACGAAGCGGTCGCGCTCGCGAACGACAGCGAGTTCGGGCTGTCGGCGAGCGTGTTCAGCCGCGACGTCGCACGCGCGATGGCGGTCGCGCGGCGGATCGAATCGGGGATCTGCCACATCAACGGCCCGACCGTGCACGACGAGGCGCAGATGCCGTTCGGCGGCACGAAGGCGAGCGGCTACGGCCGCTTCGGCAGCCGCGCGTCGATCGCCGAATTCACCGAGCTGCGCTGGATCACCGTGCAGACCACGCCGCGTCACTATCCGATATGAGCGAGCCGACGATGAATGGTGCGACGCCCGCGAGCGGGCCGGTGAACGACACGGGCGGCGTGCGCTATCGCGCGGCGGCCGTCGCGGTCGGTGCGGCGGAGGTTCGTCGCGCGGAAAACGGCGCGTGGTACCTGCGCTCGCGCGAACCGCTCGGCGACTACCCGACGCGCCTGACCGACTGCCTCGTGCGCGGCGCGCAAGCGCATCCCGACCGCGTGCTGGCCGCGCGGCGCGGCGAAGACGGCCGCTGGATCGAGATCACCTACGCGCAGATGCTGGATCGCGCCCGCGCGCTCGGCCAGGGCCTCGTCGATCTCGGGCTGTCGGCCGAGCGTCCGCTCGCGGTGCTGTCCGGCAACGATCTCGAGCATCTGCAGTTGATGTTCGCGGCGATGCTGGCGGGCGTGCCGTACTCGCCGATCTCGCCCGCGTATTCGCTGGTGTCGACCGACTTCGGCAAGCTGCGTCACACGCTCGGCACGCTGCGGCCGGGCGCGGTGTTCGTTGCTGAACGCGGGCCGTTCACGCGCGCGCTCGACGCGACGTTGCCGGCCGATGCGGCGTTGATCGTCGCGCACGATGCCGACGTCGATGCCGAGGGGTGCGCCGTGCCGCTGTCACGCCTGCTCGCCACGGTCCCCCGCACGATCGATACGATCCACGCGGCAATCGGCCCCGACCATCTCGCGAAGATCCTGTTCACGTCCGGTTCGACGAAACAGCCGAAGGCCGTGCCGACCACGCACAGGATGCTGTGCAGCAACCAGCAGATGCTGCGCCAGACGATGCCCGAGCTGACGCGCGAACCCCCGGTGCTGGTCGACTGGCTGCCGTGGAATCACACGTTCGGCGGCAGCCACAACCTCGGCATCGCGCTGTACAACGGCGGCACGCTGTACATCGACGACGGCCGCCCGGTGCCCGGCCGCTTCGACGAAACCGTGCGCAACCTGCGCGAGATCGCACCGACGATCTACTTCAACGTGCCGAAAGGCTGGGAAGAACTGGCCGCCGCGCTCGAACGCGACGCCGCGTTGCGCGATACCTTTTTCTCGCGCGTGAAGCTGTATTTCTTCGGCGGCGCGGGGCTGTCGCAGGCTGCATGGGACCGGCTCGACCGCGTGACCGACGCGCATTGCGGCGAGCGCATCCGGATCATGGCCGGGCTCGGCATGACGGAAACGTCGCCGTCGTGCCTCTTCACGACGGGGCCGCTGATGCGCGCCGGCTATATCGGCCTGCCGGCGCCCGGCTGCGACGTGAAGCTGGCGCCATGCGGCGGCAAGCTCGAACTGCGTTTCAAGGGGCCGAATGTGATGCGCGGCTACTGGCACGCGGATGTCGATCCGCGCGACGTGTTCGACGACGAAGGCTACTACCGCAGCGGCGACGCAGCCGTGTTCGCCGATCCGGAGCGGCCGGAATTCGGGCTGCTGTTCGACGGGCGGCTGACCGAGGATTTCAAGCTGAGCAGCGGCACCTTCGTCAGCGTCGGGCCGTTGCGCGCGAATGCGGTGTCGAGCGGTGCGCCGTACGTGCAGGACGTGGTCGTCACCGGGATCAATCGCGACGACATCGGCTTGCTGGTGTTTCCGCGCATCGATGCGTGCCGTGCGCTGGCGGCGCTCGCAGTCGATGCACCGGTGGCCGACGTGCTGCGCGCGCCGGCCGTGCGGGCGGTGTTCGAGGCCTGGCTCGCCGCGCTGAACCGGCATGCGAGCGGCGGGTCGACGTTCGTCGCGCGCATCCGCTTGATCGACACGCCGCCGTCGCTCGACCTCGGCGAAGTGACCGACAAGGGCTCGCTGAACCAGGCGGCCGTGCAGCAGCATCGCGCGGCGACGATCGACGCGCTGTACGACCCGGCGCGGCGCGATCCCGACGTGATTTACGCGTAAGCACTAGGCAGGGACAAGCAGCAAAACGCAGACACGACGACCGGCCGGCCACGGGATCGGCAGGCATTCTTGCGGCCAGTGAATCAGGCTGCCTGATAAAGAAGGCCCTTCAGACGATACTTCGCGCGCCGCTTTGCCACTGGCCGGCGGCGGCGCGCGGCGGCCGTCGCAGGGCCGACCGACTACAAGACATGGGACTGGAGACAGGATGAACACTTATGTTGCCGAAAAACCCACGGTCGCGACCACGCTCGCACTGTGCTTCGCGATCGCGCTGCTCGAAGGGCTCGACCTGCAGTCGGTCGGGGTCGCCGCGCCGCGCATGGCGCGCGAATTCGGGCTGACCGTGTCGCAGATGGGCATCGCGTTCAGCGCGGGCACCTTCGGGCTGCTCCCCGGCGCCATGCTCGGCGGGCGGCTCGCCGACCGGATCGGCCGCAAGCGCGTGCTGATCGCGTCGGTCGCGCTGTTCGGGCTGCTGTCGATCGCCACCGCGCAGGTATCGAGCTTCGCGATGCTCGTCGTCGTGCGCGCGCTGACGGGCCTCGGCCTCGGCGGCGCGATGCCGAACCTGATCGCGCTGTCGTCCGAGGCGGTCGAGCCGCGTTCGCGCAGCAGCGCGGTCGCCGCGATGTATTGCGGCATTCCGTTCGGCGGCGTGATCGCATCGCTGATCGGCGTGCTGCTCGCGGGCGACACCGAGTGGCGGCACATCTTTTATGTCGGCGGCGTGGGGCCGCTGCTGCTCGTGCCGCTGCTGGCGCTGCTGCTGCCGGAATCGCGGGCGTATCTCGACATCGCCGGCACGACGGCCGCGCGTACGAGCGTCGCACGCACGCTGTTCGGGAGCGGGCGCACGGTGTCGACGCTCGCACTGTGGATCAGCTATTTCTGCACGCTGATCGTCCTGTATTTCCTGCTGAACTGGCTGCCGTCGCTGATGGCCGCACGCGGGCTCGATCGCGCGCATGTCGGGCTCGTGCAGATCGCGTTCAACATCGGCGGCGGGCTCGGCGCGCTCGGCATCGGCGCGGCGCTCGACCGGATGCGCGCGGCGCGCGTGGTCGGCGGCATGTACGTCGGGATCGTGCTGTCGCTCGCCGCGCTGGCGGCGGCGCCGGGCTTCGCGTCGCTCGCGGCGGCCGCGTTCGCGGCCGGCATGTTCGTGATCGGCGGGCAGTCGGTGCTGTACGCGCTTGCGGCGATCTACTACCCGACCGCGATGCGCGGCACGGGCGTCGGCGCGGCGGTGGCCGTCGGCCGGCTCGGTTCCGTCGTCGGGCCGCTCGCGGCCGCGACGCTGCTGGCCGCGGGCCGCAGCGCACCGGTCGTGATCGGCGCGAGCATCCCCGTCACGCTCGTCGCGGCCGTCGCCGCGCTGCTGCTGGTCCGCCGCCCGCAGGCCGGCGACTGACATTCCCCCGGTTTTTCAACGCGCGCCGTCAGAGCGCGCTCATTCAAGGTCTGGAGACGCAACGACATGAAGAAGAACACCAGGAACGGCCTGTTGGCCGCCGGCACGTGCTGCGCGCTCGCCGCGCCGGGCGCGCATGCGCAGTCGAGCGTGACGCTGTACGGGATCATCGATACGGGCGTCGAATTCGTGTCGCACGCGAACGCGGCCGGCGACCATGTGGTGCGCATGCCGGCCGTGACGGGCGAGCTGCCGTCGCGCTGGGGGCTGCGCGGCGCGGAGGATCTCGGCGGCGGCTATCAGGCCGTGTTCACGCTGGAAAGCGGCTTCAACGTGCGCGGCGGCGATCTCGGGCAGGGCGGCAGGCTGTTCGGACGGCAGGCGTTCGTCGGGCTGAAGGGCGGTTTCGGCACGCTCGCGTTCGGCCGCCAGTACACGATGACCTACCTCGCGCTGCAGGGGGCGGACATCATCGGCCCCGACATCTACGGGCTCGGCTCGCTCGACGCGTATGTGCCGAACGGCCGCGCGGACAACACGGTGACCTACATCGGCACGTATCGCGGCGTGACGCTCGGCGCCGCGTATTCGTTCGGCCGCGACAGCGCGGGCACCGGCAACTCGCCGGGGCAGGGCACGTGCGCGGGGCAGGTGCCGGGCGACGCCGTGCAGTGCCGTGACTGGTCGGTGATGCTCAAGTACGACAGCGCGTATTTCGGCGCGGCGGCGTCGTACGAGGAGCAGCGCGGCGGCACCGGCGCGGCAGCGAATTTCTTCGACGGCGTCGAGCCGGTCGCATTCACGAGCAGCGCTGGCAAGGACGCGCGCGTGCACGTGAGCGCGTATGCGCAGGCGTCGGGCGTACGGCTCGGCGCGGGCTGGATCGGGCGGCGCGTGTCGACCGGCTCGCCGGCCGAGGCCGGCGCGCATTCCGACCTGTTCTTCGTCGGCGCGTCGTATGCGGTCAAGCCCGATTTCGTCGTCGACGGCGAAGGCTACCGGATCGTCAACAGCGCGCACGACACGCGCGCGACGATGGCGACCTTGCGTGCGACCTGGCTGCTGACGAAGCGTACGTCGGTCTATGCGCAAAGCGCGTATCTGTGGAACAGCGCGCAGGCGCGCTATGCGGTCAGCGGCGGCGGGGCCGGCACGACGCCCGGCGAGGGCATGGGGCAGCTCGGCGCGATGGTCGGCATCAAGCACATGTTCTGAACCGGCCACTTCACGAACGGAAGATATCTTGAATAAAAAATCTGCAATCCTCTGCATTGCGCCGCTGTCGGCGCTCGTGCTCGCCGGTTGCGGCGGCGACGACCCGGTGAGTGCCGCACCGACGCACCTGAGCGCCGCGACGCCGGCCGCGATGGCGCAGAGCTGCGACGCGCTCGCCGCGAAGCTCGCGTATCCGGGCACGTCGTTTACCTCGGTGACGACCGCGGCCGCGGGTGCGTTGACGGTGGCCGGCCAACCGATCGCCGGGCACTGCGTGATCGAAGGGAAGATGAACGAGCGCGTGAGCGCGGTCGACGGCAATACTTATGCGATCGGCTTCGAGATGCGCTTGCCCAAGGCCTGGAACGGCCGCTTCTTCTACCAGGCGAACGGCGGGCTCGACGGCAGCGTCGTGACCGCGACCGGGGAGATCGGCGGCGGCGGGCCGCTGAACGATGCGCTGAACATGGGTTTTGCCGTGATCAGTTCGGATTCCGGGCACAGTGCCGCGCAGAATCCGCTGTTCGGCATCGATCCGCAGGCTCGCATCGACTACGGCTACGGCGCGGTCGACGCGCTTACGCCGATGGCGAAGCAGGTGATCCGGCTCGCGTACGGCAAGGCGCCCGACCGCAGCTATTTCGACGGCTGCTCGAACGGCGGCCGCCACGCGATGGTCACGGCCGTGCGCAATGCGGCCGACTACGACGGCATCATCGCGGGCGATCCGGGCTTTCATCTGCCGAAGGCGGCGATCGGCGAGATGTATGGCGCGCAGCAGTTCGCGAAGATCGCATCGGCGACGGGCGCGAACGGGCTGCCCGATATCCGCAGCGGCTTCACCGATGCGGAGCGGCAGTTCGTCGGCGCGAAGATCCTCGAGAAGTGCGATGCGCTCGACGGCGCGGCCGACGGGATGGTGCAGGATGTCGCCGCGTGCCAGGCGCATTTCAGCGTCGATGCGGACATCCCGACCTGCGCGAACGGCACGCGCACGGGCGCCTGCCTGACGACGGCCCAGAAGACGGCGCTCGAGAACGTGTTCGCGGGGGCGCGCAACAGCGCGGGCACGGAGCTCTACGCGAGTTTTCCGTACGATCCGGGCATGGCCGGCAGCGGCTGGGCCGCGTGGAAGCAGTCGAATTCGATCACGCTCGATCCGGCCGCGATGGCGTTCACGTTCATGACGCCGCCGAAAAGCGCCGCGACGCTCGCGAACCTGCCCGGTTTCGCGCTCGGCTTCGACATGGACAACGATGCGCCGGCGATCTTCGCGACCGGCGGCGCGTACACGCAATCCGCGTGGACGTTCATGACGCCGCCCGACGAAACGAACCTGTCCGCGCTGAAGGCGCGCGGCGCGAAGCTGATCGTCTATCACGGCACGGGCGATCCGGTGTTCTCGTTCAACGACACGCGCGACTGGTACGTACGGGTCGCGCAGGCGAACGGCGGCGATGCGACGGATTTCGCGCGCTTCTATCCGGTGCCGGGGATGAACCACTGCTCGGGCGGGCCGGCGGCCGACCAGTTCGACCTGCTGACGCCGCTTGTCGCGTGGGTCGAGCAGGGGCAGGCGCCCGCGGCGATCGTGGCCGCCGCGCGCGACGCAACGAACGTGGCGCCGAATGCGGACGTGCCCGCATCGTGGGGCGCGGGACGCACGCGGCCGCTGTGCCCGTATCCGCAGGTGGCGCGCTACAACGGCTCGGGCGATGTGAATTCGGCGGCGAGCTTCAGTTGTCGTTGAGGTAGCCGTCGATGGGAAGCGGCCGGTGCGCGCCATCGCGTACCGGCCGCTTCATGTTTGCTGGCGCCCACTCACTCGCCCGGCTCGACCGGCACCTCGAGCCCCACCTTCACGCGGCTCATGCTGACCAGCGTCTTGAAGCGCTTCACGTTGTTGTTCGCGAAGAACAGCTCGCGCGTGAGCGCGGTGTACTGATCCATGTTGCGCACGGAGAGGATCAGCACGAAATCCCATTCCCCCGTCACGTAGTAGCACTGCTGGATCTGCGGGCAGCGCTCGAAGGTCCGCTTCATCGCGTCGAGCTGGTCGATCTGCTCGCTTTCGACCTCGACGTTTACGACGATCGTCAGCGGATGATCGACCTTGTCCGGCGCGACGACGGCCGTGTAGCGCTCGATCACGCCTTCGTCCGCGAGACGCTTCAGGCGCCGGTTCACGGCGGCGGTCGACAGGTTGACGCGCGCGCCGAGTTCGCTTTGCGGCGTCTGTGCGTCGCGCTGGAGTTCCGTCAGCAGCTTGCGGTCGAACGCGTCGAGTGGGGTCGTCATGATGGCGCGTGAAGCCTCGAAAGAATGAGAAATTTTTGCGTGTGAGTGGCCGATTTGGCGATTTTTTTGATCCGCATGCGCAATATTATTTTTCAGACCGGCGGCGCGCGCAACCCGTGCGCGCCCGCCCCGGAACCGACTCACGGAGTGCCGCCGTCATGCTGATCGCCAACCCTCGCGCATCGCGCGCCGTCTATCCCCATGCGCTGCGCCGCGTGATGAACATCGCGTCGGCCGACGAAAGCGGCGCGTGGCTCGCGCACTGGCCGCTCGTCGGCAACGCGCGCACGCCGTTGCGCACGTTGCCGGATCTCGCGGCGCGGCTCGGCGTCGCGCGCATCAGCGTGAAGGACGAGTCGTGCCGGTCGCCGCTCGGCAGCTTCAAGGCGCTCGGCGCGCCGATCGCGCTGGTGCGGCTCGTGAAGCGCCTGCGGCGCGCGCAGGATCTGGATCCGCAGGGGCTCGTCACCGGCCGCTACGCGGCGGAGCTGGCCGACCTGACGGTGATCAGCGCGACCGACGGCAATCACGGCCGCGCGCTGGCCGCCGCGGCGCGCGCGATCGGCTGCGGGTGCGTGATCGTGCTGCACGCGAACGTCGACGCCGAGCGCGAACACGCGATCTCCGCGTACGGCGCGCGGATCGTGCGCATCGCGGGGAACTACGACGAATCGGTCGTCTGCGCGGCGCAGCTCGCGCAGGCGAACGGCTGGTACGTCGTGTCGGATACGTCGTACGACGGCTACGAGGCGATTCCGCGCGACGTGATGCAGGGTTACGGCGTGATCGCCGCCGAAGCCGTGGCGCAGGCGGAGCAGGACGACGGGCGGCCGTTCACGCACGTGCTGCTGCAGGGCGGCGTGGGGGGCCTCGCCGCGGGCGTCGCGAGTTACCTGTGGGAGCGCGACGGCATGCAGCGGCCGCATTTCATCGTGGTCGAGCCGCGCCAGGCCGACTGCCTGTACCAGAGCGCGCTGGCCGGGCGCGCGACCAAGGCCACCGGCACCGTGGATTCGGTGATGGCCGGGCTCGCGTGCGGCGAGGCGTCGCCGCTCGCGTGGGATTTCCTCGAGCTGTGCATCGACCAGTTCATGCTGATCGACGACGAAGACGCGGTGCACGCGATGCGCGGCCTGGCGGCCGGCAGCGGCCGCGACGTGCCGCTCGTCGCCGGCGAATCGGGGGCGGCCGGCATCGCGGGGCTCGCCGTGCTGATGCGCGACCCCGCGCTTGCGCGGCAGGCGGGGCTCGATGCGGGCTCGCGCGTGCTCGCGATCAATACGGAAGGCGCGACGGCGCCGTCCCTGTACCGGAGCTGCGTCGGCGAGACGGCCGACGCGGTGCTCGCGCGCCAGCGCGACTGGCTGGCCCGCGCGGCGGTGGCGGCCTGAACGACATGACGACCTGACGATCGGGGAGGCAAGCGCAATGGACGCAATCGACGAAAGCACGCTGCAGGGGCAGCTGAAGGCCTGGCGCAGGCATCTGCACCGGCATCCGGAGACGGGTTTCGAGGAAGTGAACACGTCGGACTACGTCGCCCGCATCCTGACGACGCTCGGGCTCGACGTGCACCGCGGGATCGGCGGCACGGGCCTCGTCGCGAACCTGACGGCCGGCGCGGGGAAGCGCGTGATCGGTATTCGCGCTGATATGGATGCGCTGAACATCGCCGAGCACGCGCCGGATCGCGAACATGCATCGCGCACGCCCGGCAAGATGCATGCGTGCGGACACGACGGCCACATGTCGATGGTGCTCGGCGCCGCGCGGCTGCTGGCCGAGCGCAAGGATTTCGACGGCACGGTGCGCTTCATTTTCCAGCCGGCCGAGGAGCATGGCCGCGGCGCGAAGGCGATGATGGCCGACGGGTTGTTCGAGCGCTTCCCGGTCGACGCGATCTTCGGCGCGCACAACATGCCGGGCATGCGCGCGGGCACGTTCGCGACGCGCGCGGGCGGCATCATGGCGAGCGAGGACAATTTCGTGATCCGAATCGACGGGCGCGGCACGCATGCGGCGCGCCCGCACATGGGCGTCGATCCGATCGTGATCGGCGCGCAGATCGTGCTCGCGCTGCAGACGATCGTGTCGCGCAATCTCGATCCGGGCCAGCAGGCCGTGATCTCGTGCACGGAATTCATCACCGACGGGCTGCGCAACGTGCTGCCGTCGACCGTGACGATCAGGGGCGATACGCGCAGCTATTCGCGCGACGTCCAGGCGCTGCTGGAAACGCGCATGCGCGAGATCGCCGAAGGCATCTGCCGCACGCACGGCGCGACCTGCACGTTCGACTACACGCACGAATTCGCGCCGACGGTGAATACGCCGGAATGGGTCGGCACGGCCGTGCAGGCCGCCGCGCAGGTCGCGGGCGCCGACGCGGTGAACGCCGACGTGCAGCCGATGATGATCTCGGAGGATTTCGGCGCGTTCCTGCAGGCCGTGCCCGGCAACTTCGTGTTCATCGGCAACGGCGAGGCCGGCGCGCGCGGCGGTGTGCCGCTGCACAACGCGACGTACGACTTCAACGACGAGATCCTGCCGGTCGGCGCACGCTATTTCGCGGAAGTGGCGCGGCGCGCGTTGCGGGCGGCGTAGGGCGTGTTCACGCTGATGACGGGCCAGCCCCACGAACGATTTTTTCTAAACAGGGGAACGTGCCTTTGCGCCCACATTGCGG
Organism: Burkholderia paludis; assembly: GCF_000732615.1. Classification (GTDB taxonomy): domain Bacteria; phylum Pseudomonadota; class Gammaproteobacteria; order Burkholderiales; family Burkholderiaceae; genus Burkholderia; species Burkholderia paludis. The sequence continues at coordinate 54,763 of NZ_JPGL01000037.1, forward strand.
CGTCGTTCGTCGTTGCAAGAGCGACGGCTATTGCGCCTCCCCTCTCCTTGCCCTGCGGGCGCAAAGGCGCGTTCACAAGCCCGTTATCAGCGTGAACATGCACGGGCGCCGATGGCGGCCGGTGCGGTGCCAGCGCCCGCGCGCCCCGCCCCGCCGGTTGCTCCGTCACGCCAGTTCGCCCAGGCACGCGTCGAATTGCGCGACGAGCCGGTCGACATCGTCGGCCGTCGTGTGCGGGCAGACGAGCATCATGTTGTGGAACGGCGTGATCAGCACGCCGCGATTCAGCAGGTACAGGTGCACGATGTGTTCGAGTTCGCTGTCGAGCTGTTCGCCCGCCAGCGTGCCGTTGCGCGGCGGCACGGGCGCGAACTGGAACTCGGTGCGCGCGCCGATGCGCGTCACGCACCACGGCAGCCCGCGTTGCGCGATCGCCTGCTCGAGCCCGGCGGCGAGTCGCGCGGCAAGTTCGAACATGTGCGCATAGGCGGCGTCGGTCGCGACTTCGGCGAGCGTCGCGCGCATCGCATGCATCGCGAGCATGTTCGCGGTGAGCGTCGTGCCGATCCCGGAATGGCCGGGCGGCGCGTTCAGCTTCGCCTGCTTCGCGCGCTCCGCGAATTCGGCGCTGAACCCGTACACCGCGCACGGCACGCCGCCTGCGATCGGCTTGCCGACCACCAGCATGTCCGGTTCGAGTGCGTGCGCGGCCGCGTAGCCGCCGGGGCCGCTGCTGATCGTGTGCGTCTCGTCGATCACGAGCAGCGTGCCGTAGCGTCGCGTCAGTGCGCGCGCGGCCTCCCAGAAGCCCGGATCGGGCAGCACCATCCCGATGTTCGTCATCGCGGGCTCGGCGAGCACGCAGGCGACGTCACCATCCTTCAGCGCGGCTTCGAGCGCGGCGAGGTCGTTGAATTCGACCACGCGCGTGTTGGCGAGCAGGTCGTGGGATTGCCCGAGCAGGCTGTCGCGCTGCACCGGGCGGCCGTCGACGAGATCGACGAACACGTCGTCCACCGTGCCGTGATAGCAGCCGTTGAACACGACGATCGTGTTGCGGCCGGTGGCCGCGCGCGCCCAGCGCAGCACGAAGCGGTTCGCGTCGCTCGCGCTCAGCGCGAACTGCCAGACCGGCAACCCGAAGCGGCGGGCGAGTTCGCGCGCCACCCACACGGCGTCCTCGCTCGGCAGCATCGTCGTGTAGCCGCGCGTGGCCTGTTCGACGAGCGCACGGGCGACCGGCTCGGGTGCATGGCCGAACATCGCGCCCGTATCGCCGAGGCAGAAATCGACGTAGCGATGACCGTCGACGTCGGTAAAGGTCGCGCCGCGCGCCTCCTTCACGTACAGCGAGAACGGCGTCGACCAGTCCTGCATCCAGTGCAACGGCACGCCGAACAGCAGATGCTCGGATGCTTCCGCGGACAGTGCGCGCGAGACCGGCATGGCTTCGGTGAATGCACGGCGCTCGCGATCGAACAGCGCGCGGGCGCGGATGAGGTCGACTCCGTGGCGGGAAGGCAAAGGCGGCTCCTGGCTGTGAAGGTGACGGCAACGATAGCGCGGGCGGCGGGGGGCTGAACAGGGGCGGAATTACGGAGGCGGCCCGCGTTGGCGCGAGCCTGTCGGTCAGGGCCGGGGCCGGGGTGCGGGAAGTTTTTTAAAAGTTTTTGCGCATAAACCGGCGAGGAACGGCCCGATTTTCGCTAATGCATGGAAAGTTAGTGTGTGCTCACATTCATTTAGCCGGATCCGGTGCGGGCGAAGGGCGGACAGGGACGCTTTCGGTCGCGTGCCCCGTTCGCCGCCGCCGCGCGTTACGCCAGCGTCTTCACCATGTGGTGTTCGTCGTAGAACCGCCCGTCGACGAACATCGAGCGCGGTTCCGTGCCGAACCGGACGAAGCCCTGCGACGCATACAGTCGCTCGGCGGTGGCATTGACCTCGTTCACGCACAGCATCAGTTGCTTGCATGCCCACGTCTGCGCCGCATGTTCGGTCGCGCTCTGGAGCAGCGCCTGCGCAATGCCCCGGCCGCGATACGCGGGATCGACGAACACGCCCCAGATCGTCGCCTTGTGCGCGATCTTCACGCGCGCATCGCGGCGCACGCCGGTGATGCCGACCAGCGTGTCGCCGTCGAATGCGCCGAACACGGCCCGCTCCTGCGTCGGCGTGATGCGCGCCGCGAATTCGTCGACGGGCACCTGCGATTCTTCGTCGAGCGTCGGCAGGAAGGAGGTGGGTGCGGTATCGACCGCACGCAGGCGGACGGTCTGGAAACGGGCGGCGTCGGCCGTGTCGAGCAGGCGGGTCGTGATCGTCATCAGGGGGATTCCGGTGGAGGGCAACAGGACGATGCGTGCCGCATCGGGCACACGGCATCACGCCTATGCTAATCGGATTCGCGCAGCCGCGTGGGCGGGTTCGACGTGTCGCGTGTGCCGGCGGCGGCGAGCGGTGAGCACGGCGCGACGGGCGACGTTGGAACGATCGAGCGTGGGGATATCGTGTCGGCCCCGCGCGTGATGCTTCGCGCGCAACCGATGCGATGGGCGACGATGGTTGCCGACGAGGAAGAAGGGCGCCCCGGAGAGAAGCGCAACGCGCCCGACGCGATGCACCGGGCCCGGCAAGCGTGCCGCGAGCGCGGCACGCGCGATCAGTACCGTGACAGCTGGTTGCCGTTGATCTGCACGCGGTCGCCCGGCCGCAGGCTGCCCGGCGACTGCACGTCGAACGAGCGCATCGAGCCGTCGCTGACCTGCACGTCGATCCGGTAGCTGCTCGGGCCTTGCGCGGCGCCCATCTGCTGACCGATCTGGTTGCCCGCCACCGCGCCGCCGAGCGCGCCGATCACGGTCGCCGCGTCGCGGCCGTGACCGCGCCCGACCTGGTTGCCGAGCACGCCGCCGATCAGCGCGCCGACGACGGTGCCGGCGACACCCGACGGGCCGACGGAGCCGTTGACCGGCTGGATGTTCGCGACCGTGCCGTACTGCGTGCCGTACGGGTTGGCGTACTGCTGCTGTTGTTGCGGTTGCTGCTGCTGATTGGCGTACGGGTCATACGGCTGCGATCCGTATTGCGGCGCGTTGCCGTACGGGTCGTACGGTTGCGGCGCCTGGCTCGGATAGGCCGGTTGCTGCTGCACATAGCCCGGCTGCGAATACGCGGGCTGTGCATAGCCGGGCGTCGCGTATTGCTGTTGCGGATAGCCCGGCTGCGCGCCGTAGTAGCCGGGCGCGACGCACGCGGTGAGCGGAAGCGCCGCCACGGCGACGAGCGAGGCGAACAGAACGGTCTTCGTGGAGGGCATGCGCATCATGGTGTTTCCTGCATCGGCAACGTGTTCGCCGACGGATTCCCGGACGGGGAGGCGAACTCGGCGTGAGTATAAGGAATGGCCGGGGGCGCGTCCGGTGCGGCCGGGTAACAACGTGTAAAGTCTGTTGCCGCGTAAATCGCCCGCCGCGCGGGGCGCTGAAGCCACGGCCGGCAAGGGCGCGAGGCGGACTCCCGGCCCCCGCCCGCGACGATGCGGACGATGCGCCGCCGCGGGCGTCTGCGCCGTTTCCGGAGCGATCGAACCCTGTCGCGGCGCCGGGCCCGGCGGGCGCGCGCACCACGTATCGCGAAATCGAATGCGCGGCATCGCGACATTTAATTGGCTTCGGGTCGCGGCGTCCGATATCGTGGCCGGATTCCCTGCCGACGGTCGCGCCGCACCGGCTGCGGTGTCTCCGTTGTCCGCGCCGGTGTCGCGCCGCGACCGCCCCACATTCCGAGCCATGACCGATCGCCTCTTCATCAACGCCGTCGACGCCGGCGGCCAGCCCATCCATTTCGTCGTCCGCGACGGCCGCTTTGCCGCGATCGGCGCCGATCGCCCCGCCGCGCCCACTGTGGACACGATCGACCTCGGCGGCCGCGTCGTGCTGCCCGGTTTCGTCGACGGCCACATTCACCTCGACAAGAGCTTCGTCGGCGCTCGCTGGGCGCCGCACGAACCGGCCGGCACGCTGCGCGAGCGGCTCGCGGTCGAGAAGCGCCAGCTTGCGGCCGCGCCGCCGATCGTCGAGCGTGCCAACGCGCTGATCGCGCAGGCCGCCGCATTCGGCACGGTCGCGATGCGCAGCCACGTCGACGTCGATGCGACGACGGGCCTGTCGAACCTGCAGGCGGTGCTGGCCGCGCGCGAGCAATGGCGCGGAATCGTCGATATCGAACTGGTCGCGTTTCCGCAGGCCGGCGTCGTGACGTGTCCGGGTACCGCGGCAATCCTCGACGCGGCCGTGCGCGAAGGCGCGGACGTGGTCGGCGGGATCGACCCGACGACCCTCGACGGCGACGCGGACGGCCAGCTCGGCATCGTGTTCGGCATCGCCGAGAAGCGCGGCGCGAAGATCGACATCCACCTGCACGAACCGGGCGAAACGGGCATCGCGCAACTGCTGCGCATCGCGGCGCGCACGCGCGCGGCGGGGCTCGGGGGGCGCGTGAACGTGAGCCATGCGTACGCGCTCGGCCAGGTCGGCGACGACGACCTGCGGCGCACCGCGGCGGCGCTGGCCGAGGCCGGCGTGTCGATCCTGACGAATGCGCCGGGCGACTGCGCGTTTCCGCCGGTGCAAGCGCTTCGCGATGCGGGCGTGCACGTGTTCGCGGGCAACGACAACATCCGCGACGCATGGTGGCCGTACGGCAACGGCGACATGCTGCAGCGCGCGATGATGGTCGGCTATCGCTCGGGCTTCTACACCGACGAGGCGCTCGGCGTCGCGCTCGACATGGCGACGCACGCCGGGGCGCGCGTCGTCGGTCGGGAGCGCTACGGCATCGCGGTCGGCTGCGATGCGACGTTCGTCGCGGTGCGCGCGCCGAACGCGGCGGCGGCCGTCGCGGGCGTGCCGGCCGAGCGCTGGGTGTTCCGCCGCGGCGCAAGCGACACGGACGCGCCGATCGCGCCCGCGCTGCACTTCACGCGCTGACCGAACCGGCGGGCAGGCGCCGCATGTGCGCCGGCCCGCCATGCACCGACCGAACCGGAACCGACATGACGACCCTGCTGATCCGAAACGTCCGCACGAGCGCCGACACCGCGCTCGATCTCCTGATCGAAGGCGATCGCATCGCCCGAGTCGGGCCGTCGCTCGACGCGCCGGCCGACTGCGCGATCGAGGACGGCGCGGGCGCGCTCGCGCTGCCCGGCCTTGTCGAAGGCCACACGCACCTCGACAAGACGCACTGGGGGATGCCGTGGTATCGCAATCAGGTCGGGCCGCGCCTCGTCGACCGGATCGAGAACGAGCGGCACTATCGCGCGACGAGCGGCCACGACGCCGGCGCAGCGTCGCTCGGGCTCGCGCGGGCCTTCCTCGCGGCCGGCACGACGCGCATCCGCACGCATGTCGACATCGACACCGAAGCCGGGCTGCGGCACCTGCACGGCGTGCTCGCGACGCGCGAGATGCTGCGCGGGCAGGTCGAGATCCAGATCGTCGCGTTTCCGCAATCGGGCGTACTCAAGCGGCCGGGCACCGACGCGCTGCTGTCCGACGCGCTGGCCGCGGGCGCCGACCTGCTCGGCGGGCTCGATCCGTGCGCGATCGAAGGCGATCCGGTCGAGGCGCTGGACGTGCTGTTCGCGATCGCCGGGCGACATGGCCGCGGGATCGATCTCCACCTGCACGAACGCGGGTCGATGGGCGCGTACTCGCTCGACCTGATCCTGCAGCGCACGGCGACGCACGGCATGCAGGGCAAGGTGACGATCAGCCATGGCTTCTGTCTCGGCGATGTCGCCGAACGCGAGCGCGACGCGCTGCTCGCGCGGATGGCCAAGCTTCGCGTCGGGCTTGTCACGACCGCGCCGGCGGCGGTGCCCGTGCCGCCGCTGGCCGCGTGCCGCGCGGCGGGCGTGACCGTCATCGGCGGCAACGACGGCGTGCGAGACACGTGGACGCCGTACGGGTCGCCCGACATGCTGGAGCGCGCGATGCTGATCGCCATGCGCAACGACTTCCGCCGCGACGATGCGCTCGAAGACGCGCTCGACTGCGTGACGCACGGCGCGGCGCGCGGTTGCGGTTTCGCCGATTACGGGCTGCAGCCGGGCGGCCGGGCGGATGTCGTGCTCGTCGACGCGCTGACGTTCGCCGAGGCCGTGGTGGCGCGGCCGGTGCGGCGGCTCGTCGTGTCGTCGGGGAAGGTCGTCGCGCGCGACGGCGCGCTGGTCTGAGTCGGGCCCGGGCGACGCGTCGGCCGGTATGATCCGGTTTTCAGCCGGAATTCCGGGGAGATGACGATGCGATGCACGACAGCGGCACGGGCCGCACGATGGATGGCGGCGGCCCTGTTCGCCGTGACCGCCGCGCATGCGGTGGCGGCCGGCCCGACCGACGCGCGGCAGGAAGCGAACCGGCAAACGGTGCTCGCGTTCTATGAAAAAGGCCTGAACGAGAAAGACGCGGACGCCGCGCTCGCGTACGTCGGCGACCGCTACGTGCAGCACAACCCGAATGCGGCAGACGGGCGCGACGGCTTCCGCAAGTTCGTCGCGTTCCTGCGCGACAAGTACCCGCAGTCGCACAGCGAGATCAGGCGTTCGTTCGTCGACGGCGATTACGTGATCCTGCACGTGCACGCGGTGCGCGAACCCGGCACGCGCGGCAGCGCGATCATGGACATCTTCCGGCTCGAGAACGGCAAGATCGTCGAGCACTGGGACGTCAACCAGCCGGTGCCCGAGCAGGCCGCGAACGGGAACACGATGTTCTGACGCGGGTCGGGCGCGGCGGCGAGTGCGCCGCATCGACCGTGGCGCGGCATGACGCGCGGCGGCGGCGTCCGTCCGGTTGCCACGGCCGGCTCGTTACTTCCCCTCGAGTTCCAGCATGGCCGCGAGCGCGCTCGTCAGCTCGCCGACCATCGGGTCGGCCGTCGGCCGATGCAGGATCGCGATGTCCATGTGCTCGATCGGCGCGAAACCGTGCTTCTCGGTCAGCACGACGTGCTCGTCCGTCACCACGCGCGCGGGCAGCACGCTGATGCCGAGGCCGTCCGCGACGGCGGCCTGGATGCCGCTCAGGCTCGACGTCGTGAAGCTGATCCGCCAGCGCCGGCCGCGTTCCTCGATCGCCTTGATCATGTCGTCGCGATAGAGCCCGCGCGGCGGAAACACGACGATCGGCACCGGGTCGAGATCGATCGACGGATGCCTTGCGCTGTCGATCCAGCGCAGCTTCTCGGGCCAGCGCACGACGGCCTCGCGGCTGTCGCGCCGCTGCTTGATCAGCGCGAGGTCGAGGTCGCCGCGATCGTACGCCGCGCTGATGTCGCGGCTCAGCCCGCACATCACTTCGAGCTTCACCTGCGGATGCGCGCGCTTGAATGCCGCGAGCGCGTGCGTGGTGCGGCCCGCCGCGAAATCGTCGGGTACGCCGAGCCGGATCGTCAGCGCGACCGTGGCGCCCGACAGCGCCTCCAGCATCTCGTCGTTCAGCGCGAGCATGCGCCGCGCATAGCTGAGCGCCGTCACGCCGGCGTCGGTCGGCCGCACGTCGCGCGTGCCGCGATCGAGCAGGCGATGCCCGGCGATTTCCTCGAGCCGGCGCACCTTCTGGCTGACCGTCGACTGCGTCGAATGCAGGCGCGCGGACGCCGTCGTGAAGCTGCCGCAATCGGCGACCATCACCAGCGCGCGCAGCAGGTCGAGGTCGAACAGGGGTCTATTCATTTCTGCACTTCTGGGTATCCGGGCATTTCATTCTCAAATGCGAGCGACGATTTTTAACATGGCCGGACAGGGGGGGCAATCGCGGTTTCGCCGGACCCGGCGCGGCGTCGCGCGGCGGCGCGGCAGGGCTCAGCGGCGGCGTGACTGCCGTTCCGGCGTGCCGCCGGGAAGTTTCCGCAGGAAGGCGTCGGCCAGTTCGACGCAATAGTCGAACGACGGCGTGTAGCCGAGCGTCTGGATGTCGTCGAAACGCGGCTTGACGAAGGCGCGATGCTCGTTGAGCAGGCGCAAGAACGTATCGCGATGCCGAACGAGAAAGGGCCCGGCTTCCATCAGGCTCGCCGGTTCCCGCTCGATGACCAGACACAGATCGAACAGGTCCCGCGCGGCCGGGCGATCGCCGCGGTGCCACATTTTCTTCGCGATGATTTCCGCGGAAGTCTCGACCTTGACGACGCGATCCATCAGCGTCCATTCGTCGTAGCCGGGAGACGTCAGATTTCGGGAGACCACGAAGTCGATCTCGCCGTCGGGCAGCAGCAGTTTCACGAAACCGGCATGTTCTTCGTAGTCCGTCGTGATGTCGGAGGCGGCGTCGCTGATGCGGGGATTCACGTACCCGAGATACTGTGGATCGGGTACGAAGATGTCGACGTCCTGGCTGACGCGATGGCCGTGGCGCAGCATCAGCACCGTGCCGCCGCCGAACGTCCAGAACGGATTCGACGTGCCGTGCTTGCGTATCTCGTCGACCAGCGTTACCGCGTGACGAAACAGGCCCTGCCAGGGGCCGTCGGGCAACGTGCCGGGTGCGGTCATGCCCATACCTCCCGATACAGGTGAAGATCCTTCGACCATGTCGCGAGGTTTTTCCAGATGGTGCGAAGCGGGGTGCCCGACCGTTCGGCGGCTTCCTCCGCCGCTTTCACCACGACAGGTAGCGGCACCTCGTCGAGGATGACGGAGAACTGCGATTCGTATCCTTCCGGAATGTGTCCGGTGGCCAGCGCGTCGGCCAGCAAGCGTTCGGTCAGTTCGCCCTTGTAGCTGACGTTCGCGCTCACGACGGCCTTGTAGAGGCCGTTATGGGGCTGCCGCGGCATGGCCAGGAGTTCGATGCCGAGCACGCCGAGCAACGGGATCAGCTTGTTGATTCCGAGATCCCTGACCTTGCCGGCTTCGAGCTGGTTGACGGTGAACCGGGACAGCCCGGCGAGCCTGGCAAGCTGGGCCTGTGTGAGATCGAGTTCCGCCCGCCGTTTCGCAACGGCCTGACCGATTTCATGGAGTTGCACGTTGACCTCCCGGCGCAGATTCAATGCACCTGAATGTAAAGTATATCTTACATACCCGGGTGGCCTGCCGTCTCCGGGGAATCTCGGGTGCGGTATAGGACGCATCGCCAATGCCGCCGGAGCTGGATCGGACGACACCTGTATAGACATCGCCATTCCGCGGATATCCGGAAAAACACGCTCTGTGGCGGGCGTGCGTCTCGCAGGGTAAACACCCGAAAGCCGCGAAAATACCCGCTATTCTGGCTTGTTTCGCACGTCATTCTTTTCCTTTCGCTCCCGCCCGGCCTTGATCCGCTCATCCCGTATTCCCCCGCTTGCGCTCGAAAATTGAGCAGTCTAGACTGCACCGCAGTTTCACCGAAGTCCCAGCCGTTCGCGCACCGCCCCCCACCGGACGCCGGCGTTCGCCCGCCGCGTCGAGACTTTCAAGGACACGCCATGAACCGCACTGCAAGGCTCCTCGTTACCGCGCTGGCGTTCGCGCCGCTCGTGTCGTTCGCGCAGGATGCGTCGACGATCCGATGGGGCATCGATCCCACGTATCCGCCGTTCGAGGCGAAGCAGCCCGACGGCTCGCTCGCCGGCTTCGACATCGACCTGCGCAATGCGATCTGCGAGCAACTGCGTGCGAAGTGCGTATGGGTCGAGCAGGGCTTCGACGGGATGATTCCGGCGCTGCGCGCGCGCAAGTTCGACGTGATCATGTCCGCGATGACGGCCACCGACGAGCGGCTCAAGCAGATCGACTTCTCGAACAAGCTGTATGCATCGCCGGCCGCGCTCGTCGCGCCGGCCGGCTCGAAGCTGCTGCCGACCGCCGCGTCGCTGGCGGGCAAGCGCATCGGGATCGACCAGGGCACGACGCAGGAGGCCTACGCGAAGGCCGAATGGGCGACCAGGGGCGTGACGATCGTCTCGTACCAGAACCAGGACCAGGTGTACCAGGATCTCGTCAACGGCCGCCTCGACGCGACCTTCCAGGACAAGACGCAGGCCGGCTACTCGTTCCTGAAGACGCCGCGCGGCAAGGGTTACGCGTTCGCCGGCCCCGACGTGACCGACGTGCGGATCACCGGCTACGGCGTCGCGATGGGCGTGCGCAAGGGCGACGACGCGATGAAGAAGCGGCTGAACGACGCGATCGCCGCGATCCGCGCGAACGGTACGTACCAGAAGATCGCCGCGAAATACTTCGACTTCGACATCTACGGTGCGAAGCAGCAGCTGACTTCGGCACCGTGACTCCGTGACTCCGTGATTCATTCAATCGACAGGCACCCCATGACGAGTATCCAGGAACGCGTCGCGCAAGCCGTGACGCCCGAACTGATCGCCGCGTTCCGCGAGGAAGGCGCGGTCTGCATCAAGGGCATCTTTTCGCCCGACGAAGTGGCCGCGCTGCGGGCCGGCATCGACGCGAATCTCGCGCAGCCGAGCGAACGCGCGAAAGTCGCGAGCCGGCCCGACGATCCGGGCTGGTTCTTCGAGGATTTCTGCAACTGGCAGCACAACGACGCGTATCGCGACTTCATCGTGCGCTCGCCGGCGCCGTCGGTGGCCGCCGCGCTGATGGGCACCGGCCACGTGCGGCTGCATCACGACCACCTGCTCGTGAAGGAGCCCGGCACGCGGCAGCGCACGCCGTGGCATCAGGACCAGCCGTACTACAACATCGAGGGCGACGACAACGTCAGCATGTGGATTCCGGTCGACCCGGTGCCGCTCGAATCGACGCTGGAATTCGTCGCGGGCTCGCATCGCGGGCCGTGGCTGATGCCGCGCACGTTCATGGACAAGGAGGCGAAGTGGTTCCCGGAAGGCAGCCTCGCGGATCTGCCGGACATCGAAGGCGACCGCGCGGCGTTTCCGATCCGCCACTGGGCGCTCGAGCCCGGCGACATGGTGTGCTTCCGGATGCTCACGCTGCATGCGTCGGGCGGGACGCAGAACCGGCGGCGCGCGTTCTCGATCCGCTTCGTCGGCGACGACGTCCGTCACGCGCCGCGTCGCTGGAAGACGTCGCCCGAATTCCCCGGGCTCGCGGCGCAGCTGCCCGACGGCGCGCCGCTCGATCATCCGCTGTTTCCGGTCGTGTGGTCGCGCGGCGCGGGGCAGGCCGGCGCGATCTGACGCGGGCCGGCAGCCGCGCGCGACGCGGCCGCCGTGTCCCGGCGCAGCGTCCGCCGCGCGGCGGACGGATCAGGTCGGGTGGCGTGCGGCGCCCGGCTTGAAACGCGAGCCGAGCCGGTAGCGGTTGCCGGGATGCAGGAAGTGCACGAACGTGACGGGCAGCCCGTTCGTCCAGGTGCGGCGCGTGAGCGTGAGGCACGGCTCGTCGGCGCGCATGTCGAGCAGCCGGGCCTGTTCGCCGCTCGGCAGCGCGGCGTCGACGACGTGCTCGATCTCCAGTTCGTCGTGCGACACGTTGTTGAACAGGTACTCGGACGGCGGCTCGACCTGGAAATCCTGGTCGATAAAAGCGGGCGCGGCGGCCGGGTTCACGTAACGATCCTCGAGCTGGATCGGGCGGCCGTTTTCCTCGTGCACGCACACCACATGAAACACCGGCGTGTTGACCGGCAGGCCGAACGCGGCCGCGACGTCGAACGACGCGGGCTCGCTCGCCCGGCTCAGCACGCGGCAGCGGTATTCATGCCCGCGCGCGCGGATTTCGTCGCGGATGTGCGCGATCATCAGCAGGTTCGACTGCGGCTTGACCTCCGCGACGAAGGTCCCGACGCCCGCGATGCGCTTCAGCACGCCTTCCTCGGTCAGCTCGCGCAGCGCGCGGTTGACCGTCATGCGTGCGACGCGGAATTGCGCGGCGAGATCCAGTTCGGACGGAATGCGATCTCCGGGGCGCCAGTCGCCCGACTCGACGTTCTGGCGCACGAGCGTCTTGATCTGCTGGAACGGTGCGGTGGCCTTCGTGACCATCGGGGATCCTTGCGCGAAGAAGTGACGATGCTAGTCGTCGTGACTGACGACGACCAGGATCTCCGCCTGCGTGGCGCCGAGGCTGCGCGTGCGGTGCGGAATGAGAGCGTTGAAATAGACTGAATCGCCGGTCCTGAGTTGCACCGTCTCGTTCGGAAACTCGATTTCGACGCGCCCCTTGTGCACGAACAGGAATTCCTCGCCTTCGTGCTCGCGGAACGTCGATGCGACGAACTCGTGCGGCGGGTACACGACGAACGGCAGCATCTTCTTCGGCGCGACGCCGGCCGCGATGCTTTCGAAACGGTGCGCGTGGCTGTCGGTCGCCGCGCCCAGCGCCGTGCGCTCGCCGGCGCGCGTGACCGTGATCAGCTCACGGTTGTGACTCTCCGAAAACAACTGCTCGACGTCGACACTCAGCGCCTTCGACAGCTTCAGCGCGACCGCGATCGAGGGCACGCTCAGGCCGCGCTCCACTTTCGACAGGTAGCTCTTGGTGAGGCCGGTCTCGTCGGCCAGCACGTCGAGCGTCCAGCCCTTCTGTTTTCTGAGCAGCTTCAGGCGAATCGTCATGGGGCGCCGGGTGTCCTTCGAAAAACCGATTGTAACGCATGACACCTTGTGTCATATAATGTATCGAGTGTCACGAAGCCCGGCAGCCGGCATCCGGTTGCGGACGACGCGATGCATCCCGATCCATTCTGGAGGTGAACATGGCGGAAACGCTGAATTTGACGAAGGAGGCGCTGGTCGCGCTGGCGGAGCGGCGTCTCGACACCGCGGTGGGCGACAGCGGCTGGTCGGCGCGGCAGAAGCTCGCGCTCACGTGCCGGATCCTGTTCGACGCCGGTCACGATTCGGGCCTGGCCGGCCAGATCACCTGCCGCGCCGGCGACGCCGGCACGTACTACACGCAGCGGCTCGGGCTCGGTTTCGACGAGATCTCGGCCGCGAACCTGCTGCGCGTCGACGAGGATCTCGAGGTGGTCGACGGCGAGGGCATCCCGAACCCGGCCAACCGGTTCCATACGTGGATCTACCGCGAACGCCCGGACGTGAACTGCATCATCCACACGCATCCGGCGCATGTCGCGGCGCTGTCGATGCTCGAGCAGCCGCTCGTCGTGTCGCACATGGACACCTGCCCGCTGTACGACGATTGCGCGTTCCTGAAAGACTGGCCCGGCGTGCCGGTCGGCAACGAAGAGGGCGAGATCATCTCGAAGGCGCTCGGCAGCAAGCGCGCGATCCTGCTGTCGCACCACGGCCAGCTCGTGGTCGGCAAGACGATCGAGGAAGCGTGCATCCTCGCGCTGCTGATCGAGCGGGCCGCGAAGCTGCAGCTGCTCGCGATGTCGGCCGGCGCGATCAGGCCGGTGCCGCCGGCGCTGGCGCGCGAGGCGCACGACTGGATCTCGAAGCCGAAGCGCGACGCGGTGACCTTCGAATACTACGCGCGGCGCGCATTGCGCACGCACCGGGACTGCGTCGAATGAACCGGCGGTTTTCCGCCTTTGCGTCCAACCATCATTGAGGAATCCATATCGTGTCCATCCTGCTGAAAGGCATCGTTGCCTACCCGGTCACGCCGTTTTCCGCCGACGGCGCCCCCGACCTGACGGCGCTCGATGCGCTGATCGGTCGGCTGATCGCCGACGGCGTCCACGCGATCGCGCCGCTCGGCAGCACCGGCGAAAGCGCGTATCTGTCCGATGCCGAATGGGAGGCGGTCGCCGCCGCGTCGATTCGCTCGGTGCGCCGGCGCGTGCCGACCGTCGTCGGCATTTCCGATCTCACCACGGCGGGCGCGGTGCGCCGCGCCCGCTTCGCCGAGCAGGCCGGCGCCGATGCGGTCATGGTGCTGCCCGTGTCGTACTGGAAGCTCGCCAACGACGAGATCGTCGCGCACTATCGCGCGATCGGGGCCGCCATCGGCATTCCGATCATGCTGTACAACAACCCCGCGACGAGCGGCGTCGACATGTCGCCCGAGCTGATCGCGACGATCTGCCGGGCCGTCGACAACGTGACGATGGTGAAGGAGAGCACGGGCGACATCGGGCGGATGCACCGGCTCGCGCAGTTGAGCGACGGCGCGATCCCGTTCTACAACGGCAGCAATCCGATGGCGCTCGCCGCGCTGGCCGCGGGCGCGGCCGGTTGGTGCACGGCCGCGCCAAACCTGAACGCCGCGTTGCCGCTGGCGCTGTTCGACGCGATGCGCGCGGGCGACCTGGCGCGCGCCAGGACGGTTTTTCATGCGCAGTTGCCGCTGCTGCGGTTCATCGTCGACGGCGGATTGCCGGTGACCGTAAAGGCCGGGTTGCGCCTGCGCGGCTTCGATGCCGGCGAGCCCAGAAGGCCGCTGATGCCGCTCGGCGACGCCCGCACGCGCGAACTCGAACGCCTGCTCGCGACCCTGCCGGACGGTGTCGCGGCATGAGCGACGCGGCACGACCGGCGATCGCGGTCGCCATCGGCGCGGTGCGGGTCGGCGTGTGCCGCCCGCTGGCCGGCACCGCGCACGTCAGCGCGATCGACAAGCAGCCGGCCGATACGCGCCTGTGGCTGGGCGAGTCGGGCTTTGCCGGCGACGAGCAGGCCGATGCGCGGCACCACGGCGGCCCGGACAAGGCGGTCCACCACTATGCGCACGATCACTATGCATGGTGGGCCGCGCAGGTCGGCGCGCGCGACGTGCTCGCGCAGCCGGGCGCGTTTGGCGAGAACCTGTCGACGCACGGCGTGACCGAGCACGACGTGTGTCTCGGCGACGTGTTCACGCTCGGCGGCGCGGTGCTGCAGGTGTCGCAGTCGCGGCAGCCGTGCTGGAAGCTGAACGCGCGTTTCACGCATCCGCGGATGGCCGCGCTCGTGCAGCAGAGCGGCCGGACCGGCTGGTACTACCGTGTGCTGCAGGCGGGCTGGGTGGCCGGGGGCGACGTGCTGGCGCTGCACGCGCGCCCTTATCCGCAATGGCCGCTGTCGACGGTGCTCGACGTGCTGTACCGGCGCACGCTCGACATGGCCGCGCTCGATGCGCTGCGGGACGTTCCGATACTGCCGCCCGGCTGGCGCAAGATGCTCGACCGGCGCCGGACGGAGCGGCAGGTCGAAGACTGGACGAAGCGGCTCGAAGGACGATGACGGGCCGCGTGTCCGCTTGACCTAGCGGCCCGGCAGTTCCCGCACGTCGGCCGTCGGCACCGAGCCGAACGCATCGCTCAGTGCATAGCCGATCAGCTGCCGCGCGGCGGCCTCGGGCGTCGCGAGCGCGCCGCTCGACTTCAGCTGGTCGAATTTCTCGCGCATCGGGAAATCGTCTTCGCGGGTCGAGCGGATCGTCGCCTGCATGCCCGTGTCGACCACACCCGGCGCGACGCTGCAGATCCGCAGCGCGCCGTTCGCGTCGAGCGCCACCGCGCGGGCATGGTGATCGAGCGCGGCCTTGGTCGCGCAATAGACGCTCCAGCCCGCGTAGGCGTTGCGCGCCGCGCCGCTCGACACGTGCAGGATCCGGCATTCGGTCCCGGCGGCAGCCGCCTGCACGAGTGCGGCCGACAGCATCAGCGGCGCCGCGACGTTCAGGCCGACCGCGCGCGCGACGATCGCCGGATCCTGCACGGCGAGCGGGCCAATTGGCTCGACGATGCCCGCGTTGTTGAACAGCAGCACGATCGACGCGCCGTCGACGAAACGGCGCAGCGTGTCGCCGGCCAGCCAGGCCGCGACGGCCGACGGGTCCGACAGGTCGAGTTCGGCTTCGGTGAAGCGGTCGCCGGCTTGCGACGCGAGCGACGGATGACGGCCGCGCGATACCCCGAGCACGGCGACGCCTTCCTGCAGCAGTTGTTCGGCAAGCGACGCACCGACGCCGCGGGTGTGTCCGGTGACGATGGCGCGCACGTGCGGTGCGGAAGAGGAGGCGGTCATGGCGGTGAACGGGTCGAAAGGGTGAACGGGTGACGCGCGGCGCGCATGCATGGCGGCATGGCGTGCGGGACGGGCACTGCGCGGTGTGGCGTGCGAGGGCGCTCGCGCGGCGCCGCGGGCGTCAGGGTGACGCATATCGTAGCGCCGGCCAGCGCGACGCGCAAACGCCGCCGCGCGCGCGACGGCGGAGCCGGCGGTGCGCAGCCGCCGACGCATGGCGCCGGCCGGCCGATACGCCGGACGAAAGCCGGCTGCGCCATGCGCGTGCGTGGAGGCGGCGGGCCGCGCCGTGCGTCGCGAGCTATCATATGGC
This sequence comes from Burkholderia paludis, assembly GCF_000732615.1. GTDB lineage: Bacteria > Pseudomonadota > Gammaproteobacteria > Burkholderiales > Burkholderiaceae > Burkholderia > Burkholderia paludis. Next base: position 70,982 of record NZ_JPGL01000037.1, read on the forward strand.
TCGCCCGTGCGCGATGCCGGACGGGCCGCGACCGTTTCCCTTCACTTGCTGCACGCTGCGACGCCACTCATGAACACCACGCCGGATACGCCCACGCCACGCGCCCTTCGCGAACTCACGCCCCTCGAGGCCCGCATTCTCGGCGTGCTCGTCGAGAAACAGCACACGGTGCCGGACACCTATCCGTTGTCGCTCAACGCGCTGACCGCCGGCTGCAACCAGAAAACCGCGCGCGCGCCGGTGATGAACGTCAGCGAGGACGAAGTCACGACCGCGCTCGACGGCCTGAAGCACCTGAGCATCGTGATGGAGGGCAGCAGCAGCCGCGTGCCGCGTTTCGAGCACAACATGAACCGCGTGCTCGGCATTCCGAGCCAGGCGATCGCGTTGCTGACGATCCTGCTGCTGCGCGGCCCGCAGACGGCTGCCGAGCTGCGCCTGAACAGCGCGCGCCTGCACGGCTTCGCGGATATCTCGTCGGTCGAGGCGTTTCTCGACGAGCTCGCGACGCGTGCGCAACCGCTCGTCGTCCGGCTGCCGCGTGCGCCGGGCGCACGCGAGAATCGCTGGATGCACCTGATGTGCGGCGAAGTGAACGTGGCTGACTTCGCGGGCGCGGATGCCGGCGGGGCGGATTCCGTGCCGCCTTCGGAATTCGAGGCGCTGAAGGCCGAACAGAAGCGCCTCGCGGATGAAGTGGCGCGGCTGAATGCGCTGGTTCAGCGGATGGCCACCGAACTGGGCATCGACGTCGACGCGCAAGGCGACGCGTCCTGACAAACGCGGCTGCGGTGCGAGCGCGTCGCCCGGCCCGGTCGCCACGCAGGCGGGCCGGGGCGCGAGGCGGATACCGCCCGCACCGCCGCGTTACTTCAGCCTGACGCCCGGTACGAGATAACGCGCGCCGCCCGGCCTCAGGATCGGCGCGAGCGCCGCAAACGGCGCATCGAGTTGCGGCCCGAGACAGGCGCCCGCCGCGTGGCCGATCCCGGAAACGGCGAACGACAGCTTGCCGGGTGCGTCGAGTTCGAACGCCAGATACTCGGGGAACACATCCGCGCACGAGAGCGAAGTGTCTTTGCCGTCCGTCACGCGTTTGCCCCCCGCCGTCGTTGTGCGCAATCGGTCAATGAAACCTGCCAGCGCGGGGCTCGTTGCCGGATCCCCGTCCTTGTTCGTCGCAGCGGCGTCGATTACGCGATTCCAGTCGAGGTACGCGCCGCGCAGCAGGTCGAACGTGACCGGATCGTAGTGATTGTCCGGGTACGCGCCGCCGCAGAACAGGCTGCCCGATTCCACGATGCCCAACGCCGCGCGCGACAGCCACGTGACCGTCACTTGCTCGTCGTCGTAGCTGCCGAGCGTCCCGGCTGCCGGCCCGTCGTCGGTATAGCGCGTCGACGCGCATTCGAGCGCCGCGAGACTCATCTGCCAGTGCCGTTGTTCCAGCAGATGGTTGACCCGCGCCATCACGGCCGGATCGGGATGGCGGCTCAGCCGCGGATACGCGAACACCGTGCGCGGGTCGCTCCACATCCGGTACGCAATCGAGCCGTCGCCGATCTCGGGCCCCACCGGCCGTGCGTGCCCGGCAAGCTTCAGCGTCGCATACGGCGCGTGCTGCATGTCGATGTCCGCGCTGCGCGCGATGCCGCTGCCGACACCTCCCGCGGACACCGCGGTGATCGCTTCGACAGAGCCGGGCGCAACCGCGTCGGGATCGTATGCGGCGACGCGGCGCAGCGCGAAGGCACGCGTGTTGCCGGAGCGTGCATCGGTCCAGCGGCCGCGATAGCCGGCCTTGTCCCGCGTGCCTTGCCAGGTGGCCGCGGCATGGTCGAAATCGGCTTGCGCGCGATAATCCGCCGCATCGCGCGCGTCTTCCGGCAACTGCGTTCGCACGAGCGGTTCGGCCAGTTGCGCGGGCGTGCCGTGCAGCGGAATATCGACGCCGTGCTGCGCATAGAAGTAGCGGCCCGAGATCGAACCGTCCGCGGCCGGGCGATCGTCGAGTTCCATGACGACGGTGCCGGCACCTTGCAGCGTGCCTTCGTAGACCGTGCGCGGCGCGGCATGCGCGAAGCCTGTGTGCAGTGCGGCCAGCATGCACGCGATCCGGATCAGCGGGCGCCTCACCAGCGGCACCCGGTCTGCTCGGATGCGTCGACATCCAGCGCGCGGCTGAACGCGGTCTGCTTGCCGGTGCGTGCGTTGGTGTAGGTCATCGAATAGACCATCGCGCCCTGGGTCATCATTTCGTAGCGGCCGTTGATCCTGCCGCCGACCATTTCGTCCCAGGTGGTCGTGTACTGGTGCGGACGGCTTTCGTCGAGCACTTCTTCCTCCTCGTGCTCGATCACCAGCGGCAGGGCCGTTTTCGATTGCGCATAGCGCACCGCGCCGCCCGACCATTTGACCGCATCGTCATAGTAGGTGCGCATCTCGAAGCGCACGGGTTTGTCGCCATCCGACCGGAAGCAGAACACTTCGGTGGACACCTTGGCGAGTGCCGGCAGCGACACGCAGAGCAGCACGGCTGCGAGGATTTTTTTCATGATGGCGTGAGAGAAATGGAGCGGCAAATCAACCGACGCTGATCCGCGAAGCGCCCGCATCGACGAGCCGGAACAGCAGATCCTCGACGGCCGCCTCGGGCGCGGAGCCGAGATCCGCATTGACGCGCCAGCCCTGTTCCGTGCGAACCGGTTCCGACAGGTAATGAACGATCCCGTGCAGGCCGTCTTCGCCCGGCAGGTTTTCGTCGTCGCCGTCGAACCACGCGAAGAACCATGTCTTGAACGCTTCGACCGCCGCGCTTTCGTCGAGACCGTCGGCCTCGATCGCGGCCCAGTCCCACACGAACGGGCGGATCGACACGGCCGCCGTTTCGAGGTCGAACGCGAACGGCTCGAAATCCAGCTGCGTGGCGGAATCGACCATCGCCGGCTGGCCGGCCGATTCGCCTTCGGTCGCGATGATGTCGGCCCGGCACGGCAGCGCGAGCGGCCCTTCGGTGGCGAGCGTGCCGTCGGCGCGCCGGTAGGCCGGTTCGGCGATCACGGCCGGTTGCGTGGCCGCTTTCGCGAGCAGGGCGGCATACGGTTGGCGGATGGCGCGGAGCAGTTCGGAGACGGTCATCGTGGCGGGTCGGTTGGGCAGGGAACGATCGGTCACAGGCAGACAGGCGGTGCGCCGTGCGGCCGGCGTCGTACGACGCGGCCGCTTCGGTACCCGACAGCCGTGATCGTACGGCACTTCGGTGAAACGCGGACAGTCGGCCGAACGGCCGGCGCGCCCGCGTCGCGCGGCGACGGATTTAGGCGTTTACCTTCAAACAACGGAAAACGCCCGTCGAACGCGCCGTCGTTGTGCTTCAATTCATCCGGTTTGTACTCCTACTAAAAAACGGATTCGGTACAGGCAGGATCATTCATTCACAGGAGACAGTCGATGGATCGGAAACGGTATTGAAGCGGCACGCGCAATGGTCTGCAGCACCGCCGGACTTCCTTCGATGAAAGCAGCATATTCCAGGGGCCCCACCCATGTCCTCCAGACGCTTCATGATGGCCGCGGCCGCCGTGTCGGCCGCGCTCGCCGTCGTCGCCCAGCCGGCCAGCGCCAGCGCGGCGACCGTATCCGACCCGTTCTATGCGTACACCGGCGCCACGCCGCTGGCATCGATTCCACCGGGCACGGTGCTCAAGACCCGCAACGTGGTCTATCACGTGGCCGGCATTCCGACCGCGCTGACCGCCCAGCAGTTGCTGTATCGCACCAATAATGCGCTGAACCAGCCTGTCGTCAACGTGACGTCCGTGATCCGCAGCCAGGTCAGCAACGGCCAGGCCATCTCGTACCAGTCGGCCTACGATTCGCTGAACCCGTACGACGAGCCGTCGCAGGTGATCGCCGGCGACCGCGACGTCACGAAGGTCGTCAACGTCGGCACGTTGCTCTACAGCGCGGAGTCGATTCCGCTGTCGACGCTGCTGCTGCTGGGCTACAACATCATCGTGCCCGACACCGAAGGCCAGACGGCCGACTTCGCCGCCGGCCCCGAATACGGGATGACGACGCTCGATTCGATCCGCGCGGCGCTCAATACGCCGTCGACCGGCCTGAATCCGTCGAGCAAGGTCGCGATGATCGGCTATTCGGGCGGCGCGATCGCGACGAACTGGGCCGCGCAGCTCGCGCCGAGCTATGCGCCCGAGATCAACCGGCAGCTCGTCGGCGCGGCGGAAGGCGGCGTGCTGGTCGACCCCGCGCACAACCTGCGCTATGTCGACGGCAGCATCGTGTGGGGCGGCGTGGCCGCGGCCGCGCTGGCCGGGCTGTCGCGCGGCTACGGCTTCGACCTGACGCCGTATCTCAGCGATACCGGCGTCGCCGTGTTCAACGACATCCAGAGCCAGTCGCTCGCATACATCCTGCCGAAATACACGGGGCTGCATTGGGGCACGCTGTTCAAGCCGCAATACGCGAACGACATCAACAGCATTCCGGCCTACGTGACCTATGCGAACAAGGTGAACGCCGGGCTGGCCGCATCGCCGACGATCCCGATGTTCATCAGCCAGGGCACGGCCGGCGCGCTGGACGGCACCTTCAGCAGCCAGGTGGGCGACGGCGTGATGCTGGCGTACGACGTGCGCGCGCTTGCGCAGAAGTTCTGCGCGAGCGGCACGCCGGTCACGTACAGCGAATATCCGCTCGAACACGTGGGCGCGATCGTGCCCTGGGTCGCCGGAATGCTGCCGTGGCTCTACGACCGCTTCGGCGGCAAGGCCGCGCCGAGCAATTGCTGGCTGACGTCGCTGCTGCCCAGCAATTCGCTCGCGCCCGAGACGCTGCACTAGGCGCGCCGCGCGCAACATGGCCGGGCGACCCTTCACGGGTCGCCCGTTTTTTTTGCCGGGTGTTGACCTCCGTCGTCCTGCCGCGGCGGCGGCGCGCCCGTTCCCCCGCCGCAACCCTCCGCCGTCCCGCCCGGGTGCCATAATCGAGCCTGCTCACCATGACAGACGTCCCCCGGAGAATCACCATGCAGAACCTCGACAATCCTTCCCATGATCGCGAGGTAGGCAGCGCCGACGCGACGCAGGACACCACGCGCATCGACGACGTCCGCATCGGCGCCGTGCGCCCGCTGATCTCGCCGGCGCTGCTGCTGGACGAACTGCCGGTGCCGGCCGCCACGCAGACGCTCGTCGAGGACACGCGCCGCGCGATCGGCGACATCCTGCACGGCCGCGACGACCGGCTGCTGCTCGTCGTCGGCCCGTGCTCGATCCACGATCACGACCAGGCGCTCGACTACGCACGCCGCCTGAAGGCCGCCGCCGATGCGCTGCAGGACGACCTGCTGATCACGATGCGCGTCTACTTCGAGAAGCCGCGCACGACGGTCGGCTGGAAGGGCTACATCAACGATCCGCGCCTCGACGGCAGCTTCCGCATCAACGAAGGGCTGCGCGCCGCGCGGCAACTGCTGCTCGACATCAACGCGCTCGGGCTGCCCGCGTCGACCGAATTCCTCGACCTGCTGAGCCCGCAGTACATCGCCGACCTGATCGCGTGGGGCGCGATCGGCGCGCGCACGACCGAGAGCCAGAGCCATCGCCAGCTCGCGTCGGGCCTGAGCTGCCCGATTGGCTTCAAGAACGGCACCGACGGCGGCGTGCAGGTCGCGTCGGATGCGATCGTCGCCGCGGCCGCGAGCCATGCGTTCATGGGGATGACGAAGATGGGGATGGCCGCGATCTTCGAGACGCGCGGCAACGACGATGCACACGTGATCCTGCGCGGCGGCAAGAACGGCCCGAACTACGACGCCGAACATGTCGAGGCGAGCTGCGCGGTGCTGCGCAAGGCCGGCTTGCGCGAGCAGGTGATGGTCGACTGCTCGCACGCGAACTCGAACAAGTCGCACGAACGCCAGATCGACGTCGCGCAGGATCTCGCGCGGCAGTTGGGGCAGGGCGAGCACCGGATCGTCGGCGTGATGGTCGAGAGCCATCTCAAGGCCGGGCGGCAGGATCTGAAGCCCGGCGTGCCGCTCGAGTACGGCGTGTCGATCACCGACGCGTGCCTGAGCTGGGCGCAGACGGAACCGGTGCTGGACGTGCTGGCCGAAGCGGTGCGGCATCGCCGGGTGTATTCGCGCAACGCGTGAAGTCACGGCGGCGGGTGATGCCCGCCGCCGCCACCGGCGGCGCGCCGGCGAGCACGGGCGCCGCCCGGGTCGTTTCATCCTCCCCGGTGCGCGCTGCGTCGCGCGCCCGGCGTCACTTCGCGCGCCGGCGTCCTGCCCGCGCGTCATTTTCTCCATCGATCGATCTCCCGGTGGCCGCCCTCGGCGGCCCGCCGCGCCGCGCCGTTCGGAAACCCGTCCGGCGTGGTCGACCCCTGCCCTGCGCCGCGTTCCGTTTCGCCATGTGGATCGCGGGCATTTGGCATCTTATGGGCGAACTAGTCCTAGTGATTGGTGCAGAAGTCTGCAAATTTAGGACAAGTCTTATATCTGGCGCCTGGTTGAATCGTCAAAATCCTAATCAAGCAATGCGTTCCGATAGCCGATGCGCCCGACGCGGCACCTGAGAGGCCGAGGCGCCGCAGGCCCCCGCCGCTGACCGAACGACCGGGCTGCCGCTTGCTGCCCGAATCGAAGAAGGGCGGCATGCGCCGCATCGAGCCGCCCGCGGCCGAAACGACCGGCCGGGACATGTCAGGCATGGCATGCCGTCGATCGAAAGCCGGCCGGCGTTTGCATCGAGGGCTGCCGGCGAACGCGTGAAATGGATGGGAAATCGATAAGTTATGCAAATCATCATTGACAGGAAATACCGTGTTCACCGGAGGCTGCTTGCCGCAGCCGCGCTGTCGTTTGCGTCGTCGATCGCCGGCGCGAACATGCTGGTCTATCCGATGGCCGCGTCGATCGGGGCCGGCAGCGAGTCGGCCGCGGAGCTGCGCATCTATTCGAAATCCGATGCGACGCAATACGTGAAGGCGATCGCGAAGCGCGTGATCGATCCGGCGACGGATCACGAGCGCGAGGAGACCGGCATGAATTCCGGCGACGACGCGATCGTGATTTCGCCTGCCAAGTTCGCGCTGCCGGCCGGCGGCACGCGGCTCGTCCGCGTGATTCCGCTCGGCGCGCCGCAGAAGGAGGTGCTGTATCGCATCTACCTGCAGCCTGCGGCGGCGCCGTCCGACGACGCATCCGCGGCGCAGGACGACGTGTCCGGCAAGGTCGACTTCAGTCTCGTCTGGGCGCCGCTGATCCGTGTGCTGCCGAAGACGGTCGTGCCCGACTTCGACGTGGCGAACGGCACGCTGACCAATACCGGCAACGTCCGGATCGGCCTGATCGACGCGGGCGCATGCCAGTCCGAAAAGGACGAGTCGTCGTGCCGGTGGACGAAATTCGAACGCAGCGTCTATCCGGACCAGGAGTTCAGGCTGGACGGGCTGCATGCCGCACCTTATGTGCGAATCCGATATCGAGTGGGGGGAGTGGCGGATGTACAGCAGAAGGTCGTGCCCGCGCATTCCGTCGACGCGATGAACGCGCCGAGCGCGAATCACGAGACCCGGACGGGTCACACCATTGTTTCAACCAACCAGAAGGACTAACCCATGCTGAAATACGTTCCCATCGCTGCCGCCGCCCTGATGTCGATGTCGGCTCACGCCGTGCAGAAGGACATCACCGTCACCGCCAACGTCGACACCACGCTCGAAATGCTGTCGGCGGACGGCTCGGCACTGCCGACGACCATGCAGATGCAATACCTGCCGGGTTCGGGTCTTCAGGCCGCCACGGTGAATACGAAGATCTTCACGAACGACAAGGCGAAGGATCTGCAGATCCGCCTCGCGGCCGATCCGACGCTGAAGAACCAGACGAGCCCGGGCGCGAAGGCCATTCCGCTGACGGTCACGCTCGGCAACACCGCGCTGACCACCACGGCGACGACGCTGAAGACCGCGGAACTGTTCCCCGGCGAACTGGCCCAGGGCTCGAACGTGCTGCCGCTGTCGATCGGCCAGAAGACCGTCGAAGCCGTCACGGAGTCCGGCAGCTACCAGGGTCTCGTCAGCGTGATCGTCACGCAGAGCGCGGCATCGGGTTCGGGTAGCTAAGCTTCTCCGCGTTGTCGACGGGCGCGCCTGCACGGCGCGCCCTGTTTTTTGTAGTACTCCTGCAAAATTTCCCCCCTGTTCCCGCATGATTCCATTCGATCTCAAGAAGACCGTTGTCGCATGCCTGAGCGCGCTGTGTGTGATGGACGCCGCGTCCGTCGCGCAGGCCGCTTCGGCCGTGCCGCCGGGCTTCGAGGACATCATGACGGGGCACGACGAGCGCATCAACGTCAATTTTCTCGGCAAGCCGCTCGGCCTGTTTCGCGTGTTCGTGACGCCGGACACCGTGCGTTTCGAGGATCCCGCGCGCGTGTTGCAGGCGCTCGCCTCGCAGCTCGACCCGGCGGCCGACGTCTCGGCGATCGGCGCGGCATTGTCGAAGTCGATGGCGCGCAACGGCAACCTCGCCTGCGCGGGGCAGGCTGGCCTGAACGGCTGCGGCTATGTCGACACCGACAGCGCGGCCGTGATCTACGACGAAAGCGACGGCAACATCGAGTTGTTCCTGTCGCACGCCTGGCTGAGCACCGAGCAGCGCGACCGTCGCTATCGCGAGCCGTCGCCGATGACGGAAAACGCGCTGATCCATCAGCAGACGGTCAACCTGTCGGGCGGCCGGGGCTACCGGAGCCTGTCCGTGTCGGGCACGGGCGCGCTCGGCATCACGCCGCAGAGTTTCATCGGCGGGAACTGGAGCTTCACGCATTCGGGCTATTCGCGCGGGTCGGAGAGCCGCGTCCGGCTGCAGGATCTCTACTACCGCCACGACATCGGCCACGCGCATTATGCGCAGGCCGGCCGGATGGACAACCGGAACCTTGCGAGCGCGCTCGGCGGCAACTTCGGGTTCACGATGCTGCCGGTCGGCACGCTCGACGGCGTGCGCGTCGGCACGACGCTCGCCTACGTGAACCCGGAGGTCGCGGAGCAGGGCACGCCGGTCACGCTGCTGCTGCCGCGCGATTCGCGTATCGACGCGTACCGCGGGCAGGAACTGCTGGGCACGTTCTACATGAAGGCCGGCGTCAACGCGCTCGACACGTCCCGCTTTCCGGAAGGCACGTATCCGCTGACGCTGCGTGTGTTCGAGAACGGCGTGCAGGTGCGCACGCAGATGTCGCCGTTCATGAAGACGGGCGGCGGCGCCAATTCGCGCACGCGGCAATGGTTCGTGCAGGCCGGCCGCCCGTCCGACCGCGACGCACCGGACGGCGTGGCCGCGGCAGCCGGGGTGCGGATCCCGCTGTTGCGTGAAATGGCGCTGACGAGCGGCATCGCGAGCGTCGGCGGGAACCTCTACAACGAGACGGCGCTGGAGTGGCGTCACGCGTTTGCGCTGGGCGTGCTCTCCGCCGGCGGTTCGTTTTTCGTCGGGAACGACGGCTCGCGCGGCAACACGCAACAGATCTCGTTCGCCGACGGCGTGTCGTGGAGCGTGTACCGCTACCAGATGCGCGGCGCGGCATGCGGCGGCGCGGCGATGTCGTATCGCGACATCGGCTGCTACGACATGCTGAACGCGACCGTGTCGTTTCCGATCGGCAACTGGTCGGCGATGCTCGGCTATACGTACAACAAAAGCGTCGGACGCTCGGAAAGCTGGCAGCCCGACATGCTGGACCGTCCATGGGCCGCGCCCGTGTTCCGTCAGGGAGACCAGGTGTCACGCGCGCTGCAGGCGTCGCTGTCGCGCTCCGTCACGTGGCGCAAGGTCAGCGCGAACCTGCGCATCGGTGCTTACGCGAACCGCAGCACCGGCGCACGCAACGAGTATGGCGGCTACGTCGGCGTGACGCTGTCGATGGCCGAACCCGCGATGCAGCCCGGGCGCGCGTCCGCTTACACGTCGGCGGGCGTCGACGTTCGCACGGACCGCAGCAGCACGACGACGAACTACACGCTCGACCGCAACTGGAACTGGCAGGGCGACAGCTACCGGGAGGTCGCGCTCGGGGTGTCGGGATACGGCACCGAGAGCCTGACGGGCACCGCGCAGGGCCGCTGGAAGGGCCGCTACGGCGACGTCGCCGGATCGGTCGCGAACAGCTACAGCCGCGACAGCGGCGGCAACAACCCGTCGGTGACGGCGAGCTACTCGTCGTCGTTCGCGCTGGCGCGGCAGGGGATGTTCCTCGGCGCGTCCGCGTCGCAATCGGATCCGCTCGCCGGGTTCGCCGTCCGGGTCGGCAGGCACGACGACGCGAGCGGCATGGCGGCCGAGGTGCGCAGCGATTCGAGCGCGAGGATCAAGGTGGGCTTCGGGCAGCGTGCGCTGCTGCCGGTATCGGCCTTCACGCCGGTGACGACCGAAGTGAGCGACGCGGGCGCGCATGCGGCCGCGGGCGCGACGAGCGTGACCGAGGGGCTCGGCAAGCGCACGCTGTTCATGGTGCCGGGGCAGCTCGCAATGCGCAACGTCGATGCGAAGGTGACCTATACCTACGTCGGCCAGGCGTTCTCGGCGCGCGGCATGCCGCTGTCCGACAGCGTGATCCTCAACGGCTCGATGCCGCCGATCGACAGCCAGGGCGGCTTCATCGCCGAACTCGACCACAAGGAAGACGAATTGTTCGTGGTCGACGGGCCGACGCTGATGCGGTGCCCGCTGCACGTCAAGCGCCAGCAGGATGTGCTGATGATGGTCGGCAAGGTGCGTTGCGAAGTGGCCGGGCCGGACGCGCTGCCGGAATCGCTGCGCAAGCAGGCCCGCGTGCGCAAGCTGCTCGAGCATCGATACGTGATGTCGATGCGGGCGCGGACGACCGGGGCGCCCGACGAGGCGCAATGACGCGCGCAGTCGCGAGGCGGGCTTCGTGCGTCGCATCTTGCGCTGACGCGAACACAAGGAAACAGTCATCCAGATGAAACAGATCAATCGAATTCGCTGCCGGGCCATCGTCATGGCGGCCGCATTGGGGGCGATCGCACTCGATGCGTGTGCGGTTTCCCAGCAGCCGGCCAACCGCAACGATACGGTGGAAGCGACACGGGATCGCGGCGCGCCGCAGGGCGACGTCTCGGTGTTCGACAGTGCGTCGGGCGGGTACGACACGGCGGACGCCTACAAGTGGGGGCGAAATTCGTGGACCTGCCAATCCAGCAGCGACACGGCGACGGGTGCATGCCCGACCGAGCCGGTATGGGTCGTGGCGGGCACCTCGACCTCCATCCGGCTTTCGTTCAAGGAGGAAAAGACCGGCGCCACGGCCGTTCTGAATCTTGCAGGGGAAAATGCGTATGGCCGTCACCGGGATTGCAACGGCAACGTCGTGGCGGGGGTGGTGTCGAACGCGCGCGTTCCGATCGAGATGGCGCAGTCCGCTTCGATTGCCGGTTGCGCCAACGAAATCATCTGGGACGAGCGCAAGCTGTTCGTCAAGATTCCTGCCGCGGAACTGAAGAAACTCCCGTCCGGCGGAACCTGGAAGGCGAACCTCAAGTTGAACCTGAGACTGTGGGGGACCGGTACGCCACCGACGATCGCCGTCTTCAGCGCGGCGATCAAGCTGAATGTCACGGACAAGAACAACATCCAGGTCTATCTGCCGGAATACACGAGCGCGACGCCCGTCGTCGACCTCAAGCTGCGGATGCTGCCGAACGGCAGCCGGATCTCGGGAACCTCGAACGTCGACATGTGCCTGTACGACGGCTACAACTCGCAGAGCACGTGGTTCGACGTGTCGGCGAGCGACGGCCTGACGATCGACCGGCGCGACAAGGGCCGGTATTCCGTCCTGCTCGACTCGGACAAGAGCGGCGCCTACGCATCGCGCATCGACTACGACGTGAGCCTGACCTATGCGGGCAAGAAGATCGCGCTGCAGAACAACGAAACGGTGCGTCTGCAGGGCGTGAACAACAGCGCGGGCCGGTCGGTATCGCTGCCGGGCATTTCGGTGCCGGTGGTCTGCACGCCGACGCCGCTGACGCTGGAGACGCCGGAAGTCCAGTCGGTGTTCAAGCGTCCGGGCAAGTACAGCAACAAGCTGACGATCACGTTTACGCCGTCGTCCGCGAGTCTCTAGCGCGTTCGGCGCCCGTGAAGCGGCGCCGCACGTCCTCATCCCAAGCGAATCGATCATGGAAGCCAGGTTATCCGTACGGCGCCCGGTGTGGCGCATGCTTCGCCTCGTGTTGACGGCGGCGCTGCTGGCCGTCCCGGTCGGCGCGGGCGCCTCGACCGCCTGCTGGAAGCCGGTCTTCACCGACGAGGAGCTTCGGTGGATCGGCGCGCATCCGGTCGTCCATATCGCGGTCGAGGCGAACTGGCACCCGATCGAATACCTGCGCAACGGCAGGCATGCGGGGCTCGTCGCGGGTTACCTGGGCGCGATCTCGAAGATGACCGGGCTCACGTTCCAGACGGTGCCCGGCACCCAGTGGGGGCAGGCATACGATGCGCTTGGGTCCGGCAAGGTCGACCTGCTGCCGGGCGTCTGGCGCGAGCTGGTGCCGGACCGCGTCGGCGCCGGCGCGCTGGTCAGCGCGCCCTATCTGGTCGGGCGGCTGACCGTCGTGACGCGCAACGACTACGCGATGATCTTCGGCCTGCAGCGGCTGAAGGGCCGGCGCATCGCGATCAAGGGGCGCGGCGCGGTCGAGTATTTCGTCCGCCATAGCGGCGTGCCGCTCGAGGTGCTGACGTTCGACACCGAGGAGCTCGCGCTGGCCGCGGTCGCCAACGGCGAAGCCGATGCCGCGCTCGGCATCGACGTCACCATCCTGCCGATCGTGCGCCGGCAATTCACCGGCCAGCTCTACATGTCCGGGATGCTGGCCGATCGCCCGGTGTCGCTCGCGATGCTCTCGCGTGCCGACCTGCCGCTCCTCGCATCGATCATCGACAAGTCGCTCGCGGCCATTCCGGTCAGCGACACGGCCGCGATCACGCGGGATTCGATCGAACTGGGCGACTACGGCAAGCCGACGATCCGCTCGATCGTGCATTACCGGGCGCCGGTGGTCCTCGCGATCGCCGCGACCTTGCTGACCTTTGCGGCGCTGGCCTGCGTGATGTGGAAATCGCGCGCGGCGGCCGTGCGCAGCAAACGCGACAAGGCGATGTTCGTTGCCTTCGTCAGTCACGAGATCCGCACGCCGATGCAGACGGTTCTTTCGTCGCTCGAATTCCTGCGGCGTTCGCGGCTTCACGCGCAGCAGGCCGGCCGAGTGGATGCGGCCGTGTCGGCTTCCGAAACGCTGCTGACGCTGCTCGACGACATTCTCGACTACTCGCGCCTCGAGTCGCGCAAGGTCACGCTGTCGCCGCAAACGGTCGAGCTCGGGGCGTGGGCGCGCCAGACGGTCGACATGGTGCGGTGGCGCGCAGAGCGCAAGGCGCTTGCGTTGACGCTGGACGTTTCCGCGCCGCCGTCGCTGCATGTCGCGATCGACTCCGTGCGCGTCCGGCAGATCGTGCTGAACCTGCTCGTCAACGCGATCAACTTCACGTCGGCCGGCGCCGTGGCGCTGCGGGTCCGCTATCTGGCGGCCCGCCACGGAAGCCACGGCACGCTGCGCATCGAGGTGCGCGACACCGGCATCGGCATCGCGCCCGAGCGTTGCGGGCAGGTCTTCGATACATTCTGGCAGGCCGAGCGCGCGCCGCAGCAGGGCGCGGGCGGCAGCGGGCTCGGGCTCGCGATCTGCCGCGAACTCGTCGAGCTGATGCGCGGCTCGATCACCGTTGAAAGCACGCCGCATGTCGAGACGGTATTCAAGGTGCACTTGCCGGTGACGGCCATCGAGGGCGTGCCGGCGGCGGCGCCGTTCGCGGTGACGCCGGCGTCGGTGCCGTCACCGGCGGACGCAGGCGGGGCGCCGTCGCAGCACGCCGCGCCGCGCATCCTGATCGTCGACGATCACGACGCGGTGCGGGCCGCGCTTCAGGATCAATGCGACGCGCTCGGCTGCATCGGCATCGCCGCCGGCACGGGCGAGGACGCGTTGCGGCAGCTCGCGCGCGGCCGCATCGACCTGGTGCTGCTAGATTGCCGCCTGCCCGACATCGACGGCTACGCGCTCGCGCGCATGATCCGTCAGGAAGAAGCCGCGCGAGAGGCCGGGCATGTTCCGATCGTCGCGATTTCGGCGGAGTCCGGCGATGCGCACCGGGCGCGGTGCCTGGAAAGCGGGATGGACGGCGTGCTGGGCAAGCCGCTGCGCCTCGAAACGCTCCGGCAGGCGATCGCGACGTGGTGTCCGGTCGAGGCGCGCGACGTGCCGGATGCGTCGGCGGCGCACTAGGCTCGCGTCGCGCGTCCCGGCGGCCGGTCGCCGGGCTTTCCTGTCCGCGTGCGGCTCATGCATCCGGGTCGCCCGTTTCGCGCTCGCGGGCGTCCGGCCCGGCGATGTCGGCGCGATGCAGGCGCAGCAGTTCTTCGCCGAGCGCATGGATGCCCGGCGGCATGCCGCCGGAGGCGAGCTGCAGCCGGCGTTCGAGTTCGGCGGCCAGTTCGCTCGTCGCGCGATGGCCGGCCACGGCCGCCGCGCCCTTGATGCGGTGCGCGGCATGACTCGCCTGCCCGGTATCGCCGTTCGACAACGCGGCGCCGAGCGTCGCCAGATCGGCATCGACGCTGTGCCGATAGATCGTCCGGAAATCGGCTTGCGCCGGGCGCGGGTCCTGCGCCGGCGACGCGGTGTCGGCCGCCTCGTCGGCCGGGCACCACAGATCGATCATCTGGCGCAGTGCATCGAGCCGCAGCGGCTTGCCCAGCACGCCGTCCATGCCGCTGTCGAAACACCGTTCGCGATGCGCGTCGCCGGTCGCCGCCGAGATCGCGACGATCGGCGTGTGCGTGCGCTGGTGCCGGCGTTCGCTGTCGCGCATGCGTTGCACCACCGTATAGCCGTCGATGTCGGGCAGGTCGCAGTCGATCAGCACCATGTCGAACGTCGTGTGCGCGAACTGCGCGAGCGCATGCTCGCCGCTGTCGGAGACGATCGAGCGGCAGGCCAGTGCGTCGAGCTGATGCTGGATCGCATGACGAACCGCTTCATGATCGTCCACGACCAGGATCATCGGGCCGTTCGCGGCTGGCCGAGGCGTGTCGGTTGCCGCCGGCGTCGGCTCGCCCGCCGGCTGCGCCGGTTCGGCCGGCGCCCCGTGCGCGTCGGCCGGGCCGGGCGCCGGCGCGTGCGCGATGCGCCGCACCGGCAGGATCACGGTGAAGATGGTGCCCTTGTCGGGGCTGCTGCTGACGGTGATGACGCCTTCCATCAGGTCGACGAGTTCGCGGCAGATCGACAGCCCCAATCCGCTGCCGGCGACGCGCCGGCTCCCGGCTCGCTCGGCGCGCTGGTACGGCTCGAAGATGCTGCGCTGGCGTTCGGGCGGAATGCCGATGCCGGTATCGCGGACCTCGATCACGAGCGAGCCGGCACGCTCCGGCTTGCCGTCGAGATAGTCGACGCGCAGCGCGATCGAGCCGGCCGACGTGAACTTGATCGCGTTGACGAGCAGATTCAGCACGATCTGCCGCGTGCGCACCGGGTCGATCAGCACGCGCAGCCCGGGCGGGCATGCGAGTTCGAGCGTCAGGTCCAGCTTTTTCTCGTCGATGCGCCAGCGCACCATGTCGGCGCTGCGCCGCACCCACGGTTCGATGGGCGTGGGTTCGGGCGCGAGCGTCACGTTGCGCGATTCGAGGCGCGAGTAGTCGAGGATGTCGTCGAGCAGCGTCAGCAGCGATTCCGACGCGGCCACCGCCGCGTCCGCGCGGCCGGCCTGCTTCGGCGGCAGCTTCGAGCGTTGCAGCAGTTCCAGCGACGACAGGATCGTGTGCATCGGCGTGCGGATCTCGTGGCTGATGAACGCGAAGAACATCGCCTTGTCGCGTTCGTTGCGCACCGCCGCGACGCGCGAACGCCAGGAAACGAATGCGATCGCCAGCAACGCGAGCAGGCAGGCGCCGGCCGCCGTGACTTCCCAGCGCCGGTAATAGAGGATCGAGTGCAGCGACGGCTTGCCGTAGTCGGTCGATTCGATCCACTGGCGGGAAATGGCCTCGGCGTCGCGCGCCGGGATCGCCGCAAGCGACTTGTCGAGAATCGACGCAAGCACCGGCAGGTCGCGGCGCGTCCCGATCGCGAGCGCATAGGGGTTGTCCGGCAGGCCGCCTGCCACGAACAGCTTGTCGTGGTATTGCCGTTGCAGCGGCGGCAGGATCGCCATGTCGGGGCCGATCGCGACATCCGCGCGGCCGTCGGCGACGGCCTCGAGCGCGTCGCGCTCATCGGGGTAGGTCAGCAGGGTCATCGGGAGGGTGCTGTGGCGGAGCGCGACTTCCAGTGCGCCGCCGCCCTTGACCGCGACACGCCGGCCGGCGAGATTGCGGGCCTCGACGAACAGCGTCTGGTGCCCGGATGCCACGACGAAGACCGTACCGACGAAATAGGGGCGGCTGATGATGACGCGGCTGCGGAGCTTGCTCGGGTCGCCGTGCGCCGCCTCGTCGGACGCGCTGCGCCACGTCATGTCGGGAATGATGTCGATCAGGTCGGTGCGCAGTGCATCAGGCGAGTTGCGCCACGTGAGCTCGTCGACATACTCGAAGCGCAAGCCGCTGATCTTCGAGATGGCATCGAGAAATGACGGCACCACGCCGACGACCTTGCCGTTCTCGCGAAATTCGAACGGGGGCCACGTCGGATCGGCGCGGGTCCGAACGACGGGGTGCGCGGCGATCCAGGCCTTTTCTTCCGCGGTGAACGGCAGTGCGTCGGCCGCCCGTCCGGACGCCGGCATCAGCCCGATCATCATGCCGATCAGGACGGCGCGCCCCTTCACACTCACCATGTTCACGTCCTTCCCTCGCGTTGTCGGCCGGCTTGCAATGAACCGGCATCGTTGTTCGAGCGGTTGCGGCGGCGTCGGCCCGCTTCGACGTCGCGGTTCCCGTCCGGCGTGGCACCCGGCGGCCGGATCCGCATCGGCCGCCGCGACGAGCGCGAGCACCGTCTAAAAACGGGCCAGCCATCATAGGTCGCGGACAGGGGAAGCGCAACGCCGTCTTGCTGCCGGGAGACCCGGTCGAACGAGCCTGTCCGGTTTGGCCGGCGGGGTTAAAAAACAGCCGAAAAACCGGTAATCTCATCCCAATAAACAACGGCATCGATGGCGGCCCGCGACGACGAGCGGTGCGGCGCAGCCAATCGGAGCCGAACCGAAATAAAGAAAGGGTTAGCAATGAGGCCAGAGCACCAGTCGATCCAGGTCGTGATCCTGGACGACCACGCCGTCGTCCAGCACGGGATCGCCAGTTACCTGGCGGAGAAGACCGGCATTCAGGTCGCGGCGAGTTTCGCGAAATCGCGCGACCTGATCCGCTGGCTCGAGGCGAATCACGCCGATGTCGTGCTGCTCGACTACACGCTCGGCCCCGGCGAGATCGACGGCCTCAACCTCGTCAAACTCGTCAATACGCGCTTTCCGGATAGCCGGATTCTGATGACGTCGAGCAGCGATACGCCAGCGACCGTGAACATGACGATGCGCGCGGGTGCGCTCGGCTTTTTCGGCAAGAGCGAGAATCTCAGCGAGCTCGCGCATGCGATTCGTGTCGTGGCGAGCGGCCGTTCCTATATCAGCGCCGAACTGGCGGACCGCATCATGGCGGGCTCGGCGCCCGACCCGCGCGCGGCCGAGCCGAAGCCCGCGAGCGGCGAGAGCGCACCGCCGTCCGACGCGGGCCTGTCCACCGACCTGGGGCTGAGTCCGCGCGAACACGAAGTGCTGCGCTGTTATCTCGCGGGGCTGTCCGTGTCGGACATCGCGTTGAAGTTTTCCCGCAGCCGCAAGACGATCAGCGCCCAGAAGCAATCGGCGTTTCGCAAGCTCGGCATCCGCAACGATGCCGAACTGTTCGCATCCCGCAAGCTGATCGAGGAAGGACGGACGGGCTGAGCGGTGCGTCGCGGCGTTGTTGCCCGCGACGCGCGCGCCGGTTGTGCGGACGATCGCCGCTGCGCGATCGGCGCGGCGCGGCCGGCTTGCCGCGAGCGGTTGCGCCCGCATCGTCCCGCTTCCGGAATCCACGATGAGCGGACCGAATGCCCGCATCCGCGCTTCGCTGCGGTGTCCGTAACGTCGCGATCGCGCCGGTGCGTCATCGCGTCCGATGCAGCGTTGCGCGAGGGGCGCTAACATGGGCCGGTGCAATGCATCGCGCGCCGGCCGCCGTGCCGCATGCGACGCACGCACGGCGGCGGCTCGGCCGGCCGCCCGCATCGACAACAATTCACCGGAGTACATGACAGCATGGCTTTCTACAAGACCCTCATCGCAGCAACCGTCCTCGCATCGAGCGTCAGCGCACACGCGCAGATCGCCGGTGCGCAGCCGCTCAGCGTGACCGTCGAGCAATCGCAGGCGCTGCTCGAAGGCTGGAGCGTGAAGAAGAGCGTGCTCGGCAAGGCCGTCTACAACGACCAGAACCAGAAGGTCGGCAGCGTCCGCGACCTGATCGTCGCGCCGGACGGCTCGGTGTCGGCGGCGATCGTGTCGGCCGGCGGTTTCCTGGGCGTGGCCGCGCATGACGTCGCGGTGCCGATCGCGTCGCTGGATGTGCACAACGGCAACATCTACCTGCCGGGCGCGACCAAGGAGGCGCTGAAGGCAACGCCCGCGTTCCAGTACGCGAAGGTGCCGACGCCGCCGAAGCCGAAGAAGGTCGACGACAAGCACTGATCGTCACCGCCCGGCGCGGCATGCGCCGGGCTCGCCGCCCGCGCGCCCGCGGGCGCTCAGGCCGCTGGGGCCGGCTCGTCCTGCCAGGTTCCGCCGAAGACGGGCGCGACCGGCCCGCTCAGGAACACGCTGCCGGCGCCGTCCCAGCGCACCGTCACGTCGCCGCCGTCGCATTCGACGCGCACCGACGCATCCAGCAGCCCGCGCCGGATGCCGTTCACGACCGCCCCGCACGAACACGATCCCGACCCGAGCGGTACGCCGCCGCCGCGCTCCCAGATGCGCAGGCGAATATGCGCGCGATCGATCACCTGGACGAAATGCACGTTGGTTTTCTGCGGAAACAGCGGATGCGTTTCGAGCGGCGGGCCGAGCGCCTCGACGTCGATCGTGCGCAGATCGTCGACGAAGAACGTGCAGTGCGGATTGCCCATGTTGCACGCGGCCGGTGCGCCGGGCAGCGGCAGCGCGAGGGTATCGAGCGCCTCGGCGACCGGCACGTCCCGCCAGCCGGTGAGCGGCACGCCCATCTCGACGGTGATCCGGTCGTTCGCGTCCGCCGAGCAGACGAGATATCCGCGCGCGGTGCGCAGCACGAGCGACGACAGGCCGGTTTCCCGCATCAGTTGCCACGCGACGCCGCGCGTCGCGCTGCCGCAGGTGGCGAGCGGCGAGCCGTCGGCGTTCCAGAACGCGACGCGCGCGGCCGCGTCGTCGCAGTCCGACACGACCGCGAGCTGGTTGAAGCCGATGCCGCGCCGCCGGTCGCCCATTTGTCGGGCGAGACGGCCGTCGATGGCGTGCGCGGTGCCGCGCAGGTCGACGATGGCGAAGTCGTCGCCGTTCGCGTGCATTTTCTGAAATCCGATCGGCATGGCGGTTCCGGTATCGAGACAGGCGAACACTGTACGGTGCACGGCGGCCGGGATCAATGCCGCAATGCCGCGCAGGGTGGGGCGCGGGGC
>NZ_JPGL01000038.1 GCF_000732615.1 Burkholderia paludis
GCGTTTCCGTTAGCGCGAAAGAGGCGTGATTGTAGGCATCCGACCCGAACCGCGCAAGCCCCTTTGTGAAAATATTTTGATAACCCGCCGTGCGCTGCCGCGCACGGCGGGTCGGGGCCAGGCTGACCGATCAGGCACACCGGCAACCGGAATCGACGCGCCGCCGGCAATTCCAGCCGGCGCCGCCCGATCAGCGATTCTTGAACGCCGGCTTCCGCTTCTCGACAAACGCAGCCATCCCTTCCTTCTGGTCTTCGGTTGCAAACAGCGAATGGAACAGGCGGCGCTCGAAGTGGACACCTTCGGCCAGCGTCGTTTCATATGCGCGGTTCACCGACTCCTTGACCATCATGACCGCCGGCAGCGAGAACTCGGCAATCGTCGCCGCCGCGCCAATCGCCTCGTCAAGCAGCTTATCGGCCGGCAGCACACGCGACACGAGGCCCGCGCGCTCCGCCTCGGAGGCGTCCATGAAGCGGGCGGTCAGGCACATGTCCATCGCCTTCGCCTTCGACACCGCGCGTGGCAGGCGCTGCGTGCCGCCCGCGCCCGGCATGACGCCCAGCTTGATTTCCGGCTGGCCGAACTTGGCCGTGTCCGCCGCGAAGATGATGTCGCACATCATCGCGAGTTCGCAGCCGCCACCCAGCGCAAAGCCCGAAACCGCGGCAATGATCGGCTTGCGGATCTCGCGGACCGTCTCCCAGTTGCGCGTGATGTAGTCGCCACGGTAGACATCCATATAGGAATAGGTCGCCATCATGCCGATGTCCGCGCCGGCCGCGAATGCCTTCTCGCTGCCCGTCACGACAATCGCGCCGATGCCGTCATCCGCATCGAACGCCTTCAGCGCTTCGCCCAGTTCATCCATCAGCGCATCGTTCAACGCGTTCAGCGCCTTCGGACGGTTCAACGTCACCAGCCCGACACGCCCCCGGGTCTCCACCAGGATGTTCTCGTAAGCCATCTATTTCTCCTCGATCAATGAAATGAGAAACGCCTCGCACATGCGAATAATTTGATGCTACCATTCTCCGACCAACCGGTCGGTTAATTAATCGATCCAACCCCTCTCAACGTCCACCAGGCCGCCGCCATGACCCATGCACTGTTCACGAAGCACGAAGACACGCTGAAGCACGCACTCGCCGCCATCGAGAGCCGCGGGTACTGGAGCCCGTTTGCTGAAATGCCGAGTCCCAAAGTGTACGGGGAAAGCGCAAGCGCCGACGGCGAGGCCGCGTTCAAGTCGCACCTCGACACGACGTTCGCGCTCGACCAGCCGTCGTCCGGCGAAACGGTCGGCGCGGAACGGTCGCCGTACGGCGTCGCGCTGGATATCCGGTATCCGAAGTCGACGCCCGACGCCCTGATCGCCGCCGCGGCCGCCGCGCAACGCACGTGGCGCGACGCCGGCCCGAGCGCCTGGATCGGCGTCAGTCTTGAAATCCTCGCGCGCCTGAACCGCGCAAGCTTCGAGATCGCCTACAGCGTGATGCACACCACGGGGCAGGCCTTCATGATGGCGTTCCAGGCCGGCGGCCCGCACGCGCAGGATCGCGCACTCGAGGCAGTCGCCTATGCATGGGACGAACTGCGCCGCATCCCGGCCGACGCGCACTGGGAAAAGCCGCAAGGCAAGAACCCGCCGCTCGCGATGCACAAGCGCTATACGATCGTGCCGCGCGGCACCGGGCTCGTGCTCGGCTGCTGCACGTTCCCGACCTGGAACGGCTATCCGGGCCTGTTCGCCGACCTCGCGACCGGCAACACCGTGATCGTCAAGCCGCATCCGGGCGCGATCCTGCCCCTCGCGATCACCGTCCGGATCGCTCGTGAAGTCCTGCGCGAAGCCGGTTTCGACCCGAACGTCGTCACCCTCCTCGCGACCGAACCCAACGACGGCGCCCTCGTTCAGGACCTGGCGCTGCGCCCCGAAATCAAGCTGATCGACTTCACGGGCAGCACGCAGAACGGCATGTGGCTCGAACGTCACGCCCACCAGGCACAGGTGTATACCGAGAAGGCCGGCGTCAACCAGATCGTGATCGACTCGACCGACGACCTGAAGGCTGCCGCCAAGAACATCGCGTTCTCGCTGGCGCTGTACTCCGGCCAGATGTGCACCGCTCCGCAAAACATCTATGTGCCGCGAGACGGCATCCGTACCGCGGACGGCCATGCGAGCTTCGACGAAGTCGCACAGGCGATCGCGATTGCCGTGCAAAAGCTCACGGGCGACCCGGCACGCTCGGTCGAACTGATCGGCGCAATCCAGAACGAGAGCGTGACGGCACGCATCGACGATGCGCGCCGGCTCGGCCACGTGCTCGCCGACAGCCAGACGCTCCAGCACCCCGCCTTCCCCGACGCCCGCGTGCGCACGCCGCTCGTGCTGCAACTCGACGTGGCCGATCGCGAGAAATTCACGCAGGAATGGTTCGGCCCGATCTCGTTCGTCATCGCGACCGACTCGACCGCGCAGTCGCTCGATCTCGCCGGTGAAATCGCGGCGGAACACGGCGCGCTGACGCTCTCCGTCTACAGCACCGACGACACGATCGTCGAGGCCGCCCACGACGCGGCAGTGCGTGGCGGGGTCGCACTGTCGATCAACCTGACTGGCGGTGTGTTCGTCAACCAGTCGGCCGCGTTCTCCGATTTCCACGGCACGGGCGCGAACCCGGCGGCCAACGCGGCGCTGGCCGACCCGGCGTTCGTCACCAACCGGTTCCGCGTGGTGCAAAGCCGAGTCCATGTTGCCCCGAAGGCGGCGCCCGCGGAAGCTGTCCAGCCGGCATAACCCGAATGGCCGACGTGCAAACGCCGCCACGTTCCCTACCATGAACGAATCCGCCACCCGGCGGGTTCGTTGCTCATCGATACGCCCATGACAGACGCCTACATCTGCGACGCGATTCGCACCCCCATCGGCCGCTACGGCGGCGCCCTGAAAGACGTCCGCGCCGACGACCTCGGCGCGGTACCGCTCAAGGCGCTGATCGAGCGCAACCGCGACGTCGACTGGACGGCGATCGACGACGTGATCTACGGCTGCGCGAACCAGGCCGGCGAGGACAACCGCAACGTCGCGCGCATGTCGGCGCTGCTCGCGGGCCTGCCGACCGACGTGCCCGGCACGACGCTGAACCGGCTGTGCGGCTCCGGGATGGACGCGGTCGGCACGGCCGCGCGCGCGATCAAGTCCGGCGAGGCCGCCTGATGATCGCGGGCGGCGTCGAGAGCATGACGCGCGCGCCGTTCGTGATGGGCAAGGCCGCGAGCGCGTTCGCGCGCCAGGCCGACATCCACGACACGACGATCGGCTGGCGCTTCATCAATCCGCTGATGAAACAGCTGTACGGCGTCGACTCGATGCCGGAGACGGCCGAGAACGTCGCGGTCGACTACGGCATCAGTCGCGCCGACCAGGATCTGTTCGCACTGCGCAGCCAGCAGAAGGCCGCGCGCGCGCAGCAGGACGGCACGCTCGCCGACGAAATCGTCGCGGTCACGATCGCGCAGAAGAAAGGCGACGCCATCGTCGTCTCGCATGACGAACACCCGCGCGAAACGTCGCTCGAGGCGCTGGCCAAGCTCAAGGGCGTGGTACGCCCGGACGGCTCGGTGACGGCCGGCAACGCGTCGGGCGTCAACGACGGCGCAGCCGCGCTGCTGCTCGCCAATGCACAGGCGGCCGACCAGTATGGCCTGCGCCGCCGCGCGCGCGTCGTCGGCATGGCAACGGCCGGTGTCGCGCCGCGCGTAATGGGCATCGGCCCCGCGCCGGCCACGCAAAAACTGCTGCGCCAGCTCGGCATGACCATCGACCAGTTCGACGTGATCGAGCTGAACGAGGCGTTCGCATCGCAGGGCCTCGCGGTGCTGCGCATGCTCGGCATTGCCGACGACGATCCACGCGTGAACCCGAACGGTGGCGCGATCGCGCTCGGCCACCCGCTCGGCGCATCGGGCGCCCGGCTCGTGACCACGGCGCTCCACCAACTCGAGCGGACGGGCGGGCGCTTCGCGCTGTGCACGATGTGCATCGGCGTGGGCCAGGGCATCGCACTCGCGATCGAACGCGTGTAACCGACGCACCGCACGCCTATAACGAAGTCATGAAGGAGATACCGCATGTCCTATCAGGCGATTCAGCTGGATATCGATCAGGCCTCGCACGTGGCCACGGTCACCCTCAACCGCCCCGACAAGCTGAACAGCTTCACACGGGCGATGCATCGCGAACTGCAATCCGCACTCGATGACGTCGAAGCGTCCGGCGCGCGTGCGCTGATACTGACGGGTGCGGGGCGCGGCTTCTGCGCGGGGCAGGATCTGGCCGACCTCGACTTCACACCCGGCGCGTCCACCGATCTCGGCACGCTGATCGACGAGCATTTCAATCCGCTGATCCGACGCCTGCAGCGCCTGCCTATTCCGGTGCTCGCCGCCGTCAACGGCACCGCGGCCGGCGCGGGCGCGAATCTCGCGCTCGCATGCGACCTCGTGTTCGCCGCCCGCTCGAGCAGTTTCATCCAGGCCTTCGTCAAGATCGGGCTCGTCCCCGATTCGGGCGGCACGTGGTTCCTGCCGCAACGCATCGGCATGGCACGTGCGTTGGGGCTCGCGTTGACCGGCGACAAGCTCGGCGCTGAACAGGCCGAACAGTGGGGCCTGATCTGGCGCGCAGTCGACGATGACGCACTCGTCGCGTCGGTCCGCCAGCTCGCAACCCAGCTCGCGCAGCAGCCTACCCTCGCGATCGCATCGATCAAGCAATCGATGCGCGACAGCGTCACGAACACGCTCGACCAGCAGCTCGACATGGAGCGCGACCTGCAGCGCAAGCTCGGCCAGTCGCACGACTATGCGGAAGGCGTGAAGGCATTCATCGAGAAGCGTGCGCCGCGCTTCGAGGGGCATTGACATGACGAATGCCGCCGCCACGCTCGACCCCGACTCGCTCGCCCGCGCCGCCGCACGGGCCATGTACGACGCGGACGCATGCAGCCGCGCGTTCGGCATGGAAATCGCCGAGGTCCGCGCCGGTTACGCGCGCCTCAAGATGCGCGTGCGCCCGGAATTCCTGAACGGGCATCAGACCTGCCACGGCGGGATCATCTTCACGCTCGCCGATTCGACGTTCGCGTTCGCGTGCAACTCGTACAACCTGAACACGGTCGCGGCCGGCTGCTCGATCGAATACCTGCGCCCGGTGTACGGCGACGACGTGCTGACGGCGGAGGCGATCGAGCAGGCGCGCGCCGGCCGCCAAGGCATCTACGACATCCGCGTCACGAACCAGGCCGGCGAAACCGTCGCGATGTTCCGCGGCAAATCCGCCCAGATCAAGGGCACGGTCATCCCGGAAGACCGCTGACGCCGACGGCTCGCACATAACAAACACTGGAGACAGCATGACTACCCCGCTTCCGCTCGAGCCGATCGAGACCGCCTCACGCGACGAGCTGACCGCGCTGCAGCTCGAACGCCTCAAGTGGTCGCTCCGGCACGCGTATGACCACTCCCCCGTCTATCGCCGCAAGTTCGACGACGCGGGCGTCCATCCGGACGATCTGAAAACGCTCGCCGACCTGTCGCGTTTCCCGTTCACGACGAAAAGCGACCTGCGCGACAGTTATCCGTTCGGGATGTTCGCGGTGCCGCAGGACCGGATCTCGCGCATTCATGCGTCATCGGGCACGACCGGCAAGCCGACGGTCGTCGGCTATACGGCCGGCGACATCGACACCTGGGCGAATCTCGTCGCGCGCTCGATCCGCGCGGCCGGCGCACGCCGCGGCGACAAGGTGCACGTCAGCTACGGCTACGGCCTGTTCACGGGCGGGCTCGGCGCGCACTACGGCGCCGAACGCGCAGGGCTGACCGTGATCCCGTTCGGCGGCGGCCAGACCGAGAAGCAGGTACAGCTGATCCAGGATTTCCGGCCCGACATCATCATGGTGACGCCGAGCTACATGCTGTCGATCGCCGACGAAATCGAGCGCCAGGGCCTCGATCCCGTGCAGAGTTCGCTGCGCATCGGCATTTTCGGCGCGGAGCCGTGGACCAACGACATGCGTGTCGCGATCGAGCAGCGGATGGGCATCGACGCGGTCGACATCTACGGACTCTCCGAAGTGATGGGCCCCGGCGTCGCATCCGAATGCGTCGAGACCAAGGACGGTCCGACCATCTGGGAAGACCATTTCTATCCGGAGATCATCGACCCTGAAACGGGTGAAGTGCTCCCGGACGGTGAGCTTGGCGAACTCGTGTTCACTTCGCTCACGAAAGAGGCACTGCCGATCGTCCGCTACCGAACCCGCGACCTCACGCGACTGTTGCCCGGCACCGCCCGCACGATGCGCCGGATGGAAAAGATCACCGGTCGTTCGGACGACATGATGATCGTGCGCGGCGTCAACGTGTTCCCGACGCAAATCGAGGAACAGTTGCTCAAGCAGCGCGCGCTCGCACCGCACTATCAGATCGTGCTGACGAAGGAGGGCCCGCTCGACGTGCTGACGCTCAACGTCGAGCCCTGCCCCGAAACCGCGCCCGACACGGCGGCGATCCAGGCGGCGAAACAGGCGCTCGCGCACGACATCAAGTCGCTGATCGGCGTGACGGCCGTCATCAACGTGCTGCCCGTCAACGGAATCGAGCGTTCGGTCGGCAAGGCACGCCGGGTCGTCGACAAGCGCAAGGGCTGACGGCCACCGCTGCGCGCGGCCCCGAAGCCGTCGCGGCAAATGAAACAGCCCGACCGGCCAACGCCGATCGGGCTGTTTCGTATTTCGCGGCGCCGTCCGTCGGCGCACCGTTCGACGCGACAGGTGTATCGCGAGTAGCCACACCCCACGGGCGCCGATGCGATCAGATCGACGCGCTCCGCGCGCACCGTCGCGCCCGCGAACTCCGCGTCCGATCGATTGGCGGCCACCCGCGCCGCCTCACGTCACGAATTCGGGAACAGCAGCCACATCCGGCCGACCTGCTTCATCCTGCCGGCCTGATCGCCCGCGTCGTCGCCGAGGCCCCAGAAATAGTCGGCCCGTACGCCGCCCTTGATCGCGGAACCCGTATCCTGCGCGAACACGAGCCGGTTCATCGGCGTATTCGTCAGCGGCCGCGTCGTCTGAAGAAACACGGGTGTACCGAGCGGGATCGACGCCGGATCGACCGCAATCGACCGCTCCGGCGTCAGCGGCACGCCAAGCGCACCGATCGGGCCGTCCGCGCCGCCGTGCGGTGCATCTTCCTTGGTCGGCATGTCGCGGAAGAACACGAACCGCGGATTCGTGTCGAGCAGCGCGTCGACGCGATTCGGGTTCGCCTTCGCCCACGCCTTGATGCCCTGCATCGTCGCCTGAGCGGGCGTCAACTCGCCGCGATCCAGCAGCCACTTGCCGATCGAACGGTACGGCTGGTTGTTGGTGCCGCCGAAGCCGACCCGCATGACCGAACCGTCGTCGAGCAGCACGCGCCCCGAGCCCTGCACCTGCAGGAAGAACGCCTCGATCGGATCGTCGACCCACACGAGTTCGTTGCCGCTCAGGATGCCGGCGCGCTCGAGTTGCGAGCGTACCGGCAGCGCCGCGCCCGCGCGATACCCGGCCGGCCAGCGGTAGAGCGCGTATTGATACGGGCCGCGGCGTACACGCGAACCGTGCAGCAGCGGCTCGTAATAGCCGGTCACGAGCCCGTCGAGCGTACCGTCGGTATTCGCGAGCTGGAACGGCGTGAAATACGTCTCGAAGAATGCGCGCGCGCTGCCGACGTCGAGCTCGTCGAGCCGCTCGGCGGCCGCACAGGCGCGCTGCCACGCCGGCTGGCGCGCGAGCCGCACGCAGTTCTGCCGCAGCGCGGCCGTCGCGCCGATCAGCGAATCGTCCTCCCAGCCCGGCACCTGCTGCCACGCAACCGGCGTGAGCCGCTTCGCGGCGACCTGCCCCGGCACGATCGCCGCGCCGGTCGGCGGCTTCAGCGACGAAGTCCGCGTCGGCGCACTGCCGCACGCGGCAAGCAGCGCCGCCGTCGCGGCCGCCGCAACCCAGCCGGCCACCCGGGGCCCAAACCACATACAATGTCCGTTCTTGATGGAAACCGCCATGTCAGATTTTCTCGACCAATATCCGATGCTCATCTTTGCGCTCGAAGCCTTCGTAGCGCTTGCCCTGCTGGTCTTCATCGTCGTGTGGACGTCGTCGGGCAGAAAGAAGCACGCCCGCAACAACGACCGCCAGCCGCGCTGACGCACTACGCACGCTCAATGCAGCGTGCGCGGCATGTGCAGCGCAAACTCGTCGACCGGCGCATCGAAACGTTCGCCGTCCTCCGCCACACAGAAGTACGCGCCGCGCATCGTGCCGACCGGTGTCGCGATCACGGCCCAGCTCGTATATTCGAACTGCTCGCCCGGCTGCAGCAGCGGCTGGTGCCCGACGACGCCAAGCCCCTTCACTTCCTGCACATGGCTCTCGCTGTCCGTGATGATCCAGTGACGCGCGATCAGTTGCGCCGCGACCTGCCCGGTGTTCCGGATCGTCAGCGTGTACGCGAATGCGTATTGACGGTGATCGGGGTCGGATTGTTCCGGCAGATAGCTGGTTTTTACTGAAACGGTGAACTGATACTGACTCATGATGTTTCCGCCGTAGGTAAGCACACGCGCCGACTCGAGCGGCCGGGCCGCGGGCGCGCCGCATTGGTTCGGCATTCTATGCGCAATCGGGCCGCCGCCGCACGGCCCGCCGCCGCGCGCCGGGTCGCCGGACGGTAGAATGTCGGTTTTGCGCCGCAACGTCCCCGCTCCCCTGCCATGACCCAATTCCGCATCGCTCCCAGCATCCTGTCGGCCGATTTCGCTCGGCTCGGCGAAGAAGTCCGCAACGTGGTCGCCGCCGGCGCCGACTGGATCCACTTCGACGTGATGGACAACCATTACGTGCCGAACCTGACCATCGGCCCGCTCGTGTGCGAGGCGATCCGCCCGCACGTGCAGGTGCCGATCGACGTGCACCTGATGGTGCGCCCGGTCGACCGGATCGTGCCCGATTTCGCGAAGGCCGGTGCGAACCTGATCAGCTTCCACCCGGAAGGCTCCGACCACATCGACCGCACGCTGTCGCTGATCCGCGACCACGGCTGCAAGGCCGGGCTCGTGTTCAATCCGGCCACGCCGCTGAACTACCTCGACCATGTGATGGACCGGCTCGATTTCATCCTGCTGATGTCGGTGAACCCGGGCTTCGGCGGCCAGTCGTTCATTCCGGAAACGCTGAACAAGCTGCGCGAGGCACGCGCGCGCATCGACGCGTACACCGAGCGCACGGGCCGCGAGATCCTGCTCGAGGTCGACGGCGGCGTGAAAGCCGACAACATCGCGGAAATCGCGGCGGCCGGCGCCGATACCTTCGTCGCGGGTTCGGCGATCTTCGGCAAGCCCGACTACCGCAAGGTGATCGACGAGATGCGCGCCGCACTCGCCACCGTCGAGCGGAGCTGACGCCGTGGCCGAATCGTCGCTCGCCGGGCACGCGCCGGCCGGGGCCGCAACGGACGCCCCCCCGATCCGCTTCACCTCGCCACGCATCGACGCGGCGCTGATCGACCTGGACGGCACGATGGTCGACACGGCCGACGATTTCACGGCCGGCCTGAACGGGATGCTCGCGCGGCTCGACGCGCCGGCCACATCGCGCGACGAGGTGATCGGCTACGTCGGCAAGGGTTCCGAACACCTGATCCAGAGCGTGCTGAAGCCGCGCTTCACGGCGGACGAAGCGCGCGCGCGCTTCGACGACGCGCTGGCGATCTACCAGACCGAATACGCGAAGATCAACGGCCGCCACACGCGCCTCTATCCGGAGGTGGCCGCCGGCCTGGACGCGCTGCGCGCATCCGGCATCCGGCTCGCATGCGTGACGAACAAGCCGCACCGCTTCGCGATCGAACTGCTCGAACAATACGGGCTGGCCGGCAGCTTCGGCATCGTGCTCGGCGGCGACAGCGTCGCGCGCAAGAAGCCCGATCCGCTGCCGATGCTGACGGCCTGCGACGCGCTCGGCGTCGCACCGGGTTCGGCGGTTGCGATCGGCGACTCGGAAAACGATGCGCTGGCCGGCCGCGCGGCGGGGATGGCGACGCTGACGGTGCCGTACGGCTACAACCACGGCAAAGCTATACAAACGATAAATTCGGATGGTATAGTCGATTCGTTGCTGGTCGCAGCCCGCGCGGTCGCCGCGCACAACGCCGGCCGGCCAACCATCTGATTATTTCTTCCATCCGCATGTTTCTGAATAAAAAACGGAGTCTGAGCAGCATCGACCGGGGAGCCTGGCCCTGGCGTCGCTGGTCGCGCTAACCTCTTCGATGAGGTACGCTGAAGCACGTCTTCAGCGCCGTTTTTTATCTCGCTGCGCATCCGCGCGCCGATCGTCGCACCACCTCGGGTTCCACCGTGTCCGAACGCTTGCGTTCAGGAGCGGCCGCAGACTCGCGACGTTCACGCCCGGAGTGCCGGCCGGCAACAGGCACTTCTCGATCGACCGCCCTTTCGCCGACGGCACCCCGCGCAGCGTCAAGTGATCCCTGGCGCCCGCGCCGCTCGTCCCGAACAGGACCGGAACATGACCGAACTCGAATTCCAATCGCTCGCGAACGAAGGTTACAACCGCATCCCGCTGATTGCGGAAGCCCTCGCCGATCTCGAAACGCCGCTGTCGCTCTACCTGAAGCTGGCCCAGCCCGAACGCGCGGGCGCCAAC
Source organism: Burkholderia paludis (assembly GCF_000732615.1). Taxonomy (GTDB): domain Bacteria; phylum Pseudomonadota; class Gammaproteobacteria; order Burkholderiales; family Burkholderiaceae; genus Burkholderia; species Burkholderia paludis. The sequence continues at coordinate 10,779 of NZ_JPGL01000038.1, forward strand.
TCGTTCCTGCTCGAATCGGTGGTCGGCGGCGAACGCTTCGGCCGCTACTCGTTCATCGGCCTGCCGGCGCGCACGCTGGTACGCACCCGCAACGGCGTCTCGGAAGTCGTGCGGGACGGCCAGGTCGTCGAAACGCATGACGGCGACCCGTTCCAGTTCATCGAATCGTTCCAGGCGCGCTTCAAGGTGGCGCAGCGCCCGGGCCTGCCGCGCTTCTGCGGCGGCCTCGCCGGCTATTTCGGCTACGACGCGGTGCGCTACGTCGAGAAGAAGCTTGCCCACACCGCGCCGCGCGACGATCTCGGCCTGCCCGACATCCAGCTGCTGCTGACCGAGGAAGTCGCGGTCATCGACAACCTCGCCGGCAAGCTGTACCTGATCATCTACTCGGACCCGGGCCAGCCCGAGGCCTACGCGAAGGCGAAACAGCGCCTGCGCGAACTGAAGCAGCGCCTGCGCACGACCGTGCAGCCGCCCGTCACGTCGGCGAGCGTGCGCACCGAGACGTTCCGCGAATTCAAGAAGGACGACTATCTGGCCGCCGTGCGCCAGGCGAAGGAATACATCGCGGCCGGCGAGCTGATGCAGATCCAGGTCGGCCAGCGGCTGACGAAGCCGTACCGCGACAACCCGCTGTCGCTGTATCGCGCCCTGCGTTCGCTGAATCCGTCGCCGTACATGTATTACTACAACTTCGGCGATTTCCACGTGGTCGGCGCGTCGCCGGAAATCCTCGTACGCCAGGAGAAGCGCGGCGAGGATCAGATCGTCACGATTCGCCCGCTCGCCGGCACGCGTCCGCGCGGCAATACGCCCGAGCGCGACGCGGAGCTCGCGACCGAACTGCTCAGCGACCCGAAGGAAATCGCCGAGCACGTGATGCTGATCGACCTCGCGCGCAACGACGTGGGCCGCATCGCGGAAATCGGCTCGGTCCAGGTGACCGACAAGATGGTCATCGAGAAGTACTCGCACGTGCAGCACATCGTCAGCTCGGTCGAAGGCAAGCTGAAGCCCGGCATGACGAACTACGACGTGCTGCGCGCGACGTTCCCGGCCGGCACGCTGTCCGGCGCGCCGAAAGTGCGCGCGATGGAGTTGATCGACGAACTCGAGCCGGTCAAGCGCGGGCTGTACGGCGGCGCGGTCGGCTACCTGTCGTTCTCGGGCGAGATGGATCTCGCGATCGCGATCCGCACGGGCCTGATCCACAACGGCAACCTGTATGTGCAAGCGGCGGCCGGCGTCGTCGCGGATTCGGTACCCGAATCCGAATGGCAAGAGACCGAAAACAAGGCGCGCGCGGTACTGCGGGCGGCCGAACAGGTCCAGGACGGCCTCGATAGCGACTTCTGACCGGAGACTGACCATGCTGCTCATGATCGACAACTACGATTCGTTTACCTACAACCTGGTCCAGTACTTCGGCGAACTCGGCGAGGATGTACGCACCTACCGCAACGACGAGATCACGCTCGACGAGATCGCGCGCCTGAATCCCGACTCGATCTGCCTGTCGCCCGGCCCGAGCAACCCGCAGCACGCGGGCATCACGCTCGACGTGCTGCGCGAATTCGCCGGCAAGAAGCCGATCCTCGGCGTGTGCCTCGGCCACCAGGCGATCGGCGAGGCATTCGGCGGGCGCGTCGTGCGTGCGAAAACCATCATGCACGGCAAGGTGAGCAGGATCGAAACCGACTGCCGCGGCGTGTTCGCCGATCTGCCGAAGCATTTCGACGTCACGCGCTACCACTCGCTCGCGATCGAAAGCGAATCGCTGCCCGACTGCCTCGAGGTGTCCGCACGGACCGACGACGGCGAGATCATGGGCGTGCGTCACAAGACGCTGCCGATCGAAGGCGTGCAGTTCCACCCGGAATCGATCCTGTCCGAGCATGGTCACGCGCTGCTCGAGAATTTCCTGAAACAGGCCCGCGCCGCGGCGGCGCAAGCCGCCTGACGGGAGCATCACGATGACGATTACCCCGCAGGAAGCGCTGCAGCGCACGATCGAACACCGCGAGATCTTCCACGACGAGATGCTGCACCTGATGCGGCTCATCATGCGCGGCGACATGTCGCCCGTGATGGCGGCCGCGATCATCACCGGGCTGCGCGTGAAGAAGGAGACGATCGGCGAAATCGCCGCCGCCGCAACCGTGATGCGCGAATTCGCGAACCACGTCGAAGTCCAGGACAACTCGAACTTCGTCGACATCGTCGGCACCGGCGGCGACGGCTCGCACACGTTCAACATCTCGACCGCGTCGATGTTCGTCACGGCCGCGGCCGGCGCGAAGGTCGCGAAGCACGGCAACCGCGGCGTGTCGAGCAAGTCCGGCAGCGCCGACGTGCTCGAGGCGCTCGGCGTGAACATCGACCTGCAGCCCGACCAGGTGGCCGCGTCGATCGCCGAAACGGGCATGGGCTTCATGTTCGCGCCGAACCATCATCCGGCAATGAAGAACATCGCGGCCGTGCGCCGCGAGCTCGGCGTGCGCACGATCTTCAACATTCTCGGCCCGCTGACCAATCCGGCCGGCGCGCCGAACCAGCTGATGGGCGTGTTCCACCCCGACCTCGTCGGCATCCAGGTGCGTGTTATGCAGCGTCTCGGCGCGCAGCACGTGCTCGTCGTGTACGGCAAGGACGGGATGGACGAGGTGTCGCTGGGCGCCGCGACGCTGGTCGGCGAACTGCGCGACGGCAAGGTGCACGAATACGAAATCCATCCGGAAGACTTCGGCCTGCAGATGGTGTCGAACCGCACGCTGAAGGTGGAAAATGCCGACGAATCGCGCACGATGCTGCTCGGCGCGCTGGACAACCAGCCGAGCGTCGCACGCGAGATCGTCACGCTGAACTCGGGCACCGCCCTTTACGCGGCGAACGTCGCCGAGTCGATCGCGGACGGCATCCAGCTCGCCCGCGAAGCGATCGCGAGCGGCCAGGCGCGTGCGAAGGTCGACGAACTCGTGCGCTTCACGCAGCAGTTCAAACGCTGACTCCCTTTTCGATTTTCGAATCAAGCAGGAACCCACATGAGCGACATTCTCGACCGAATCATCGCCGTCAAGCGCGAAGAAGTCGCGGCGGCCATGCGCAGCACGCCGCTCGAGGCACTGAAACTGGAAGCGTCCGCACGCGACCTGCGCGACTTCGTCGGCGCGCTGCGTGCGAAACATGCGGCCGGCAACGCCGCGGTGATCGCCGAAATCAAGAAGGCCAGCCCGTCGAAGGGCGTGCTGCGCGAGCATTTCGTGCCGGCCGACATCGCACGCTCGTATGCGGCGCACGGCGCCGCGTGCCTGTCGGTACTGACCGACGAGCAGTTCTTCCAGGGCAGCGTCCGCTACCTCGAGGAAGCGCGCGCGGCCTGCACGCTGCCCGTGCTGCGCAAGGACTTCATCGTCGACGCGTACCAGATCCTCGAGGCGCGCGCGATGGGCGCCGACGCGATCCTGCTGATCGCCGCCGCGCTCGACACGCCGCTGATGCAGGATCTCGAAGCCTATGCGCACTCGCTCGGCCTCGCGGTGCTGGTCGAAGTGCACGACCGCAACGAGATGGAACAGGCGCTGACGCTCAAGACGCCGCTGCTCGGCATCAACAATCGCAACCTGCGCACGTTCGAGACGTCGATCCAGGCCACGCTCGACATGCTCGACATGATTCCGCCGGACCGGATCGTCGTCACCGAATCGGGGATCCTGTCGCGCACCGACGTCGACACGATGCGCGCGGCGAACGTGAACACGTTCCTCGTCGGCGAGGCGTTCATGCGCGCCGACCAGCCGGGCGAAGAACTCGCGCGGATGTTCTTCTGATGGCGATCGAAAAGGAAATCAAGCTCGCGCTGCCGGCCGGCCAGGCCGAGGCCGCGCGCCGCTTCTTCGAGACGCTGACCGGCGAACCCGGCCACGACGTGACGCTCGCGAACGTCTATTACGACACGCCCGATCTCGCGCTGGCCCGCTCGAAGAGCGCGGTGCGCGTGCGCCGCACGCCGCACGGCTGGCTGCAGACGTTCAAGACGGTCGGCAGCGCGGAAGGCGGCCTGCATCGCCGCCACGAATGGGAACTGCCGGTCGCCGGCGACGCGCTCGAGATCGATGCGCTCGTCGCGGCCTGCGACGTGCCGGAAGCCGCTGCCGCGCTGCATGACGCGGCCGGCGCCCTGCACGCGCTGTTTCGTACGGATTTTTCGCGTACGCTGTGGCGCATCGCAATCGGCGGCGCGATCGTCGAAGCCGCGGTGGACGTCGGCGAGATCGTCGTCCGGACGGAACATGAAACGCGCCGTGAACCGATCAGCGAAGTCGAACTCGAACTGATCGACGGCCCGGAAACGGCGCTCGCGACGCTCGCCGGCGAACTGCAGCAGGCGCTGCCGGGCCTCGTTCCCGAAAATATCAGCAAGGCGCAGCGCGGCTACCGGCTGCGCGCGCAATAAACACGCATCACGCACGCATGGCAACCCGCAAGACTTCCCGCGCGCCGCAACAGGCGTCGCTGTTCGATGACCCCGTGCCGGAAACGACACAGGTCGATATCCCGCCGACGGCCGCCGAGCCGCCTCCCGCCGGGCGCAAACCCGTCAAGAAAACGGCTGCGCCGGCCGCCGCGGCACCGCGGCCCGTCGTCGCCGACGTTCCGCACCTCACCGCGCAATTCGATGCGCTGCCGGCCGTCTGGCGCACGGTGCTGAAACCCTTCACCGACAGCGACGCCTACGCGCCGCTGTGCCGCTTCGTCGACGACGAGCGCGCGGCCGGCAAGACGGTCTACCCGACCGACGTGTTCCGCGCGCTGCGCCTGACGAACCCGGACGACGTGAAGGTCGTGATCCTCGGCCAGGATCCGTATCACGGCGACGATCGCGGCACGCCGCAGGCACACGGGCTCGCGTTCTCGGTACCGCCAGCCGTGCGCACGCCGCCGTCGCTGCGCAACATCTTCAAGGAAATCGCCGCGAACTTCGGTCACGACACGCCGCGCCACGGCTGCCTCGACACGTGGGCGCGCCAGGGCGTGCTGCTGCTCAACACCGTGCTGACGGTCGAGCGCGGCGCGGCGGCGAGCCATGCGAAGCGTGGCTGGGAGCAGTGCACGGATACGCTGATCCGCGAACTCGCAGGCCGCCATCGCGGGCTCGTCTTCATGCTGTGGGGCGCGCACGCGCAGGCCAAACGCGCCCTGTTCGACGCAAGCGCGCATTGCGTGCTCGAGGCGCCGCATCCGTCGCCGCTGTCCGCACACCGCGGCTTTCTCGGTTGCCGCCATTTCGCGCTCGCGAACGATTATCTGGTCGAGGCAGACCGGGAACCGATCGACTGGCGCCTGCCGGAAGTGGCAGAAACGCTCGCCTGACGGCCGCGCCGCCGATTCTTTCGCCAGCCGGCATGCAAAAACGCCGCGCCCCTTTCGGGACGCGGCGTTTTTTTACCGGACGATGCCGCGGGTGCGGCGCACCCGCATCGACCTTACGCTGCAGCGATCGCTTCGCGTGCGCTGGCGAGCGCGGCGCTCTGTGCATCCGGCCCGAGGTTCAGGCCTTCGGCGTGGATGAAGTTCACATCGGTCAAGCCGATGAAACCAAGGAACGAGCGCAGGTACGGCGTCTGGCTGTCGTTCGGCGTACCCAGGTACTTGCCGCCACGGGCCGTCACCACGTGAACCTTCTTGCCCTTGATCAGGCCTTCAGGGCCGTTTTCGGTATAGCGGAACGTGACGCCTGCACGGGCGATCCAGTCGAAGTACGTCTTCAGTTGCGACGAGATGCCGAAGTTGTACATCGGTGCGCCGATCACGACGATGTCGGCGGCTTGCAGTTCGGCGATCAGTGCGTCGCTCTTCGCGACGATCGCATTCTGCTCGGCGGTGCGCTTGTCGGCCGGCGTGAAGAACGCGCCGAGCACCGATTCGTCGAGGTGCGGCAGTGCATCGGCCAGCAAGTCGCGAACCACGACCTTCGCGCCGGGGTTCGATTGTTGCAGCTTTGCCGTCAGTTCGTTGGACAGCAGCGTGGATTGCGCACCTTGCGAACGTGCCGCGGAATTGATTTGCAGAATGGTCGTCATGTCAGGCTCCAGTAGGGTTGCGCTTCGGTAGCGCGAGTGACGCCATTGTGCGTGGCCGCATCGGCACGAAAAAGCGGGCTCAGGGCGACGGATTGTTGCAACAGCAGAACGATCCCCGATCGCGCCCCGATACCCGCCAGCCTGCGCTCACCCCTTCAGCCAGGCTTCCCGTGCATTGGATACCGCGGCCGGCTTCGCGGCCGCCGTCAGCCGGTAGCGCGCGACCTCGGGGCCGTCGAGCTTCAGTTTTGCGGTACGCAGCTCGTCGCGGCGGAACGCGTGAACCTCGACCTTGTCGCCCGGCCGGTAGCGCGCGAGCAGCGCATCGAGGTTGGTGCCCGTGACGCGCAGCCCGTCGACCGCGATCAGCGTGTCGCCGGCCGACAGCCCCGCGCGATGCGCGGCACCGCCTTCGTAGACGGCCGCGAACGTGCAGTCCGCGCCGCCGCGCAGGCGCGCGCCGATCGTCGGTTTCGCCGCCGCGCCGTTCGCGACTTCGGGCGTGAGCGTCACGCCGAACGGTGCGAGCAGTTCGCCGAGCGGCAGGTCGCGCGTGCCGTGCACGGCGTCGGCGAACAGGCGGCCGAGCGCGACGCCGGTCGCCTCCTCGATCAGCGCCTCGACTTCGTTTTCCTCGACGCCCGCCTGCTTGCCGCGGTAGAAGTCGCGACCGTAGCGTTGCCACAGCAGGCGCATCACGTCGTCGAGCGACTTCCGGTTGCGCGTCTGCGCGCGGATCGCGAGATCGAACGCGAGCGCGACGAGCGAACCCTTCGTGTAGTAGCTGACGATCGCGTTGGTTGCGTTCTCGTCCTGGCGGTAGTACTTGATCCACGCGTCGAACGAGCTTTCCGCGACGCTTTGCCTGAGCCGGCCCGTGCCGCGCAGGACGCCGCCGATCGTGCGGCCGAGCGCCGCGAAATATTCGTCCTGCGACATCAGCCCGCTGCGCACCAGCATCAGGTCGTCGTAATACGACGTGAAACCTTCGAACAGCCACAGCAGCGACGTATAGTTCTCGCGCGACAGGTCGTACGGCACGAACGCCGCCGGCTTGATGCGCTTCACGTTCCACGTATGGAAGTACTCGTGGCTGCAGAGGCCGAGATAGGTGCGATAGCCTTCCGTCGTCTCGGGCCGCCCCTTCGCCGGCAGGTCGGTACGATTGCAGATCAGCGCGGTCGACGCGCGATGCTCGAGGCCGCCGTAGCCGTCGCTCACCGCAAGCGTCATGAACACGTAGCGGTCCATCGGCGCCTGCTTCGATTTCGGCTCGAACAGCGCGATCTGCGCTTCGCACACGCGCTTCAGGTCGGTGCGCAGGCGCTCCATGTCGAGCTGCGTCACGCGTCCCGCGATCACGATGTCGTGCGGCACGCCATGCGCGTCGAACGTCGCGAGCGCGAATTCGCCGATCGTCACCGGATGGTCGGACAGCTCGTCGTAGTTCGACGCGCGATACGCGCCGAACCCGTAGCGCTTCGTGCCGCGCGCCTCGGGCAGCGCGGTGGCGACGCGCCACGCGCGGAACGCCGCGCCGGCCGGTTTGGCGATATCGACCTCGCACGGCGCATCCTCGCGGCCGGCGACGCTCAGGAACACGGCCGTCGCGTTGAAGAAACCGCCCGATTCGTCGAGATAGGCGGAACGCACCGACAGGTCCCACGCGTAGACGTCGTAGCGCAGCGTCAGCGCGCCGTTCACGGGCGCGGCCTGCCATGTGTGCTTGTCGGTCTTCGCGATCCGCACCTTGCGGCCCGCGTCGTTGTATGCGCCGAGCGTCACGATGTTGCGCGCGAACTCGCGTACGAGGTAGCTGCCCGGGATCCATGCCGGCAGCGAAAAGCGCTGGCCTTCGGGATCGGGATCGGCAACCGTGACCGACACTTCGAACAGGTGGGCGGCAAGATCTTTCGGGACAATCGAATAGCGGATCGGCTGGGTCATCGTGGCAATCGGTCGAATACGGCGGCGGAAACGAAGAGAGGCGCCGGCAGATCGTGCGGGCGCCCCTCGCTGGCCGGGCCGTGCGGCCCGGCGGATCGGTCGGTTACTTGCTCGAGGCGAGCGCCTGGTTGAGCTGGTCCGCCGACACGGCGCCCGGCAGGCGACGGCCGTCCGGCAGGAAGATCGTCGGCGTGCCCGTGACGTTCATCCCGCGGCCGAGCGCGAGGTTCTTGTCGAGCGCGGTGGTATCGCACGAGCCCGCGCCGGACGGTGCGCGGTGGTCGAGCATCCAGCTCTGCCACGTCTTCGCGCGGTCGGTCGCGCACCAGATCGCCTTCGACTTCGCGGTCGAATCCGGCGACAGCACCGGGTACAGGAACGTGTAGACGGTCACGTTGTCGACCGACTGCAGCGTCGTCTCGAGCCGCTTGCAGTACGGGCAGTTCGGATCGGAGAACACCGCGATCTTGCGGGCCCCGTTGCCCTTCACGACCTTGATCGCATTCGCGAACGGCAGGCTCGCGAAGTCGATCTTGTTGATTTCGGACAGGCGTGCGTCGGTCAGGTTCTTGTGCGTCTTGGTTTCGACGAGATCGCCGAGCAGCACGTAGTCGCCCGCTGCGTCGCTATAGATGATCTGCGTGCCGAGGTTCACCTCGTAAAGGCCCGCGACCGGCGATTTCGACACGCTCTTGATCGGCGCGTCATTGCCGAGACGGGCCTGGAGCGTGGCTTTCAGCTTGTCGGTGGTCTGGTCTGCCTGCGCGGTACAGCCGAGCGTCGCCATCGTGACGGCCAGCGCCAGCGACGCGATGCGGATCGTTTTTTTCATCGAAATCTTCCTTCAGCTCAATCGGTGTGCACGGCACAGTGTACGCCGTAACGGAACCGTGTCCGACCGGTGAAGCCGCCGAAGGTTCGATCAGCCGAGCGCGGCCGACACGAGCCAGCGCTTCACGAGCGGCTGCGCGCCGACGAACGCCATGCCCGCATTGCGCACTGCCTTCGCGAGCGGGCCCGGCACCGCGAACAGCCGCTGCAGCCCGTCGGTCGCGACCATCAGCGCGCGGATGTCCTCGCGGCGCGAACGCTCGTAGCGGCGCAGCAGCACCGTATCGCCGAGGTTGCGGAAGCTCTCCTTGCCCGCGATCGCGTCGGCGAGCGCCGCGACGTCGCGCAACCCGAGGTTCATCCCCTGCCCCGCGAGCGGGTGGATCAGGTGCGCGGCGTCGCCGACGAGCGCAACGCGCGGCGCGATCAGCTTGTCGACCGTCTGCAGCGCCAGCGGGAAGCCGGCAGCCGGCGTCACGCATTCGAGCGAGCCGACCTGGCCATGCGATACGCGCTCGACCTCGGCCGCGAGCTGCGCCGGATCGAGTGCGAGCAATTCATCCGCATGCGCGGTGTGCGCGGACCAGACGAGCGACACGTGGCCGTCCGGCAGCGGCAGCAGCGCGACGATCTCGCCTTCGTGGAACCACTGCCAGGCCGTCTCGCGGTGCGGCAGCGAGGCCTTGAAGTTCGCGACGACGCCCGTCTGCCGGTAATCGCGCCGTTCGACCCTGGCCCCGATTTGGGAACGTACCCACGAATGCGCGCCGTCGGCACCGACGACGAGGTCGGCCTCGAGCACCTGCCCGGACGACAGCGTCAGCACGGCCGCATCGTCGCGCACGTCGAAACCCTGCGCACGCGCATCGAACCACGTGAGGTTCGGCTGGAACCGCAGCGCAATGTCGAGCGACGCCTCGACCAGCGACGATTCGACGATCCACGCAAGTTGCGGCACCGAAGCCTGGTAGGCGGAGAAATGCAGTTCGGCGTGCGCATCGCCGTACACGCGCATGTCGTAGACCGGCGCGAGCCGGCCGTGGTCGAGCGCCTGCCAGACCCGCAGCCGTTCGAGCAACGCCTGCGAGCTGGAGGACAGCGCGTAGACGCGCGTATCGAACGCGAGATCCGCGGGGCGCGGCGTGGCCGGCTGGGCGAGCAAGGCTGTCTTGTAGCCGGACTGGGTCAGCGCGAGCGCGGCGGTCTTGCCGACGAGCCCGCCGCCGACCACGGCGACGTCGAAGGTGTGGTGGGCAGTCATGGCGGGCATTATAGCCGCGGGGCCAAACCCTTACGCGGCCGGACTTTGCGGGAAATCAGCAGATTCGCATCCGGCCGGCGCGGCGCGACGGCCCGCCGCATCGGCCGTTCTGCGCCAGCCCGGAATCAGGGGCGTCGGCACGGTACAATAGCGTCTTTGACCGTCGGCTCGCCGCGCTCCACGCGCCGGCCGCCCTTTTTTCCCGCGCCGCCGTGCCCTGTCCGGCCGCGCCGCCTTACCCGTCCGAAGGATTCCATGAGTCTCAAATGCGGCATCGTCGGCTTGCCCAACGTCGGCAAGTCCACCCTGTTCAATGCGCTGACCAAGGCCGGCATCGCCGCCGAGAACTACCCGTTCTGCACGATCGAGCCGAACGTCGGCATCGTCGAAGTGCCCGATACGCGCCTGAAGGCGCTCTCCGAGATCGTCAAGCCGGAGCGCGTCGTGCCGGCCGTCGTCGAATTCGTCGACATCGCGGGCCTCGTCGCGGGCGCGAGCAAGGGTGAAGGCCTCGGCAACCAGTTCCTCGCGAACATCCGCGAAACCGATGCGATCACGCACGTCGTGCGCTGCTTCGAGGACGAGAACGTCATTCACGTCGCCGGCAAGGTCAGCCCGATCGACGACATCGAAGTGATCAACACCGAACTCGCGCTCGCCGACCTCGGCACCGTCGAGAAGGCGCTCACGCGCTATTCGAAGGCTGCGAAGTCGGGCAACGACAAGGAAGCGGCGAAGCTCGTCGCGGTGCTCGACAAGGTGCGCGCGCAGCTCGACCAGGGCAAGGCCGTGCGCGGCCTCGCGCTGTCGGACGACGAAGAGGCGCTGCTCAAGCCGTTCTGCCTGATCACCGCGAAGCCGGCCATGTACGTGGCCAACGTGAAGGACGACGGTTTCGAGAACAACCCGCACCTCGACGCGGTCCGCAAGTACGCGGAAAGCGAGAACGCGCCGGTGGTCGCCGTGTGCGCGGCGATCGAGGCGGAAATCGCCGATCTGGACGATGCCGACAAGGAAGCGTTCCTCGCCGACATGGGCATGGCGGAGCCGGGCCTCGACCGCGTGATCCGCGCGGGCTTCAAGCTGCTCGGCCTGCAAACCTATTTCACCGCGGGCGTGAAGGAAGTGCGCGCGTGGACGATCCATATCGGCGACACGGCACCGCAAGCGGCCGGCGTGATCCACACCGACTTCGAGCGCGGCTTCATCCGCGCGCAGACGATCGCGTTCGACGACTACGTCACGTACAAGGGCGAGCAAGGTGCGAAGGAAGCCGGCAAGATGCGCGCGGAAGGCAAGGAATATGTCGTGCATGACGGCGACGTGATGAACTTCCTGTTCAACGTCTGAGCGCCATCCCGCCCGGGATCGCCACGATCCCTCCGGATGCTTGCCAAGCCCGCGTTCCGCGGGCTTTTTTTATTGTGCAGCCGCATCCGCCGACCTGAGCGACCCGGGCCACGAACCGCGCGGGTGGGCAAAACGAGGAATCGTCGCGCCCCGCTCCGGGCCAATGAGTCCGGCACCCGCCCGGATGCCGCCGGGCGATGGCTGGCCCATGCGAAAGCCGTCGGGATGCCCGTACCGTCCGCACGACCACAGCGCGGCCGCTCGCCCGGCGATAGCGGCGCGCTCGGGCACGGGTCCAGGCCTCATTCCGCGAAGGCTTCAACCAGAAAATCGACGAACGCCCGTACCTTCGGGCTTGCGGAGCGGCGGCGCGGAAAGACCGCGAATACCGGCATCGAGGCCGGCTTCAGATCGGGCAGCACAGGCACAAGCGCTTCCGCTTGCGGCGTTCGTTCGGCAAGAAACGACGGCATCCAGCCAATGCCCGCGCCCTCGCGGATCGCTTCGGCGATCGCGATCATGTCGTTCACCACCAGCCTGGGCTTGATGGCCGCCGGTCGAGTGCCCGCTCCGCCGGGCCAGGGCGAGGTTCCGTTGGTCCAGTGCTTGTCGACGATCACGTGCCGCTCGAGATCGCCTAGCTTCGTCGGCACGCCTCGGCGAGACACGTACCCGGCGCTGGCGTAAAGGCGCAGCGTTATCGCGGTGATGCGTCGCGCCACGTGGCTCGAATCGGCCAGCGCCCCCGCCGTGAGCTGGACATCCCAGTCATGGGTCGAAAGATTGGCGAAGTCCTTCAGCTCGAGATCGACGTTCATCTGCGGGAAGCGGTCCATGAACGACGCCAGGTGCGGCACGAGCAATGCATGGCCCAGCCAGTAGGTCGCCTGTACCGTGACGACGCCGCGCGCAACGGGAACCGTTGCCGCGACGGCGTCCGTCGCCTCCTCGACTCCCGCCAGTATGCGGCCCGCGTGTTCCGCGAAAAGCTCGCCCGCCTCGGTAAGCACCAGGCGCCGTCCGTTGCGCGACAGCAGCACGGTTCCGAGGCTTTGCTCCAGCCTGGCGACGTCGCGGCTGACCGTCGACTTCGGCTTGTCCAGCCGGCGCGCGGCGGCCGTGATGCTGGAAGTCCGGGCGACCTCCGCGAACACGCGCAACTGGTTGAGATCGGTAATCTGGGAACGTTCGCACATGGGAACAATATATTCGTTTTCAGCGCCTTGTCCACGCAGGGGAACAATTTCACACTGGCGTCCCGCCTCGCATGCAGGCAACCCGATCGGCCCTCCGGTCGACGAGGATGACCCAACCGATGGACTCGACCACCGTGAATTCGCAGGTACACGAGAAGCTCGCCTCGCTCGTCAACTGGCCGCTGCTCGCGCTCGCCATCGGCACGTTCGCCATAGGCTCCACCGAGTTCGGGCCGATGGGGTTTCTGCCGGATATCGCACGGGGGGTGGGCGTCTCGATTCCTGAAGCCGGGCAAATCGTGAGCGCCTATGCGATCGGCGTCACGATCAGCGCACCGCTCATGACGCTGGCGCTGGTCCGCCTGCGCATGCGCAGCGCCTTGATCCTGGCAATGGGACTGTTCACGCTCGGCAACCTGCTGTCCGCGCTATCGCCGAACTACGCGACGTTGCTGGTCGCACGCGTCGTGACGAGTTTCAATCACGGCGCCTTTATCGGGCTCGGGTCGATCGTCGCGGCGAGCGTGGCGCCGGACGGGCGAAAGGCGCGGGCCGTTGCGGCGATGTTCACGGGACTCACCGTCGCCAACATCGGCGGCGTGCCCGTGGCCGCCTGGATAGCGCAAGCCGTCGACTGGCGCTCGGCATTCGCCGGCATGGCCGGGCTGGGCGTCTTCGCGATGGCGGCGCTGCGGCTGGCGTTGCCCGAGGGTGAGACCGGCAAGACGCCGAACGTACGGCAAGAGCTGCATGTGCTGACCCAACCGCCCGTGCTCGTCACGATCGCCACGTCGGCGATCGGTTCGGCCGCGATGTTTACGCTCTATACGTATATGGCGCCGGTGCTGGAACACCAGACGGCGGCGTCCCCGGACTTCGTCGTGCTCACGCTCGTGGTGGTCGGCGTCGGCTTCACCGCAGGCAACGTCATCGGCGGACGCATGGCGGACCGCACGCTCGTCGGCGCCACACGCATCATCCTCCTGGCGCTCACGCTGATCCTGGCGACGATGCCGCTGCTGCTGACGAGCCATGCCGGCGCGATCGCCGGGTTCCTGCTGTTCGGCATCGCGAGCTTCGCGATCGTGCCGCCGATGCAGACGCGGGTGATGCAGATGGCGGCCGAAGCGCCCGGCCTGGCCTCGTCGATCAACGCCGGCGCATTCAATCTCGGTAACGCGTTTGGCGCGGGCCTCGGCGGCGCGGTCGTCGGTCACGGTCTCGGCTACGCGTCGGTGCCCGTCGCAGGCGCACTCATGGCAGCGACGAGCCTTGCTCTGGTGCTGTTGGGCTGGAACACGCTCGATCGCACATCCCGAAACGTTCGCGGCGCCTCACGGGAACAACGGTAGACGATTCCGGCCCGTGCCGGAACCTCACGCGCTGCCGGCCACCCTCCCGGATGCAGTGCCCGAAGCCGCTCGGGCGATCCATCCTGGCAGGGCGCTCCCCGCCGGCCGACGGCAGACGCCCGGGCCCGCCGTCGCAGCATCAGGCCATCACGTTGCCGACACGCGCCGCCCTTCACTCGCCTGCGCATCGCGACCACGCTTGTTCAGCCACGACGCCAGCAGCACGATCAGCGCCAACACGGCCGTCGCCCCCACTTCCATCCGGTGATCCTCGCTCACGAGCATCACGGTCAGCGTGCCGCAGATGAACAGGATCACGGCCCACGTGAGCCACGGGAACAGCCACATCCGCAGCGTCAGGTCCGCGCCGCCCGCTTCGAGCGTCTTGCGCATCCGCAGTTGCGAGATCGCGATCACGAGATACACGAGCAGTGCGATCGCGCCCGACGTCGCGAGCAGGAAGCCGAACACCTGCTCCGGCATCAGGTAGTTCGCGATCACGGTCAGGAAGCCGAACGCGGTCGAGGCGAGCACGGCCGCGCGCGGCGTGCCGGTCGAATCGGTGCGACGCAGGAACGCGGGCGCGTCCTGGCGCCTGGACAGCGAGAACAGCATCCGCGACGCGGTGTACAGCGCCGAATTCAGGCAACTCGCGACCGATACCAGCACGATCACGTCGATGATCGCCTTCGCGTTCGGAACGCCGATCAGCTCCATCGCGCGCTGATACGAGCCGTGCTTCGGCAGCAGCGGGTCGTTCCACGGCACGATGGCCGCGACGACGAGGATCGAGCCGAGATAGAACAGCGTGATGCGCCAGATCACCGAATTGGTCGCACGCACGATCTGGCGTTGCGGATTGTCCGATTCGGCGGCCGCGATCGTCACGATTTCGGTGCCGAGAAACGAGAACATCGTCGTCAGCATCGCCGCGAGCACCGCGCCGGCGCCGTGCGGCATGAAGCCGTCATGCACGAACAGATTCGATACGCCCGACACGGCGGGGGCAGGAACGATGCCGACGATCGCCGCGCCGCCGATGCACAGGAACACGACGATCGCGACGACCTTGATCAGCGCGAACCAGAATTCGAATTCGCCGTAGTTCTTGACCGAGAAGAGGTTGGTCACCGTCAGCACGAGCGTGATGCCGAGCGCGAAGGCCCACGTCGCGACGCCGGGAAACCACGCATTGAGGATGGTCGCGGCGGCGGTCGCCTCGATCGGGATCACGAGCACCCAGAACCACCAGTACAGCCAGCCGATCGAGAAACCGGCCCAATGGCCGATCGCGCGATCGGCATAGGTGGAGAACGAACCGCTGTCCGGATGCGCGACGGCCATCTCGCCGAGCATGCGCATCACCAGCACGACCAGCACGCCCGCGATCGCATACGCGAGGATCGATGCCGGGCCGGCTTCCGCGATTGCGTGGCCGGAGCCGACGAACAGGCCCGCGCCGATCACGCCGGCAATCGACATCATCGTCACGTGACGCTGCTTCAGGCCCGTACCGAGGCCTGTGTTGCTTCCACTCATCTGTCTCTCTCCAAAAAACGGTTCCGGTATGGCCGGGTATCGCGTGAAGGCGGCGCGGGAATTGTGGTTCTTGAACCGGGCCGGATGCGGCGCCTGCACGGGAGGCAGGCGCGGCGCCGGATCGGGGGCCGTTCCGGAAGGGGGCGCCATGCAGTCTGCGAAGCTGCGGCTGCGATGCGGTGCGCGCTGCACCGGCGCATCGCGTGCGCCCTTTCCGTCGGCTTTCGTCAGTCGCCTTCGAAGCGAAGGAGTGTAAGCATCAAACGGTTCTTCACTAAGAACCAATTGAAGAATTTCGATGGAACCACTTGTTGCATCGACATCGATCGATGCAACACTTGCACCCGTTCTCGCCAATCCGGGAACCGCGCGTCGCGCATCCGGCGACACCGGATGGCGAGCCGCGAGCGGCGCGTCAGTTCGCGCCGCGCGCCATCTCGTCGCGCCACCTGGCAGGGACGACGGCCAGCCATTCTCGCAGCAGCAGGTTTTTCACGGCGTCCGGACGGGCGGCCGACAGCCGCACCAGCACGATCGGCCAGCCGACGTAGTGATCCGTCACGTAATACACGTCGGGTTCCGATTCGATCAGCCACGCGCGCTCGTCGGGGCCGACACCCTTCACGACGAGCGTGTCGCCGTCTTCCCGCAGCCGCGCGAGCATCTTGCCCCTCACCTTGAGTGCGGGCGTGCCGTACGACGTGCCCTCCTCGACGCCGCGCCACGCCAGTGCGATCTGCCGGACTTCGTCGAACGTCATGGCGCCTCCCGACCGACCGCCGGCCAGTCACGATCCGGCCGCGGGCCGGAATCCGTCGCAACGCGCGCCGGGCGACTCACGCCTATCCGCGCGCCGTGCGTGCGGCCGTCGACGCGCGTCCCGTCGTCGCGACGATCGCGAATGCGATCGCATTCGCGGCGGCACTGGCCAGGATCGGCACGAGATAGCCGCCGCCCGCATCGTAGATGAAGCCGGCCGCGGTCGGCCCGATCAGCGTGCCGAACGCGACGCTCGTATAAAGCACGCCGATGATCCCGCTCACGTTGCGACCGCCGAAGTAGTCCATCACGACCGCCGGCAGCACGGCGACCCACCCGCCGTAGAACACGCCGAACACGAGCGCGAACGCGGCAAGCGTCGTGACGGTGCCGGCGCCCGCCCATCCGAGGAGCGCAACGGCCATGCCCGCGAACATCGCGAGCAGCGACGTGCGGCGGCCGAAGCGGTCGGCAAGGCCGCCGAGGAAGAAGCGTCCGGCCGTGCTGCCGACGCCGATCGCGCCGAGCAGCAGCACGGCCGACGACGACGCGACGCCATGATCGAGCGCGTACGGCACGAGATGCACGAACGGGACGAACACGCCGAACGAGCACATCAGGCATGCGGCATAGAGGCTCGCGAACGGACGCGACGCGACCGCTTCGCGCACCGTCGCGCCAGCCGGCACCGACCCGGCAACCGACGCGCGCGCCGCCGCACCGGACGGCGAAGCCTCTCCGTCGCGCCCGGCGGCACTCGCCGCGCGGCCGTCGCCGGGCGCGTGCGCCGACGCTCCGTCCGGCAACAGCCCGCGCCCGCGCGGATCGTTCTCGATCAGCAGCGACATGCCCGCGCCGATCGCGACCGCGATCACGGCCAGCGTGAAATAGGCGCCGCGCCAGCCGACATGCGCGATCAGCGCGGACGCGAGCGGCGGCATCACCAGCGTGCCGACGCCGATCCCGGCGACCGCGAGCCCCGACGCGAAGCCGCGCCGGCGCACGAACCAGCGCTGCACGGCGCCGACGGCCGGCACGTACGCGCAGCCGACGCCGAGACCGACGCCAAGACCGTACGCGACATAGACCTGCAGCAGCGTGTGCGCGGCGCCGGCGGCCGCGAGCCCGGCCGCCGTCAGCAGCATGCCGGCCACGGCAAGGCGCCGCGAGCCGAAACGATCGGCAAGCGGCCCGCTGACGATCCCGAAGCCGAAATACAGGAAGCCGGCGAGCGAAAACACGAGCGAGATCTGCCCGCGCGACGCGGAGAAATCCCGCTGCAGCGACTCGACGAACGCGCTGAACGTGTATGCGCTGCCGAATCCGACGAACGTGACGGCGAACGCGGCCGCAACCACGTACCAACCGTAAAAGAGGCGCGATGCGCCCGGGCGGTTCATGACGGTGCTCCTCTCAGGTCCCACCGGCCGCCGGGCGGCGTCCGGATTGCCTCATGGATATAGTTGAACTATGTTGATCGCATCTCGGCCGCCCGACGCAGCCGCGAAGCCTGCGATACGATTCGTCAACGGTACTCGCGCATACGCATCGTCTCAAACGATATTTCGTCGGACTTTCGCTTTAGAAAAACTGAATGAATCGTTCCCGCCTGCCGCCGCTCAACGCGTTGCGCGCCTTCGAAGCGGCCGCCCGCCACCTGTCGGTGAAGGCCGCCGCCGAGGAGCTGTCGGTCACGCCCGGCGCGGTGAGCCAGATGATCCGCACGCTCGAGACGCATCTCGGCGTGCAGCTGTTCGCCCGCGTGAACCGCGGCATCCTGCTCACGGCCGCCGGCCGCGACTACCTGCCGCCGGTGCGCAACGCGTTCCGGCAGATCGCCGATGCGTCGCAGCGCGTGTCGGGCGCAGCTGACAGCGGCGTGCTGACGGTGAGCGTCACGCCGTTCTTTGCATCCGGGTGGCTCGTACCGCGCCTCGCGCTGTTCCGGCAGGCGTGCCCGGACGTCGACCTGCAGGTCGTCACGAGTCACGCGCTTGCGGATTTCTCGCGCGACGGCGTCGATGTCGCGATCCGTCACGGCCTCGGCCGCTACATCGGGCTGTGCAGCGAACGGCTGCTGACGGTGGAGATCGTCGCGCTCGCGTCGCCCGCACTCGTCGCGCGGCTCGGCATGCCGGCGACGCCCGCCGATCTGGTCGGCTGGCCGCAGTTGCACGACGCCGAGCGCAAGGGCTGGCACATCTGGTTCGGCGCGCAGCGGATCGACGATTTCGGCCCGCCGCGCGGGCCCGCGTTCGACGACTCGGGCCTGTTGCTGCAGGCGATCGCCGCCGGCCAGGGCGCCGGACTGCTGCCGGCCGCGATGGTGCGCGGCGAACTGGCGAGCGGTCGGCTGGTGCAGCTCGCCGACGTCGCGTGGCTCGACGATTTCGCGTACTACCTCGTCTATCCGCCGCATCACGCGGAACGGCCGAAGGTCGCCGCGTTCCGCCGCTGGATCCTCGACGCCGCGCAGGCCGACGGCGCGGCGTCGATGTCCGGCGCGGCGTAACGTCGCCGCGCGGCGCACGCCACCGGCCGATCGGCTAACATGCGGCCCGGCACCGACAACAACAGACCGAGGACCGAGCAAGACCATGCCCGCCCTGCTCCGCCGTGCGACGCGCATCGCGACCCTGTCCGCCGCGCTCGTCGTCGCCTGCGCCGCGCTGTCGCCTCCCGCGCATGCCTACCGTGCGCCGTCCGGCTACGGCAGCGAAACCGACCTGGATCGACACGATACGTATCGCAACCGCGACGGCGACCCCGTGCATGCGCCCGCGCATTCGAAATCGGGCCGTGTGCCCGACGGCGCGAGCGCGCGCTGTCGCGACGGCACGTACAGCTTCAGCCGCCACCGGCGCGGCACGTGCTCGGGGCACGGCGGCGTCGCCGCATGGCTGTGAACGCGGCGCGCCCGAATGCCCGCCGCGCGCCAGCGGCAGGCGGCGGCGAAGTACAATAGCCGCTCGCGCCGCCGGCATGCGGCGGCGCCGCCGCGCCGCGCACGGCACGCTCCGTACCGAATCACCCGACGCCGCCACGCCCGCGCGCTGCGCGGCGGTCTCAACCACTTCTGACTTTCACACCCAAATGGCCCAATACGTTTTCACGATGAACCGGGTCGGCAAGATCGTGCCGCCCAAGCGCCAGATCCTGAAGGACATCTCGCTGTCGTTCTTTCCCGGCGCGAAGATCGGCGTGCTCGGCCTGAACGGCTCGGGCAAGTCGACGCTGATCCGCATCATGGCGGGCGTCGACAAGGACATCGAAGGCGAAGCGACGCCGATGCCGAACCTGAACATCGGCTACCTGCCGCAGGAGCCGCAGCTCGACCCGACGAAGACGGTGCGCGAAGCCGTCGAGGAAGGTCTCGGCGATCTGTTCCAGGCCAACAAGAAGCTCGAGGAAATCTACGCGGCGTACGCGGAACCGGACGCCGACTTCGACGCGCTCGCGGCCGAGCAGGCGAAATACGAGGCAATCCTCGCGTCGAGCGACGGCGGCAGCCCCGAGCAGCAGCTCGAAGTGGCCGCCGACGCACTGCGCCTGCCGTCGTGGGACGCGAAGATCGAGCATCTGTCGGGCGGTGAAAAGCGCCGCGTCGCGCTGTGCAAGCTGCTGCTCGAAAAGCCCGACATGCTGCTGCTCGACGAACCGACCAACCACCTCGACGCCGAATCGGTCGACTGGCTCGAGCAGTTCCTGGTGCGCTTCCCGGGCACCGTCGTCGCGGTCACCCACGATCGCTACTTCCTCGACAACGCGGCCGAATGGATTCTCGAACTCGACCGCGGCCACGGCATTCCGTGGAAGGGCAACTACAGCAGCTGGCTCGACCAGAAGGAAGAGCGCCTGAAGCAGGAAGAGGCGTCGGAATCGGCACGCCAGAAGGCGATCAAGAAGGAACTGGAGTGGGTGCGCCAGAACCCGAAGGGCCGCCAGGCGAAGTCGAAGGCGCGTATCGCCCGCTTCGAGGAGCTGAACAGCCAGGAATACCAGAAGCGCAACGAGACGCAGGAAATCTTCATTCCGGTCGGCGACCGCCTCGGCAATGAAGTGATCGAGTTCAAGAACGTCAGCAAGGCATTCGGCGATCGCCTGCTGATCGACAACCTGAACCTGAAGATTCCGGCCGGCGCGATCGTCGGCATCATCGGCCCGAACGGCGCCGGCAAGTCGACGCTGTTCCGCATGCTGACGGGCAAGGAGCAGCCGGATTCGGGCGAAGTCGTGATGGGGCCGACCGTGAAGCTCGCATACGTCGACCAGAGCCGCGATGCGCTCGACGGCGCGAAGACAGTGTTCGAGGAGATCTCGGGTGGCGCCGACGTGCTGACGGTGGGCAAGTACGAAACGCCGTCGCGCGCGTACATCGGCCGCTTCAACTTCAAGGGCGGCGACCAGCAGAAGATCGTCGGCAACCTGTCGGGCGGTGAACGCGGCCGCCTGCACCTCGCGAAAACGCTGATCTCCGGCGGCAACGTGCTGCTGCTCGACGAACCGTCGAACGACCTCGACGTCGAAACGCTGCGCGCGCTGGAAGACGCGCTGCTCGAATTCGCGGGCTCGGTGATGGTGATTTCGCACGATCGCTGGTTCCTCGACCGGATCGCGACGCACATCCTCGCGTTCGAAGGCGATTCGCAGGTCACGTTCTTCGACGGCAACTACCAGGAGTACGAAGCCGACAAGCGCGCGCGCCTCGGCGAAGAAGCCGCGAAGCCGAAGCGGCTGCGCTACAAGCCGATCAGCCGCTGAGCGGCGCAGGCACCCGGCGCCGCCGCCACGCGGGGCCGGACGCCGGGACATGCCGCTTCGGTCAGGAAGCGGCACGACAAAAAAGCGGGCCTCGGCCCGCTTTTTTCATTCAGGCGCCGCCTGCACGCCTAGGCGAGCGCGCCCAGTTCGCGCAGCCGCGCCTCGGTCGCCGCCGCGCTCGTGTGATGAATGCCGTGCCAGCCGAGCGCCGTCGCGGCCGCGGCGTTCTTCGCGTTGTCGTCGATGAACACGAGTTCGTGAGGCGCAATGCCCGGCAAGTGCGGATCGATCCGCGCGTGCATCTCGCGGTAGATCGCCGGATCGGGCTTCACGAGCTTCACGCGCCCCGACACGACGATGTCCCTGAACCGCCGCAGCACCGGGAAGTTGTCCCATGCATACGGAAAGGTTTGCGCGGACCAGTTCGTCAGCCCGAACAGCGGCATCCCTTGCGCATCGAGCCGATCGACCAGCGCCGCGCCTTCGTCGAGCACCCCGCCGATCATCTCCTGCCAGCGGGCATAGAACGCGCGAATCAACGCCTCGTGCCCGGGATACTTCGCGACGAGTTCGGCCGTGCCTTCCTCGATCGTCTGCCCGCCGTCCTGGCGAATCACCCAGTCCATCGCGCAGACGTGCGTGAGAAACCAGCGACGTTCGGTGTCGTCGGGGATCAATTCCCGGTAAAGGTACTCGGGACTCCAGTCGATCAGCACGCCGCCGAAATCGAACACCACGGCCTTGATCGTCATGCGAACTCCGTCGCAAGGACTTCCGCGAGCGCGCGCGGCGTCACCGGGTTGCCCGACAGCGAGTTGTTCTGCCAGATGAAATGGTGGTGCGCGACGATCTGCGCGGCCGACAGGTGGGTGCGCTCGTTCGTCGTGTGCAGGTCGGACACGACGGTCGTCCGGTAGCCGAGCAGCGCCGCGCGGCGTGCGGCCGAATCGACGCAGAACTCGGTCGCATAGCCGCAGATCAACACCGAACGGATGCCGTGGCGGTCGAGCTGCGCCGCGAGCGGCGTGTCGTGAAACGAGTCGCTCACCTGCTTGCGCACGCGCCAGTCGTCGTTCCCGACGACGAGCCCCGCCTGCAGTTCCCAGCCCGGCGTGCCGGGTACGATGTTGTCGTCCGCATCGCCGTCGTGCTGCACGAAGCACACGGGCGCGCTCGCCGCGCGCGCCGCCGCCGTCAGCCGGTTGATACCCGACACGACCGCGTCGAGGCGGTAAGCGGGCTGCGCCCGCTCCACCAGCCCGCGCTGCATGTCGATCACGATCACTGCTGTGTCCGCCATCGGTTGCCCTCGCTGTTGTTGTCCGGCCGGCGCCCGGCCGCTTCCAGGTGCTGCTTCAGATCGGCTGCGTGCGCGCGTCGAGCCACGCTTTGGCGTCGCCGTCCAGATGCCGGCCGACGCGCTCGCGCACCGTCGCATGATAGGTGTTCAGCCACGCGCGCTCGTCGTCGTGCAACATTTCGATCAGCACGCAGCGGGTGTCGATCGGGCACAGCGTCAGCGTCTCGAACGCGAGGAAATCGCCGAACTCGGTCTGCCCGGCCGCGCGGTTCACGACCAGGTTCTCGATCCGCACGCCCCACTGGCCGGGGCGGTACACGCCCGGCTCGATCGACGTGATCATGCCCTCTTCCATCGCCGTGTACGGCTCGGCCGGCGCGTAATGCGAGATCACCTGCGGGCCTTCGTGCACGTTCAGGAAGTAGCCGACGCCATGCCCCGTGCCGTGGCCGTAGTCGAGCCCGGCTGCCCACATCGGCGCGCGCGCGATCGCATCGAGCATCGGCGAGCGGATGCCGCGCGGAAAGCGTGCGCGCGACAGCGCCATCATGGCTTTCAGCACGATCGTGAAATCGCGCCGCTGCAGATCGCTGACGGTGCCGACCGGCACGACGCGCGTGATGTCGGTCGTACCGCCGACGTATTGGCCCCCCGAATCGATCAGCAGCAGGCCGTCGCCGGCGATTGTCGCGTGCGACGCGGGCGTCGCGTGGTAGTGCGGCATCGCGCCGTTCGCGTTGAAGCCGGCGATCGTCGCGAAGCTCGGCGACACGTAGCCGGGGCGACGTGCGCGCGCGGCCGTGAGGCGCGCCTCGATCGTCAGCTCGGTGATCGTCTCGCGGTTCACGGCCTGCTCGAACCACGCGAAGAATTCCGCGAGCGCGGCGCCATCGTGCTCCATCGTCACGCGCACATGCTCGATCTCGGCGGACGTCTTGCGCGACTTCGCGAACGTCGACGGATTCACGGCCTCGACAAGCTTCACGCCGGCCGGCACGGCTTCGAGCGTGCCGAACGTCACGCGGCGCGGGTCGACCAGCAGCGTCGCGCCGTCGGGCAGCGCCGCGAGCGACGCGCGCGCGGCGTCGTACGCACGGACGTCGACACCGTCCTGCGCGAGCGACGCGGCCAGCGCCGGCGACACCTTGCCGTCGGCGATGAACAGCGTCGCGCGATCGGCGCCGATCATTGCGTGCGCAACGAATACGGGGTTGAAGTTGACGTCGGCGCCGCGCAGGTTGAACAGCCATGCGAGGTCGTCCAGCGTCGATACGAAATGCCATTGCGCGCCCTGCGCGTGCATCGCGCGGCGCACCTCGGCCAGCTTGCTCGCGCGCGACGTGTCGGCCTGCGGCCCCGCGTGCTCGAACACGGCGTCGGCCGGCAACCCGGGCCGTTCGGGCCAGATCGCGTCGAGCAGGTCGAGATCGGTGCGCAGCGCGATGCCGCGCGCGCGCAGCGCGGCCGTCAGCCCGCGTGCGGCCGCGACGCCGAGCACGGCGCCGTCGACGCCGACCGTCGCGCCCGCCGCCACGTTCTGCGCGAGCCAGTCGACATGCGGTGCGCTCTGCTGCCCGCCCGTCATCTTCATCAGTTGCACGCCCGTGCCGGCCAGCTCGGCGTCGGCCTGCACCCAGTAGCGGCTGTCGACCCACAGCCCCGCGAAATCCGCGGTCACGACCAGCGTGCCGACCGAACCCGTGAAGCCGGACAGCCAGCGGCGGGCCTGCCAGCGCTCGGGCAGGTACTCGGACAAATGGGGATCGGCGGACGGCACGAGGTAGGCGGCCAGACCCTCGCGGGCCATGGCGCCGCGCAGCAGCGCAAGGCGGGCGGGCACCGACGAGACTTCGGGGAGACGGGCATTCATGATTTCACCTGAGGGCATTCAGCGACGGGCCGACAGCGCGACCGTCACGGCTACGGCGACCAACGCGACGCCGGTGCAGACCGGCCATTCGAGCGTCTCGCCATCGTAAAACAGTCCCGAGAGATTGCCGGCCACGCGGGCGGCGGCCGCGCCTGCGATGCCGACGAGCACCGCGACCCACCACGCCGGCCTGCCCGTGCGCCGCATCGGATGCAGCCACCGGCCGAGCAGCCCGACGGCCGCTCCCAGGACAAGGATTCCAAACCAGTTCATTCGACGCCCTCTATAAATTCAGATTCGTCCCATAGGCGTGAACGTTGCCAGCGGCTAGCATCGATTCATCCATCGAACCCGAGACCAGCCGGGTGCCGCGAACGTTCGAGTGTAGGGGCCGACTCGACGTTATGGCAAGCGCGCACCGGCTCCCGTATTGAAGAAATTCTCATGCGAATCGCTCTGATCGATCCGGAGGCGCGTCATGCCGCACTCCTGAACCGCCTGCTCTTCGCGGGCGGCCATGTGTGCCACGCGTTTGCGTCCAGCACGGCGTTCTTCGAATGGCTCGCCACCGATACCTGCGACATGCTGATCACCGGCAACTGGGCCGGCGACCAGCCGGCCGAGGAAGTCATTCCGCGCGCCCAAACGATCCTGCCCGGGCTGCCGGCCATCGCCGTGATGCAATTGCCGCGGGAAAGCGAAATCGTCTCGTGCCTGCACGCGGGTGCGGACGATTGCCTCGTGCGCCCCGTGAGCGGGCCCGAGTTGCTCGCCCGCGTCAACGCGCTGAGCCGGCGCGCCGGCGTGCGCCGGCCGCCGGCCCGCTCGCGCGAAATGTATGGCGAATACGCGTTCGATGCCACGCATGGCCTCGTGCGCTTCGGCGACGCCATCGTCTCGCTCACGCCGAAGGAGTTCCGCTTCGCGCAATTGCTGTTCGCGAACCTGTCGCGGCCGGTGTCGCGCGCCCATATCCTCGAAACGGTGTGGGCGCGCCGCCGCGACATGAAGTCGCGCACGCTCGATACCCACGCGTCCCGGCTGCGCAGCAAGCTGCAGTTGCTTCCACGGCGCGGCTACCGGCTGCTGCCGCTCTACGGCTACGGCTATCAGCTCGATCGCGTGCCGATCGAGCCCCCAAATTCCCGGCCTCGCGACGCTGATGCCCGGTATGCGGCGAGTGAGGAAATCGCTGAAACGCTATAATATGGGGCTAAACGATAGCCCTCGATATGCAACTCCTCACGATCGGAATCAATCACCACACTGCGCCTGTCGCCCTGCGCGAACGCGTGGCGTTTCCGCTCGAGCAAATCAAGCCGGCTCTCGTTACGTTCAAGAACGTGTTTCTCGGCCCCCAGGCGCCCAATACGCCCGAAGCGGCGATCCTCTCCACCTGCAACCGCACCGAACTGTATTGCGCGACTGACGATCGCGCGGCGCGCGAAGGCGCGGTCCGCTGGCTGTCGGAGTATCACCGGATTCCGGTCGACGAGCTCGCGCCGCACGTCTATGCGCTGCCGCAGTCGGAAGCGGTCCGGCACGCATTTCGCGTCGCCTCCGGCCTCGATTCGATGGTGCTCGGTGAAACGCAGATTCTGGGCCAGATGAAGGATGCCGTCCGCACCGCGACGGAAGCCGGCGCGCTCGGCACCTACCTGAACCAGTTGTTCCAGCGCACGTTCGCGGTCGCGAAGGAAGTGCGCGGTACGACCGAAATCGGTACGCAATCGGTGTCGATGGCCGCCGCCGCGGTTCGCCTCGCCCAGCGTATCTTCGAAAAAGTGGCCGACCAGCGCGTGCTGTTCATCGGCGCCGGCGAGATGATCGAGCTGTGCGCGACGCACTTCGCCGCGCAAGGCCCGCGCGAGCTCGTCGTGGCGAACCGCACCGCCGAACGCGGCCAGCGGCTCGCCGAGCGCTTCAACGGCCGCGCGATGCCGCTCGCGGATCTGCCCACGCGCATGCACGAATTCGACATCATCGTGTCGTGCACGGCGTCGACGCTGCCGATCATCGGCCTCGGCGCGGTCGAGCGCGCGGTGAAGGCGCGCCGCCACCGGCCGATCTTCATGGTCGACCTCGCGGTGCCGCGCGACATCGAGCCCGAAGTCGGCAAGCTGAAGGACGTGTTCCTCTACACCGTCGACGATCTCGGCGCGATCGTGCGCGAAGGCAACGCATCGCGCCAGGCCGCGGTCGCGCAGGCCGAGGCGATCATCGAGACGCGCGTGCAGAACTTCATGCAATGGCTCGACACGCGCAGCGTCGTGCCGGTGATCCGTCACATGCATACGCAGGCCGATGCGCTGCGCCGGGCCGAGGTCGACAAGGCGCACAAGCTGCTCGCGCGCGGCGAGGATCCGGCAGCCGTGCTCGAAGCGCTGTCGCAGGCACTGACCAACAAGCTGATCCACGGCCCGACGAGCGCGCTCAACCGCGTGAACGGCGCCGATCGCGATTCGCTGATCGACCTGATGCGCGGCTTCTACCAGCACGCACCGCGCTCCAACGACCAGTCCGGCCACTAGCGCCGGCCGGTCGCCCTGCCGCCGGCCGCGCGCCGGCCTATCCTTTCCGAATACCCCTTGCCCGGGAGCGCCGCTCCACACCATGAAGACGAGCATGCAACGCAAGCTCGACCAGCTGTCCACACGGCTGGCCGAACTGAACGACCTGTTGAGCCGCGAGAACGTCACGGCCGACCTCGACCAGTATCGCAAGCTGACGCGTGAGCACGCGGAACTCGGCCCGGTGGTCGAACAGTACGCACTGTGGTGCCAGTCCCGCAGCGACGAGACGGCCGCGCAGGAACTGCTCGGCGACCTGACGATGCGCGACTTCGCGGAAGACGAAATCCGCAGCGCCCGCGAGAGCATGGCCCGCCTCGAGACCGAGCTGCAGAAGATGCTGCTGCCGAAGGACCCGAACGACGACCGCAACATCTTCCTCGAAATCCGCGCGGGCACCGGCGGGGACGAATCGGCGCTCTTCGCGGGCGACCTGCTGCGCATGTACCTGCGCTTCGCGGAACGCCAGCGCTGGCAGGTCGAAATGATGTCGGAGAGCGCGTCGGATCTCGGCGGCTACAAGGAAGTGATCGTACGAATCGCGGGCCAGGGTGCGTATTCGCGCCTGAAGTTCGAATCGGGCGGCCATCGCGTGCAGCGTGTGCCGGCGACCGAGACGCAGGGGCGCATTCATACGTCCGCATGCACGGTCGCGGTGATGCCGGAAGCCGACGAGATCGGCGAGGTCGAGATCAATCCGGCCGACCTGCGGATCGACACGTTCCGCGCGTCCGGCGCGGGCGGCCAGCACATCAACAAGACCGATTCGGCGGTACGCGTCACGCACATCCCGACCGGGATCGTCGTCGAATGCCAGGACGACCGTTCGCAGCACAAGAACAAGGATCGGGCGCTGAAGGTGCTCGCCGCGCGCATCAAGGACAAGCAGTATCACGAACAGCACGCGAAGGAAGCCGCGACGCGCAAGAGCCTGATCGGCTCCGGCGACCGCTCGGAACGGATCCGCACGTACAACTTCCCGCAGGGCCGGATGACCGACCACCGGATCAACCTGACGCTGTACCGGCTCGAGGCGATCATGGACGGCGACCTCGACGAACTGATCGGCGTGCTCGTCAGCGAGCACCAGGCCGAACTGCTCGCGTCGCTCGGCGACGCCGACTGAGGCCGCGATGACCGACCTGACCGCCGACGCACTGCTGCGCGCGTCGCCGCTCGACGCGGTGGATGCGCGCGTGCTGCTCGCGCACGCCCTCGGCTGGACCCGCACCCAGCTGATCACGCGCGGCGATGCGCCGCTCGACGCCGCCGCGGTCGAACGCTATCGCGCGCTCGAAGCGCGCCGCCTGGCCGGCGAGCCCGTCGCGCAGCTCGTCGGGATGCGCGAATTCTTCGGCCGGCCGTTCGACGTGACGCCCGACGTGTTGATCCCCCGCCCCGAAACCGAACTGCTCGTCGAAGCCGCACTCGACGCGATCGACGGACTGCCGCATCCGGCCGTGCTCGATCTCGGCACCGGCAGCGGCGCGATCGCCGTATCGATCGCCGCCGAGCGGCCCGATGCCCGCGTGTGGGCGCTCGACCGTTCGCCGGCCGCACTCGCGATCGCGCAGCGCAACGCGGACAAGCTGCTCGACGCGCAGCGCCCCGGCGGCCCGCTGCACTGGCTGCAGAGCGACTGGTACGCGGCGCTCGATCCGGCGCTCGCATTCGACGCGATCGTCAGCAACCCGCCGTACATCGCGCAGCACGATCCGCACCTCGCGCAGGGCGACCTGCGTTTCGAGCCGCGCGGCGCGCTCACCGACGATGCCGACGGCCTCAGCGCGATCCGCACGATCGTCGCCGGCGCCGGCGCCCGGCTGAAACCGGGCGGCACGCTCTGGATCGAGCATGGCTACGACCAGGCCGAAGCCGTGCGCGCGGAGCTCGCATCGCACGGCTTCGTCGCGATCGAATCGCTGGCCGACCTGGCCGCGATCGAACGCACCACCGGCGGCCGCCTGCCGGGCTGACGCCCGGCCCGCCCGGTTGAAATCCGCTATCATTTCGATCTAACGCCCCGCTAACGCAAGGTCAGTCATGGACACCCAACAACGTATCAAGCAAATCGTCGACGAAAACCAGGTCGTGCTCTTCATGAAGGGCAACGCGCAATTCCCGATGTGCGGCTTCTCGGGCCGCGCCGTGCAGGTGCTGAAAGCCTGCGGCGTCGACCAGTTCAAGACGGTCAACGTGCTCGAAGACGACGAGATTCGCCAGGGCATCAAGGAATTCTCGAACTGGCCGACCATCCCGCAGCTCTACGTGAAGGGCGAATTCGTCGGCGGCTCGGACATCATGATGGAGATGTACCAGTCGGGCGAACTGCAGCAACTGTTCGCCGCGGCGTAACGCAGCTCCAATGGCATTTCCCAGCGCGCCGCCACGCCGGCTGATCGTCGCGATCACCGGCGCCACCGGCGCGATCTACGGCGTACGGCTGCTCGATCTGCTGCGCGCCGCGGGCGGCGTCGAGACGCACCTGCTGATCTCGAACGCCGGCTGGCTCAACATCCAGCATGAGCTGAAGCTGCCGAAGGCCGAGGTCGAAAGCCGTGCGGACGTCGTGCATTCGGTGCGCGACGTCGGCGCGACGATCGCATCCGGGTCGTTCGCGACCGACGGGATGGTGATCGCGCCCTGCTCGATGAAGACGCTCGCCAGCGTCGCACACGGGCTGTCCGACAACCTGATCACGCGCGCGGCCGACGTCACGCTGAAGGAACGCCGCCGCCTCGTGCTGATGGTGCGCGAAACGCCGTTCAACCTTGCGCATCTGCGCAACATGACGGCCGTCACCGAGATGGGCGGCATCGTCTTCCCGCCGCTGCCCGCGTTCTATGCGATGCCGAAGACGATCGAGGAACTCGTCGACCAGACCGTCACGCGCGTACTCGACCTGTTCACGCTCAGCGCGCCGCTCACGACGCCGTGGGCCGGTATCCGGCACGCGCAATAAGCGCCACGCCGCCCCCTTCTTCGCGCATCGTCGCCGATTTCGCGCAGATCCACTCGATTTCGATCATACGCCCCCCATTTTCAGCGGGATGCGCAGCGCCGCCTTCATTATCAATAAACAGGCGTCAATCAAATTCCATAACGCCAATTTATCAATGAACGGTGCACGCCTATAGTCACAGGCAAATCCCTTTCGCAGGCCACGACCATGAACCGCTTGCCTTCGCTCTACCTGTCCCACGGCGCGCCGACGCTGCCGATCGACCCGTCGCTGCCGTCCGGCGCTTTCACCCATCTCGGCGCCGAACTGCCACGCCCGCGCGCGGTGCTGATGCTGTCCGCCCACTGGGGCACGCAGCGGCCCGTCGCCAGCATCGCCGCGCATCCGGAAACGATCCACGATTTCTACGGCTTTCCGCAGGCGCTGTACGACATTCGCTATCCGGCGCCCGGCGCGCCCGACGTCGCCGAGCGCGCGGCCGGATTGCTGAACGCGGCCGGCATCGCGACCGCCACGACCGAGCACGGCCTCGACCACGGTGCGTGGGTGCCGATGCTGCTGATGTTCCCGGAAGCCGACGTGCCCGTCGCGCAGTTGTCGATCCAGCCGCGCGCCGACGCAGCCCATCACTTCGCGCTCGGCCGTGCGCTGCGCCCGTTGCGCGACGACGGCGTGATGGTGATCGGCTCGGGCCAGATCACGCACAACCTGCGCGCCGCCGATTTCGGCGCGGCGCCGGAGGATGCGGACCCGCGCGTCGCGGCCTTCACCGACTGGTTCGAGGCGAAGCTGGCCGCGCGCGACGTCGACGCGCTGCTCGACTACCGCCGACAGGCGCCGCACGCGGCGCTGATGCATCCGACCGACGAGCACCTGCTGCCGGTGTTCGCGGCGCTCGGCGCGGCGGACGACGACTACCAGCTCGGCATCCAGTCGCTCGGCACCTACCAGCGCGTGCTCGCGATGACGAACTACGTGTTCGCAAGCGCGGCCGCCTGAGCGTCGCGCGACAACCGCCGGCGCCGGCGAGAAGCCAGCAAAAAGCCCGCCCGAGCGATGCTCGGGCGGGCTTTTTTCACTGCTTGCTGCCACCGCCGAATCCGGCGACAGGTCACGCGTCAGGCGCCGATCCCTTCGAGGATCTCGTCGTGCGATTCACGCTCGTCGAGATACTTGGTCCGGTAGCCGGTATTCACGCCCCAGAAGTAGAACACCAGCGCGATCCCCGCGACGACCAGCATGTCCCAGCCGTACGGCAGCACGCCGTGACCGCCGAACTCCTTGCTGCCGATCAGCGACAGCACGGCCATCGTCGGGAGATACGCGACCAGCCACCAGGCGGCCTTCAGGTCGGCGCCCCAGCCCGTCCAGCCCGACTTGGCCTGGAAGTAGAAGTACACCGGCAGCGCGACGATCATCAGCAGGATGATCTCGCCCGTCAGCGGCCACTTCGCCCAGTACAGGATCAGCGACGCGCAGACGAACGCGAACGGAGCGATCAGCTTCATCAGCGGAATCGACAGCGGACGCTCGATGTCGGTCGCGGCGCGACGCAGCGCCATCAGGCTGATCGGGCCCGTCAGGTACGAGATCACCGTCGCGACCGAGATCACCGCCGCGAGCGAACTCCAGCCGCGGAAGAAGAACAGGAAGACGAACGAGACCAGCAGGTTGAACCACATCGCCTGACGCGGCACGCCGTAGAGCGGGTGCACGTTGCCGAACATCTTCGGCATCGTGTTGTTGCGCTCCATCGCGTAGATCATGCGGGTGGTCGTCGCCATGTAGGTCGTGCCGGTGCCGCTCGGGCTGACGAACGCGTCGACGTACAGCAGGATCGCGAGCCAGTTCAGGTTCAGCGCGATCGCCAGTTCGGCGAACGGCGACTTGAAGTTGAAGTGCGACCAGCCCTGTGCGACGTCGGCCGGATTCACCGAGCCGATATACGCCATCTGCAGCAGCACGTAGATCACGAGCGCGATCAGGATCGACGTGATCACCGCGAACGGAACGCTGCGCGACGGATTGCGCGCCTCACCCGCGAGGTTCACCGGGCTCTGGAAGCCGTTGAACGCGAACACGATGCCGCTCGTCGCAACCGCGGTCAGCACTGCCGACCAGCCGTACGGCGCAAAGGTTGCGTTCGACGTCGTGCCGAGGTTTTCCGGATGGTAGCTCGTCAGCATCAGGCCGAGGATCGTCAGGCCGGGAATCAGGAACTTGAAGATCGTGATCGTCGTGTTCGCCCGTGCGAATGCCTTCACGCCCCAGTAGTTCAGCAAGAAGTAGATGACGACCAGCACGGCGGACAGCAGCAGGCCGGGCGTCGTCAGCTCGCCGTTCACGAACAGCGCATGCGCCCATGGATAGGGCCACGTGCTCATGTACTGGATCGACGCTTCGGCCTCGATCGGAATCACGGATACGATCGCGATCCAGTTTGCCCAGGCGCTGATGAAGCCGACCAGCGAACCGTGCGAGTAACGCGCGTAGCGCACCATGCCGCCCGACTCCGGGAACATCGCCCCCAGTTCCGCGTAAGTCAGGGCAATCGCGAGAATCACGACGGCGCCGATGATCCATGCGCAGATCGCCGCCGGACCGGCAATCTTCGCGGCCTTCCAGGCGCCGAACAGCCAGCCCGAGCCGATAATCGAACCCAGCCCCGTCAGCATCAATGCAAACGGACCGATGTTCCGTTGAATAGAACTCTTCACATCCTCTCCTGTGTCTCAAAAAGCATGGTCGGCCTGCGATCCGGGATCGGCTCGGACTGCATCGCGCATGCAATTTTGGGGGGATGGGCCACCCGATCAGGGCAACCCGTCCGCGCGGCGCGTAGTTTAACGGTTGCACCTGAAACGTGGCGCCAAAATTGTTCGGCCCCTACAAAAAATTCGCTTCGTTTGCAAGCTTTGTAAACCTGATATACGCAATAACCCTGAGAGCACGGAAATACGGTTGACCATACGCCCGATAAGCCGTATAAAGGACTTCGCAGGATTTCAAGCGGCGAGTGAATTGGTTCTTTCGTAGTTCGCCCATCAACGGTACTCCGGTTGGTCCTATTACCCCTTCCTTGATTTTCCGCACCCCATGGGCTTCGGCCCCGTTTTATCTTTTTAGGAACAAGTAACATGGCAACCGGTACCGTCAAGTGGTTCAATGACGCAAAGGGCTTCGGCTTCATCACCCCGGAAGGCGGCGGCGACGATCTGTTCGCGCACTTCTCGGAAATCCGCGTCGAAGGCTTCAAGACGCTGCAAGAAAACCAGAAGGTTGAATTCGAAGTGAAGACGGGCCCGAAGGGTCTGCAAGCTGCGAACATCCGTCCGGTCTAAGCTTGGCGCGATAATTCGTGTAAAAAAGCCCCGCTTCGGCGGGGCTTTTTGTTTTTCGGCGCCGGACGCCCGTCATGGCAGCCGATCGGCCGCCCTTCGTTCAACCGAACAACCGCTGCGCGTGAATGCCGAGCCCCGTCGCGACACTCGCGAGGCGGTCGCCGAACACAGGTTGCGCATCCGGGAACGCACCGGCCAGCGCCCCCGACAGGAACGCGAGCCCCGTCGAGCCGCCGGTGAAATACAGTGCGCCGACGTCGCGCGGCGCGACGCCCGCGAGCCGCACCGTCTCGCGCGCGGCGTCGACGATGCGCGCGGTGTCGTCGCGACTCGCGTCGACCAGGCGATCGGCGTCGAACGCGATCTGCAGATCCTCTTCGACGTCGTTCAGGTCGATCATCGTTTCCCCGCCCGCCGCGACGCCGATCTTCGCTTCTTCCGCGCGCGCCATCAGCGCATGCCCGAGCCGCAGCTCGACCACGCTGGTGAGCCGGTCGTACTGGCGGCCGTCCTGGTACAGGTGCTTCATCAGCTTCAGCTCGCCGAGCCGCTTCGGCGTGTAGACCGTGTTGATCAGGTGCCAGGTCGCAAGATCGAAATAGATCCGGTTCGGCAGCTCGCGCCCTTCGGGGTCGAGCGCGCGGTAGCCGAAGGCGGGCAGGATCGCCGCCAGCTCGACGCGCCGGTCGTAATCGGTGCCGGCGACGTGCACGCCGTGGTGGGCCAGCACGTCGTCCTTGCGCTCGAGCCGCGCCATCCGCTCGGGCCCGACGCGCACCAGCGAGAAGTCGGACGTACCGCCGCCGATGTCGGCGACGAGCACGAGACGCTCGGCCTGCTGGCGCGATTCGTAGTCGAACGCGGCGGCGATCGGTTCGTACTGGAATTGCACGTCCGCGAAACCGACCGACCGCGCGGCCGCTTCGAGCTGATCCTGCGCGAGGCGGTCGGCGCGCGGATCGTCGTCGACGAAGAACACCGGCCGGCCGAGCACCGCACGGCCGATCGGCGCGCCCGCGCGGGCCTCGGCCTTGCGCTTCAGGTGCGTCAGGAAGCGCGCGATGATGTCGGTGTACGCGATCGCGCTGCCGTCGCCGAGATCGGTCGTCGTTTCCGCGAGCGGCGAGCCGAGGATGCTCTTCATCGAGCGCATCAACCGGCCATCGAAACCGTCGATGTAGGAAGCCAGCGCCGCTCGGCCGTATTCGACCGTCTCTTCGTCGTTGTTGAAGAAGATCGCGGTGGGCAGCGTCAGGTGGTCGCCCTCGACGGGCGCGAGGCGCATGCCGTCGCCGTCGGGCAGCGCCACGGCGGAATTGGACGTGCCGAAATCGATCGCGCAGTAAGTCATGGGAATTTGCCGCAGCAGGGCCGGCGCGAAAACGGAAAGGACGGGCTTTTTAACATGAAGCCCGCGGGATCACAACCGGGGCCGGCCATCGGTGCCGGGCCGCGGATCGCGGTGGCGCCGGCGCGCAGCCTGGCGCGCCGGGGGCAAGCGCGGGCGGAATGCGCGACGCAACCCGCCCGCCCGGCAGGTCAGGCTGCCGTGTCGAAACCCTTCTTCCACGCGCCGGCGTACACGACCTCGCCGATCGCATGACGCGTGCGCGGCGCTTTCTCGCGATCGCGCAGCACCGGATCCAGCTTGTCGACGTTGCCATAGTGGCCGAGCGAAATGAGGGCCGGAATCGCGACGTCGGCCGGAATCTCGAACGCGTCGCGGAACGCCTTCGCATCGAAACCGCTCATCTGGTGAGCGGCAAGGCCCAGCGCGTGCGCCTGCAGCACCAGCGACATCGCAGCGGCGCCCGCGTCGTACAGCGCGGTCGGCGCCGGTTCGCCCTTCGCCGTGAGCGTGTGCGCGGTCACCGCGATCAGCACGGGCGCCGGCGCATTCCAGCCCTGGTTGAACGGCACCAGCGTTGCAAACGCGCGCTTGAATGCGTCGTCGTCCTGGGTGCGGTCGAATACGATGAAGCGCCACGGCTGCGCGTTGTAGGCCGACGGCGCCCAGCGCGCGGCCTCGAGCACCGCATGCAGATCGCCGGTGCTGACGGGCTCGTCCGAATACGCGCGCGGGCTCCAGCGGCCCGCGATCAGGTCGTGAATCGAAACAGTGGTGGGTGCAGGTTTGACGGACATGCGGTTCCTCGCTGACATCGATGAAGGGGCGCGAACGCCCGGCGAACCGCAAGCATACTCGCTTGAGCGGATGCACGCCCGATCGTCCCGCGCTATGCAAATCTCCCCGGCTGCATTAGGGCCTGCTCGCGCACGTCACGGGCTGCGACGCGCCGCGTTCAGGCCGGCTGCGCCGCCGCGCGCGACGGGCCGCGGTTGATCCGCAGCACGATCAGCGCGCCGACGATGCACAGCCCGCCCGAGATCATCGACGCGATCGTGTAGGTGCCGAGGCTCGCGCGCAACAACCCTGCGCCGAGCGCCGCGAACGCCGCGCCGAGCTGGTGGCCGGCCACGATCCAGCCGAACACGACCGGCGCCGCGGCCTTGCCGAACACGTCGGTCGCGAGCCGCACGGTCGGCGGCACGGTCGCGATCCAGTCGAGCCCGTAGAACATCGCGAACAGCGGCAGCCCGAAGAAATCGATCCCGAACGCGTGCGGCAGGTAGATCAGCGACAGCCCGCGCAACCCGTAGTACCAGAACAGCAGCACGCGGTTGTCGTAGCGGTCGGACAGCCAGCCCGACAGCGTCGTGCCGAACAGGTCGAACACGCCCATCGCCGCGAGCAGCGACGCGCCCTGCACTTCGCTCATCCCGTAATCGCTGCACATCGCGATCAGGTGCGTGCCGACGTAGCCGTTGGTGCTCGCGCCGCAGATGAAGAAACTGAAGAACAGCAACCAGAAATCGCGCGAACGGCTCGCCGTCAGCAGCGTGCGGAACGCGACCGCGAGCGGGTTCTCCTTCGTCGCGGCAGGCGCGGGCGGTGCATCGGCCGGCTCGCCGTACGGGCGCAACCGGACGTCGGCCGGACGCTCGGGCAGCAGGAACGCGACGAGCGGGATCACGATCGCGGCCGCCACCGCGACCACCAGCACGACCGGCCGCCAGCCGTGGCGCTGCGCGATCGCCGCGAGCATCGGCAGGAAGACGAGCTGGCCGGTGGCCGTGCTCGCGGTCAGGATCCCCATCACGAGGCCGCGCCGCGCATGGAACCAGCGCGTGACGAAAGTCGCGGACAGCGTCAGCGCGACGACGCCCGTCGAGCAGCCGACCATCAGGCCCCAGATCGCCACCATCTGCCAGCTCTGCGTCATCATCGACGACAGCGCGACACCCGCGCTCATCGTCACGAGCGCGACCAGGATCGTCGGGCGCAACCCGAAGCGCTGCATCGCGGCGGCCGCGAACGGGCCCGTCAGCCCGTACAGCGCGATGTTCACCGAGATCGCCAGTGAAATCGCCGCGCGGCTCCAGCCGAGCTCGCGTTCGAGCGGCACCATCAGCACGCTCGGCGTCGCGCGCGTGCCGGCTGCCGCCAGCAGGATCAGGAATACCACCGCCGCCGCGAGCCATCCGTAGTGGAAGCGCCCGCCGATTCGTGTCACCGCCCAGTTCATCTTCGCGTTCTCCAGTCGGCGGCGCCGGCGCTGTCGCACCCGCTCCGCCCTACACCCAGCCAGGCCACCTCCGCCGCACGCTGCATCGGCTGACCCGGGCCGATGCGTGGCATTCGTCTGTCGATCCGCCGGCATTGTTACCGGTCGGTCACAACTGTGTTGCGATCGTAGTGACCAGTCGGTAACATGTCAAGCCATTCCATCACGCAGCCGAGGGGCATCATGTCGGGCATCGAGATCGCCAAGCCGCAGGCGCGCCGCACGCGCCGGCCGATCGACGGCGCCACCGCGCAGGAGCACCTGCTGCGCGCCGCCGAGGAGCTGTTTTACCGGGAGGGCGTGCGCACGGTCGGCGTCGAGGCGGTCGTGGAGCGCGCGGGCGTCAACAAGATGAGCCTGTATCGGCAGTTCTCGTCGAAGGACGAGCTGATCCTCGCGTATCTGGAGCGCATGGACGCGTGCTTCTTCGAGCGCTTCGACACGAGCGTCGCCAAGCATCCGGGCCAGCCGAAGGCGCAGTTGATCCAGTATTTCGTCGACCTGGCCGAACGTGCGACGCAGAAGGACTATCGCGGCTGCCCGTTCGTCAACGTCGCCGCCGAATTCCCGGATGCGTCGCACCCGGCGCGCGAGCGCGTCGCGCAAAACAAGGAACAGTTGATGAAGCGGCTCGTCGCGCTGGGCGAAGACGCCGGCGCGCGGCAGCCGCAGGCGCTCGCCGACTCGCTCGCGCTGGTGATCGAAGGCATCTACGCGGCCAGCCAGACCTATCGGCACGGCGCCACGCCGATCGGCACCGCGCCCGCGCTCGTCACGCAGCTGATCGAAGCCGCGTGCGCTTGACGGCGCGCACGCCCTGACCCGGCGCGCCCGCTACAATGCGGCCCTCGCCGCTCTCCCGCCCGACGGGTTTCCCCGATGACCGACTCCCGCCCCGAATCGCACGACGACATTCTCGCCGCCACGCGGCACTGGCTCGCGCGCGCGGTGATCGGGCTCAATCTGTGCCCGTTCGCGAAAAGCGTGTATGTGAAGGACCAGGTGCGCTACGCGATCAGCGAAGCGACGACCCTGGAAGACGCGCTCGCCGAACTCGAAACCGAGCTGCGCGCGCTCGAGGCGGCGGACCCGCAGCAGGTCGACACGACGCTGCTGATCTTCCCGCACGCGTTCGCCGATTTCGTCGACTACAACGACGCGCTGTTCTTTGCCGACCGGCTGGTGCGGCAACTGCGGCTCGACGGCGTGCTGCAGATCGCGAGCTTCCATCCGCACTACCGGTTCGAAGGCAGCGAACCCGACGATATCGAGAACTACACGAACCGCGCGCCGTATCCGATCCTGCACCTGCTGCGCGAGGACAGCATCGCGCGCGCGGTCGACGCGTTCCCGGACGCATCCGCGATCTACGAAAGGAATCAGGAAACGCTGCGCCGTCTCGGCCACGACGGCTGGCGCGAATGGATGCGCAGGCCGGGCGACGACGTCTGACACTCCGCACGGCGGCGCAACACGGCGCGGTGCGGCGCGGCGCGCCCGCACGTCAGCCGGCGGCCGGCTCGACGGCGTCACCGCCCTCGGTCGCGGCTTGCGGCACGAAGAAGCGCTCGTTCAGTTCGGCAAGCCCGAACATGCCGAGGATCTCGTTGAGTCGCTCGCCGGGCCGCCGGCGCGGCAGGTTCTTGTACTGCGCGACGATCAGCTCGTTCTTCATCGAATGCTCCCAGCCCACCAGCTCGGTCACGCTGACCTGGTAGCCGTGCGCCTCGAGCTGCAGGCAGCGCAGCACGTTGGTGATCTGGCTGCCGAATTCGCGCGTATGCAGCGGATGCCGCCACACTTCGGTCAACGCGCTCGCGAGCGACTTGCCCTTGTTCCTGCGCAGCACGCCCGCGACTTCCGCCTGGCAGCACGGCACCAGCACGATGTGCTGCGCGCGCTTCGCGAGCGCGAAGCGGATCGCGTCGTCGGTGGCCGTGTCGCACGCGTGCAGCGCGGTGACGACGTCGACCGTTTGAGGCAGCGCCGGCGACGTGATCGAATCGGCGACCGACAGGTTCAGGAACGACATGCCGCCGAACCCCAGCCGCGCGGCGAGCGCGGCCGAACGCGTGACGAGTTCCTCGCGCGTCTCGATGCCGTACACGTGCGACGTGAACGCCGGCGTACCGTGCCCCGGCTGCTGCTTGAAGAACAGGTCGTACAGGATGAAGCCGAGATACGACTTGCCGGCGCCGTGATCGACGAGCGTCACGCTGCCCCGGTCGGCCTGCACGCCGGCGAGCAGCGGCTCGATGAACTGGAACAGGTGATAGACCTGCTTCAGCTTGCGGCGGCTGTCCTGGTTCAGCTTGCCGTCGCGGGTAAGGATGTGCAGTTCCTTCAGCAGCTCGACGGACTGCTCGGGGCGGATTTCGTGGGTCTTGTTCGACATCGTGATGCGGCGCCGGGCCACGGTCGGTCGACCACGGCCGGGCGGCGGGAATTCGTGAGGAATGGCGACAGTTTACCGAAAATACGCGGTCAGGCTCGCGCGCCGAGCCGCCAGAGCGACGTCAGTTCGGCGCGGCGCGCCGCGTGCAGCGGATCGTCGGCGTCGGCCGACTTCGGGTGTGCAGGACGGATGTCGTCGCGGCCGAGCACGACGAGGCCCGCTTCGTCGATCCATTGCAGCAGCGTGTCGCGCGGCCGCAGGCCGAGATGCTCGGCGAAATCGGACAGGATCAGCCAGCCCTCGCCGCCCGGCTCGAGGTGCGCGGCGAGCCCCGCGAGGAAACCGCGCAGCATGCGGCTGTCGGGATCGTAGACCGCATATTCGATCGGCGCGCTCGGCCGGGCCGGCACCCAGGGCGGGTTGCAGACCACGAGCGGCGCGCGGCCGGCCGGAAACAGGTCGGCCTCGACGATCTCGACGCGAGCCGCGTGGCCGAGCCGTTCGACGTTCTCTCGCGCGCAGGCCAGTGCGCGCGCGTCCTGGTCGGTCGCGACGATGCGCTCGACGCCGCGCGACGCGAGCACGGCCGCCAGCACGCCGGTGCCGGTGCCGATATCGAACGCGAGCGACGTCGCGGGCAGCGGCGCGCGGGCGACGAGATCGACATATTCGCCGCGCACCGGCGAGAACACGCCATAGTGCGGATGGATCGGCGCGCCACCGAGCGCCGGGATCGGCACGCCCTTCTTGCGCCATTCGTGCGCGCCGACGAGGCCGAGCAGTTCGCGCAGCGACACGACCGACGGCTCGCCGCCGGGCCCGTACACCTCCTCGCACGCCGCGCGCACGTCGGGCGCGCGGCGCAGCGGGATCGTGTAATCGGCGTCGAGCGGGATCAGCAGCATCCCGAGCGTGCGGGCGCGCTGCGACTGCGCGAGACGGTGCAGGTTGAACGCGTCGGCGCCGGCCGCGGCTTTCGCCTTCTTCGGCTTGCGCTCGACGCGGCGCGCCATCGCCTGCACGAGCTGGCGCGCATTCTGGAAGTCGCCCTGCCAGACGAGCGCGGTGCCCTCGCACGCGAGGCGGTAGGCCGCGTCGGCGGTGAGGCGATCGTCGGCGGGCACCGCGCGCTTCGGCGGTGGCACACCGGCTTCGGAACGCCAGCGCACGGCATGATCGGCGCCCTCGGCGCCGGTCCAGTGGAAAACGGGGAAATCGGTCACGCGAACTCGGTTACGGTTGGCTTCAACGGGCGGCGCCATCGCGCCGCGCGGCTCACACCTTACCGCGCTTTGCCCGCGCGGCAAAGCGCGGGGGCCCGCCGCGCCGCGGGTGTGGCGCTCAGCCGCCCCACCCCGGCATCGCGGGCAGGCGCAGCGTACCCGCGTCGCGGAAGTGCACGGTGCCGAGCGCGCCGCCCGCGAGCCGGCCGCGTAGCGCGTACGGCAGCTCGCCGTTCGCGGCCGCGCCGGGCAGGTTCCACACCTGCCGCGCGGCGGCAAAGGCCGACACGGAAACCGGCACCTCGAGCACGGCCTCGCCGAAGCGCGGCACCGTGCCCGAGCGATCGCTGACGCCGCTCGCGAACGGCGTGCCGTTCAGGTCGAGCGCGACCGAGATGCCGTCGTATTCGATCGGCGCGTCGTTCGGGTTCTGCACACGCAGCTTCAGGCTGAAGCGCATCTCGAGGCCCTGCCCGACCAGCGGGTCGAGCCCGGCCACCGACACGCGCACGGGATCGCGTGTCAGCCCGGCACACCCGCCGAGCAGGAGCGCGGCGACACACAGCAGCAGTACCGCACGCAGCGGTGCGGAACGAAACAGGGCGCGTGGCATCGGCAGGCCTCCTCTGGCAATCGATAAACGGTGAACGGGTCCTCGCCGCATTGTACCGAGCGCACCCCGTACACCGAGTTTCGTAGTTTTCCCGGCCATTCGAGATCGTTAATAGATTAAAACTACGAAATCACAAACCAGATGGAATGGCGATTAACGCTTTGCATCATTCAATGAAGCGCAACGAATTCAATAGATGCACTTTCTTAATTTTTCGTTTCCTTTACCCAAACCCATCAAGTATATTTACGCATCCTTCGAGCAAGCCGACAAAGCTTGATGTTGCATGACGGCGATTTTACGGAACGGCGACACGCCTTCCTGCCGCCCTGCGCCTGGCCCGGCCGGCTCCATAGGTCGTCGTTTCAAAGGGATTGCGCGCCCCCGCCGGGCGTGCCGCCCCGTGTCGCGCGCGCGAAATCAATTCAGTACAACACGCGCCGGCCATTTTGAACCGGCAAGTCAACCGATATCCGGAAATTCAGAGGGGGCAGTAAACCATGATTACCTTCACGTAGTCGGCCGCCGTCTTTTCGAATAATCCGTCATTGGCATTTTCATCGCCGTCGATTAACGGCGAGGGGATTGCTTTTGCCGGCGTTTTCGCAGCACTGAACGATTCTTTCAACAATCGAGGTTTCAGTCATGTCGATCAACATTCGCAAGATGCGTTATCTGCCGCTCGTCGCCGCACTCGCGCTCGCCGGCTGCGGCGGCGACGACGGCGGCGTGGGCTCGGCGTCCGCGCTCAGCTCGGCCGGCGCGCCGCAACCAGGCTCGGCGCCCGCCGTCACCACGCCGCCGAGCGCCTCCAACGTCGACAAGAGCGTATCGCCTGTCGAGCTGCCGGACACCGTGGTACCCGTGAACTACCGGCTGTGGTTCCGCCCGAACGACGCGCTGAACGCGTTCGACGGCCGCGCCGACGTCGAGATCAAGGTACTGAAGCCGGTCAACAACATCGTGATCGCCGGCCACCGGATCAAGTTCACCAACGGCCGCATCACGCTGCAGCCGGGCAACATCCAGCTGATCGCGACGCCGCAGGACAAGGGCGACTATTACCAGCTGCGCCCCGTGAGCGGCTCGATCTCGCCGGGCAACTATTCGCTGCACATGGAGTGGTCGGGCATCATCAACTTCAAGTCGTACGACGATCCGGTCGCGAAGACGGGCGGCAGTTGCGGCAACGATCCGTATCCGGGCTGCTCGGCCGCCGAAGGCATCTTCCGCGTCGACCTGAAGGGCACCGACGGCAAGACGAGCGGCGCGATCCTCACGCAGGGCGAAACCAACCTGTCGCGCCAGTGGTTCCCCGGCTGGGACGAGCCGGCGTTCCGCCCGACCTATGAAGTGACGGCCGAAGTGCCGCAAAACTGGCGCGTGGTATCGAACGCGGCCGAGAAGCCGTCGACCGGCATCGGCGGCGGCTACAAGCTCGTGCAGTTCGAGAAGCCCCCGCCGATGCCGTCGTACCTGCTGTTCTTCGGCGGCGGCCTGTTCGACACCTACGAGGACGACTTCACGAGCCCGCTGGCAGGCGGCAAGGGCGGCCTGCACCTGCGCGTGTTCACGCCGCCGGGCATGAGCGACTGGGCGAAGCCGGCAATGGATCGCACCAAGCAGGCCCTCGACTTCTACTACCGCTACACGGGCATCCCGCTGCCGCTCACGAAGTTCGACACGGTGGCCGCGAACGACGCGTTCAAGGCGCAGAAGGACCTGAACTTCGG
The DNA here is from genome assembly GCF_000732615.1 of Burkholderia paludis. GTDB lineage: Bacteria > Pseudomonadota > Gammaproteobacteria > Burkholderiales > Burkholderiaceae > Burkholderia > Burkholderia paludis. Next base: position 53,488 of record NZ_JPGL01000038.1, read on the forward strand.
CGGGATGGAGAACTGGGGGTCGATCCTCGAGTTCGCCGACGACATCCTGCCGCAGCCGGGCCAGCCGATGTCGCACTACGGCAACGAGGTGCTGACGCACGAAGTCGCGCACCAGTGGTTCGGCGATCTCGTCACGACCGACTGGTGGGACAACGTGTGGCTCAACGAGTCGTTCGCGACGTTCTTCGAGACCAAGACGACGATCCAGTTCTTCCCGAACGAGTTCAGCTGGCTCGACCAGGTCAAGAACAAGTACCGCGTGATCAATCGCGATATCGGCCCGAACGCCTTCCCGGTCGCGCCGAACTTCAACGGCTGGGCGTCGAACGACTTCGTGCTGAGCGCCAGCGCGTTCACGTACGACAAGGGCGGCCACGTGCTGAAGACGCTCGAGAACTATCTCGGCGAACAGACGCTGCGCCGTGGCCTGCAGCAATACCTGGTCGACTACTCGTTCGGCAACGGCACGCCGAAGCGCCTGTGGGATGCGCTGTCGAAGGAAAGCGGCCAGGCGATCGGCCCGATCGGCGACAGCTACGTGCGCCAGACCGGCGTGCCGCTGATCTCGCTCGACACGCAGTGCGACCTGACGAAGAACCAGACGATCGTCACGCTGAAGCAGCAGCCGTTCCCGAACAAGAACGCGTATCCGGGCCTGCAGTGGACGGTGCCGATCACGCTCGCGTACGGGCAAGGTCTCGCGAAACGCACGACGCTCGCGCTGAAGGATACGCAGACGCAAACGCGGATCGACGGCTGCACGGGCGTGGTGGCGGACCCGAGCGGGCTCGACTACTACGTCGTGAACTACAGCGACGCGGCCTGGAGCGGCTTGCTCACGCAGGTGAACCGCTCGACCGACCCGGTGCTGCTGTCGAACCTGCAGAGCGAGGCCGCCCTGCTCGTCGCGAACAACCTCGCGCCGGCTTCGCGTTCGACGTCGATCGGTTCGGTCGCTTCGCCGGCCGCGCTGAAGCTGCGGCAGACGCCGACCTTCGACGGCATCGCGCAGACGACGAAGGAACGCCCGGCACTGCAATACCAGGGCATCTTCAAGCCGCGCAAGGTAGTGACGCAGTAACGGCGCGCCCCGGCCGGCGCCGTGCAGCCCGCGGCTGCCGGCCGGCGCACCGGCTTCTCCGACCTTTGAAGGGCCTCGCGAGCGAGGCCTTTTTTACTGGCGGCGCGCCCCGCCGCCTGCCACCGCCGCCTGCCACCGCCACCATCACGCCCACGCGGCATCCCACGCCGGCTGCTCGAACCACGTCGCCAGGAACGCGACGAGCCGCGACGCGCGTGCACTGCCGCGCGCCTGCTGGCGCAACACGTGAATCGTCGCCGGCTCGGGCGCTGCCGCGTACTGCGGCAGCACCGAGCGCAACCGTCCGTCGCGCAACGCGTCGCCCGCGAGCCAGGTCGGCAGGTGCGCGAGACCGAGCCCGCCGATCGCGGCTTCGAGCAACGCCTCCGAATGATTGCTGCGAAACCGCGGCTGCACGGGCACATGGCGGCGCTCGCCGAAGCGCCACGCACCCGGCGGCGGCGCGCCGTGCCAGGCCAGGCAATCGTGTCCGGCGAGCGCGTCGGGCGATTCGGGCTCGCCGCGCCGCGCGAGGTAGGCCGCGCTCGCGCACAGCACGCGCCGCTGCGGCGCCAGCACGGTCGCGACGAAGCGCGTGTCCTCGAGCGGACCGATCCGCACCGCGAGATCGACGTCGGCGCCGAGGCGTGCGCCCTGCAGGTCCACCATGCTGTCAGTCAGCAGCAGATCGACCTGCAGGGCCGGATGACGCTGCATGAACGCGGCGAGCGCGGCCATCAGGTGCCGCCGGCCGAACGGCGCCGGACAGTCGACGCGCAGCAACCCGCTCGGCTCGTCGTGCTGGCTGTGCAGGTCTTCCTGCAGGCCGCGCAGCTCGGCCAGCATCCGCGTTGCCCGCCCGTACAGCAACTGCCCGGCCTCGGTCGGCCGCAGCGCATGCGTGGTGCGATGCAGAAGGCGGATGCCGAGCTGCGTCTCGAGCCGGTCGATGCGTCGCGTGACCGACGACGCGGCGACGCCCAGCCGGCGCGCGGCCGCCGAAAAGCTCTGCTGGTCGACCACGTCGACGAACAGCGCCAGATGCGGGGAAAGGAAGTCGTCCATGCCGGGCTCTCGGATTTGGCTGTGCGTTATTCGCAAAACAATCATCCGCCTTTGCACGTTTCCGCGTCAACCCGGGCCGACTAGACTGCATTCATCCTTTCACCCGCTGCACGCGCCGGCCCGCCGGGCCGCACGGCAGCCAACCGCCCCGGAGATCATCATGCGCAGCATCCGCTTCGACGCCCCCGCAGCCGATATCGAATCACTCGACGCGCGCGTCAGGGAAATCGCCACACCCGTGCCGGCCGACGGCCAGATGCTGATCGAGGTGCGCGCGGCCGGCGTGAACCCGAGCGACGTCAAGGCCGCGCTCGGCCGCATGCCGCATGCGATGTGGCCGCGTACGCCCGGGCGCGACTGGGCCGGCATCGTGCGCAGCGGCCCGGACGGCTGGATCGGTGCGCCGGTGTGGGGTTCGGGTGGCGATCTCGGCGTCGGGCGCAACGGCTCGCACGCGGAGTGGCTCGTACTCGCCGCGGACCAGGTCCGCCGCAAGCCCGCCGTGCTGACGCTCGACGAAGCGGCAGGCGTCGGCGTGCCGTTCGTCACCGCGTACGAGGGCTTGCGCCGCGCCGGCATGCCGACGGCCGGCGAAGTCGTGCTCGTGTTCGGCGCGAACGGCAAGGTCGGCCAGGCCGCGATCCAGCTCGCGACCGCGCACGGCGCGACCGTGATCGGCGTCGAGCGCAGCCCCGGCGGCTATCGCGGCCATGCGTCGGGCGACGTGCACATGATCGACGCATCGAGCCAGTCGGTGGCCGACGCGGTGCGCGCGGCGACCGGCGGCCGCGGCGCGGACGTCGTCTACAACACGGTCGGCAGCCCCTACTTCGAAGCCGCGAACGCGTCGATGGCGATCGGGGCGCGGCAGATCTTCATCTCGACGATCGACCGCAGCGTGCCGTTCGACATCTTCTCGTTCTATCGCGGCCAGCACACCTACGTCGGGGTCGATTCGCTGCAGCTCGACGGCGCCGCGGTCGCGCAGATCCTCGACACGCTCGCGCCCGGCTTCGGCAACGGCACGCTGCGTCCATTCCCGATCGGCGACGATTACGTGTACCCGCTCGACCGCGCGCACGACGCGTATCGCGCGGTGCTGGCCGGGGCGCGCGAGCGCGTCATCCTCAAGCCCTGAAATCCGACCGCCCGGGAGACCATCATGATGGACTACGTGACCTCGCTCGCCGTCGGCCTCGGCGTCGGCGTACTGTACGCACTGCTGCACGTGCGCTCGCCGGCGCCGCCGCTCATCGCGCTGGTGGGCCTGCTCGGGATGGTGATCGGCGAGCGCGCGATCGTGCTGCTGCGCTGACGGGTCGCCGCGGCGCGGGCGCTAACGGTCGCCGCGGCGGCGAAACGCCCACCATGCGGCGAGCGCGGTGAAACCCGCGACGAGCATTACCATCAGCCAGAAGCCGTGCTTGTTCTCCGAGAACGGCACGCCGCCGACGTTCATCCCGAAGAAGCCGGCGACGATGTTGATCGGCAGCGCGATCACGGTCACGAGCGTCAGCGTGAACAGCGTGCGGTTGTTCTGCTCGTCGAGGCGCGAACCGATCTCTTCCTGCAGCAGCTTGATCCGTTCGTTGAGCCCCGCCAGATCGGCCAGCACCAGCGAGAACTCCTCGGTCGATTCACGCAGCTCCTGCACGTCTTCCATATGCAGCCACGCAGGCGGCTTCGCGAGCAGCCGGAAGATCGACCCGGGCTCGGGCGCCAGCATGCGCTGCAGGCGCGTGAGCGTACGGCGCATCGCGCCGAGCTCGATACGGCTCGACGTGAGCCGCTGCGACAGGAAGCGATCCTCGATACGGTCGACGTCGACGCTCGTGCGCCGCATGATCTGGATCAGCAGGTCGGCCTGGTCGCGCAGCAGATGCACGAGCAGTTCCGCGGGCGACCTGAACGACTCGCCGTCGCGGACGCACGCGCGCAGCGTGTCGACCGAGCGCAGCGGCTTGAGCCGCGCCGTGACCATGATGCGCCGCTCGACGTGGACGAACAGCGTCGCGATTTCCGACGGCGTCAGTTCGAGGTTGAACATCACGTCGTTGACGATCGCGCGCAACGCGCCGTCTTCCTGCTCGATGCGCGTGGAGCGCGACCCTTCGTGAAGGAACGCGAAGAAACTGTCGGGCAGCCCGAGATGGGTGCGCATCCAGCGCTCGCTCGCGCCGTGCGCGAGATTGAAGTGCAGCCAGACGAAATCGCCCGACGCGGCCGCATCGGGTGCGCGGCACGTCCGCAGCCACGCGGCGGCCGAGTCCGCGTCGAGCGCCGCGCCGGCGCCGCCCGGAACGAAGCTGAATCCGCACACCATGCCGGACGTATCGGCGCCGTAAGTCTGTACGATCAGATCCATCGTGTCGAAAGTCGTGCGTCGCGCGCCGCGCCGCACATGGCGGGTCGCGAGCCCGCGCGGGGAAAGGAAAGGAGACGTATGCCCGATGGGCGTGACGCGCCGGTGACAGCGTCACGCGGCATCATACCGGCTGCCGCCCCGCGCCCAAAGCAGCGCGCCGCCCGATGGGCGGCGCGGCAGGGCACGGCGGCGTGTGCGCGACGCGTTACTGGCGCGTCTCCGACTGCGCGGCGCTCGGGCACGCGGGGTCCTTGCCCCAGTGGCCGTCGCAGACGCGCCAGCGGCACAACTGATCCTGGAAGAATCCGCGCTCCGAGCACTCCTTCACGCGCGACGCCAGCGAACCGGTCGTCGCCGCCGTCTTGGTCGGCACGGCCGGCGACTTCTGCGCGGCGAGTTTCTTGTCGGCCGGCTTCGTGCGCGCAACCAGCGCCGCGAGCAGATCCGCATCCGGATCGTCCTTCCCGGCCGCCTTCCCGCTCGCCGTGCGCGTCGACGTCGCGTCGCGATGCTTCTTCGCCTGCGCGAGTTCGGCCTCCTGTTCCTTGCGATGCTTGCGCGCCTCCGCCTTCGACTCGGCCTTCGTGTCGGCCTTGCCATGCGCCGCGACCCTCGCCCCCTTCGCGGCGGCAACGCCGGCCGCGGCCGTGGCTGCGGTGTCGTCGGCGCCGTTGGCGAGCGCGCGCGACAGACGGCTGTTGTCCGCCGTGGACGCGGTCGATGCGGACGCAACGGTTCGGGAAGCCGCGTCGTCGTTGACGATCGTGGCCGGTTGCGCGGCGGACGCGGCATTCTGCGCGACCTGCGCGGCGGCTTCGCTGGACGGTGCGGCCTTGGCCGGCGCGGTTGCGGCAGACGCCGTCGCGGCGGGCGCGGCCGCTGCCATGACGGCGGCCGGCTCGTCCGAATGCTTCTGCATGCGCCATGCGCCCCAGCCGCCGACGGCCACCACCAGTGCGACGACGGCCGCGATCGGCGCCTTCAGCGAACGGCGCGGCGGTTCGGCGGACGACGTGACACGGCCTTCCAGATTCGCGAGAATGCGCGACTGCTGAGCCTCTCCGTTGCCTGCCGGTTTCGTGTCGGACAGCAGGCTCGGCGGAGTTTTCGAATTTGAATTTCCCGGCGCACTCATTCAGCGTCTCATTGAATCCTGGTTTAATTCACCGCGATAATATAGCCCGGCCTCTCGGAGCAGCCTGATTCTAAGAGCAAGCATTGCAAAACACAATCAATTCCAAATTCCGGGGATTTCGTTGATTGCCGTCGCACTCGTCGCCTATTTCGCCCTTGCCGTAGCGGTTGCGGCACTGTTGCTTTTACCGGGTATCCGCGCAACGGTTTTCGAATCCGTCGCCCGGTTTCACGGCCGTCTTACGCGCCGCGCGAACGATCGCGCCGTGCGCACGCGAAGTCAGATTGTTAAATCGGCAAGCGTTACGCGCAGCGCTTTAAACGACGTGCAAAATTTACTGATTCGGCGGCGCTTGATGATTATGGTGTCGGCAGGTATTCTTGCGACGCCGCCATTGGTTGCCATTGCGTTACGCGGCCGGCAATTGTTCCAGTACGACGACACGGCGCGCGTGCCCGACGAGAAGATCGCCGCGCTGCTGCAGGGCGAACAACTCGTGCCGCCCCCGCCGCTGCCGCCGGAAGTCTTCGCCACCAAGGAAGTCGAACAGCTGCGTCCGGCGCTGAAGGACGCGAGCCGCGACTGGAACCTGCTGGATCCGGATTTCCGTACGCGTTTGCTGCTGGTCTACAAGATCATGCACGAACAATATGGTTATGAAATGGCGTTGCTGGAAGGTTACCGGAGCCCGGAACGGCAGAACCGGCTGGCGCAGATGGGCGGCAACGTGACCAATGCGGCAGCCTTCCAGAGTTATCACCAATTCGGGCTGGCGGCCGATAACGCATTCCTGCGCGACGGCAAGCTGGTCATTTCCGAGAAAGATCCATGGGCGATGCGCGGCTACCAGTTGTACGGCCAGGTCGCCGAGCAGGTCGGCCTGACCTGGGGGGGCCGCTGGAAAATGATGGATCTCGGGCACGTGGAATACCATAAACCCGGTTTTAAACTGGGACGCGGCAGCTAGCCAGGGCTGCCGGACAGGAAATAATGAGGGCGGCATGGGGCTTTTTAATATCCCGGCAGGAAACGATATGGGCGACGCAAAAAATCGGGCATTCCGGTGCGCGATTTTTTGCGGGCGCCGCTTCCGTTTTAAATCTCACAGCGTCCTTTCGTTAATGCGCGCGCCTTCTCCGATGCCGCGGGCGCATTGATGCCAGCCCCCTTCATCCCGTTTGACAGCATGGCGACACACCGCGGCGCCACCCTTGCCGCTCGGCGCGCCTGCGTCGCCTCACCGAATCGCACCGGAACCTGAACGTCCTATGCAACGCATCCTCAACGTGCTGACTCATCCGCGTACGCTCTCGATCGTCGGGATCGTCGCGTTAGCGGCCATTCTCTTCATCGTCGCCGACATGCTGCAGCTGCCGTTCCTGTGGGCGGCGATCGCGTTCGCGGCGATCCTCGCCCTGTGGCTCGTCGTCGCGCTGTGGCGCCGCTGGCGCGTGAAGCGCGCGAACCGGCAGCTCGGCCAGGTGCTGGAGGAACAGGCGGAAACCGGCAAGATCGCCGCGCCCGCCGCCGCCGCGCTCGCCCCCGATGCGAAGACGGCCGACCTCGACGTGCTGCGCACGCGCCTGTCGGACGCGGTGAAGACGATCAAGACGTCGAAGATCGGCCAGGTCGCGGGCGGCTCCGCGCTGTACGAACTGCCGTGGTACATCGTGATCGGCAACCCGGCCGCGGGCAAGAGCAGCGCCGTGCTCAACTCCGGCCTGCAGTTCCCGTTCGCGGACAAGAACAGTGCCGTGATCCACGGCATCGGCGGGACGCGTAACTGCGACTGGTTCTTCACGACCGAAGGGATCCTGCTCGACACGGCCGGCCGCTACTCGGTGCACGAGGAAGACCGCAGCGAGTGGCTCGGCTTCCTCGGCCTGCTCAAGCGCTACCGCCCGAAGGCGCCGATCAACGGCATCATCGTCACCGCGAGCATCGCCGAACTCACCGGCAACCGCCCCGAATTCGCGATCAACCTCGCGAAAAACCTCCGCCAGCGCGTTCAGGAACTGACGGAAAAGCTCGAGGTGTTCGCGCCGGTCTACGTGATGTTCACGAAGGCCGACCTGATCACCGGCTTCACCGAATTCTTCAGCAGCAGCGACAAGCACGAGTACGACCGCGTGTGGGGCGCGACGCTGCCCTACGAGCCTGACGACAAGCGCGACGTGGTCGCGCAGTTCGACACGCACTTCGAGGAGCTCTACGAAGGGCTGAAGGAGATCAGCGTCGCGCAGCTGTCGCTGTCGCGCGGCAACCAGCTGTCGCCGGGGCAGTTGAGCTTCCCGCTCGAATTCTCGACGATCAAGCCGTCGCTGCGCGCGTTCCTCGCGACGCTGTTCGAGAACAACCCGTTCCAGTACAAGCCGATCTTCCGCGGCTTCTACTTCACCAGCGCGCTGCAGGAAGGCGAAACCAACAGCACGGCCGCGCAGCGCATCGCGAGCCGCTTCGGCCTCGACGCGAACGCGCTGCCGAAGCCGCACAGCGCGTTCTCGAAGAACGGCTTCTTCCTGCGCGACCTGTTCTCGAAGGTGATCTTCGCCGACCGCCAGACGGTGCGCCAGTTCGCGAGCCCGACCAAGACGCGGCTGCGCTACGCGACCTTCTTCGGCTTCGTCGCGGCGCTCGCGCTCGCGCTGGGCGGCTGGACCTGGTCGACGATCGGCAACCAGCAGCTCGTCGCGAACGTGCAGGCCGACCTCGACAACGTCACGCGCCTGCAGCAGGGCCGCAACGACCTGCAGTCGCGCCTGCAGGCGATGGACATTCTCGAGGACCGGATCGAGCAGCTCGAACAGTTCCGCCGCGACAAGCCGCTGTCGGTGTCGCTCGGCCTGTACCAGGGCGACCGTCTCGAGCAGCACCTGCTGACCGAGTACTACAACGGCGTGCGCCAGATCCTGCTGGCCCCCGTGTCGCAGAACCTCGCGTCGTTCATGAAGGACGTGAACGCGCACCCCGAACAGCTCGTGCCGATGACGCGCCCGCCCGAATCGGGCGCCGTGCAGGGCGGCCCGATACCGGTCTCGACGAATGCGGCAGGCGTCGCGCAGCAGGCCGGCGCCGCCCAGGCCGCATCCGGCGCCGTGCCGGCTGCCGCCGCGCAGCAGCCGGCCGCACCGCAGGGCGGCCTCTACAGCGATGCGTCGCCGACCAACGTGCAGGACGCGTACAACGCGCTCAAGACCTACCTGATGCTGTCCGACAAGCGCCACGTCGAGCAGGCGCACCTGACCGACCAGCTCGCCCGTTTCTGGCGCGGCTGGCTCGAGACGAATCGCGGCAACATGCCGCGTGACGAGATGATCAAGAGCGCGGAGCGCATGATCTCGTTCTACCTGTCCCGCGTGAACGACGACGACTGGCCGATGATCGACGCGAACCTCGCGCTCGTCGACCAGACCCGCGAGAACCTGCGCCGCGTCGTGCGCGGCATGCCGGCCCGCCAGCGCGTCTACGAGGAAATCAAGGCCCGCGCATCGACCCGCTTCGCGCCGATGACCATCGCGCGCATCGTCGGCGACGGCAACCAGTCGCTCGTGGCCGGCAGCTACGCGATTCCGGGCACGTTCACCCGCGAAGCGTGGTTCGACTACGTGCAGCCGGCGATCCGCGACGCGGCGACCAAGGAGCTGCAGGCGAAGGACTGGGTGCTGAATACGTCGACGCAAGACGACCTGACGCTCGAGGGCAGCCCCGAGCAGATCCAGAAGACGCTCGTCGGCATGTACAAGACCGAGTACGCGCAGCACTGGCAGAAGTTCATGCAGGGCATCGCGGTACAGGGCTTCAGCAGCTTCGGCCAGGCCGTCGACGGGATGAACCGCCTCGGCGACCCGCAGGATTCGCCGATCCGCAAGATCCTCGAGACCGCCTACGACCAGACGTCGTGGGACAACCCGTCGCTCGCGAACGTGACGATCAAGAAGGCGCAGACGGGCGTCGTGAACTGGGTCAAGCAGCTGTTCTCGCGCTCGCAGGCCGGCCAGATGGCGGCCGCGAACATCGACATCAACGGCAATCCCGCCGAGGTGCCGATGGGTCCGATCGGCCAGGAGTTCGTCGGGCTCGCGCGGATCGTCGCGACGCATGACGGCACGTCGATGCTCAAGAGCTACATGGATTCGCTGTCGAAGGTCCGCACGCGCTTCAACGTGATCAAGAACCAGGGCGACCCGGGCCCCGGCGCGCGCCAGCTGATGCAGCAGACGCTCGACGGCAACGGCTCGGAACTCGCCGATTCGCTGAAGCTCGTCGACGAGCAGATGCTGACGGGCCTCACCGATTCGCAACGCAAGTCGCTGCGTCCGCTGCTCGTGCGGCCGCTGATGCAGGCGTTCGCGGTCGTGATCCAGCCGGCCAGCGCCGAAGTCAACAAGGTGTGGAACGCGCAGGTCTACCAGCCGTTCCAGAACTCGCTCGCGACGAAGTACCCGTTCGCGGCGAACGCGAAGGTCGAGGCCGGCGCCGGCGAGATCGCGCAGGTGTTCGGCCCGGACGGCTCCATCGCGAAGTTCGTCGGCACGACGCTCGGGCCGCTCGCGGTGCGCCGCGGCGACACGCTCGCCGCCCGCACGTGGGGCGACATGGGCATCGGGCTCACGCCGGACTTCACGAACGGCTTCGCACGCTGGGTCGCGCCGCTCGCGGGCGGCGCCGCAGGCAGCGCGGCGGCGGCGTCCGAGCCGCAGACCGTGTTCCAGATCCTGCCGCAGCCGAGCACGGGCACGACGGAGTACACGATCGCGATCGACGGCCAGCAACTGCGCTACCGCAACACGCCGCCGCAGTGGACCAACTTCGTGTGGCCGAACCCGCAAGGCTCGCCGGGCGCGACGCTGGCCGCGACGACCTTCGACGGCCGCACGGTGCAGCTCGTCAACGAGCCGGGCCGCTACGGTCTCGAGAAACTGATCAACTCGGCGCAACGCAAGCGCCGTCCGGACGGCACCTTCGACCTGACGTGGACGCAGGGCAGCGTGAACGTGTCGGTGACGATGCGCATCATCAGCACATCGCAGCCGACCGGCGGCGGCGGCGACCAGCCGCAGCAGCAGAGCCTGCGCGGCCTCACGCTGCCGTCGTCGGTCGCCGACGCGAGCGCGGGCGCCGCACTGAACGCGACCCAGTCCGGCACGGGCACGCCGGGCGCAGCGCCGGCCGTCGCGGCGGCCAACGCAACGAACGCACAGGGGGCGCAATGACGCAAACGGTACAGGCGCAGATCGCCTACTTCGGCAAGATTCCGTCGCGCGGCGACTTCGTGAAGAGCGCGCACAATCCGCAATTGCTGCAGACACTCGACCGCTGGATCGCGCAGGCGCTCGAGCTGCTCGCAGAAGATCCGCGCTGGAAGATCGTCTACGAGGAAGCGAAGCCGATGCATTTCGCATTCCTCGGCTCGCGCAGCAAGCTCGCGATCGCGGGCCACATGGTCGCGAGCCACGACGTGTCGATGCGCCGCTTCCCGTTCCTCGGCGCGACGGCGCTCGAGGTCGACCGGCCGCTCGCGTTCCTCGCGCGCAGCCCGCTCGCGTTCGCGCGGCTGTGGTCGCGCGTCGCCTCGCAGATCCCGCCGCTGCTCGGCAAGGACGAACCGCCCGGCGCGCTGCAGGCGCTCGGCGACACGCAGGTGCCGATCGACGTCAGCGGCCCCGGCACGTCGCATGACGGCACCTTCAACGACTTCGTCGAACACCAGTCGCTGTACGGCCTGCAGGAGATGCTGCTCGAAAGCGGCCATCCGGTGCGGCTGCGCGGCGCGATGCTCGCGCTCGGTTCGCTGCTGCGGCCGGTGATGCAGAGCGGCTCGTCGCACATCGAGCGCGGCCTCACGCTGCCGCTGCCGGTCGATCCGTTCTACCGCAGCCTCGTCGCCGCGTTCTGGCTCGAACTGATCGCGCCGTTCGTCGCGCAGGCCGATTTCGAGCTCGCGATCTTCATCGGCTCGATCGCCGAGCGCGAACGGCTCATCATCGGCTTCAACGGCGCGTCGGCAAAGACGCTGCTGAGCGTGGTCGACCCGCAAACCTACGCCGCCCACAACATCGACATCGACGATCCCGAGTGGATCGACGCCCATGCGCAAAACGATCACCGGATCAGCAAGCTCGTCAGCTACCTCGATCAACCTCAACTCTCGCTGCGGGTCGCCATCGACGCGTTCCGCGAAGCGTTCATCGGAGGCTGACGGGATGCATCGCATGAATCACCTCCTCGCCGCCCTCCTCGTCTCGGGCCTGTTCATCGGCAGCGGCGCGGCCCTCGCTCAGAACACCGGCGCGACCGTCACGCCGGTCGGCAACGGCACGGTTGCGACGACCGCGCTGCCCGCGAACCCCGGCGTCGCACCGGGGACGGCCTCCGGCGCCGTCGTGCACGGCACGGCCGGCACCGCGAGCACCCTCACGCCGCCGCCCGCGACGACGACGCCCGGCCAGGTGGTCGTCGGCGGCAAGGTGCCCGACGAGGCGACCAAGGCCGCCGTGCTGCAGAAGCTGCGCGATACCTACGGTGCGACGAACGTCGTCGACCAGATCGAGGTCGGCGATGTTGCAACGCCGCCGAACTGGAGCGCGAACGTGCAGAAGCTCCTCGGCACCCAGCTCAAGCAGATCAGCAAGGGGCAACTGAAGATCACCGGCACGCAGATCGAGATGAAGGGCGAGGTGCACAACGAGGCGCAGCGCCAGCAGCTCGCGAGCGACATGGCGAATACGCTGAACCCGACGTATACGATCAGGAACGGGTTGCGCGTGTCGGCATCCGAACAGGGCGTGCTCGACCAGACGCTCGCGAACCGCACGATCGAGTTCGAGACCGGCAGCGCGACGCTCACGCCGCAGGGCAAGCTGATCCTCGACCAGATGGCGGCCGCGCTCGCGAAGATGCAGAACCGCACGGTCGACATCATCGGCCACACCGACAACTCGGGGAACCGCACTTCCAACATCGCACTGAGCCAGGCGCGTGCGGATGCGGTGAAGGGTTATCTGATCACGAAGAGCATTCCGCCGCAGCAGATGACGACGACGGGCGTCGGGCCGGATCAGCCGATCGCGCCGAACGACAGCGCGGATGGGCGGGCGCGGAATCGCCGGATCGAGTTCCGGGTGGGGCAGTAACGGACGACCCGGCTGCTCCACGCGGAGCAGCCACGACGGCCACGGGCAACGGGCGGCGGCAGCAATGCGCCGCCCGTCTTGCGTTTACGACTGCTCGTCGGGCCGCACGCCCAGCAGCTCGCGAATATGCGACAACGAGCCGTCGTCCTTCACGACGCTCTCGAGCCACTTGTGCAGCGGCATGTCGGCCCATTCGGCGGCCTTGTCGGCGAGGTAAGCGACCGGGCTGTGCGGCTCGGTCTGGCGGAAGTAGCGCGCGACCGCGCGCAACTGATCGACGGCCTGCGCACGGTTCTGGATGCCGGCGATCATCTGCGTCACCGGGGCGCGCGGAACGGATTGTGGCTGCACGTGGGTCTCCTCGGTCTGGATCGGATTGCCGAACACCGGCTCGATGCGCTCGGGTTGCGCCTGCGGTGCCGACTGCGTGTGCGGCGCGCTGCCCGTATAACCCTGCTCGCGCGCAAAGCGCTCGGCGAGCCGGTACACGGTCTCGAACGCATCACGCGCCTGCCGGAAGCTCGGCGCCGAATCGCCCGCGCGCTCGACGAGCCGCTCCTCGAACGCATCGAGCGCGAATTCGAACGCCTTCAGGTTCGCAAGCAACGCCGTATAGAACGCGATCGACGTCACGCGCCGCGACGAATCGATCTGCTCGATCGACGGCTTGCCGCGCGCGATCTCGTCCGCATGTTCGGGGTCGCGCTTGATGGCCTGCGCGACGTGCTGCGCCACCTCCCAGTCGAGCGTGCTGAATGCATTCGACGCGCCGTCCGTCATCGGCACCGCGCGCAGCAGCTCGGCCGTGCGACCGGACAGCCACGCGACGTTGCCGAGCCGGTGCTCGATGTCGTCGTCTTCCGGCAGCGGGTGCACGGTCTCCCAGAATTCGCGGCACAGGCCCTCGAGCAGCGCATAGCCGTCGGTGAGGCCCGTGATGCCGTCCTCGAGCGCGAGCGCCTCGGTCAGCCACACGGCGAGCCGCAGGTCCTTCGTGCGCGTGCGCAGCAGTTCGCCCGCATGGTCGACGACAAAGCCCCAGTCGGCCTCCTTGATCTCGGTCACCCATTCGCCCTGGTCGAGCGTCGGATCGTCGTAGCGCCGCGCGTCCTGGATCGCGTCGAATTCGTTCGAAAACAGCAGGTCGTCGCCGCTGGGCGACGCATCGCTGATCGGCGTCAGCAGCTCGGGGAGATTGATCGGCATGGTTCGGTCAGTTCATCAATGCGGGGTGATACGCGGCCGCGCTCATTCGACGGTGTACGTGAATTCGCCGGCCTCGTCCGCGCGCACCGCGATGCGCGCGATGGCCGCGCCGTCGGCGATCCGGCCGAGCACGTGGCCCGCGATCTCCGGCAGCAGCGTGCCGTTCAGGATATGGTCGACGTTGCGGGCGCCCGAGTCGACCTCGGTGCAGCGCGCCAGCACCGCATCGACGAGCGACTCGTCCCATTCGAACGCGGCCTTGTGGTTCGCCTCGATCCGGCGGCGGATCCGCTCGAGCTTCAGCTCGATGATCTCGGCCAGCACGTCGTCGGAAATCGGATAGTACGGCACGACCTTCATCCGCCCGAGGAACGCGGGCTTGAAGGTCTTGTACAGCTGCGGCCGCAGCGTCTCGGCAAGCGCGTCCGGGTCGGGCAGTTCCTCGGCCGGCTTGTTCAGGCACGCCTGCATCACCGCGGCGGAACCGACGTTCGACGTCAGGATGATCAGCGTGTTGCGGAAGTCGATCTCGCGCCCTTCGGCATCGTCCATCGCGCCCTTGTCGAACACCTGGAAGAACATCTCCAGCACGTCGGGGTGCGCCTTCTCGACCTCGTCGAGCAGCACGACCGAATACGGGTTGCGACGCACGGCCTCGGTCAGCACGCCGCCTTCGCCATAACCGACGTAGCCCGGCGGCGAACCCTTCAGGCCCGACACGCTGTGCGCTTCCTGGTACTCGCTCATGTTGATCGTGACCATCTTGCGCTCGCCGCCGTACAGGATGTCGGCCAGCGCCAGCGCCGTCTCGGTCTTGCCGACGCCCGACGGCCCGACGAACATGAACACGCCGCGCGGCTTGTTCGGATCCTCGAGGTTCGCGGTCGCGGTGCGCACGCGCTGCGCGATCGCGTCGAGCGCGTGGTCCTGGCCGATCACGCGCGCGGCGAGCAGCGGCTGCAGGTTCAGCACGGTGTCGATCTCGTCCTTCACCATCCGGCCGAGCGGAATGCCCGTCCACGCGGCGACGATCTCGGCGACGACGTGGCCGTCCACCTGCAGCGGCACCATCGGCTCGCCGCCCTGCAGCGCGTGCAACGCGCCCACGCGTTCGGCAAGCTTGTCGCGGGTTGCCTGCACGTCGACCGGCTGGCCGTCTTCCGACGGGCCGCGCGCCTTGTCGAGCGCTTCGCGCAGCTCGGTGATCTCGGCGACGATCGCACGCTCCGCTTCGTAGCGCGCGTCATCCTTCGCAAGCTGTTCGAGCGCCGCGTCGCGCGTGCCGCGCAGTTCGCCGAGCCGCTCGTCGTGCGCCGCGCCGCCGGCCGCCTCGCGCTCCAGCGACGCGATTTCCGCGTCGATCCGCTCGATGCGCTTCTTCGTATCGTCGATCGCCGCCGGCGTCGCGCTGTGCGCGAGCGCGACCTTCGCGCACGCGGTATCGAGCACGCTGATCGCCTTGTCGGGCAGCTGGCGGCCGCTGATGTAGCGGTGCGACAAACGCACGGCCTCGGTGATCGCGTCGTCGAGGATCCGCACGTTGAAGTGCTTCTCCATCAGGCCGGACATGCCGCGCAGCATCGCGGCCGCGAGCGGCTCGCCCGGCTCCTCGACCTTCACGACCTGGAAGCGCCGCGCGAGCGCCGCATCCTTCTCGAAGTACTTCTTGTATTCGCTCCACGTCGTCGCGGCGATCGTGCGCAGTTCGCCGCGCGCGAGCGCCGGCTTCAGCAGGTTCGCCGCATCGTTCTGGCCGGCCTGGCCGCCCGCGCCGATGATCGTGTGCGCCTCGTCGATGAACAGGATGATCGGGTGCGCGCTCTTCTTCACCTCGTCGATCACGCTCTTCAGGCGATTCTCGAATTCGCCCTTCACGCTCGCGCCGGCCTGCAGCAGCCCCATGTCGAGCACGTGCAGCGCGACGCCGCGCAACGGCGGCGGCACGTCGTCGGCCGCGATGCGCAGCGCGAGCCCCTCGACGACCGCCGTTTTGCCGACCCCGGCCTCGCCGGTCATGATCGGGTTGTTCTGGCGGCGGCGCATCAGGATGTCGATCGCCTGGCGGATCTCGGCTTCGCGGCCGATCACCGGGTCGATCTTGCCGTCGCGCGCACGCTGCGTGAGGTTGGTCGTGTACGTGTCGAGCGCGGGCGTCTTCGACGGGCCGGCCGCGGGGACCGCGCCGTCGGCCGCCGACGCCGCGTCGCCGTCATCCGCGTCGCCCCGGCGCGGCTCGGCCTCGCTCGAGCCGGCCATGATCTCGTCGAACTTGTGCTTCAGGTCCGTCACGTTCACTTCCGCGAATTGCGACGACATCCGTTGCGCGAACTGCGCCAGATCCGGCGCCGTCAGCAGCGCCAGCAACAGGTGCCCGGAACGGATGCGGCCGAGCTGCGAATCGAGCGACGCGATCAGCCAGGCCTGCTCGAACAGCGCGATCAGGTGCACGGAAAACACCGGCGTGCGCGTGTTGCCGGTCTTCAGGCGCGTCAGCTCGCGCTCCAGATCGGCGCGCAGCGCATGCGGATCGACGCGGCTCGCGCGCAGCGCGAGCGGCAGGTCGCCCGCCGGCTCCTCGAGCAACGCGAGGAACAGGTGCTCCAGATCGACCTCGTAGTGGCCGCGCGCCAGGCACGCGCTCGCCGCACGCTCGGTCGCGTGCCGGCTCAGCGGGTTCAGTTTCGTGATCAGGGTCTTCAGAGGCGTGCTCATGGCGTCGATCTCAGGTTCGATTGCGTGTTTGTTGTCGTTGGGAATCAGTGAATCACGTGCAGTTCGTAGCGGGCGTCGGCGCGATCCTCGACCGCGTCGCGCGTGCACAGGAACGCGTCCCAGCCGAGCCGCGACCCCGCGCCGAGCACGCTCGCGCCGACCTCGGTGCGCTTCAGCACCAGCTTCACCTCGTATTCGAGCGTGAGGCCCGCGAGCAGCGTCAGCATCCGCTCCAGCGCGACGGCCTTGGTGCCGCCGGGCAGGAACGCCTCGTAGTCGCGCTTGGACAGCGGGCCGACGACGATTCGCGCGCGCATGTCGCGCTGCCAGACGCGCTCGCCGACGAGCGCCGTCGCGCCAAGCACCGCGTTGACCTCGCCGAGCACGCTCAGCTGGTCGGGCGGCACGTCGTACCACTTGCCGACGAACTGGTCGATCTTCACCGGCACGCGGAAATAGTCCGACAGCGTGCGCTGCAGGTACGCGGCCGACATCGGCCGGTGCCGCGCGGCCAGCGCATAGCCGGCCACGGCTTCGTCGAGCACGCCGCCCACCCCGGCCGCGAGGCTGTCGCGCACCTCGTCGCTCGGCACGCCCGCGATCGCGAGCAGCAGCGGCAGATAACGTTCGTCGCGGTCGAGTTCGTAATGGAACGGCAGCCGGTATTTCTTCCACGCAGCGTAGAACAGCGCGGTCGCGCGGTTCGAGAACACGTCGAAGAACGCGCGGGCCGCGTGGTCGCGCTTCAGGTGCTCGCGTGCGACGATCTGCTCGGTGTAATGCAGCGGCAGCGCCCCCTGCCCGCCGAGCAGCCCGAAGAACGCGGGCGTCAGCTCGACGTGGCCGAGCTCGCCGGCCGCGAGCGCGGCGCCGCGCTGCTCGGCCGTCTTGAGCGGCGCGCCGTCGTCGTCGAACGAGCGCGCCCCCTCGATCTCGCTCGGTGGAAAACCGAGCGACAGCGTGTTGCGGAATTCGATGCGCTGCGCGACCACGTCGCCCTGCCGCCATGCGCCGGGCGCGTCCGACGCCTGCCGCGCGAACAGCCCTTCGAGCACGCGCACGGCCTGGAAGAACTCGAAGCGGTGCGGTTCGTCGAGCAGCGCGTCGACTACGCCAGGATCGATTCGCCGGTCCGGGGCTTGCATCGGATGATCTCCTCGCCGGTGCGCTTCGACACGACGACTAGTTGAATGAAACTGTTGAGGTGGACGTAGAGCCCGAAGAAGCTGTCGAGCACGCGCACGAACGACGCAAGGCTCGCGCCGACGAAATGCTCCTCGTCGATCGTCAGCCGGATCTCGATGCCGCGCACGAAGGTCGCGAACGGCTTGCCGGGCAGCCACTGCACGGCGCCGCGCTGCTCGACGCCGACGAGGCCGTCGATCTGGCGCATCGACACGGCAGTGCGCCGCAGGTCGTACAGCGTCAGCATTTCCTTGAGCGGCGCGAGGCCGTGCGCCACCAGCGACACGTGATTGAGCGCGAGGTGCGACACGAGCCGCCAGTGCGCGGCGCGGCCGCGCTCGAACCGCACGCTCTGCGTCGGACGACGCAGCAGCGAGATGCCGCTCGTCTGCGCGCCGCCTTCCTGGAACAGGTCGCCGCCCTCGAGGCCGAATGCGAGCATCGCCGGCAGGTCGCGGTTCGTGCAGGTGAGGTCGAGGCTCAGCGTGTCGGTCTGCGGCGACGTCGGCTCGAAGTCGATGTCGACGATCGAGATCTCGGTTTCGTAGCCGGGGCTCTTCTGCGCGACCCAGTCGTTGCGGCGCGCGAACCAGTAATGGCCGATCCGCGCCGATTCGCCGTGATGCAGCGAATAGAACGGCCGGAATTCGATCACCGACTCCTCGTGCGCCTGCTGCCTGACGAGCTTCACCGAGTCGATCGCGTACACCTCGTACGCGAACGCCCGTCGTGCCTCGGCGATCACCGGATACGACACCGCGCGGTGCGTGATGCGGATCGGTTCGCCGTGCTGGCGGAACAGGTTGACGATCGGCGTGCAGAACAGCCGGAAATGGCTCGCCGCAAGCAGTTCGAGCAGCCGTGCGACATGCGAGTCGCTGCGCACGTCCTGCAGCACGAGATGCAGCGTCACGCGCTGGCAGCGGCCCGACGCACGCGCGATCGCCGCGAGGTCGAAATCGACGAAATCGAACTTGTCGGGGAACGCGAAGTACTCGGTGAGCAGGCGATACGCGGGATGCGATTTCGCCGGGTAGTCGATCAGCGCATCGTCCTCGTCGAACCCGGCGTGCGCGATCGGCAGCTTGCGCAGCGCGGTCCAGCGGCCGTTGCGCTCGGGCTCGACGTACGCGCCGAGCACGTTGACGAACAGGCAGTCGGTCAGCGCGGCGACGAACGACTGCTCGCCGTGCAGGTGCGCGCGCAGCGTCGACAGCTTCAGCGCGCCGAGATCGAGCTGCGCGGCGAGCGATTCGAACGTGATCGAGATCACGCCCGTCGCGTTGGACGGCAGCACCGTCGCGCTCGGCGCGAGCGCGACCGGCGTGTAGCGCGCTTCCGAGATGCGGATCGGCGCGAGCGTGACGTCATAGGCGGTGCGGAACCGGCACTGCACGCCGCGGATCGGGCGACTCTTCAGCTCGGTGCCGCGCTGGATCACGACGGGCTCGGTCTGCTGGCCGGGCGACGCCGGCGTGAACTGCGCGATCGAGCACGACGGAAACGGCCGCAGGTAGTGCGGATACAGCACTTCCAGCAGCGCTTCGGTGAATTCGGGGTAGTCGTCGTCGAGCTTCTTGTTGATGCGCGCGCCGAGCAGCGCGAACGACTCGATCATCCGCTCGACGTGCGGATCCTCGCAATGCTCGCCGGACAGCGCGAGCCGTGCGGCGATCTTCGGATAGCGTTCGGCGAAATCCCGCGAATAGCGCCGCAAAAACGATAATTCGCGCTCGTAATACGGCAGCAATTCTTCCATCGACGACCCCGAACCTCAATGTTTCCTGCCGGACCCTGATCCACCACCGGGCGGTCCGGCCCGCTCGGCAGCATGATTCATTGCATTCTTGCGGCGCGTGCGCGCGTGACCGAATACTGCAGCGTGGACGGCTGCAGCATCGCGTCGAAACTCACCGGCTCCTCCGCCGGGTGCACGACGAGCAGCGCCTGGATCGCGAAGTAAAGCGCGTTGGTGGCCTGCTCGTTCAGCTCGAACGTCACCTGCACCTGCTGCAGGCGCGGCTCGTGGCGCGCGATGGCCTGCTGGATCGACTTGCAGATGAACGCGCGGTCGTAGTGACTCGCGAGGCTCAGCCCCGCAAAATCGTTCAGCCCGTAGGTCAGCACCGACTTCTGGCATTCCGGCAGCGCTTCCAGCTCGGTCTCGGTGTGTGCGATACGGGTGTTGAGGATCGCCTCGACGTCGCGGGCGACCGTGTTCTTGAGCTCGTCCAGCGACAACTGCCGCATCGCGGCCGAGGCCGGCAGGTGCGGTTCGTCGTCGAACAGCTTGTCGAGAAAACTCGGTTCGAATCGTTTCATAAGGGCCTGCTTCCGCTAATAACGGGCTTGCGAACGTGTATTGCCGGTCGTAGTGCAAGGAGTGACGAGCGCCGTTTGGCCTTGCCAAACGCCCCGAAGGAAGTCCCCTTGGGGGACAAGCGACGAACGACGCCGCAATACGGCCGGCACCGCACGTTCCCCTGTTCGGAAAAAGTCATTCGTGGGGCCGGCCCCCAGAAGGGCCGATCGCCGCGTCACACTCCTCGCGAATACGTCGGGCATTCGCTTCGTCGCAATCCTTGCGCTCGGCCCTTCCGGGGGCCAGCGCAAGCCCGTTATTAGCGGAAACAGGCCCTGATTCACAGCGAAAACGGCAACGGGACGCTGCGCGTCCCGTTGCCGCAACCGACCTTAGACCGCGTAGGTCTTGTCGTTCTTCGTCAGGCTCCAGGCGCCTTGCGTGTTGCCGCCCTGGTTGCCGCCGATCTTCTGCTGGGTTTGCTTCCACTGCACGGCTGCGTACTTCAGCGAGAACGTCTCGAGCGGCAGACCTTCTTCGCGAACGCTCGGAGCGATGCTCGAGATGATCACGTACTTGAGCTTGACTTCCAGATACTGCACGCGCTTGCCTTCACCGTCCGCGCGCGAGAAATGAACCGTCACCTCGTCGAACGTGGTGCCGCCCGAAGCGTGCTGGTACAGCAGCGGGCTCGACGAATCGATTTCCTTCGTGAAAATCATGTCGCCGTGCTCGCAACGCGTCATCGTGTGACCGCCAGCGGTCGATGCGGTTGCCGAACGCGGCTGAACGATCGAGTGATCCCACGATTTCAGTTCGATCCAGCCCTGGTGGTCCTTGTCCGCGGACTCGCCCTTCACCGCGGGACTACCAAACTGCAAGTGCATATGTAACATGGCCCTTCGACTCCCCAAAGAGGTGGTTTTAACGTCCTACCCAGGCGGCCCGCCCGGGCGATTTACTCGCTTATGAATTTGCCGGTTTGGGCAGATCAGCGACAAGTCGCAGAGAAATCGAGAGCTCGTCGAGCTGAAAGTGCGGGCGCAGGAATGCGACCGAACGATACGAGCCCGGCTTGCCCGGAATCTCCGACACTTGTATGGATGCCTCGCGCAGCGGAAATTGCGCTTTCTGTTCCTGCGAGGCGTTATCGTCGAGCAGGACGTACTGCGAAATCCACCGGTTGAGGAAAGTCTCCACGTTCTGCGCCGATGCGAAGCTGCCGATCTTGTCCCGCATCATCGCCTTCAGGTAGTGCGCGACGCGCGATACCGAGAAGATGTACTGAAGCTGGGCGGACAGGACGGCGTTCGCATTCGCGCTGTCGGTGCTGTATTTCTTGGGTTTCTGCACCGACTGCGCAGCGAAGAACGCGGCGTAATCTGAGTTCTTGCAATGGACGAGCGGGATGAAGCCGAGATCGCTCAGCTCCTTCTCGCGGCGATCGGTGATCGCGATTTCGGTCGGGCACTTCAGCGCGACTTCGCCGTCGTCCGTCTTGAACGTATGGGTCGGCAGGTCCTCGACGAGGCCGCCGCCTTCGACGCCGCGAATCGCCGCGCACCAGCCGAAATCGTCGAACGCGGCCGTCAGGCGCGCCGCGAACGCCCACGCGGCGTTGCACCACAGGTACTTGTCGTGGTCGGTGCCGTCGACGTCCTCGACGAAGTTGAAGTTCTCGGCGGTCTGGCCGTCCTTCGGATTGAACGGCAGGCGGCCGAGGAAGCGCGGCAGCGTCAGGCCGACGTAGCGCGAATCTTCGGCGTCGCGGAACGACTTCCACTTCGCATATTCGACCGTATCGAACACCTTGCCGAGATCGCGCGGCTTGCCGAGGTCGGAGAACGACTCGAGGCCGAGCAGCTCGGGCGACGCCGACGCGATGAACGGCGCGTGCGCGGCCGCCGCGACGTGCGACATCTGCTCGATGAAGTACATGTCTTCGGGCTGGCGCGAGATCTCGTAATCGCCGATCAGCGCACCGAACGGCGAGCCGCCGAACGTGCCGAATTCCTCTTCGTAGACCTTCTTGAACAACGCGCTCTGGTCGAACTCGCTCGCGCCCTTGAAATCGCGCACGAGGTCGCGCTTCGGGGCGTGCAGTGCCTTGATCTTGATCGTCTGGCCCGTGTTGCTTTCCTTGACCAGATAGTCCATCCCGCGCCACGTGCTTTCGAGGCGCTGGAATTCCGGCGCATGCATCACCGCGGAAAGCTGCGTGGAAATCAGGCGATCGAGTTCCGCGACGCGCGCGTCGATCGTGGCCGACAGGTTGTCCGACACGATCACCGTGCCGTCGAGCACCTGGTGCACGAGTTCGCCGATCAGATCCTTCGCACGCGCATGTTCGGAATCGGATTTCGCGACCTTGCTCTTCTCGACGATGTCGTCGAGCAGCGAAGTCCCGGCGGCGTATTCCGCACCGCTTGCCTGGGCCGCAGCCGTTTGCTGGTTCATCTCAACACTCCGTCGTCATTCGCCGTCTTTGTCGCCGCCCGTGCCCTTCGCGAGCTCCTGCAGCTGCTGCGTATTCTTCAGCACCTCGGACAGCAGATCCTCGAGCTTGTCGTTGCCGGCGAGCTTGTTGCGCAGGTCGGCAAGCTTCGAGCGCGCCTCGAGCAGGCGGCGCAGCGGCTCGACCTGTTCGACGACTTCGTCCGGGCTGAAGTCCGACAGCGAACGGAACTTCAGGTCGACCGCGAACTTGCCGCCTTCCGGGCTCAGGCGGTTTTCCACCTGGAACGCGGCACGCGGCTCGATCGCCTTCATCACGTCGTCGAAATTGTCGCGATCGATGTTGACGAACTTGCGGTCGCGCAGCTTCGGCTGCTCGATCTCGGACTGGCCCGCCAGATCGCCGACGACCCCGACGACGAACGGCAGTTCCTTCACCTCGATCGCGTCGCCCTTCTCGACCTCGTAGGTCAGCTGGACGCGCGGCGGCCGTATTTTCTGCAAGCTTTTCTGAATGCTTTCTTTCTTGGCCATCTCGACGGCTCCCAGGTTAGTTGTGGTTATCGCGTCAGTTGCGGTCAGTTGCGCAGTGCGCCGAACGGATCCGCGCTGCCCTTTTGCGCCGCGGCGGGCGGCGTCGGCGCGGTGGCGGCCGCCTCGGCGGTCGCTGCCGGCGCGGCCTTCGGACGGTGAACGACCCGGCGCGGCGGACGCGGCTTCACGGGCTTCGGCTCCTGCGGGAACAACGCCGACTCGCCCAGCGTGTCGCGCAGCTGCTTCGCGAGCGCCTGCGCGTCGGACTTCGCGTCACCCGCGAGCGACGAATCCTGGCGCAGCTCGCCGAGCGACTGCGTCGCGATACGCAGGCCGGCCACGGCCAGCACGCTCTTCGCCTGACGGTCGGTCGCATCGCGCTGCAGCGCTTCCTGCGCGGCGACGATGGCCTGGCCGTAGTGGTTCTGCGCGAACTGGATCTGCGCAATGCGCGACCACGGCTCCTCACGCGTCGGATCCGACTTCGCGAGTTGCTGATACAGGCCGAGGGCCTTGTCCTGGTCACCGGCCTTCGCAACTGCGTCCGCATCGGCCAGCGACTTGTTGAACACATCGGCAGTCGGCGGCGCGGGGGGCTGGCTCGCACAGCCGGCGATCACGCCGCAAGCCACTACTACCCCGGACAGTTTTGCGAAGAGACGGTCTTTCATCGTTATTTCCACCAGCGCGTGAGTTTTAAATCGTAGAGAATCTGGTTCTTTTGCTTTGCAAGAAGCGCGCGGGTATAGTACCGATCAATTTTTCATAATTCAATCGTCGCGTGAAGAGTAATTCCTTTTAAAACCGGGCGCTACCCCCTTGAATGGCCGCTCGCAGCGGGCTCGCAGCGATTTTTCTTTCGGCCGGAATGGGCAAGTTTTACTGACTTCGCGACACGCCGCCCGGGCGGCGGAAAAAATTTCCGGACGCTCGCGATGACGCGGGCAAGCTTAATAGTTGAACGGTGCAATGCCGGGGATACACCGCAAACGCGCAAATACCCGGCAGTTTTGACAGGGATAAAGGCGGCACGCCGGAAACACGATGAGATCGTTCATGATTCGCTACGCGCTGCCGCTACTTGCCTGCGCCCTTCTGGCCGGGTGTGCGGCCGCGCCGCTGCTCGGTTCCGCCGCGAGCGCCGTGATGTCCGCGGCCGGTGTCGGCAAGCCCGAGGTGCCCGATGCGCAAAAGCCGCCGCGCAACATCGGCATCACGCTCGCCGCGGCGCCGAACCTGAATGCCGCAACCGACAACAAACCGCTCGCACTTGTCGTCCGGCTCTATACGCTGAAGGACGCGACCTCGTTCCAGCAGGCACCGTTCGACGCCTTTACCGATCCGACCAAGGAAAAGGCCGCACTGGGTACCGACTTGCTGAACGTGCGTGAAATCACGCTGATTCCTGGCCAGCGCTATACGGCCACCGAAAAGGTTTCGCGCGAAGCGCAGGCGTTCGGCATCGTCGCGCTGTTCCGCGATCCCGCACTACAACGATGGAAACTGACGTTCGATCCGGTGAAATCGGAGAAATCCGGCATAATCATCGGCCTGCACAATTGCGCGATGACGGTCACCGACGGCACCGTCATCGCCCCGCAACAGGGTGCGCCGTCACAACCGCTGAATATGCTGTCTTCGGTCTCCTGCGGTTAAACATGGCGCACGAATGTCAATTAACAAGAGTTAACAATTGGCGATCTAATTCGGGCACGAACGAATCGATTCCATCGCAACCCGACATTAACCGGATTTGACATGAGTTATTCGGCCAAGGTGCTGTGGGGGGAAGGGCTGTTCCTCCGGCCCCAACACTTTCAGCGACAGGACGCGTACCACGAGGCGCGCCTGTTCGAATCGATCCAGGCGATCCAGCCGTACAACTGGGGCGTGCGCTCGGTGCGCATCGACCGCGACGCGCTCGGCAGCAACGTGCTGCGGATCGCCGAACTCGCGCTCGTGTTCCCGGACGGTGCGCTGTATGCCGCGCCGCAGGCCGACGACCTGCCGCCGCCGATCGCGCTGGACACGCTGCCCGAGGGCATCAACGATTTCGTGTTCTATCTCGCGCTGCACCCGCTGCGCGAGAACGGCACCAACTACAGCGACGACCCCGCCGCCGGCTTCATGACGCGTTTCGTCAGCGACCAGACGAGCGTCGCCGACAATTTCACCGACGCGGCCGAGGCCGACATCACGTTCCTCAAGACGCAGGTCAAGCTGATCGCGCACAGCGAACCGCGCGACCAGCTCCTGTCGGTGCCGCTCGTGCGGGTGCGCCGCACCGCGACGTCCGGTTTCGAGATCGACGACAGCTTCGTGCCGCCGTGCCTCGCGATCGACGCCTCGCCGATCCTGCACCAGCGGCTGCGCCAGCTGGTCGACGCACTGCAGGCGAAGGTGAACGCGCTGTACGGCTTCCATCGCGAGCCGTCGAAGAACATCATCGAGTTCCGCTCGGGCGACATCGCGTCGTTCTGGCTGCTGCATACCGCGAACGCGGCGTTCGCGACACTCGCGCACCTGCACCAGCACGCGGCGCTGCATCCCGAGCGGCTGTTCCAGGAACTGCTGCGGCTCGCGGGCCAGCTGATGACGTTCTCGAAGGGCTATACGCTCGCCGACCTGCCCGTCTATCGCCACGACGATCCGGGCCCGAGCTTCGCGCGTCTCGACCTGATGCTGCGCGAACTGCTCGACACCGTGATCTCGACGCGCTACTTCGCGATCACGCTCGACGAGGTGCGTCCGTCGTTCCATCTTGGCCGTCTCGATTCGGGCAAGATCGACGACAAGACCGAGTTCTACCTGGCGGTATCCGCCGACATGCCGAGCGTCGAGCTCGTCGACGCGGTGCCGGCCCGCTTCAAGGTCGGCGCGCCCGACGACGTCGACAAGCTCGTGCTGTCGGCGATGCCGGGCGTACGGCTGTCGTACACGCCGCAGGTGCCGCCCGCGATCCCGGTGCGGCCCGGCGCCTGCTACTTCGCGCTCGATTCGCGCAGCGCGCTGTACGAGCGCATGCTGCAGGCCCAGTCCGCGATGATCTACGCGCCGACTGGCATCAATGACCTGAAGTTCGAACTGATCGCGGTCACATCATGAGCTACGCGCCCTCCCTGTTCGGCGACAATGCGCCGCCTACCCTGCATAGCCCGGCGTCGACGGACTCCGCGTTCCAGGCCCGTTCGCTGCTCGACCTGCTGTACGACGGGTTCTTCATGCTGTTCCTGCTCAAGAACGGGCGGGAGCCGGAAAGCGCGAGCGAGTTCGGCACGCGAATCCAGGAGTTCCTGTCCGACTTCGAGCGCGGCGCGAAGAAGCTGAATATCGCGGCCGAAGACGTGTACGGCGCGAAGTTCGCATTCTGCGCGGCCATCGACGAGATGGTGCTGTCGTCGCAGTTCAAGATCCGCGCCGACTGGGAGCGCCGGCCGCTGCAGCTCGTGCTGTTCGGCGAGCAACTCGCGGGCGAGAAATTCTTCCAGTATCTCGAGGATTGCCGTGCGCAGGGTGCGGTGCGGCTGCAGTCGCTCGAGGTGTTTCATATGTGCCTGCTGCTCGGGTTCCAGGGGAAGTACCTGCTCGAGGGGCCGGAGAAGCTCGCGTATCTGACGGCGCGACTGGGCGACGAGATCGCGCACATGAAGGGCAAGCGCGCACCGTTTGCGCCGCATTGGCCGCTGCCGGATCAGATCGCGCACCGGTTGAAGCGCGAGGTGCCGGTGTGGGCGATCGGGGCGGTGTTCGCGCTGGTGGCGCTGCTCGGGTACATCGGGCTCAACACGTATCTGAAGGACAAGACGCTGCAGGCGCTCGCGCCTTATTCGCAGGTGATCAAGGTCGGGCCGGAGTCGGCGAATCTGACGATTTCGCTGCCTTGACGGGCGGCGGTTTCTCGAACCTCGCTTCACGATGAAAAGGACCGCCCCGGCGGTCCTTTTTGGTTGCGGCGTACGGTTTTCGTCGTGCGCGCGGCTACTCGCCGTTCGAATCCAGATCGAGGAAGTCGTCGTGGCGATCGTAGTGATCGAGACAGCGGACGAGGTCGTCGATCGACGCGCCCGGTTTCTGACGAAAGGCCAGATCGACGACGTCCTGGAAGTGCTCGCACGAGCAGCGGAATACGTAACCAAGCTCCGCGACCCGCTCGGGGTAGCTCTCGCGATCCTCGTCGTCGACCTGTACCTTGTCGCCGATATGGATCGTCTGCTGCGGATACCAGCCGGCGTCGCCGTCATCTCCATACACGTCGTATCGCCACGCCGGATCGTAGCCCTCCGGCCGTTCGGCCTTCGCTCGCACAACCGCGATGAAGTCGGCAAGCGTGAACGTCCTGTTCTTGAAATCTGCCGGGCCGCGAATCTGCAATCCGATGCGCTCGCATTCGATACGCGCCAGCAATCGCTCGACCCTGTCACGCTCGCACGCCAGCACGCCGGCATCGGTGTCGCGTGCCGCCGCAAGCGCCCGCTCCAGGAACAGACGCGCCGATCCGCCGCGTGACGTCTCACACATCAGATCGCCCAGTGCGACGAGCGACTGGGCGAGCGCAACGCGATCGCCCTCCTGCCCGGCCTCGGTCAGCGCAAGATGGAGAGCGGCTTCGCCGCGATCCGTCATGCCACGATCGAGCAACATCAGCGCCTTGCGAAAGGTCTGCCGCGCACTCACCGCGACGCCCCGTTGCCGGACAGATCCGTCAGGCTCATTTCCCGCGCCCCTCCGTGCAGCCCCGCATCGACAGAAAAGCCGAGAAACCGTCGGCTACCGGCGTCGTCTCGCCCGTCTCGTGCGACCAAAGGACGACGACCGGCTCGCACATTGCCCCGGTTCGGTCGTAGTCGAAGCAGTAGTAGTCCCCAGTCCCGAACTCGGCAAACGGCAACAAGTGCGAGAAATCGGCATCCGTATGGTCGAAATTGTCTCGCCACGCGCGCCAGCCTTCGTCGTAGCGCCGCACGATCGAATTCCACGTCCTGCGCGGATTGCGTGCATCGAAGACGGGGAACACGGGCAGTCCGCCGAGCGACCGGCCATTGTTGAGCCGCAGCCATTCCTTGAACGAGCGCGGCAACGCGCGGCCGAGTGCGGCTTCGGCCGCCTCGATTTCTGCCAAAGTCGTACCGATGGTTGGCGTCCCGGTCATCGAGCGGTTTTCCTCCAGGTTCGCGGCGGATGTATCGGCGTATCGGCCGGGGCGGCCGGGGCGGCCGGGGCGGCGACATCGCGTGGAATCGACGACGCCGCGGCACTGGCTTGCGTGATGTTGTCGCATTGCGCTTGCGTCATGCGGGCTATCCTCGGTTCGGCCTGGCCGCCCCGGGAATCGACAATCGACAACCTTCTCATCCCGGGCTCCGCAGACTGCTCCGATATACCCGCGTTCGGCTTCGCACCGTCACGGCTCGATCCACCAGTCGAGCAGCGTATCGTCGTCCGGATCCTCGAAATTCCGGTAGATGTTCGCGTAATACCATGCGAGGCCGGTTCTCGCCGTGAAGCTGTCGAACACCTCGCGGATGCGCTCCCCGCCGATCCGGTACGGTACCGAAAGCGCGAGCGAGCCGCCGTAACGGCCGTCGAGTGTGCCGTTCAGTCCGGACTCGACGTCGCTCGCGAGCCGATCGATCTCGTGATCGGGGATCGCATCACCGTATATCTGGATACAGTAGTTGCCGCCCCGCTTCAATACCGTGGCCGGACGCACGGGGTCGTCTATGCGAACAAGATCGCCTTTCGCCAGATTCAGCGCGAGGCCGGGCGATGCCAACAGTTCGTAGATGCCCGGCTCGACCTGACGCGCGGGAAGTTCTTCGTGAACGGGCGCGCTTCCGGAGCTGCCGGCATAGACGTAGATCAGTTCGACATCCTGGTCGCGGCCGTTCATTTCATGCTCGCCTTTATTCACCCGTCGATCATCTCCATGAAAACCGGTACATCCGCATCCGGTAGTGCCTCACCCATCCGCGACCGGATCTCGGCAAGGAATGCCGGCCGGATTTCATACGTGTCGTCGAAGATATCGCGTGAGTACTTCCCGACGAACAGCTCACACCAGATACATAGCGCGTGAGCGAAATGCACAAGGGATGGCGCGACGCGCAACGGCGCCCAGCTGCCCGCGCCGTGGCGATCGAACAGCACTTCGCCTTCCGGCACGACGATAACCGGATCGCCGCCCATCTGACCCAGCGCGATCCAGTCGTCGCACCATCCGGACAGACGCCGCCCCGATGCGTCGACGCGATAGCCGGTCTGGCCAATCGTGAGATTCGCCTCGTTGCCGTACAACACGAGATCGTCGGCAAGCCACGGAATCGACAGATCGACGCCGTCGAGCGCGGCGAACCATGCGGTCATTGCCGGGCCGACAGCGTGGCGCCCGGTGAGTGTCGCGTGATCGGGCTCACGCGCGCCGATGCCTGCGTGCGCGTCCACCATGTCGCGAATTTCGACGACGCATTGCTTCAGGTCCCGAATCGGCATCATGTCTCCTGTTGACGTAACGTGTCGTCGAATCGACTGCGAACGATAGCGGCCCCGCATCGATCATGCAGGCGCGCCGTGAAATTCCGCCAGACGTTGGCGGCGAATAATAATGTTGCCGGCTTAACCTTCGACTGCCTCGTCGAAATACCACGCCAGGAACGCCGAGAACGTAGCCCAACGCGCATCGATTTCGCCGGCCATGAAGCTCGCATGTGTGCCCAAATCGTAGTCATGCACGGCACCGGACAGCGTGTCGTACAGGTACATGCCCTCGCTTTCATCCGACGTCAGCGGCAGCAGATGATCGGCAAACGCATAGCGATCCCGCACGTAATCGAGCGATTCGACGATACCCGAGTAATCGAGCAGATCCCACAACTCGGCGACTGGACGCGGGCTGGTGAAAGGCCCTTGGTACGCGAGATAAAACACGGCGAAATCGGTGTCGCGCGCGATGCCGAGACGATCGAGCGCGCCGAGGACGGCCTGCGGGTCGTCGCGTTCAACGTTGCCGGTCTGTTTCGCCAAATGGGCGTACACGTTGTCGGTGATGGTCATTGCGGCTCCGCCCGATGTCCGGTCGTCGCGGGTTCTATCGGACGTCAGCGTGGCTGGTGAAGTACGGGAGCACAATGCCCTGCCGTCGGCCTGCTCACGCGTCGTCAGAACAGGATGAATTCGTCGTTCTCGACGTAGAAGACGAACGCGTCGAGCAACTGCGCAACGCTCGGTTCGTCGACCTGATCGTGAGCGTTGATCACAATTTCCTCGATCATCGTGTTGCTCAGCGTGACGCGCCAGCCGGGTTGGAGTGTCACGGTCGATGCCGCGATTTCATCCGCGTCTGCGGCTTTCAGGTCTTCGGTGAATTTGCCCTCGGTGTCGGGCGTCCACGGCATCGGCGGCAGGCAAAGCCATCCGGCGAAGTCGCCCGGGTGTTCGAGAATGTGCTTCAGCGACGCTTCGGTCGTGATCGTTGTCGACATGGGAATTGCAGTGATAACTGGGGTAGTCGGTCGGAACAGCCAAGCGGCGGTTGCAAAAATACGTCACTCGCAACGCTCAAGTGATCGACGTCGCGATTATGCCCGTTCCTGCAGTGTGAACAACACGTCAGACTGCATGCTCGACCGATGGCAAGCAGATCATGCCGGATACCCGAAATATACGATGTCGAATGCGTCGATCCAGTGCGCGAACTCGTCCGGCAGCACGTCACGCAAACATTCGACAGCTTCGATCCGCTTGTCGGATGCGAACGTCACCACGTCTTGTGTCGAGGCACCGTGAATGGTCAAGACGATCAGGCTGCCGCATTTCCCGGCAAACGCAGCACGCCGACAGGCGCCTGGATCCTCAACGTCATCGAAAAACACGACTCCCGACGTCGTCAGATCTTCCTCCCGACAACGAACATAGCCCCAGTCCGCGATCCTGACCGGGTGTGCGTGAAACGCGGCTTCAAGCGAGGAATAATGGACCGTCATCTTTGTCGCGGCCGCGTCCAGATGCCTGCGTTGAGCAGCCGGTCAGCGTTGATAGCGAATCGTTTATTCATACTCAATCTTTGAACCACGCGATCGAATCCGAAATAATCACCTCTTTCAAACCGAGCAAGGCATCTCACTCAACCACCCGAATAAACTGGAATTTCCCCTTCTGGAAACCCTCCTTTCCACCCGCAAGGAATACCATCCCTTCTATAAATATCATACACTTTATCACTCACCGGAAGCCGATCATCAAAAAATGTCACATTCACGAGCAATACGTAAAAATCCCCACAAATCACATCGATAATTTATTCCAAAATACCAATCCCCTCCCCCTTGAAATAATATCCGGCATTACCTCACCATCAAACACATCAGATCCAATTTGATAAAATTTGCCACCCAGACCCAAATCATCTTCCAAATTCACTCCCTCAACCGTTCGAGCGTTACCCTCCAAGATATGAATCCAATACCGATACCCACCACCCTTAATTACATCCACATCTTGATCGCAAGCGAATATCTCGGCATTCTCTGCATTATTTACAATAATTTCACTTTCTCGAGATACGAATCCGCCCCACAAAAAATCGGCCCATTTATCAGAGAAAGAAGCATTCTCACAGACGCCCAAAGCTTCGACACGCACAAATCTTGATTACCCACAAATCGCCTTGAATTTCAAATTTACCCAAAATATCGCCGCACGTCGGTTGCCCCTCGCCAGTTAACTATCGAATTATTGCTTCTCGCAAGCGTCGCCCCGCACTTCTTGCAATCCCTCATCAACATTACCACCTTAAATCTACCGACGGCATTCATCAATCGTCACGCACTCACAGCCAAATCCGGAAGAGAGATACTGCTTCCTTCCAATATACACATCGCTTCATCCAAAAATCTCAAAGGAAGATCCGTCCTTTCTCCATAGAGATCGACAATTCCGACCTCCACCACATTATCTACCAAAATTAAAAAATCGCACAAATCCTCGCCGTGCAGCATGTCTTTAAGACTATCTGGCATTGGGTCCCCTCGCCCGTTTAGATCAAGCAATGTCCCTCGTGAATCCCATTCCGCCATGCTTCGACTCGAAGCCATCGAATCCAGATGACTCAGCAAGGCGTCAATAGCCGGGTGAGAAATATCCTTATATTCACAGTATCGCCTCAAGCACAAAGATGCATAGAGTTGCCTTCCCTCAGAAGAACAACTCGACAATCTTTTAAGCAACTCAATTCTATTCATGATGACCACATCGTCGAATCAAATTCATATTAAACTTCTTGAGCAACGAATTACACCAAGCATTGCCCCTTGTCCATATCACGAACTCTACTCATACTATTTTTACTACGTACGCTGGCAACAGATGCCGTTGTGCCATCTAAACCTTGGAAACAATCATCGCAATGCTATTCGGTCGCAGCGATACCGGAAAACTTTGCGCTTTATCTGCAAGCCTGCCTGCGAGTTTGCCGCTCAAGCCCAGAGGACGGTCGTCTCTCGTTCAACGGAATTGCCCATACTAATTGAGCCGCAATGGTACCGTCGCCAGTGACGCACACTCATCCATTCGCATGCTGTCTATTCCCGCGTGCTGCAGGCATGCATCCTCATAGGCAACGTGCTCACCATCGCATTGCGAAGCCAAGAAAGCATCGATTCTCTGAAATTCGACATCCGAAGCAATATCAACTGCATAGAGCGATAACCCGTTGGTTCCTCTGGCTCAAGATCTCAGGCCGCTGGCTGACACACGACGTAGGTTTCCACGCAGGGCAGAAGCTCCGCGTTCACGTCGAACACGGCAAGCTCAACCAATCGACAACGAGCGCCAGTAGTTCATTCAGATTACCAGGACCACCGTACCCGACGAATTCCGTTTCGGTTGCCTTCACCGTGATCCAATTTTCTTCATCGCGCTCTGCATTCATATCGACAGGCTTCCTCCCTGACGCACCGCTTACCTTGACCCTCCAGCCCGGGTTGTCAATATTGGTAATCTCGACGCCATAAGAGTGCTCCCAAACATCGTCGCATTGGGAGGTATACCAGTTTTGCAAAGCATCAATCAGATCACTCATTTGCACAGCCCCTTTCGTCTCGCCAGTTCCCTTGCAACACGAACGTCTTGTTTAGTCGCAGCCCTTGTAACCTCTGTCTTTTTCGACGTCGTCACTTGGCCGTTTGGCCCAACGTTAATTGTACGAGTCTGAACATGAGGTGTCGGAATATCTGTTCCCGTGGCCTTATCGAAATGCGATGCCCCTTGCAGATCAATGTGGCCTTGTGCTGTGGGCGTAGAGAACGTTACCGAATTTTGGTTGATCTGCTTTGAAAGTTCTTGGGCCATCTCAGTTGAATCTTTCGGCCCCTGAGACGCGTAATCGTTGCAGCTAGGCAAGCATTTAGGACATTGCTTCGAAAGCCCCAGTGGATCGACCCATTGCACCGGGTTTGGCGCGTATTGATAGACTTTTTACACCGACACGCTCGCCCCTCGTATACGCCGCAATCCCTTATCCAGCAAGGCTTCCAGCCCTTCACCTACGCCACGTCAGTAATTTTTTCCTAGACACGATTTTCCCGATGCGCGCACCCGGGCGCAAGCGCGGCCCACGCATCTTGCAATGCATGACACTTGCCCCGCCAAGCCTATTCGCGGCGGGCTGACGTGCCCGCCTTACTCGTCCTCGTCCTCGTCCTCGTCCTCGTCCTCGTCCGCTTCCGTTTCCGCTTCCGTTTCCGTTTCCGTTTCCGTTTCCGTTTCCGTTTCCAGTGCCGCCAGCAGCGTCCCTGCGGCCGCGACGTCGACGTCATCTTGGTACTCTGGCTCCCGCATCGCGCCGGGTGCGTCCGCGACGAAGTGCAGC
>NZ_JPGL01000039.1 GCF_000732615.1 Burkholderia paludis
TCGTCCTCGTCCTCGTCCTCGTCCTCGTCCTCGTCCGCTTCCGTTTCCGCTTCCGTTTCCGTTTCCGTTTCCGTTTCCGTTTCCGTTTCCAGTGCCGCCAGCAGCGTCCCTGCGGCCGCGACGTCGACGTCATCTTGGTACTCTGGCTCCCGCATCGCGCCGGGTGCGTCCGCGACGAAGTGCAGCCCGATGACGCTCGCGCCATCGCGCAACACGTTGCCCATTTCGGCCGCATTGTGCGCGAGCACGACGGCGAGCCAGCACGCGAGACGCACCCAGCATCGCGTCCTCGCTGAACACCACGTGGTGCAAACTGCACCATGCCGCCAAACATTGTCTGCTCTGGCTTTGTGCGATTCGCAGCCGCAGCGGCGACGCCTCGCCGCTCAAGAATGTGGTACGTCTCAAACGCTTGGCTGAGCGACCGGTTTGCACGCGTTTTGGCGCGTGCGTCATGTCTGTGCTATTTCAAGGGGGTGGTGCATTTTGGACCAACACGATATTTCCACTACAAACGACGCCGACCACAGCGCAACGGCCAGCGCCGGAATTCGGCAATTGTCGGGGGCGGCGCTGGCCGACACGAACGACGAACATCGTGCAATTGCCGATACCTGGCTGCGGCTGGCGATCGCCGGAATTCAGTAAATGCACCTCAGCGACGATGCGCGCCGGGTGGTTGCGGAACGACTGTTCTAGTCGCCTACAGACTGGCGACTGGCGGCCGCCGCTGCGTTTCTCCCCGATCGGGGGAGAAACGAGTAACCGCGCGTGGATCAATTTCAGGCTTCAGCGCCCAGAAACAGCAAGGGCCGCTCGCGGCCCTTCGTTCACCCGGAAAATCTTTTTCCGTAATCATCCATGTTCTCAACCGCAACACGCAACTGGCAACACCATTTATATGGTTTTGTCTCGTATGGATTTTTTATTACCGTCCCCTCTGAAAAAACATATTCGGGCAAAGCTTCATCTATCGGCATGAAAAGGTAAATGTAATCCCCTTCGCGCAAGACAACAACATTCCCGTCAAAATCCCTTGCATCATCCGTTTTCGAAAGACCAACTATATTCTCATCAAACGGCCGCTCATTATCAAAATCAGCATATATTCTGGAATTTATTTTCACATATTTAACATTTCCCACGAGCACCTCGCTGTCCCCTCGGAATTGGATTCTGCTTTGTAGGCTGAAATAACCGCTGAGCATCCTGCGCAGTTAGCCCATCAACCGTTGCATGATTCATCACCATGCTTCCGGTGGTTGAATTTAATTTCCCGTCCAGGGTAATTGTTCCTCCAGCCCTCTCAATATCGCCAACCGTGGCTACTCCGACTTGATTATGCTGAAACGGTTGAGACAGTGTTTCTAGCGTTGCGCCGGGAGCAGCTTGCGTAGAAATACCACTCAATTTCCCGTTTGCATCCGACATAACACCGCTTCCCGTTTGAAAACTTTCGGCAGTACATGCCCCACCGCGACAGACAAGATCGGTATCGGCCAGAATGCAGTGCAATCCCAATGGATCGATCCACGATATCGGATTGGGCGCGTACTGGAA
>NZ_JPGL01000040.1 GCF_000732615.1 Burkholderia paludis
GTTGAACTACATCCAGCCGGGCAAGCCGCAGCAGAACGCCTACGTGGAGCGCTTCAACCGCACGGTACGCTATGAATGGCTGTCCCAGTACTACTGGGACGACCTTAAGCACATCCAGCAGTTCGCCACGGAATGGATGTGGCAATACAATCATGAGCGCCCCAACATGGGCCTTGGTGGCGTAACGCCAAAACAGCGGCTGGCCATGGCCGCTTAGCCTCTACTTCTGACTCGCGTTAAAAGCGGGGGTATTACCGTACAACCTGATTCGCCATCCTTCGGAACAAGTCGTTCTCTGTCGCTCAGACCGCGATATACGATATCGACTGTGACGCCACCGGCTTCGATGGCTGGACATTCGCTCTGACAGATGTCGTCACTTAACGTCGACTGTCGGCCATCGGGTCCGTGACTCAAATGAAGTGGGCCGTCGCACACGATCACACCGATTGTCCTGCAGACCGAACGCCACACTGGATCGGGCTCGCACGCCTGCTCACGGTCCACAATCCGGCATGTAAATCCGAGCTAAGTCGATCACCGAGGTGACACTAGTCTCCAACCTGCGTAGCGGTGCTGCCAATCAACATGCAACCGCATTCGGTGTGGTGACCATGTAGCGCAACACGCTCGCCGTCAATTGTCAACGTTGGATGTGCTTCAATGATCTTGTTAATGCCGTGCGATTTGCCATCGGGATATTTTTCTGGGCAGTCAACGAGATCATGCAGACGAGCAATCGCCTTACCTCCAATCGTATGGATATCCGAGCCGCTGATCACGCGCCCCCCATGCGATGTCATATCTCCGACCACGATGATAGCTAGCGCCATTTTGCACCTCGACAAAGTTGAGAACGATTTTCTGCGTGTTGTCTGGACAGAGGTGCGCGTGCATCAATCACCTTCTTGATTGGAATCCTCTTCGGGATAAGACGGGTAGGTGCTTGCTATCCTACCTTTGATGTAGGCTATGCGGCCGTTATATGCTTTCATCAAGCAAGCGTTGTCACTACAGGAATTCCGTACTGTCTTGATCCAGTTGATTTGATTTAGTCTCACTGGATCTTGGTATGAAATTTCTTTCGAATTGGTCAGCATCATCGCAACGTAGCCACGATTGACGGTTGCATCGAGTTTAATCAGATCTGGATTCTTGCATATAAGGTGTTCGACATTCGTTGCGGCTTTACTGCAGTCGAAACTTTGCTCCGCATTTGCTGGCGCATGGGTTTGACGCGCGAAGGCGTACGCCCAAGAACCGTCGAGCAACACCATCTCGTCCTGCGATCGATAGATCATCGCAGATCGGAGGCCCGAGCAGAGCGGTGCGTCGACATCACCCAGAATATAGGTATCAGTCAGCGCCGCGCCTTTCGCATGGAACTTCGCGGTCAGAAAAGCATTGAATTTGTCTCTGGAACCGAACGAGTGAGAGATGACCGGGTCGACATAGAAGTTCATTTTCTTGTCGATCTTTACGTTGCAACTGTGCCCGGTGTAATGAAGTGCAAACGCACTATCATCGAAAGTGAGAAAAGCCGCGGCCTGGGGATTGACCGGAAAGGGCAACTGGTGTGTGTCATGTCCCTGTTCGAACTGCGCTGCACCTATCATTCGATATATTTCCTCGGCCGAAGCATGCGCCGGCCCAAAGGCCACCGACATCAGGAGGAGTAAGCTCAGTGTGAATTTCTGCATGAAAAAGATATCGTTCGTTTAATGGTTGGAATTGTAAGTGCCTAGACAAAACATGTCGTGCTCTCGTTCGCGGCGCGTCTTGTTTTCGATATCCAGGAATTCGACAGGTGCTCCAGTGTAGTCACCGTTGTTCAGTTTACGACACAGACTTGGCGCTTTGCTCAGACTGCCCATGTTAAAGGCGAGCGAGACCAGTGCATCGTACTCGTGCTGGTAGAGGGGTACGCTGATCGCATTCTTGACACGACCTTCGATCACCGCGACATCGTTGTCAAAAAGTGTCTGAGCCTCAGCCACGGTTATCTTGCTCGACATCGCAATGTACCCGTTCGCCGCACAACTGCTTTCGGCAATCAGGTGACCCCAGCCAACCGTACAATAACCCTTACTGTCGTTGTAATAGTAACTATTGGCCTTCGCAGTGTCATAGCGCACTCCCTCCCAACCCTTGATAAATTCCTTGCCTTGATCCGAAATCTTCAATTGGGCTATCGGGATGCGTTGGCCGGTAGGTTTCAGGGGTGGCGCATCGAGAAACGTCGCCTTGTAGCCCTCCTGCAGAATCGCGAGCGAATCGATCAAGTCGCCGCGACGCTGGAACGGACCGCCCAACGTTTTTCCGTTCAGTTTCGAGTGGGGATCGAATCCGAGAGCGCCCGAATACGTCTCGAAATGGAGCATCGACACATTTTCGCTTCCGACGATATGCAGCGGGGTACCGTTATCCTTCAACAGTACTCCGCTGTTAGCAAGAACTTGCCCCTGGCTTACTGTGTCTCCGATTTTCACCTTTGTGGACGATGGATCGACTTCGCCGTACAAAGCGATAAACTCTCGACCATCAGAAGTCTTGTGATGAATACTGATCTGCCAGGTTTGGCAATAGAAAAGTTCGCGCTTGATAACGACGCCCGGTGCAATCGCTACGATCGGAGTGTGTGCCTGCACGTAAAGGTCGCGGGCCGCATGCTTCCGACCGCGATCGCGAGTCGCACCAAATCGTGATTGATCATGACCGCCGCCATGTAAAGGTTTGGTCCATGTATAGTCCGACGACGTCGTTCCGTATACGCCGCCCTCGTCATTTAGCGGGCGGGTTTGTATCGGAAAAATGATAGGTGCAGCGCCCTGACGAGGTGCCGAAGTCGGCGCTCCCCTATCGTTGTTCGGATGATCGTTCTGCGGTGGGCTACCCGGTGGGCTTGGTTTCTTTGGCGTCGGCTCATCGGATTTCCGAGTCTCGGCAGGGGGGACCTTCAACTTTTGGCCTACCAAGATGAGGTCTGATTTCAGTCCGTTCACCCGCTTGAGCAAATCAACGCTCGTATGATATTTCTTCGCGATTGTCGTCAGATTGTCGTGCGATTTGACAAGGTAAGTGCCGCGCCAGTAATCGCCTTTCGCCGTATCGTCGACCTTGGTCGGCAAGTCATGCTTGGTCTTCGGACTGGTCAGATTGAAGTAGGCCTGAGACAGAGACGCGTTCAAACGTGCGACTTCCTTCATCGTATCGCTAGTCCAACGCTTCACATGCACGGATAGCGCAGTGCCCATTTGAACCGAGAACCGGATGGCACCCTCCGCATTTGTCGATGCGGCGTGATAGACCTGATTCGCGCGGTCTTCCATACCCTTGATCTCGATTTTCAAATCCTGGATCGGTCGGCCAAAGTGATCCTTGAAATAGACCGTTACGGCGGACAGAGGATCAGTGTTGGTATTCGGGGCGGTCATGATTTTTTCGGATTGGCTCGAATGGCGTTCAGGCGCTGTGATTGACGCAATGGTCCGGATCGTCTGGAGTAGCTTCGCCGGAATCGCTGGACGATGGGGCTACCGATTCGACTAGCCAGGACCCTTGAGTGCCGACGAGTACCTGGAGGGTCTCGGGTTGGTCGGTCGTCAAGCGTGGCGTGCGGCCATGCTCATCGAGAGTACCCTGAGCGACCACATCACCATTCTCCCGTCGCGCCGTATATTCGACCTCGCCGAATTCTCTTTGCCAGTAGATATCATAGACATCGAGTCGGTTGCTGAATGCTTTGGGCATGTCAAAACCGGGTACGACGACAGGTAGCGACTTCGGGCCCGGCAGCGCATGGTTGCCTGCATAGGCGGTCCATTGCGCGGGCGTACCATGCTCGATTCCTGCACCGCTGATTCGGATATAGCTACCGCGCGCGTTGAGCAGGATTTCCTCGGCGGCGGTGATCTCGATCCGACGCTTTGCGCTGATCAGTTTCAGAACCTGATCAGCGATTATTTCGACATTATCCGACTGTGCCTGGATTTCTACTTTACCCTTTGCTGCGAATAGCTTCATCCCCGCATTCTTAACGAACAGGCTGACTTTTTCGGCCACGCTTGCGATCAACGATTTCCCTGCAGCCAGATGCGTGCTTTCACCGCTAACGATATTTACATGCTGGTCAGCCGTGATCTGCGTCGACTGTTGCGTTGATGTTGCGATACCGGCCGGGCTCGCGAACAACATGATCGGGGCCTTGAAACCGTTCGCACTGCCGGTACCGCCACCGGCGGTGCGACCTCCGGTAGAAGTACCGGCGACACTTGCCTGCGTCGCGTCGGTAAATGCACGCAACGCATCATAGCCTGCGCAGAGACTCTCAGCGCGATGCCCTGCACTTGCGTCAGAAAGCGACTGGACAACGCTTTCCGCATTGACGAGCTGACTGGTCGCGTGACGCGCATCCATGGGCTGTTTGACCGATGCGTCGTAGCTTGAGACGAAAAGCCCCTGCGCCGCACGAATTGCGCCGTGAGCGTCCGATTTCAAATCGAAACCGCTGCCGAGATAGGGGCCGCGGGTGTTACCGTCCTGATCGATGAGATAGCCGAGATGGAGAAGCGTGTTCGAACTGCTGCTGAACAGCCGGACACGATTCTGCGCAGTAGCGTCGTCAAGGACCATCTCGTTGTAGCCAGCACCTGCATACTCTTTCGATCGGTAGCCCGACAGGATGCCATTGCTGTGCCATTGCGGCTGGACGCTCCCGTTGTAAACGCGATGCAGCACGATGGGCCTGTCACAGTCACCTCCGACATAGCCGACCAGCACTTCCTCTCCGACTCTCGGAACGTGTACGCTCCCGTAACCCCCGCCCGTATCCGACTGCGCGACTCTCACCCAGCACGAGGCATTTGCGTTACCCGAGTTCTGTCGGTCCCAAACGAACATGACCTTTACACGGTTCAGTGCATCCGTGTACACCTCTTCGCCCTGCGGCCCGACGACGATTGCCGTCTCCAACTCCATCGTTGGCTTCTTGTGCTCGAACGGGCTCCTATACGGAACCGTCACGCGCTGTGCCTCGACTTCGACCAGATAAAAACCGGCCGAGCCGTCTTCGTGAGTGACGACCTCTCCCGTTTGTTCGAACTTCGCCTGCGCTAGTTCGCTCTGCAAGCTATAAGGAAAGTTCGCTTCGTGATTCGATAACGGCAGGTTGTTCTCAACGTACCGGCGCACTTTGATCGATGCGAATTCTCGGTGCCCGGCTTGATCGCGATCGTGCTCAGGATGGCCAGTCAGTACGAAGCGGCGGCCGGCATCAATGGCCCGAACGCCCCCCATACCAAGAAATCTCTTCGCTCTCGATTCCCATTCCTCTAGATGAATCTTTGACAGATGTTCACCGCGATCCCGGTTCAGATACGTGTAGGCGCCGGTATATTCGTAGACTTCCGTCTGTTCCGGCAAATTTCCTTGACCGGCCATCGTCGGCAGCGTCGTACCTTTCGGGTTGGCAATAGAGGATGGTGCCTTGTAGTCAAACGTACGCGTCGTATGGACGGTACTCTGCAATGTCCGCGAGCCTGCCCATTGCGTAAATGCATCCGTTTCGCCAGTCGCGCCCGATTTGGAGAACTCGACTGGATTGGGAGATACCTCATCAAGCGAGTAAATGTCATCGGTCACGATGAGCCTGTGTGACTTTCCCTCGTTGTCCTGGCGCCAAAAACCGAACAAGCCTTCTTCTTCCATCAATCGATGGACAAAATTACAATCGGTCTCACTCTGACGGCAGTACGAGCGCGACGGTAACGTCTTCAGCAAGGCGAATTCGAATTGTCCCCGCGCTTGTGGATGCGCATTGAATACATCGGTGAGGATGGCGTCAACGCTCTGGTCCTGCCAGTACCGCATATCGCTGCGGAACTTTAGGAAATGCATCCATGAAGCGAAGGCCAACTGATAACTTGAAAGGCTTCCGTCAGCACCAAGCCTACGAGCTGTATGGATGTAGCCGTTGATCGGCAAATAGGACTTGTTCGCTTGCTGCAACCACAGGG
Source organism: Burkholderia paludis (assembly GCF_000732615.1). Taxonomy (GTDB): domain Bacteria; phylum Pseudomonadota; class Gammaproteobacteria; order Burkholderiales; family Burkholderiaceae; genus Burkholderia; species Burkholderia paludis. The sequence continues at coordinate 6,015 of NZ_JPGL01000040.1, forward strand.
TCATCGGTTGAGCGATCAATGTTTTGAGCTCAATATCGCCTGCTGTGGATACCATGTCGAGCGTGACACTGAAGTCACGGCCAAGCTCGGAATAAGTCACGGCTCGGCGCGGAACAAGCGCGTTCTCCGGCAGCGATGGGATGCTCGCCTTGAGCAGGCGATCTTGCTGGATCAGGCCGCCACGAATCGCCTGAGCCACTTCGGTCATGTTCATGCGTTTTCCATCTTGTTGTTTTTTGCAGGCTCAACGGCCTACGCTCTCACGGGAACGGCTTCCCCGTTATATCGCCGCAATTTTAGCGACGTCGACAGGCCATGAGAATGGACTTTGATCGAGAAAACCACAATATGGTCTGACAATAATTCATACTCCATCTCGCAGGCGGTCGGGTTTGACGCGGCAGGACCATCAGGAATTTTGCTTTCCAACAAATTCCTTTCTATTTTATTGATCGGCTGGAAGGGTAATCCCCCCGTTTTCCACGGGGTTCAAAAGTAGAAACTAAGCGGCCATTGCCAACCGCTGCTTTGGGGTAAATCCGCCCAGGGCCATGTTCGGGCGGTCGTGATTGTAAGTCCACATCCAATCGGTCGCGAAGCGCTGCACGTGGTCCAAGTCTTCCCAGTGGTACTGCGACAGCCATTCGTACCGCACGGTCCGGTTGAATCGTTCGACATACGCATTTTGCTGCGGCTTGCCCGGCTGGATGTAGTCGAGCCTGATGCCATACTGTCGGGCCCATTCGATGATCGCTGCGCTCAGGTACTCGGGCCCGTTATCGCACCGAATCGCCTTGGGTCTGCCGCGCCATCCGATGATCTGCCGCAACGCACGGATCATGCGTTCCGATGGCAATGAGAAGTCGATCTCGATAGATCCGGTACACGCGCTTGTGATTCCAGCAGAAGCCCTTCACGTTGCGCAGGTACAGGAAGCACAACCCGAAGCCCCAGTTCCGATGGTTGTCCGTCAGGCGCAGCAGCCAGTTTGCAATCTCATCGTTCTCGGCGCTGCGCCGACTGACGTACCGATAACAGGCCTGGCTGATCCCAAATGCCTCACATGCCAGCCGGATCGAAATGCCCCGGCTGGACACCGCATGCATGGCCATCTCACGCCGGCAAGATGGCCTCAGTCTTTTTTTGCGAGCGCCTCCGCCA
>NZ_JPGL01000041.1 GCF_000732615.1 Burkholderia paludis
CGATAGATCCGGTACACGCGCTTGTGATTCCAGCAGAAGCCCTTCACGTTGCGCAGGTACAGGAAGCACAACCCGAAGCCCCAGTTCCGATGGTTGTCCGTCAGGCGCAGCAGCCAGTTTGCAATCTCGTCGTTCTCGGCGCTGCGCCGACTGACGTACCGATAACAGGCCTGGCTGATCCCAAATGCCTCACATGCCAGCCGGATCGAAATGCCCCGGCTGGACACCGCATGCATGGCCATCTCACGCCGGCAAGATGGCCTCAGTCTTTTTTTGCGAGCGCCTCCGCCACGATCTCGGCCTTGATCTTCTCCTCGACGTACATCTTGCGCAACCGAGCATTCTCGGCCTCCAACTCCTTCATCCGCGCGATCAGTGAGATGTCCATGCCACCGTACTTCGAGCGCCATTTGTAGAACGTCGCCGTGCTGATGCCCAGTTCCCGGCACAGGTCCGACACCGACAGCCCCGATTCCACGCGCTTGAGCGCGTCCATGATCTGGCTGTCCGTGAATCTCGATTTCTTCATGCTGTAGAACTCCCTCAACGAGAAAATTCTACTTCTGATCACACCGGTCTTTTGGGGGGATTACCGGATCAGAGGGTCGTAGGTTCGAATCCTATCGCTCCGACCAAAGGAATCAAGGGGTTACGGCAGAA
>NZ_JPGL01000042.1 GCF_000732615.1 Burkholderia paludis
CACGCGCTTGAGCGCGTCCATGATCTGGCTGTCCGTGAATCTCGATTTCTTCATGCTGTAGAACTCCCTCAACGAGAAAATTCTACTTCTGATCACACCGGTCTTTTGGGGGGATTACCGGATCAGAGGGTCGTAGGTTCGAATCCTATCGCTCCGACCAAAGGAATCAAGGGGTTACGGCAGAAATGCCGTAACCCTTTTTCTTTTGGGGTAACGCCGCCGCCAGCTTCGCGCGCCGCCTGCGCCATCATTGTGTGGGCCACCGTCGCTCGGTCACCGGCGATCGGTGATTGCTGAATGATTGTGTCGTTCGCTTTTTTGCGATCAGTGACCCTGGCCCACAAAACTGCCCGAGTTGAAATTGGAAAACTCCGGCACGAGCGCCAATCGATATTCTTCGTCGATTACATTGCCTGCCTCAACAAGCTTATGCATTCCACAAAGTCTCGCCGAAGCGTCGACTGACATTCCAATATGATCAAGCTTTGATTATGGCGCTGCTGTCACCTTCCGCGTTTAGATAACCGGCTTACCCGCCACAGATCACGCTCCCGACCACGACTCAACCGCGCGCGCCTCAAATGCATCCAGAATGGCTGTCGCCGCACTTCCTGCTTTGATATTCGGAATCGAACCTGCCCGACGGATAACTTCCGGGACTTCCAATTGAGACGTACAGCGCAATCATGCAGCCGATTTGATCGCGGAAAGCATCGCCATCCAGCGCGGCCCCGCACCCGCACACGCCCCATCCCGGAACACGCGATAATGCGCATGAACAACCCGCATCCGCGCATGAACGACAACATTCTCAAAACCGCCCTCTGCGCCTCGCTGCTCGCGCTTGCAACTTCCGGCGCCGCATCGGCCAAGACGCTCGACGATGCGCTCGACTGCCATTCCACCGGCCACAAGTTCGTCGCGCCGTTGCTCGCAGCCGGCGACATTCAGTCGGAACCGATGCATGTCGAATCGAATTCGGTCAACGCATTCCGTACCAACCGCTCGCTGACGGCATACGGCTTCGGCGTCTATGTCGTGCTCGGCTACCAAGCGAACGACCCGATCTTCCGTCCGGGCGACGGCACGCCGATCGGCGACTGGGCCTACGGCGTCGTGGTGCGGGGCACGAAGAGTGCGGTGGAGGAAGCCGTGCGCAAGGCCGGCAGCGACGCGACCGTCAAACAGGCATTCCCGTTCCTGACCGCGATCGTCTGCTCGTCCGACTGAGCGGGCGTCGCGGCGGTCACGCGCGCCGCCCGAACGCGGCGCACCGACCCCATCGGCCCCCGCTATCGGCCGGTCACGCGCCGGTGTACACCACGCGATACGGGATACCGACCTTCTCCCACTCGGCCGCCTCCTGGCTGAGGCTGTAGTCGGTCAACGGATTCTGCTCGACCCACGTGCCCGGCAGGCGCACTTCATACCCGCCCTTCTTCATCTGCGACACGGAAATGTCGGGCAGCCCGGCATCGGTCCGGCGCCGGCACAGCAGCGCCGCGAGCCGCAGGCAGAACAGCAGCGGCCACTCGACCTCGCGCGCCTGCGACAGCTTGCCGAGCTTGCCCGCGTGCCCGAGCACGAGCGCGGCGAGCCGCGCCTGGTCGGTGCGCGAAAAACCCGGCATGTCCGCGTTGCTCGCGATATAGGCCGAATGCTTGTGATACGCGCTGTGCGAGATCGACAGGCCGATCTCGTGCAACGCGGCCGCCCAGCCGAGGAACATCCGCCCTTCCTCGCGCGCCTCGTCGTCGGCCTCTTCGAGTTCGTCGTATAAACGCACCGCCAGCGTGCCGATCCGCTCGGCCTGCGACCGATCGACGCCGTAGCGACGCGTGAAGCCCTCGACGGTCACCGCGCGCATGTCCTCGTGCTGCGTCCGCCCGAGCAGGTCGTACAGCACGCCGAGGCGCAGCGCGCCGTCGGTCGTGTCGACATAGTCGACGCCGAGTTCCTCGAACACCGCAAGCATGATCGCGAGGCCGCCCGCGAGCACCGGCACGCGGTCGGGCTTCAGCGCGATCAGCTTCAGCCGGTTGACGTTCTCCGACTTGATCAGCGCGCGTTTCAGGCGCTCGAGGCCGCCGCGCGAAATGCCGTGCGTGACGCCCGGATCGTTGAAGCCGTTCGCCTCGACGAGCTCCGCAAGCGCCCGCGCGGTGCCGGACGAGCCGATCGCCTGATCCCATCCGGCCTTCTTGTACTCACTCGAAATGATCTGGATCTCGCGCTTGGCCGCGAGCTCGGCCTGCCGCATCGTGTATTCGTCGACGTTGCCGGCCGGGAAAAAGGCGCGGCTGTGGCTCACGCAGCCGATATAGAGACTCTCCATCACGATCGGCGTGTAGTGCGAGCCGATGATGAACTCGGTCGAGCCGCCGCCGATGTCGACGACGAGCCGCTTGCCGGCGCTCGCCGGCACCGAGTGCGCGGCGCCCGCGTAGATCAGCCGCGCTTCCTCGCGGCCGGCGATCACTTCGATCGGGAAGCCGAGCGCCGCCTCGGCCTCGCCGAGAAACTCGCCCGCGTTCTTCGCGACGCGCAGCGTGTTGGTCGCCACCGCGCGCACATGATCGGGATGGAAATCGCGCAGGCGCTCGCCGAACCGCTTCAGCGCCTCCCAGCCACGCTCCTGCGACGCACGGTCGAGCATCTTGTCGCTCGACAGGCCCGCGGCCAGCCGGACCGGCTCGCGCAGTGCGTCGACGGGATAGATCTGGCTGCCCGCCGGCGTCTCCTCGACGCGCCCGACGATCAGCCGGAAGCTGTTCGAGCCGAGATCCACGGCAGCCAGCAAGTGGGGGGTTGTAACCATCAGAAGGGGGCTCCGTGAGCGTTCGCCCGCGGCAGCCGGCCGGCCGCCGCGGGCGATCAATCAAAGGCGACATTTTAAGCGTGGAACGCTTGCCGTTGCCACGCTTCACGGGCATGCACGCCGCTCGTTTGCATATCGTCGAAACATTTATGAGACAAAACGGTTACGGCGTAGAATTTCCCGATATAAATACACCATTGTCATCAGCACGTCACCGTACCGTGAGAGTTTCCGAGCGTCCTTTCGAATCATCGCCCGAATCACCCCCTACTCTGCCGATGTCCGTCCGTTATCCGCTTCTCAATCGTGAACTCGGCATCCTCGGTTTCAACGAGCGCGTGCTGGCCCAAGCGGCCGATCCTCAAGTCCCTTTGCTCGAACGCCTGCGCTTCATCTGCATCACGAGCAGCAACCTCGACGAATTCTTCGAAGTGCGGATGGCCGGCCTGCAGGAGCAGATCCGCGACAATCCCGGCGCGCTGACACCCGACGGCATGTCGTTACAGCACGCTTACGATCTCGTCGTCGAACGCGCGCAGCGGCTCGTCCATCGACAGTACACGATGCTGCACGAAACCGTGCTGCCCGCGCTCGAGCAGGAAGGCATCTACTTCCATGCAAGCGATACGTGGAACGACGAGCAGCTCGAATGGGCGCGGCGCTACTTCCTCGACGAGCTGCTGCCCGTGCTGACGCCAATCGGCCTCGATCCGGCCCATCCGTTCCCGCGCGTGCTGAACAAGAGCCTGAACTTCGTCGTCGAGCTCGAAGGCCGCGACGCCTTCGGCCGCCAGGCCGTGATGGGCATCGTGCAGGCGCCGCGCGCGCTGCCGCGCGTCGTGCGCATGCCGCACGCGCTGTCGGGCTTCGAGCACGGCTTCGTGCTGCTGAGCTCGTTCATGCAGCGCTTCGTCGGCGAACTCTTCCCGCAACTCGTCGTGAAAAGCTGCAACCAGTTCCGCATCACGCGCAACAGTGAACTGTTCGTCGACGAGGACGAAATCACGAACCTGCGCGTCGCGCTGCAGGGCGAACTGCCCGCGCGCCACCTCGGCAACGCGGTGCGCCTCGAGGTGTCGGCCGATACGCCGCCGCACATCGTGCGGCGCCTGCTCGAGGAAAGCGAGCTCGGCGAGAAGGATTGCTATCGCGTCGCCGGATCCGTGAATCTCGTGCGCCTGATGCAGATTCCCGATCTCGTCGACCGCCCCGAGCTGAAGTTCACGCCGTTCACCGCATCGACGCCGGCCGCGATCACGAGCGCGCCGACGATGTTCGACGCGATCGATCACGGCGACATCCTGCTGCACCACCCGTACGAGAGCTTCCAGCCGGTGCTCGAGCTGTTGCAGCAGGCCGCGAAGGATCCGAGCGTCGTCGCGATCAAGCAGACGATCTACCGTACCGGCACCGATTCGCCGCTGATGGACGCGCTGATGGAAGCCGCGCGCAACGGCAAGGAAGTGACCGTCGTCGTCGAGCTGCTCGCGCGCTTCGACGAGGAAACCAACATCAACTGGGCGTCGCAGCTCGAAGCCGTCGGCGCGCACGTCGTGTACGGCGTGGTCGGCCACAAGTGCCACGCGAAGATGATGCTGATCGTGCGGCGCGTCGTGCAGGCCGGCAAGACGTCGCTGCGCCGCTACGTGCACCTCGGCACCGGCAACTACCACCCGCGCACGGCGCGCCTCTACACCGACTTCGGGCTGATGACGGCCGACCAGAAGATCTGCGAGGACGTCCATCACGTGTTCCAGCAGCTGACCGGAATCGGCGGCGAACTCACGCTGCACGAGCTGTGGCAGTCGCCGTTCACGCTGCATCCGCGCATCATCGAATCGATCCGCAAGGAAATCGACAATGCGCGAGCCGGCAAGCGTGCGCGCGTCGTCGCGAAGATGAACGCGCTGCTGGAGCCGTCGGTGATCGCCGCGCTGTACGAGGCGTCGCAGGCCGGCGTCAAGGTCGACCTGATCGTGCGCGGGGTCTGCGCGCTGAAACCCGGCGTGCCGGGGCTGTCGGAGAACATCACGGTGCGCTCGATCGTCGGGCGGTTCCTCGAGCACCACCGGATCTACTATTTCCACGCGGGCGGCACGGAAGACGTCTATCTGTCGAGCGCCGACTGGATGGACCGCAACCTGTTCCGCCGCGTCGAAGTCGCGTTCCCGATCCGCGATCGCAAGCTCAAGCGGCGCGTGATCGCCGAAGGCCTGTCGGTCTGCCTCGGCGACAACCAGTCGGCCTGGCAGATGCAAAGCGACGGCCACTACCGCCGCCGCCGCGCCGGCAAGACGATCCGCAACGCGCAACTCGGGTTGCTCGCGAAGTTCTGCTCGTGATCCGGCAGCGCGGCGCGAGTCGCGCGCCGCACCGCCAATGCAAAAAGCACAGCCCGCGGGCTGTGCTTTTTTCATTTCCGACCGTTCAGACCTTTCGGACCGTTCAAACCGGCATGCCGCCGCTCGCCGGGCGAGCGACGGGTCGCCATGACGCGATCATGCCTCGTACGCGGCCGGCCGGATCGCGATGATGCGCGAGCCCGGGAACCGGGCGGTAAACGTGCTGCCGCGCCCTTCCTCGCTCTGCACGTACAGGTGCGCATCGTGCCGCTGCAGCACGTGCTTGACGATCGCGAGCCCGAGCCCCGTGCCGCCCGTATCGCGCGAGCGGCTGCGGTCGACGCGGTAGAAGCGCTCGGTCAATCGCGGCAGGTCCGCGGCCGGAATGCCGAAGCCGCTGTCCGTGACCGAAAACACCCCGTGGGCGCCCTCGCGCCGCCACGACACGGCGATCTTGCCGCCGTCCGGCGTATAGCGGATCGCATTCGTGACGAGATTCGCGAACGCGCTGAACAGCTCCGTCTGCGCACCGGTCACGCCGAGCGTGTCGTCGATCGTGAACGAGATGTCGTGATGCCCGTTCGACAGCGTCTGCGCGTCCTCCTTCAGATGGTCGAACACGGCGCGCATGTCGATCGCGCGATCGGCCGGCGGCTTGCTCTCGCCCTCCAGCTTCGCGAGCACGAGCAGGTCGGTGACGATGTGCCGCATCCGCGACGCCTGCTGGTCCATCATGTCGAGATAGCGCGCGCGATCCTCCTCGTTCAGCGGCAGCTCGCGCATCGTCTCGAGGAAGCCCGACAGCACGGTAAGCGGCGTCTTCAGCTCGTGCGACACGTTCGCGACGAAGTCGCGCCGCATCGCATCGGTGCGCTCGAGCTCCGTGATGTCCTGCGTGAGCAGCAGCTTGCGGTTCTCGCCGTACGGAAACACCTGCACGGCCAGCACGTTCTGCCGCGAATCGCCCATCCCGCGCATCACGAGCGTCTCGTCGTAATGCTGCGCGTTCAGGTAGCGGACGAAATCGGGATGACGCACCAGGTTCGTGATGTGCTGGCGCAGGTCGCGCTTCGCATCGAGGCCGAAGTGGACTTCGGCGATCGCGTTGCACCACTCGATCTGATCGTGGTCGTCGAGCATCGCGACGCCGTTCGGCGACGCCTGGATCGCCTGGATGAAGCGCGAATGCTGCTGCTCGACCTGCCGCACCTGCGCATGCCACTGCTTCGCGAGCTTGTGCAGCCGATAGTAGATCTCGCCCCAGATGCCCGGCGCGCTCGGCACTTCGCCGTAGACCGGCGCGTCGAGCAGCCGCCACAGACGCTGCGTATGAAAGGTGCTGAAAAAGCCCTGCACGATCAGCATCACGACCACGAACACGAGGCCCGCGGTCGGGCCGGCGAACACGCCGACCAATACGCCGATCAGCACGAGCAGCACGAGCGACACGAGAAAGCGCGCCCAGATGATGTTCATGATTCAGCGTCCGAAAGAATGAACGGCATGCCGTGGCACACGGCATGCACGAATACGTTACGCGTGCTTGGCGAGCCGGTAGCCGCTGCCGCGCACGGTCTCGATCATCGCATCGCAGCCGGCCGGTTTCAAGGCTGCGCGCAGTCGCTTGATATGCACGTCGACGGTACGCTCCTCGACGAACACATGGTCGCCCCACACCTGGTCGAGCAGTTGCGTGCGGCTGTGCACGCGCTCCGGATGCGTCATGAAGAAATGCAGCAGGCGGAACTCGGTCGGGCCGAGATCGAGCTTGATCTCGCTGCCGTCGCCATGCGCGGCGACACGATGCGTGGCCGGATCGAGACGCAGCCCGTTGATCGACACGACGTCCTCGGTCAGCTGCGGCGCGCGGCGGCGCAGCACGGCCTTGATCCGCGCCATCAGCTCCTTCGGCGAAAACGGCTTCGTCACGTAGTCGTCCGCGCCGATTTCGAGGCCGAGCACCTTGTCCTGCTCGTCGCCGCGAGCGGTCAGCATGATGATCGGAATGTGCTTGGTCCGTTCGTTGTTGCGCAGGTCGCGCGCGAACGCGATGCCGGACTTGCCCGGCAGCATCCAGTCGAGCAGCACAAGATCGGGCAGCACGTCGCTGATCAGGTTCTGCGCCTGTTCCGCGTTGTACGCCCGGATCGGGCAGTGACCGGCGTGCTGGAGATTCACCGAGATCAGTTCGGAAATCGCGGGCTCATCTTCAACGACGAGAATGTTGCTGGGCATCGGCACCTCTTTTTTTCCTGTACGGAGTCGATTAACTGTTGGCTTCGCGATCGAGCGTGTCGCGCGGCTGGTGCCGTACGTCGGTGCCCTTCACGATGTAGATGATGAATTCGGCGATGTTCTTCGCGTGGTCGCCGATCCGCTCGATGGCCTTCGCGATGAACAGGTATTCGAGGCCGACCGAGATCGTGCGCGGATCTTCCTGCATGTACGACACGAGCTTGCGCACGAACGCGCGGAATTCCAGGTCGATCTCCTTGTCGTCCTTGACGATCTGCGCGGCGGCCACCGTATCGAGACGCGCGAACGCGTCGAGCGCGCGGCGCAGGATCGTCACGGCCATCTCGCCCGACACCTTGATCTCGGCGATGTTGACCGTACGAGCAGCCGGCTCGTCGACCAGACGGCGCACGCGCTTCGCGATCTTCTCGGCCTCGTCGCCTGCGCGCTCGAGGTTCGTAATCGTTTTCGAAATCGACATCAAAAGGCGCAGGTCACGCGCGGCAGGCTGCCTCCGCGCGATGATGTTGCCGCACTCCTGGTCGATGTCGACTTCCATCGCGTTCAGCGTTTCCTCTGCGGCGATCACCTTCTCGGCCGCATCGCGATCGAATTCGTTCAGCGCGTGCATCGCGCCGACGATCTGCGACTCGACGAGCCCGCCCATTTCCAGCACTTTCGACGACACGGCATTCAGGTCCGCGTCGAACTGGCTCGACAGATGTTTATCCGACATGGCTGTTGTTCTCCGTCATCAACCGAAACGGCCGGTGATGTAGTCTTCCGTTTCCTTGCGCACCGGCTTGATGAAGATCTTTTCGGTCTCGCCGAATTCGATCAGCTCGCCCAGGTACATGTAGGCCGTGAAATCCGAGCAGCGCGCGGCCTGCTGCATGTTGTGCGTGACGATCACGACCGTGTAGTCGCTCTTCAGCTCCGCGATCAGCTCCTCGATGCGGCCCGTCGAGATCGGGTCGAGCGCCGAGCACGGTTCGTCGAGCAGCAGCACTTCCGGACGGATCGCGATGCCGCGCGCGATGCACAGCCGCTGCTGCTGGCCGCCCGAGAGGCCGTAGCCGCTCTGGCTCAGCTTGTCCTTCACTTCGTTCCACAGCGCGGCCTTCGTGAGCGCCCACTCGACGCGGTCGTCCATTTCCGAGCGCGTGAGCTTTTCGAACATCTTCACGCCGAACGCGATATTGTCATAGATCGACATCGGGAACGGGGTCGGCTTCTGGAACACCATGCCGATGCGCGCGCGCAGCAGCGAGATGTCGCGCTTCGTCGTCAGCAGGTTCTCGCCGTCCATCAGGATTTCGCCTTCGGCGCGCTGCTCCGGATAGAGCGCGAACATCTTGTTGAACGTGCGCAGCAGCGTCGACTTGCCGCAGCCCGACGGGCCGATGAACGCCGTCACCTTCCCTTCGGGAATGCTCAGGTTGATGTTCTTCAGCGCATGGAACTTGTTGTAGAAGAAGTTGAGGTTGTTGACCTCGATCTTCGCGTTCAGCGGCTCGAGCGGGCGGCCGTGCGCCGCGTCTTGCGTGCCGGCCGGCGCAGCAGTGCGCTCGACGGGATTCAGGTGGCTTTCTGCCATATTCATCGGATTGCTCCGCCGTTACTTTTTCGAGAAGATCGAGCGCGCCAGGATGTTGAGTCCGAGCACCCCGAGCGTAATCAGGAACACGCCCGCCCATGCGAGCGACTGCCATTCGGCGAACGGGCTCATCGCGAACTTGTAGATCGTGACGGGCAGGTTCGCCATCGGCTGGCTCATGTCCCACGAGAAGAACTGGTTCGACAAGGCGGTGAACAGCAGCGGCGCCGTTTCGCCGGCGATCCGCGCGACCGCAAGCAGCACGCCGGTGATGATGCCGCCCACCGAAGCACGCAGCGTGATCTTCAGCACCATCCGCCACTTCGGCGTGCCGAGCGCGAAGGCCGCTTCGCGCAGCGCGTTCGGCACGAGCTTCAGCATGTTCTCGGTCGTGCGGATCACGATCGGGATCTGCAGCAGTGCCAGCGCGATCACGCCGGCCCAGCCCGAAAAACGCCCCGACTTCGCGACGACGATCGCGTACACGAACAGGCCGATGACGATCGACGGCGCGGACAGCAGGATGTCGTTGATGAAGCGGATCGTGCTCGCCAGCAGGTTCCTCTGGCCGTATTCGGCGAGATAGACGCCTGCGAGGATACCGATCGGCGTGCCGACCAGCGTGCCGAAACCGCACAGCAGCAAGCTGCCGACGATCGCGTTCGCGAGACCGCCGCCTTCCGTGTTCGGTGCCGGCGTCGATTCGGTGAACAGTTGCAGCGACAGGCCGCCGATGCCGAGGTGGATCGTCGTGTAGAGAATCCACACGAGCCACAGCAGGCCGAATGCCATCGCACCGAGCGCCGCGGCGAGCGCGATCGCGTTGACGGCCTTGCGCTTGCGCTGCAGGCGGTTGCGCATCGCGTCGAGCACGGCGCCGTCCGGCCCCGGGAAATTCATGACGGGCTCGCTCATTTCTTGCCCTCTCCCTTCTCGAGACGAAGCAGCAGCAGTTTGGAGATGGTCAGCACGATGAACGTGATCACGAACAGGATCAGGCCCAGTTCCATCAGCGCGGACGTATGCAGGCCCGGCTGCGCTTCCGCGAATTCGTTGGCCAGCGCCGACGTGATGCTGTTGCCCGGTGCGAACAGCGACACGCTGTCGAGCAGGTTGGTGTTGCCGATCACGAAGGTCACGGCCATCGTCTCGCCGAGCGCGCGGCCGAGGCCGAGCATCACGCCGCCGATCACGCCGGTCTTCGTATAGGGCAGCACGACCTTCCACATCACTTCCCAGGTCGTGCAGCCGATGCCGTACGCCGACTCCTTCAGCAGCACGGGCGTGACTTCGAACACGTCACGCATCACCGACGCGATGTACGGGATGATCATGATCGCAAGGATCACGCCCGCCGCGAGGATGCCGATGCCGATCGGCGGCCCGGCGGTAAGCGGGCCGAGAATCCACACGTCCTTGAACAGGCGGCCGAGCGGCTTCTGGAAATATTCCGCGAAGATCGGCGCGAACACGAGCAGGCCCCACATGCCGTACACGATCGACGGAATCGCTGCGAGCAGCTCGATTGCAATGCCGAGCGGGCGGCGCAGCCAGACGGGCGACAGCTCGGTGAGGAACAGCGCGATGCCGAAGCTGACCGGCACGGCGATGACGAGCGCGATGAGCGACGTCACGATCGTGCCGTAGATCGGCACGAGCGCGCCGTAGATGTCCGAGTTGGGATCCCACTCGGATTGCCACAGGAAGCCGAGGCCGAACTTCTGGATGGTCGGCATCGACGCGATGATCAGGGAAACGATGATCCCGCCGAGCAGCAGCAGGGTCACGATGGCGGCAAGCCGTGCAAGACCGCCGAATACGACATCCCCGAGGCGGCTCGGCGCGCGTTGCTGCGCAACGTCGGCGGACCGTGAGGACGTATAGGAAATATCAGACATGGGTGCCTGCTTTTGATTGCCGGGCGCCGTAACGCCCGGCTTTACCGCACACACCGCCCGACCTGCACGGCCGGGCAGCGAACCGCTGCAATGCTTACTCGGCGGCGACCGACTTGCCCGAAGCGTCCGTCACCTTGGTCTTCCACTGCTTGCGGATTTCCACTTCGACTGCCGGCGGCAGCGAGATGTAGTCCAGGCTGTCAGCAGCCTTCTCGCCGTTCTTGAACGCCCAACTGAAGAACTTCAGCGTTTCCGCGCCCTGCTCCGGCTTGTCCTGCTTCGCGTGCAGCAGCACGAACGTCGCGCCGACGACCGGCCATGCTTCCTTGCCCGGCTGGTTCGTCAGGATCTGGTAGAACGACTTCGACCAGTTCGCGCCGGCAGCAGCGGCCTTGAACGTTTCCGTCTTCGGCTCGACCACCGTGCCCGTCGAGTTCTTCAGGGCCGTGTAGATCATGTTGTTCTTCTTCGCGTACGCCCATTCGACGTAGCCGATCGCGCCCGGCAGACGCTGCACGAAGGCCGCGACGCCGTCGTTACCCTTGCCGCCCGTGCCCGTCGGCCAGTTGACCGTCGTGCCTTCGCCGATCTTCGACTTCCACTCGTCGTTGACCTTCGACAGGTAGTTCGTCCAGATGAAGCTCGTGCCCGAGCCGTCGGCGCGGCGGACCACGGCGATGTCCGTATCCGGCAGCTTGACCTTCGGGTTCAGCGCGGCGATCGCCGGATCGTTCCACTTCTTGATCTTGCCGAGGTAGATGTCGCCGAGCACCGGGCCCGACAGCGTCAGTTCGCCAGCCTTCACGCCCGGCACGTTGACGACCGGCACCACGCCACCGACCACCGTCGGGAACTGGAACAGGCCTTCCTTCGCGAGCTCGTCATCCTTCAGCGGGGCGTCCGAACCGGCAAAGTCGACCGTCTTCGCGACGATCTGCTTCAGGCCGCCCGACGAGCCGATGCCCTGGTAGTTGACCTTCGCGCCGCCGGACTGCTGGTAATCGGCAGCCCACTTCGTATAGATCGGCATCGCGAACGTGCTGCCAGCACCCGTGATGTCGGAAGCGTGCGCAGCTACGGCGAAAAGCGCGCCAGCCAGGCCGGCAATCGCGGTTTGCATCAATTTCATGAGACCTCCAGTGTGTGAGCGGATGACTACGGCACCGCGAAGGTTAGGGGCTCCTCATGACGGTAATGTGACAATCGATGAAACTGGCGTGACAGTAACATGACTGCTTGAAAGGAAACAGCGGGCGCGCCGAAGCGGCGACGGCAGGCCCGAAATGCCTGCCCGGACGGATGCGAAGAACCTCCGCCGCGGAGCGCCGGCGCGGCGTGCCGCGGCATCGACCGGCCGGAAAAACGCCCGCCGGCAACGGGTTCGATATTCGGGGCCGGTGGCGTTTGCCTCGGTCTGATGAATGCGTACGCGGAACCACGCTTTCCCGCTGTCGCAAACCTTTGCGTCTGACGAAACAGCGGCGCCCCGAAGGCGCCGCGTAAGGAATGGCCGGCAGGCAGGCGCGGGGGCGTCAGAGCCGCCCGCGCCGGCATCCTGCATCAGGTCGTCGCCGCGCGCACCACGTCGGCGATCGTCTCGGCGTGGCGCACCGCGTCGGCCGCCTGCTGCGCCTCGACCATCACGCGCAGCACGGGCTCGGTGCCCGACGCGCGGATCAGCACGCGGCCGCTGCCGGCGAGCGCCGCTTCCGCCGCTTCGATCGCGGCGCGGATCGCCGCGCTGCCCTTCCAGTCGGCGCCCGGCTTCATCCGCACATTGATGAGCTTCTGCGGGAACAGCGTGACGCCGTCGAGCATCTGCGCGAGCGTTTGGCCGCTGCGCTTCAGCGCGGCCAGCACGAGCAGCGCCGACACGATGCCGTCGCCGGTCGAATGGCGGTCGAGCGACAGGATATGGCCGGAGCCTTCCGCGCCGAGCTGCCAGCCGTGCTCGCGCAGCTGTTCGAGCACGTAGCGGTCGCCGACCGCCGCACGGACGAATTGCACGCCCTCGCGCTGCAGCGCGACTTCGACGGCGAGGTTCGTCATCAGCGTGCCGACCGCGCCCTCGACCTTGCCGTCGGTCGCGATCCGGTCCTTCACGAGCACGTAGAGCAACTCGTCGCCGTTATAAAGGCGGCCGGTCGAATCGACGACCTGCAGGCGGTCCGCATCGCCGTCGAGCGCAATGCCGAGATCGGCATGATTTGCCCGCACCGCGCGCACCAGTGCGTCCGGCGCGGTCGCGCCGACGCCGTCGTTGATGTTGAAGCCGTTCGGCGCGACGCCGATCGGGATCACGTCCGCGCCGAGCTCGTGGAACACGTGCGGCGCGATCTGGTATGCGGCACCGTGCGCGCAGTCGATCACGAGCTTCATCCCGCGCAGGTCGAACGCGGCCGGGAACGTGCTCTTGCAGAACTCGATGTAGCGGCCGGCCGCGTCGTCGAGGCGGCGCGCCTTGCCGAGGCCGTCGGATGGCGCGCATTCGAGCGGCTTGTCGAGCCACGCTTCGATCGCGGCCTCGGTGTCGTCGGGCAGCTTGTTGCCGTCAGCGGAAAAAAACTTGATCCCGTTGTCGTGGTACGGGTTGTGCGACGCGCTGATCACGACGCCGGCCGACAGGCGCAGCGCGCGCGTCAGGTACGCGACGCCCGGCGTCGGCATCGGGCCGGCCAGCATCACGTCGACGCCGGCCGCCGAGAACCCGGCCTCGAGCGCGGCTTCGAGCATGTAGCCCGACACACGGGTGTCCTTGCCGATCAGCACGGTCGGACGCGAGCCTGCCGCGCCGTCGGCCGAACCGGCCAGCACCTTGCCGGCCGCGTAACCGAGGCGCAACACGAAATCGGGCGTGATGGGCGCTTCGCCCACCGTACCGCGAATGCCGTCCGTGCCGAAATATCGACGTCCCATGGGTTCTTCCTCCTTCGTCTTCTGACTTATCGTTGCCGCGCGGCTTCGCGCACGGCATTCCAGATCTTCAGCGCGTCGACCGTCGCCGCGACATCGTGCACGCGCACGATCGCCGCCCCGCGCCCGACCGCGCACACTGCCGCCGCCACACTCGCCGCGACACGCTCCATAGGCGGCTTGCCGCCGATCACCGCGCCGAGCATCGACTTGCGCGACATGCCCGCGAGGATCGGATAGGCCCGCCCGTCGGGCCGCGCCGGCGCCGTGTCCGGCAACGCGGCCAGCAGCGCGTAGTTGTCGTCGACGACGGCCTTGCCGAACCCGAAGCCGGGATCGACGCAAATCCGCTCCGGCGCGATGCCTGCGTCGCGCAACGCCTGGGCGCGCGCGGCGAGAAAATCGCGCACGTCGGTCACGACGTCGTCGTAGTCGGGTTCGCCGACCTGCATCGTCTGCGGCTCGCCGAGCATGTGCATCGCGCACAGCCCGCAGCGGCCCTCGCGCACCGCGTCGATCGCGCCCGGCTGGCGAAACCCCCAGATGTCGTTGATCAGGTCCGCGCCGGCGGCGAGCGCCGCGCGCATCACGGCCGGCTTGTAGGTGTCGATCGACAGCGGCACGTTCAGCGGCCGCAGCGCCTCGACAAGCGGAATCACCCGCGCGAGTTCCTCGTCGAGCGGCACGGGCGGCGCACCGGGCCGCGTCGACTCACCGCCGATATCGAGGAGGTCGACGCCTTCGGCGATCATCCGCTCGGCCTGGCGCAGCGCGTCGTCGCGCGCCAGGAAGCGGCCGCCGTCGGAAAACGAATCGGGCGTGGCGTTGAGGATGCCCATCACGAGCGGGCGCTCGAACGTCAGTTCGAAACGGCCGCACTGGAGCGGCGCGGGAATGAGCGGGAAGACAGCGGAATCGGACACGAGGAACGGGCGTGGATGAATGCAAAACGGGCCGGTGTGAAGCCACACCAGCCCGTGAACGGCGCTGAAACGGAGATTACGCCGCCGGCGAGGCAGGCGCCGGTGCGTTGCCGGGCTTCACCTCGGCGCTGCTGCCGCCGCCCGACGAATCGCCGCCGACAGCCGGCGCGCTCTTCGGCGAGCGCGGCGGACGGCCGTCCATGATGTCGTTGATCTGATCGGCATCGATCGTCTCCCACTCCATCAGCGCGGCGGTCATCGCTTCGACCTTGTCGCGGTTCTCGTCGAGCAGGCGGCGTGCGAGGCTGTACTGCTCGTCGAGCACGCGGCGGATTTCCGCGTCGACCTTCTGCTGCGTCGCTTCCGAAATCGTGCGCGTGAAACCCCGGCCGAACGGCGACGCATCGTTCTCGTCGTCGACGTAGACCATCGGCCCGAGCGCATCGGTCATGCCGAAGCGTGCCACCATCGCGCGCGCCGTCTGGGTCGCCTTGTTGAAGTCGTCCGACGCGCCGGTGCTGACGAGGTTCATGAACAACTCTTCCGCCACCCGGCCACCGAACAGGATCGCGAGGCGGTCCATCAGGTAGTCCTTCGAGTACGTTTCGTTGTCATGCTCCGGCAACTGCCACGTGACACCCAGCGCACGGCCGCGCGGGATGATCGTGACCTTGTGCACCGGGTCGGCCTTCGGCAGCAGCTTCGCGATCACCGCGTGGCCCGACTCGTGGTAAGCGGTTGCGCGCTTCGCTTCCTCGCGGATCACGGCCGACTTGCGCTCCGGACCCATGAAGATCTTGTCCTTCGCGTCCTCGAAATCCTGCATCTCGACGATGCGCTTGCCGCGACGGGCGGCGAACAGCGCGGCCTCGTTCACGAGGTTCGCGAGATCGGCGCCGGAGAAACCCGGCGTGCCGCGCGCGATGACTGCCGCATCGACGTCGTTCGCGATCGGCACCTTGCGCAGGTGCACGCGCATGATCTGTTCGCGGCCGCGGATGTCCGGCAGGCCGACGTAGACCTGGCGGTCGAAACGGCCCGGACGCAGCAGCGCCTTGTCGAGCACGTCGGAACGGTTGGTCGCGGCGATCACGATCACGCCGGAGTTCGCCTCGAAGCCGTCCATCTCGACGAGCATCTGGTTCAGCGTCTGTTCGCGTTCGTCGTTGCCGCCGCCCATGCCGGCGCCGCGATGACGGCCGACCGCGTCGATTTCGTCGATGAACACGATGCAAGGCGCATGCTTCTTCGCCTGCTCGAACATGTCGCGCACGCGGGCCGCGCCGACGCCGACGAACATTTCGACGAAGTCGGAACCCGAGATGCTGAAGAACGGCACCTTCGCTTCACCCGCGATCGCGCGGGCCAGCAGCGTCTTGCCGGTACCCGGAGGGCCGACGAGCAGCACGCCGCGCGGAATGCGGCCGCCGAGCTTCTGGAATTTCTGCGGATCGCGCAGGAAGTCGACGAGCTCGGACACTTCTTCCTTCGCTTCGTCGCAGCCCGCGACGTCGGAGAAGTTCACCGCGTTGTTGTTCTCGTCGATCAGCCGCGCACGCGATTTGCCGAACGAGAACGCACCGCCTTTGCCGCCCCCCTGCATCTGCCGCATCATGTAGAACCAGAACACGATGATCAGGATCGTCGGCCCGAGGTAGTACAGCGCGGACATCAGCGCGTTCGGCTCGTCGTCGGCCTTGCCGCTGACCTGCACGCCGTACTTCATCAGATCGCCAACCATCCAGATGTCGCCGGGCGACACGATCTGGTATTTCTGGCCATCAGCCGGAGTGACGGTGAGGTTGCGCCCCTGAACGATGACGTTCTTGACCTTGCCGTTCTTGGCGTCGTCCATGAACTGCGAATAGGACACGCCTTCCTGGACGCGGGGCTTGTCGAACTGCTTGAACACGGTAAACAGCACCAGTGCGATCACCAGCCACACTGCTGCCTTCGAAAACATGTTGTTGTTCAAAGCACCACTCCTTCACTCGTAGACGAGCGCCTACATTTTCCTTGCGGCGCCCCTCGGTCATTCTAATCCAGTCCGACCACCCTCGCCATAAGCATTGACAACCGCCGCGATAGCGCTTCGCTTGTCTGGCAAGGGCCGGAGCCCGTTTGCGGCACCCCGCCGCGCATCAGCGCGGACGTTTCAGATGCCGACCCAAAATGAACGTTTCGGACGATTTGTCGCGGGACGCCTTCGGCTTGCGCGGCGCGACGATCTTAAACTGCTGTTTGAATTTCTCGACGATCTGGCTGTAGCCGCTGCCGTGAAAACACTTCACGAGCAGCGCACCTTCCGGCTTCAGATGGTTCTGCGCGAATTCGAGCGCCAGATCGCAGATGTGCTCGATGCGCGCCGCGTCCGCCATGGCCACGCCAGAGAGGTTGGGGGCCATGTCGGAAATAACAAGGTCCACCGCGCGACCTTCGAGCAAATCCTCGAGCTGATGGAGCACCTCGTCCTCGCGGAAGTCGCCCTGGAGAAAGTGGACATCGGCGATCGGCTCCATCGGCAGGATATCGAGCGCCACGATCGTGCCGTCGATGCCGCCTTCGCGTTCCGCGTCGCGCTTCCTGCCCTGCGCAAGCTTGTTGCGCGCATACTGGCTCCAGCTGCCCGGCGCCGAACCGAGATCGACGATCACCTGGCCCGGACGGATCAGCTTGTCCTGCTCGTCGATTTCCTTCAGCTTGTACGCGGCGCGCGCGCGATAGCCCTCCCGCTGCGCCATTTTGACGTACGGGTCGTTGATGTGGTCGTGCAGCCAGTGCTGGTTAAAGCGATTTTTTGCCATTCGAGAGAGAGATTGCTGCCATTTGCTTCGTGAAGCCGCGCTTTTAGCGGATAATACGCGTCTTCTTCGCGCGGCTGCGGCCCCTTTTCAGGCCCATGCCGCGATTTTACGTGGTTTCGGCGCACGGCTGACGCGGTAACGTTCCGCGATCGCTATTCAGTCAGCGCGCCCTTATTTAGATTTCGACATTTCCATGCCCGCCCTTTCGCTTACCCCCGCCGAGCGCTCCGCGCTGCGCTCCCAGGCCCATGCGCTCAAGCCCGTCGTGCTGATCGGCGCCGAAGGGCTGACCGACGCCGTGCTGAAGGAGATCAAGGTGCACCTGAACGCGCACCAGCTGATCAAGATCCGCGTGTTCGGCGACGAACGCGACGAACGCATCGCGATTTACGACGAGATCTGCGACCGCCTGAGCGCGGCGCCGATCCAGCACATCGGCAAGCTGCTGGTGATCTGGAAACCCGAAGCCGCCGCGGCGGCCCCGGCGCGCGGCCGTCGTGCCGGCACGCTGCCGAGCGCGGCCGAAGCCGCCGACGACCGGAAAGGCCGCGCACCGCGCACCGTCAAGGTCGTCAAGGTTTCGCCGAACGCGAGCCCCGTGCGCCGCCCGAAGCCGACGAAGGTCGTCGTGCGCGGCAACGAGCGCGTGACGGCCGGCGGCACCGTGAAGCGGGCCAAGAAGCGCCAGGCCAGCACGAAGCGTCCGTTCCAGGACAAGTAAGCCCTGCCCCGCGGGCCCGCCATCGGCCGGGCCTGCGCGGCACGCTTCAGGCGTCGCGGGTCGGCAAACGCCAGATCAGCATCAGCCCCAGCACGCTCTCGACGAGGTAGAACACGCTCGAGACGCCGTGCAGCATCCCGAAACGGCTCGCATACGGCGAGTTCGCGATGTCGGTGCCCGCGTCCATCGCGGCCACCCGCAGCGCGTTCATGAACGGTTGCAGCGCGAAATACCCGACCAGCACGCATACGATCATCGCCGCGACGACCCAGCGCACGCGGCGATACTCGTTGCTGCCGCGCCGCACCTGCTGGTTCGACAACGCGAGCAGCAGCACGCCGCACACGACACCGAGGATCGCCTCGATACGGAACAGCTGGGCGGCGACCGAACCGGCCGTCATCCGCTCCAGCGTCCTGAACAGCACGGGCGCGACCGCATACCCGATCGTCAGCAGGCTGCCGACCCACACGGCCGACAGCAGACGGAACACCCGATGCGGCATCACGTCGCCCCGCTTCAGATGTAGCTGACCGAGATGATTTCGTACTCGCGCACGCCGCTCGGCGCCTGCACGGCCGCGACGTCGCCTTCGGTCTTGCCGATCAGTGCGCGCGCGATCGGCGAGCTGACCGAGATCAGGCCGTGATCGATATCGGCTTCGTCGTCGCCGACGATCTGGTACTTGACGGTGTCGCCCGACTCGAGATCCTCGAGCTCGACCGTCGAGGCGAAGACCACGCGGCCTTCGGCGTCGAGCACGGCGGGATCGATGACCTGCGCGGCGGACAGCTTCGATTCGAGTTCCGCGATACGACCCTCAATGAAGCCCTGCTTTTCCTTCGCGGCATCGTATTCGGCGTTTTCGGACAGGTCGCCCTGTGCGCGGGCCTCCGCGATCGCGTTGATCACGGCCGGCCGCTCGACGGACTTGAGGCGCTGCAATTCATCGCGCAGGAGTCCTGCGCCACGCTTTGTCAACGGAATGGTGCTCATAAACGGCTCAATCGCTAAAAACGGCTATAAAAAAAATCACCGCGATTAAGCGCATTTCCGGCGAACCGGAAACGCCGCCTAATCGCGGCACGTGTTGCTTCTACAGGTAACTGACCGCTTAGTTTAGGCGAGCGTGAAGACCTTGTAAATCATAGACTTCCAGATCCTTCAGGTAGCGCAGGCCTTCGACCGCCGCGCGCGCGCCCGACATCGTCGTGTAGTACGTGACCTTGTGCGCCTGTGCGCTCATGCGGATCGAACGCGAATCGGCGATCGCCTGGCGCGTCTCGTCGACCGTCGTAAACACGAGGGCGATCTCGCCGCTCTTGATCATGTCGACAATGTGCGGACGGCCGTCCTTCACCTTGTTCACGACCTTCACCGGCACGCCGGCAGCCTCGATCGCGGCGGCCGTACCCTTGGTCGCGACGATCGGGTAGCCGAGGTCGTGCAGCATGCGCGCGACTTCGACCGCCTTCGGCTTGTCGGCGTCCATCACGGTCAGCAGCACCGTGCCCGACTCCGGCAGGCGCGAACCGGCCGCGAGCTGCGACTTGAACAGCGCTTCGCCGAACGTCTGGCCGACGCCCATCACTTCGCCGGTCGAGCGCATTTCAGGCCCGAGGACCGGATCGACGCTCGGGAACTTGACGAACGGGAACACGGCTTCCTTCACGCTGAAGTACGGCGGCTCGACTTCCTTCGTCACGCCCTGCTGCGCGAGCTTCTGGCCGACCATCGCGCGCGCCGCGATCTTCGCGAGCGGCAGGCTGGTTGCCTTCGACACGTACGGCACCGTGCGCGATGCGCGCGGGTTCACTTCGAGCACGTAGATGATGTCCTGCTTCGAACCGTCCGCCTGCGGCACCTGCTGGATCGCGAACTGCACGTTCATCAGGCCGACCACGTTCAGCGCCTTCGCCATCGCGCCCGTCTGGCGCTTCAGTTCGGCCACGGTTTCCTTCGACAGCGAGTACGGCGGCAGCGAGCACGCCGAGTCGCCCGAGTGGACGCCCGCCTGCTCGATGTGCTCCATCACGCCGCCGATGAACACGGCGTCGCCGTCGCAGATGCAGTCGACGTCGCACTCGATCGCGTCGTTCAGGAAGCGGTCGAGCAGCACCGGCGAATCGTTCGACACCTTCACGGCCTCGCGCATGTAGCGCTCAAGGTCGCGCGGCTCGTGGACGATTTCCATCGCGCGGCCGCCCAGCACGTACGACGGGCGCACGACCAGCGGATAGCCGATTTCCTCGGCCAGCTTGAGCGCTTCGTCTTCGGCGCGCGCGGTGCGGTTCGGCGGCTGGCGCAGGCCGAGGTCCTGCAGCAGCTTCTGGAAGCGCTCGCGGTCTTCGGCCGCGTCGATCATGTCCGGCGACGTGCCGACGATCGGCACACCGTGCGCCTCGAGGTCGAGCGCGAGCTTCAGCGGCGTCTGGCCGCCGTACTGGACGATCACGCCGACAGGCTTTTCCTTGTCGACGATCTCGAGCACGTCTTCGAGCGTCAGCGGCTCGAAGTACAGGCGGTCGGACGTATCGTAGTCGGTCGACACCGTTTCCGGGTTGCAGTTGACCATGATCGTTTCGTAACCGTCCTCGCGCATCGCGAGCGCCGCGTGCACGCAGCAGTAGTCGAACTCGATACCCTGGCCGATCCGGTTCGGGCCGCCGCCCAGCACCATGATCTTCTTGTTGGTGGTCGGCTGCGCCTCGCACTCTTCCTCGTAGGTCGAGTACATGTACGCGGTTTTCGTCGCGAATTCGGCCGCGCAGGTGTCGACACGCTTGTAGACCGGGCGCACGTTCAGTTCGACGCGACGCTTGCGGACGTCTTCCGGGCTCGCGCCGAGCAGCTTCGCGAGGCGGCGGTCGGAGAAACCGCTCTGCTTCAGGTAGCGCAGCTCGTCGAACGTCAGCGACGCGAGCGTGCGGCCCGAAAGCGCCTTTTCCTTCAGGATGATCTGTTCGATCTGTTCGAGGAACCACGGGTCGATCGCGGTTTCCGCGAAGATTTCCTCGGCCGTCATGCCGATGCGGAACGCATCGCCGACGTACCAGATGCGGTCCGGGCCCGGCTCGTGGATCTCGATCGCGATTTCGTCGCGGTTGGTCGACTTCTCGTCGAGACCGTCGACGCCGACTTCGAGGCCACGCAGCGCCTTCTGGAACGATTCCTGGAACGTGCGGCCGATCGCCATCACTTCACCGACCGACTTCATCTGCGTCGTCAGGCGCGAATCGGCTTCGCGGAATTTCTCGAACGCGAAGCGCGGAATCTTCGTGACGACGTAGTCGATCGTCGGCTCGAACGACGCCGGGGTCTGGCCGCCGGTGATTTCGTTCTTCAGCTCGTCGAGCGTGTAGCCGACCGCCAGCTTCGCGGCGACCTTCGCGATCGGGAAGCCCGTCGCCTTCGATGCGAGCGCCGACGAACGCGACACGCGCGGGTTCATCTCGATGACGACCATGCGGCCGTCCTTCGGGTTGATCGAGAACTGCACGTTCGAGCCGCCCGTGTCGACGCCGATCTCGCGCAGCACCGCAAGCGATGCGTTACGCAGGATCTGGTATTCCTTGTCGGTGAGCGTCTGCGCCGGGGCGACCGTGATCGAGTCGCCGGTGTGCACGCCCATCGGGTCGAGGTTCTCGATCGAGCAGACGATGATGCAGTTGTCGGCGCGGTCGCGCACGACTTCCATCTCGTACTCCTTCCAGCCGAGCAGCGATTCCTCGATCAGCAGCTCGCGCGTGGGCGAGAGGTCGAGACCGCGCTTGCAGATCTCCTCGAACTCCTCGCGGTTGTACGCGATGCCGCCGCCCGAGCCGCCGAGCGTGAACGACGGACGGATCACGATCGGGTAGCCGCTGCCGCCGGTGGCCGCCATGATCTCGCCGTGCACGCGGGTCGCGTCTTCCATCGAATGCGCGATGCCCGACTTCGCGGAACCGAGACCGATCTTGGTCATCGCGTCCTTGAACTTCTGGCGGTCTTCCGCCTTGTCGATCGCTTCCGGCGACGCGCCGATCAGCTCGACGCCGAACTTCTCGAGCACGCCGTGGTGGTGCAGGTCGAGCGCGCAGTTCAGCGCGGTCTGGCCGCCCATCGTCGGCAGGATCGCGTCCGGGCGCTCCTTCTCGATGATGCGCGCGACGACTTCCCACGTGATCGGCTCGATGTAGGTCACGTCGGCCGTGTTGGGGTCGGTCATGATCGTCGCCGGGTTGCTGTTGACGAGAACGACCTTGTAGCCCTCCTCACGCAACGCCTTGCAAGCCTGCGCGCCCGAATAGTCGAACTCGCACGCCTGGCCGATGATGATCGGGCCGGCGCCGATGATGAGGATGCTCTTGATGTCTGTGCGTTTTGGCATGGCTGGTGAATTCAATAAGTAATCGTTGTCGTGGGTCGGCCGGCGGCGCTCAGCTCAGGGTCGCGAGCGCCAGCTTCACCGAGAATCCGATGAACAGGCCGCCCACGCTGCTCGCCGCGCCTGCCGCAAGCTTGCGGCGGCGACGGAAATGCTCGGCGAGCCGCGCGCCCGCGAAGATCAGCGTGCTCAGGTACAGGAAGCTCGCGCATTGCGCGATCGCCCCGAGCACGACGAACGACAGCGCGGGATGCGGGAATGCCGGGTCGACGAACTGGATGAAGAACGAGATGAAGAACAGGATCGCCTTCGGGTTCAGCAGGCTCACGATCAGCGCCTTGCGGAACGGCCGCTCCGCATCGACCGAACGCGGCGCGTCGGCCGGCGCATGGGCCGGCGCGCGCAGCTTCTGCCACGCGCTGCGCAGCATGCCGGTGCCGATGTAGAGCAGATACGCGGCGCCGCCGTACTTGACGACGGAGAACAGCAACGGGTTCGCCTTCAGCAGCGACGCGACGCCCGCGGCGGACAGCACCATCAGCACGGTGTCGCCGAGGAACACGCCGCAGGCCGCGCGGTAGCCGGCCTTCACGCCGCGCTGCGCCGCGAGCGACAGCACGTACATCGAGTTCGGCCCCGGCAGCAGGATGATGAAGATCACGCCGAACACGTAGGTCCAGATATCCGTGATGCCGAGTGCGTGGCCGAACATGATGCGAATCTCCCGTTCTTCGGTTGCGTCGGTGACGTCAGGCGTTGTGCTGCTTCGCCGCGTCCATCAGCGCGGTGAAACGGTCGAACAGATAGCCGATGTCGTGCGGGCCGGGCGACGCTTCCGGGTGACCCTGGAAGCAGAACGCCGGCTTGTCGGTGAGCTCGAAGCCCTGCAGCGTGCCGTCGAACAGCGACACGTGCGTCACGCGCGCGTTGGCCGGCAGCGAGTCGGCGTCGACCGCGAAGCCGTGGTTCTGCGACGTGATCACGACACGGCCGTCGCCGAGATCCTTCACCGGGTGGTTCGCGCCGTGGTGGCCGGTCTTCATCTTCAGCGTCTTCGCGCCGACCGCGAGGCCCATGATCTGGTGGCCCAGGCAGATGCCGAAGGTCGGCACGCCGCGCGCGATGAATTCCTTTGCGGCGGCGATCGCGTAGTCGCACGGCTCCGGATCGCCGGGGCCGTTCGACAGGAAGATGCCGTCCGGATTCAGCGCGAGCGCATCGGCCGCGCTCGCCTGCGCGGGCAGGACCGTCACGTGGCAGCCGCGCTCCGCGAGCATGCGCAGGATGTTGTACTTGACGCCGAAATCGTACGCGACGACGCGATACTTCGGCGCTTCCTGCATGCCGTAGCCGCTGCCGAGGCGCCATTCGGTCTGCTTCCACTCGAACGGCTTGTCGGTCGACACGACCTTCGCGAGATCCATGCCGGCAAGACCGGGGAACGAGCGCGCGAGCTCGATCGCCTTCTCCGCGTCGTCCGAGCCCGTCAGGATGCAGCCGTTCTGCGCGCCCTTGTCGCGCAGGATCCGGGTCAGCTTGCGGGTGTCGATACCGGCGATCGCGACGACGCCTTCGTCGCGCAGGTAATCGCCAAGCGTGCGGTCCATGCGGAAGTTCGACGCGAGCGAGGGCAGATCACGGATGATCAGGCCGGCGGCATGGACTTTCGTGGCTTCGACGTCCTCGGCGTTGACGCCGACGTTGCCGATATGCGGATAGGTGAGCGTGACGATCTGGCGCGAGTAGCTCGGATCGGTCAGGATTTCCTGATAGCCGGTGATCGCGGTATTGAACACGACTTCGCCGATCGTGTGGCCTTCGGCCCCGATCGAATAACCACGAAAGACCGTGCCGTCGGCGAGTGCAAGCAAGGCGGGAGTAAAAGACGGCAACACGGGAGGCTCCTTGGGGAACACCCTGCTGCCGACCTGTTTACCCTGCCGCGCGAGCGCCGCGCTGCGTGAGCGCGCGTGGTCGCTAGCTGGACGCGGCTTGCGCTGCGAGCCGCGAACCCGGCGCGTGGCGCACGAGGCTTCGCGGCATCGCCCGGCAGGCGGCGTGCGGCGGATGAACGGGATGAATGAGGTAGGCGCTAGGGTGCGAGGTTGATCAGCACAAACTTTCAAATTATAGCCTGAAAACGGCCCTATCTTCAATCGATATGGCGCGTCCGATCATGCACGCGCGGCGCCCGCCGGCGCGGCGCGACGTGCTGCGGCCCCGTTTCCGCGGCCGCCCTACCCGTCAGCGTACCGCCTGATCAGTGTGCTTGGCCAGCGCCGCGCGCGGGCCATACGTACCAGACCGCGCTCGCGAGCTGCAGCGCGAGCAGCACGCCCCACGCGGTGAAATGCGCGACGGCCGGATAACGGCCGTCGACCGCCGGCCAGTGCGACAGCACCGCGCCGACGCCGATCTGGAATGCAAAGATCAGCAGGAAGATCACGAGCGTGAGCGTCGTGTTCGCCCGGCCGATCAGATGGGCGGGAAAGTGCCCCGCCATCACCGCGTAGGTCAGGATGCCGACGCCGCCGAACATCCCGTAGGCCGCCCACAGCACCGCCGGCGGCAGCGGCGCGCGCGCGACGATCGCGGCCTGGGTCGCGACGAACAGCGCCATGCCCACCCCGCAGAACGCGTAGACGGATACGCCGCGCCGCTCGAGCACGCGCGCCGCCGCGCCGAAACCGACGCAGCCGGCCATCATCGCGAAACCGAGCACCGACACGAGGCGCGCGGCATGCGGCGCATCGAACCCGGCGACGTCGCGCAGGTACGGCCCGACCCACAGCGACTGCATCGCGTAGAACACGCCCTGCGTGACGACCGAGAACGACGCGATCTTCCAGAACGCACGGCTGCTCAGGATGTGCCACGTCCCCTTGAACTGACTGACGAGCCCGCCCTGGTGGCGCGCCTGCGCCGCTTCGGGCGCCCCGAGGCCGATCGAGGCCGCGACGGCCACCGTCAGCACCGCGAGACCGAAACAGATATCGCGCCAGCTCGTCCAGCCGAGCAGCCAGGTCAGCGGCGAGCCGACCACGACGCCGCCAAGGCCGCCCACGGCCATCACGAGACCGTTGACGAGCGGCAGCCGGCCGACCGGGAAGTGCTGCGCGAGCGCCTTGAACGCCGCGCCGAGACAGACCGACACGCCCACGCCGATCAGCAGCCGGCCGGCCATCATCGTGCCGAGGCTGTGCGCGGCGCCGAACACGGCCGCACCGGCTGCCGCGAACAGCAGCATGCCGGCCGTCACGCGGCGCGGGCCGAAATGGTCGAGCATCACGCCGGCCGGGATCTGCGCACCCGCGAAGCCGAGGAAATACAGACTCGTGAGCAGGCCGAGATCGGCGGCGGACAGCCCGAGTTCGTGCGTGACGAACGGCGCGAAGCCCAGATTGACGCCGCGAAACACGTACGACACGAAATACCCGACCGAAAACAGCGCGAGCACCCTCACCTGCACCGACGACATCGCTTCCCCTCGTTATGTGAAGATTTCCGGCGCGGCGCCCGCGCGCCGCGCACAAACGAAAACGCCGTCACCTCGGTGACGGCGTTTCGTCGCATTTGATCGGATGATAACGCAATCGCGCGAACCGGGCCGGCCGCGCGACGCGTGCGCGACCGCGTTACTTCTTCTTGCCCTTGTGCTCCGCCTTCGCGGGCGCCGCCTTCGACGACTTGGCAGCCGGCTTGGCCGCGGCGCGCTTCGCGCCGTGCGCGGACTTGCCGCCCACCGCCAGGCTCGCGCGCTCGATGTGCGCGCCGCCGACCGACGTCGCGATCCGTTCGGGCCCCGGCTCGGCCGGCACCGCGCGGCCGACCGGCACGTGCAGCACGAGCGCCTGGCCCGGCATCGCGAGATCCCGGTGCGTGCGATTCCAGGCCTTGAGCTGGCCGACCGACACCCCGTAGCGGCCGGCGATCGCCGCCATCGACTGCTTGCGGCGCACGCGGATCAGCATCTTGCGCGTGTCGGGCACGTCGGGTTCCATCGCGAGTACGCCGTTTTCGGCGACATCGGCGCTGATGTCCTCGTCGTCGTCGCCGCCGCGCGGCACGACGATCGTCGAGCCCGGCTTCAGGCGCATGCCGGCCGGAATCTTGTTGACCGCCATCAGCGTATCGGCGTCCACGCCGATCTTCTCGGCGATCGCGGCCGGCCGCGCGCGCTCGCTGACCGTATAGGTGGTCCAGGACGAAAGCTGGCCGTTGTAGGCCTTCAGGTTCTTCTCGAACGCCGACGCGTTGTCGAACGGCAGCAGGATCTGCGGCTCGGTCGCACCGAGGATCACCGGCTTCGAGAACGACGGGTTCAGCGAGCGGAATTCGTCGAGCGACAGGTTCGCGAGCTTCGCGGCGATCTCCACGTCGATGTCGCGCGACGTCGTGACCGTCACGAAATACGGGTGGTTCGGGATGTCCGGCAGCGTCAGGCCGTACTGCTGCGGGCTCGCGATGATGTTCTTCACCGCCTGCAGCTTCGGCACGTAGTTGCGCGTCTCGTTCGGCATCCGCAGGCTCTGGTAGTCGGTCGGCAGACCGGCCGCCTGGTTGCGCGCGATCGCGCGCTGCACGTTGCCCTCGCCCCAGTTGTACGCGGCCAGCGCCAGGTACCAGTCGCCGAACATGTCATGCAGGCGCGACAGGTAGTCGAGCGCGGCGCTCGTCGACGCGAGCACGTCGCGGCGCTCGTCCTGCCACATGTTGCGCTTCAGGTTGTACGTGCGGCCCGTGCCGGGCATGAACTGCCACATGCCGGCCGCCTTCGCGACCGACAGCGCCTGCGGGTTGTACGCGGACTCGATGAACGGCAGCAGCGCAAGCTCGGTCGGCATGTGCCGCGCCTCGAGCTCCTCGACGATGTGATACAGGTACTTCTGCGAACGCTCGGTCATGCGCTGCACGTAATCGGGCCGCTGCGTGTACCAGGTCGTCTGCATGTCGACCAGGTCGCTCTGCAGGTCGGGCATCTGGAAGCCGCGACGAATGCGCCCCCAGAGATCGGAGTCCGCGCTGGTCAGGTCGCCGACGGATTGCTTGTCGACGTCGACGGTTTCCTTGGCAGTGGCTGATTTACGGAGGTAGCTGGACGTCGCCTGCGAATCGGCGGCGTTGTTGGCGACAGGCGGCTGGCTCGCACAGGCGGCGAGCAGCAGAACCACCATCGCACTCAATATAAGTCGCATGAAAATCTCGGCTTCCGACGGCTGGAAATTGCAGGCGATACTACGGAAGTGCGTGCTTCACGTCAATAAAAACACCGAAAACTCAGCGAAATCCTACATTTGGAGCAATTTTTACAGACACCGCTTGAGCTTTGGAGTCCTCCGGAAATGATCACCGGAACCGGTTTTTCCACTCTCGCATCAGCGTGAACGCCGCCAGTCGATCCGGCACTGTTTCGTGCAGTTCGGCTTCAAGCGTCGCGCGGATCGCATCGCTGTCCGCCCGCATGAACGGGTTAACGGCGCGTTCGTGCGCGATCGTAGTGGGCAGCGTCGGCACGCCGCGCGCGCGCAGCGCCTGTGCGTCGTCGCGCCACGCGGCGAGCGCCGCGTTGCCGGGCTCGCATGCGAGCGCGAAGCGGATGTTCGACAGCGTGTATTCGTGGGCGCAGTGCACGCGCGTGTCGCCGGGCAGCGCCGCGAGCGCGTCGAGCGACGCGAGCATCTGCGCGGGCGTGCCTTCGAACAGGCGGCCGCAGCCGCACGAGAACAAGGTGTCGCCGCAGAACACGTGCGGCACCGCAGCGCCCTGCCCGGCCGCCTGGAAGTAGGCGATGTGGCCGCGCGTATGGCCGGGCACGTCGAGCACGTCGAACGCGACGGCCGGCGCGTCGAGCACCACGCGCGCGCCGCCGGACAGCGGCCGCGTGACCACGCCGATCGCCTCGGCCGCCGGGCCGTAAACGGCGAGCGGAACATCGGCCGGTTGGCTATCGCGCAGTGCCGCGACACCGCCGACGTGGTCGGCATGGTGGTGCGTGAGTAAAATAGCGGTCAACCGCCAGCCTCGTTCGGCAAGAACCCGGCGCACGGGCGCGGCTTCACCCGGATCGACGGCGATCGCATCGCGGCCGTCCGAGACGAGCCAGATATAGTTGTCTTCGAATGCCGGCACCGGCACGTATTCCAGCTCGTTCATGGGCGCGCAATCATCGTTATGTCTGACCGACAAATTATAGACTGGCCCGCCTGGACCGACTCGCCGCCCGGCCGCTACGTGCTGGGCTGGGAGCAGGCGCAGCTCGACCGGATCGTGTCCGACGTCTTCGGGTTCCACGCGCTGCAGCTCGGCCTGCCGCAGCTCGACGCGCTGCGCGAGAACCGCATGCCGTATCGCGGCCTCGTGCTCGATCCGGCGAGCGGCGCGAGCGCGCCGTACCAGTATCCGTGGGCGCGCGAGGCGCACACGCCCGAGCACGCGCCCGACGGGCGCAGCACGACCTGGTGCGACCTGCTCGACCTGCCGTTCGAGTCGCAGAGCGTCGACCTGATCGTGATGCCGCATACGCTCGAATTCACGTCCGACCCGCACCGCCTGCTGCGCGAGGCCGAACGCGTGCTGATGCCGGAAGGCCAGCTCGTCATCACCGGCTTCAATTCGCTGAGCCTGTGGGGCATGCGGCAATCGTTCGGGCGCATGGCGAACCATCCGTTCGTGCCGGCCGCGCGCGACCAGATCGCGTTCATCCGGCTCAAGGACTGGATCAAGCTGCTCGGCTTCGACCTCGAACGCGGCCGTTTCGGCTGCTACCGGCCGCCGCTCGCCACCGACAAGTGGCTGGCCCGCTACGGCTTCATGGAAGCCGCCGGCGACCGCTGGTGGCCGATCTTCGGCGCCGTCTACATGGTGACGGCCGTCAAGCGCGTGCGCGGCATGCGCCTTGTCGGCCAGATCAGGATGAAGAAGCCCGTGCTCGCGCCGGGCCTGACGCCGGCGGCCTCCCCGACCACCCATCAAGAACACTCATGACCACCGATACCATCGACATCTATACCGACGGCGCCTGCAAGGGCAACCCCGGCCCCGGCGGCTGGGGCGCACTGATGCGCTACGGCGACCGCGAAAAGGAACTGTTCGGCGGCGAGCCCAACACGACCAACAACCGCATGGAGCTGATGGGCGTGATCGCCGCGCTCGAGGCGCTGAAGCGGCCGTGCCAGGTGATCGTGCACACCGACTCGCAATACGTGCAGAAAGGCATCAGCGAGTGGATCCACGGCTGGAAGAAGAAAGGCTGGATCACCGCGGCGAAGACGCCCGTGAAGAACGCCGACCTGTGGAAGCGGCTCGACGCGCTCGTCGCGCAGCACGAGGTCGAGTGGCGCTGGGTCAAGGGCCACGCGGGCCATCCCGAAAACGAGCGCGCCGACGCGCTCGCGAATCGCGGCGTCGAATCGCTCACGGCCTGAGCACCGGCCGCTCCCCTGTTTTCCTTGTTTTTCCCGACATGCGCCAGATCATTCTCGATACCGAAACCACCGGCCTGAACGCCCGCACGGGCGACCGCCTCATCGAAATCGGCTGCGTCGAGCTGCTGAACCGGCGGCTCACCGGCAACAACCTGCATTTCTACGTGAACCCCGAGCGCGACAGCGATCCGGGCGCGCTGGCGGTGCACGGCCTCACGACCGAATTCCTCAGCGACAAGCCGAAGTTCGCGGAAGTCGCTAACCAGATTCGCGATTTCGTGCAGGACGCCGAGCTGATCATCCACAACGCGCCGTTCGACCTCGGGTTCCTCGACGCCGAATTCTCGCGGCTCGGCCTGCCGCCGTTCACCGAGCATTGCGGCGGCGTGATCGACACGCTGGTGCAGGCCAAGCAGATGTTCCCCGGCAAGCGCAACTCGCTCGACGCGCTGTGCGACCGCTTCGGCATCAGCAACGCGCACCGTACGCTGCACGGCGCGCTGCTCGACTCGGAACTGCTCGCCGAGGTGTATCTCGCGATGACGCGCGGCCAGGACAGCCTCGTGATCGACATGCTCGACGACGCGGGCGCCGACGGCGGCGCGGGCAACGGCCAGCGCGTGTCGCTCGCCGCGCTCGACCTGGCCGTGGTGACCGCGAGCGACGACGAACTTGCCGCGCACCACGCGCAACTCGACGAGCTCGACAAATCGGTCAAGGGCACCTGCGTATGGCGCAAGCCCGCCGACGCGGGCGCCGCCGAGCCGGCCTGACGCACCCGGCCCGCGCCGCAGTCGCGCTCACGCGCGCGGCTGCAGCGCGATGACCGCCATCCCGCCGAGCGCGAGCACCGCGCCGGCCACGTCCCAGCGGGTCAGCGCGACGCCGTCGACCACCCGCAGCCAGATCAGCGCAACGGCGATATACACGCCGCCGTACGCCGCGTAGGTGCGCCCCGCCGCGCTCGGGTGCAGCGTCAGCAGCCACGCGAACAGCGCGAGCGACAGCGCGGCCGGCACCAGCAGCCAGGCCGGGCGCCCGGCTTTCAGCACGAGCCACGGCAGGTAGCAGCCGACGATTTCGGCCAGCGCGGTGGCGGCAAACAGCGCCGCGATCCTCATCAGTTCGGTCATCCGGTTCCTCGCGAATTCACCCCCGCCAACGGGGTTGCGCGGGCTCGCCGCGCGCCGCCGATCATACCCGAGCGGCCCCCGCCGGACGGGCGTCTCCCGGCAATTTGCACGATCATCCGTCATCGTGCTATCATGTCGCCTGTTTCAACATTCAATCTCTGTCTATTCGATTTCGAGAGAAGTCCGTCCGCGTGTTGCGGGCCGGCCCTTCGACCGAAATTGCATCCACAGGAAAGCCCGCCCGACAGGCCCGCTTTTCTCGTTTCGCTGCCCCTCCGGGGTGCTCGCCGGAACGCCGGACATCGTCCGCGCCGGCATCTGCCGCCTGCATCACGCGGCCCATTCTTCATGAGCGCACTGTCGCGACGGCCCGCCGGGCCCGCGTCGAAGCAGTCCCTTCAGGCTCTTTACCGCCCGTTGTGCAGTAAGTGCTTAATGGTTTGCCCCGACGCGCCGCACACGACACCACGCTCGCCGGCAAACCGTGTCGGACGGCCCGCCCGTTCCGGCGCAGTCAAAGGAGTGCATGACCTTGACCGCAACACACGTCAGCCCGACCGCTGCTGCTCCCTCCGCCTCGCCGTCCGGCGAGGCCCCACTCGCCGCCGACGACATCACCGTCGTCGACCAGAGCCTCCTCAAGCGCGCCGTCAGCGCGATGGCCATCGGCAATGCGATGGAATGGTTCGACTTCGGCGTCTACAGCTACATCGCCGTCACGCTCGGCAAGGTGTTCTTCCCGTCCAGCAGCCCGTCCGCGCAATTGCTCGCGACCTTCGGCACGTTCGCGGCCGCGTTCCTCGTGCGCCCGCTCGGCGGCATGGTGTTCGGCCCGCTCGGCGATCGCATCGGCCGCCAGCGCGTGCTCGCCGCCACGATGATCATGATGGCCGTCGGCACCTTCGCGATCGGCCTGATTCCCAGCTACGCGTCCATCGGCATCATGGCGCCCGTGCTGCTGCTCGTCGCGCGTCTCGTGCAGGGTTTCTCGACCGGCGGCGAATACGGCGGCGCAGCCACCTTCATCGCCGAATTCTCGACCGACAAGCGGCGCGGCTTCATGGGCAGCTTCCTCGAGTTCGGTACGCTGATCGGCTACGTGCTGGGGGCCGGCGTCGTCGCGCTGCTCACCGCGTCGCTGTCGCAGGAAGCGCTGCTGTCGTGGGGCTGGCGCGTGCCGTTCCTGATCGCCGGCCCGCTCGGCCTGATCGGCCTCTACATCCGGATGAAGCTCGAGGAAACGCCCGCGTTCAAGCGCCAGGCCGAAGCGCGCGAAGCGCAGGACAAGGCCGTGCCGAAGGCGCGCTTCCGCGACACGCTGATGCGCAACTGGCGCGCGCTGCTGCTGTGCGTCGGCCTCGTGCTGATCTTCAACGTGACCGACTACATGGTGCTGTCGTACCTGCCGAGCTTCATGTCGTCGACACTGCACTTCGACGAATCGCACAGCCTCGTGCTCGTGCTGATCGTGATGGTGCTGATGATGCCGATGACGCTCGCCGCGGGCCGCCTGTCCGACAAGGTCGGCCGCAAGCCCGTGATGCTCGCCGGCTGTATCGGCCTGCTCGCGCTGTCGATTCCGTCGATGACGCTGATCCATGCGGGCACCACGGCCTCGGTGTTCGGCGGCCTGCTGATCCTCGGCGTGCTGCTGTCGTGCTTTACCGGCGTGATGCCGTCGGCGCTGCCGGCGCTGTTCCCGACCGAGATCCGCTACGGCGCGCTCGCGATCGGCTTCAACGTGTCGGTGTCGCTGTTCGGCGGCACGACGCCGCTCGTGACCGCGTGGCTCGTCGACTTGACCCACAACCTGATGATGCCCGCGTACTACATGATGGGCGCGGCCGTGATCGGCATCGTGTCGGTGCTCGCGCTCGCCGAAACCGCGCGCCAGCCGCTCAAGGGCTCGCCGCCGGCCGTCGCGACGCGCCGCGAAGCCCACCAGTTGGCGCGCCAGATGCGCGAGGACGACGATGCGCAGCCGTATGGCGTCGTATCGACCGCGCGCGCCTGAGCGTCGACCATGAAAAAGGCCCCGGCCGAAGCCGGGGCCCGATCGAACCCGATCCGCCCGACCGGCTCGCGCCGGCCGGGCTTTTTTTCAGCGATCCGCCTCAAGCGCGCTCATGCCTGCGCCTCGCAGTGACGGCAGAAGATCAGTGCGCGCGAGCGCGACACCGCCGCCTGTGCGCCTCGGGTCGCGACGATCAGTCCGATCTGGCCGAGATTGAAGTCGCGCTCGACCATCAGTTGCGTCAGCGCGGCAAGCGGCAACACGACGGACGGGTGGTACAGGCTCGATTCGATCAGGGCTTTCATGTTCGGCTCCATCAGGCAACGCGTGATTCGATGGAGTGAATTCTAGGGATCGGCCGGCCCCGGATAAACCGCGCGAATGCGAAGTCACTTGTCAGCGTTCGCGAACAATCGGCAGCGGTTTGCCCGCCCGGGCCCGGCGCGCGCCGGATCTCGGCCCGCGGCGGTCGATCGCCCCGCGCGAACCGGCCTCAGACCAGCGGCGTCCCGACGAACGCCGGCAGCGCTTCCGCCCGGGCCGAATGCGCGGCCAGCGCCGGATAGCGGGCCGGATCGATCCGCGCGAGCGCCGGGTAATCGGCCGCCATGAACTGCGTGAAGCGCCACGCCACCGCGACCGTCACGTCGGATTGCAGCGGACGCGCGCCGCCCAGCCAGCCGTTCGCCGCCGCCACGAGCGGCTCCAGTGCGCCGTACGCCCCTTCGAGCTGGCCCATCACGCGCTCGAGCCACGGCGCGTGCTGCTTGTCGGCCGGGCGCAGCGCCTGCTCGTAGATGACCTGCACGGTCTTCTCGGCCGCCGCCAGCGCAAAACCGACCGGCACGAGCGCCCGCAGCCGCGCCTCCGCGGCGTCGGGCAGCAGGCGCCGCTCCGGCTCAACCAGGTGATCGAGATAGTCGACGATCAGCGACGAATCGAGCAGCGTCGTGCCGTCGCCGGTCACGAGCGTCGGCGCCTTGACGACCGGGTTGAGCGCCTTGAACTGCTCGAAATGACGGAATACCGAAACCGGCTCGTGTTCGAACGGCAGGTCGAGCAGCTTCGCCGAAATGGCGACACGTCGCACGAATGGGGAATCCAGCATGCCGATCAGCTTCATCGCAAACGCTCCGCTCGAGGGGAATGGGACCGACGACTGTAGCAGCGTTGCACCGCGCCGCCTAGATCGCTTGATACGCATCAGCCGGCCGCAGATCGGACTCCCGCTGCGCGGCTACAGTGGCCATAATGCAGATTCACGCCCCTTCCGCCCCAAGGTTCGCCATGTGGTATGCCCTCGTCGAGCAGCAGCGGGAATGGATGCGCGCCTGGCGCGCCGCGACGCGGCATGCGTTCGACGCGTGGCCCCCGACGACGCTGCCGCACGCCGCCGCGTCGTGCTACGACGATCTGTTCGAGCCGTTGCTCGGACGGCCGGCCGGCCCGCCGCGCTTCGACATCGGGTGGCCGGACCTCGGCGAGCGCATCGTCGCGCGCACGCCGTTCTGCGACCTGCGGCGTTTCACGCGCCCCGACACACGGCGTACGGTGCTGCTGTGCGCGCCGCTGGCCGGGCACGCGGCCGTGATGATGCGGGAAACCGTGGAAACACTGCTCGCCGACGGCGACGTCTGCGTGACCGACTGGCGCAACGCGCGCGACGTGCCGCTCGCGTCGGGCCGCTTCGGGCTCGACGAATACGTGGCGACGCTCGACGGCTTCGTCGACGGGCTCGCGCACGACGAGCGGCCGCTGCATGTCGTCGCCGTGTGCCAGGCGACCGTGCCGGCGCTCGGCGCCCTCGCCCTGCGCGCCGCACGCGGCCTCGCGCCGCCCGCGAGCATCACGCTGATCGGCGGCCCGCTCGACGCCCGCCTGAATCCGAGCTCGCTCGGCAGCGCCGCGGCCGCGCACTCGCTCGGCTGGTGCCGCCGCTACCTGATCGACGTCGTGCCGCCCGGCTTCACCGGGCACGGCCGCCACGTGTTCCCGACCTACCTGCAACAGGGCGAGATCGCCCTCCTGTATCCGCGGCGCTTCCTGACGCTGATCGAGGCCTACGCGCTGGCCGCGTCGCGCTTCGACATGGCCGGGCTCGCCGCGGCGCGGCGGGCGCTGCTCGAATACACCGCGCTGCTCGACATGCCGGCCGAGTATTTCCTCGACACGATCGACATCGTGTTCCAGCGCATGAGTCTCGCCAACGGCACGTGGGAGGTAGGCGGCCGGCGGATCGAGCCGGCCGCGCTGCGCGGCGTCACGCTGCTGACCGTCGAAGGCGCCTGCGACGCGGTCACGGGCGCCGGCCAGACGCATGCGGCGCTCGACATGTGCGGCGGCCTCACGGCCGACGAGCGCTATCGCATCGACGTCGACGATTGCGATCACTACGGGCTGTTTACGGGAGCGCGCTGGCACGGCAACGTCCATCCGGCGCTGCAGCGCGCGTTCGCCCTGGCCGAGGCCGACCGCCCGCACGGGCTCAGGCGGACGTGATGCCGGGTCGGAGACGGGCCGCGTCGAGCAATGCGCGCACCTCGTCGTCGCTCGTCTGCTCGAAGCACGCGTAGAACTGGCTGATCCCGAAGAACGACGACGGCTGCGACACCGCGACGAACGCGTCCGCCAGATCGTCGAACGCATGCCGCGCACCCGCCGGCGCAACCGGCGCGGCCGCCACGACGCGCGCGGGACGACGCTCGCGCAGCGCCTGCAGCGCGACGCGCATCGACGCACCGGTCGCAATACCGTCGTCGACGACGATCGCCACGCGTCCGTCGACCGACAGCGGCGGCGCGGCGCCCCGATACAGTGCTTCGCGGCGATGCAGTTCGGCCGTCTCGCGCGCGATCACGTCGGCGAGCTGCGTGTCGGACACGTTCATCGAACGGAGCACCGAACGCTGCAGATGAATCGCGCCGCCCGTCGCGATCGCCCCCATCGCGAGTTCGGGATCGTACGGCACGCCGAGCTTGCGCACGACCAGCACGTCGAGCGGCGCGCGCAGCGCGCAGGCAACCGGATACGCGACGGGCACGCCGCCGCGCGGCAATGCGAGCACGACGACGTCGCGACGCCCCGCGTAATCGCCCAATGCATCGGCCAGCTGGCGGCCCGCATCGGCGCGGTCGGCAAACCACTCGGTCACGATCGGCTCCCGGCTGTTGCGCCGGACGCGCGCAACCCGCGTCGGCGCCTGTCAACGAGCATGGTTCATCGGCGCGGCCGATGCAAGCGGGGTCACACCGGCGGGCGCAGCGCCCGCCGAAGGCAAGGATCAGAGGCCGCCGGCCTGCCGGTACAGCCGCCAGAACGACTGTGCATAGGATTGCGCGAGTTCGGGCGCGCGCCGGAACACGTTCACCGTTTCCGCATGCGCGGCCGCGCCTTCGGACAGCGTCGTCAGCGCGACGCTGTCGTCGACGATCACGAAGCGCGGCGCGGGATCGCCGGGCCGCGAATCGATCGCGACGTCGATGCCTGCGGATTTCAGATAGCCCGCGCCGCTGTACCTGCCGGCGCGCGGCGAGCGCACGAGCACGACCCGAACCTCGACGCCACGCGCACGCGCCGCGCGCAGCGCGCTCGCGACGGCCGGCTGCACGTGCGTATGGCCGGCCAGCAGCACGCGGCGCTGCGCTTGCTCGATCAGGCCGACGGTCGCGTCGGCCGCTGCGTTGTCATACGAAAAGTACGTGCCGAGCGATGCGGCGTCGGACGGCATCGGGCTGGCGTGGACGCTCGCCGCGCAGCAGAGCGCGGCGAGAAGGAAGGCGGCGGATCTCATGGCGGGCGCCATTGTAGCGACGCCAGTTCGGGTGGCAAGCGCCCGCGGCGGCGCTGCGGCGCGGGCGCAACACACGGTGCGGAAAACGCGTGCGACGGCGGCCGTCCCGGTCGCCGTTCAGCCCGATGCGACGCGCGCGAGCCAGCTCGCGACGCCGTCGACCGAACGAAAATCCGCCAGGCTGCGCGCCGGCAGCGCCGGATACGCCGCACCGGCCATCTCGGCGAGCGCGCGGCCGGGGCCGAGTTCGAGAAACGCGGTCGCGCCCGCCTCCACGCACGCGGCAAGACAGGCTGCCCACTCGACCGGCTCCGCGATCTGCCGCGCGAGCTTGTCGAGACCCGCATCGACATCGAGCACCGATGCGCCGTCGATGCCGGAAAACAGCCGCGTGCCCGGCAGCGGCCGCCGCACGTGCGTTGCGGCGAGCGACGCGCGGAATCCCGGCACGGCCGCCGCCAGCAGGCGCGTATGCGACGCGATCCGCACGCCCACCGGCGCGACGCGCAGCGCGCCGTCGCGCGCCGCATCGTCGCCCACCGCGTCGACATCGGCCTGCCGCCCGGCCACCACGAACGCGTCGCCCGGGTTCGCGATCGCGATCGCCGCGTCGCGGCCGTCGCACAGCCGCGCGAGCTGCGCGCGGGTCAGCCCCCGGACGAACACCATCCGCTCGCCGCCGCCGCTCGCGGCATCCATCGCACGCGCACGCGCATCGGCCAGGTCGAGCGCGTCCTCGGGCCCGATCATCCCCGCGACGCTCCACGATGCGACTTCGCCGACGCTGTAGCCTGCAACGCAGCGCCGGCGCGGCCACACGGCATCGAGCAGCGCGGCGGCCGCGAGCGCCTGGAGCGTGCAGAGGATCTGCGCGGCACGGTTTTCGTGCAGCGCGTCCGTCCCGGCTCGCCGGACCCACTCGCGCGGATCGTCGCCGAGGAGCCGGCCGGCGTGCGCGAACAGCGCGCCGGCCGCCGGCGCGGCGCCGGTCAGGTCGAACATGTCGGCGCGTTGCGCGCCCTGCCCCGAGCACAGGATGGCCAGCGTCATCGCACCGCCCCGCCGGCTTCGAGCGCATCGACGAAGACGCTCATCGCGAGCAGATCGGCCGCGCCGCCCGGGCTCAGCCGCCGCGCGACGAACGCAAGATGCACGGCGGCCGCGCGCAGCCGCCAGTCGCGCGCGCGCACGCCGCCGCGCGCCACGAATGCACGGGCGGTCGCCCGCGCGAAGTCGAGGCCGGCCTGCCCGCCCCGGTGCAGCAGATTCGTGTCGTCGAGCGCGGCAATCAGCGCGAAGCACGCATCGACGCGCGCGGCTTCCGGATCGTCAGGCAAATCGCGCTTCGCGCGGCGCAGCGCGGGCACCCCGACCGCGTACACGGTCGTGAACCCGTCGGCCGCCTCGCGACGCGCGCCGCCGACGCCGTAACGGCGGCTCGCGCGCTCGCCGTGGCTGTCTGGCAAGCGCGGGCCGCCCAGGATATCGGCGCCCCAGCGGCGCGCGACGCACGCGCCGAGCGTCGTCCCGTCCGGCGCGGCGCCGGGCATCGCACGCCGGCCCGCGGCCGCGCACAGCAGCCCGAGCCCGAAGATCGCGCCGCGATGCGTGTTGACGCCGCCCGTCGCGGCGAGCATCGCGTGCTCGGCCCGCAGGCCGATCTTGCGCAGCACGGCCATGTCCGCGTCGCGCGCGCCCGCGTCGGCCAGCTCGGCGAAGTACGGGCGCAACGCGGCGGCGCTGCGGGCGAACGTCGCGGCATCCATGTCCGAATGACTGCCTGTGTCGACGTGACTGACGAGCCCCGGCTTCGGATAGGTCTCGATCTCGAGCACGAGACAGCGCTCGGCCAGCCCGGCGATACGCTCGGCGTCGGACGGCGCCGCGACGCGCCGGGCAGCCGATGCGCTCATCGCGCGCCTCCGGTGAATGCGCCGGCCGGCATCAGTTCGACGGCGCTCGCGGTCTTGACCGCGACTTCGGGCTGGCGCGCATGCAGTTCGCGCCAGTTGACCCCCGCGCCGTCGGCGCGCAGCAGTTCGCCGTCGATGCGCATCGGCGCACCCGCGTCGATCGCCGCGAGGCCGTCGAGCAGCGGCGCAATCGACGCGGCGTCCGGCAACGGAAACACGATGTCGAGATCGGATGCCGCGCCAAGGTACGTCTCGCCCGTCAGCGCCTGCCACGCGAGGCTGCCGAACACGCGGCCCTGCACGCCGCAACGCACGCCGAGCGCGTCGAGCGCGCGCAGCGATGCGCGCCACGCGTCGGGCGCGACGGCCAGCACGTCGGCCGGCGCGGGCAGCGGGCCGATCGTCGCGAGCGCGTCGGCGGCCGCGTTCAGCGCGATACGCCGCTTGCCCGCGGAAGGCGGCAGCGGCAACCCGAGCGGCACGCGGCCGGCCTCGACCTCGTCGGGCGATGCGCGGCGCACGATCAGCGGCCAGCCGCGCGCGGCCCACGCCCGCACGCGCGGATCGGCCGCAAGCGCGGGGTCGCGCGCGAACGCCGCGTCCCACCCCGCCGACGTCAACGTGACGAGCGTGTGGCGGCGCAGCGGCATGTCAGCCTGCGGCACGCGCGAGCGCCTCGACGCGCCGTGCGACCTCGGTCGCGACCGGCCGGCCGCGCGCCGCGCGTCGATCGACGCGCTCGAGCGGCTTGCCGAGCCATTCGCCAACCTGCGCATCGAGCCCGCGCGCCGGATCGAGCACGGCGTCGACGGCGCCCATCTGCACGAGATTGTCGAGCCCCGGCGCGAATACCGGGGTCGAGCGCGACATCGCCGTCAGCACGTCGATCGGCAGCTTCGTCACGCGCGACATCGACGGCAGGTCCATCACTTCCGGCTCGGCGCCCGGCACCGCGAGCAGCGTGCGCGTCGCGAGCGCGGTCGCGATGAACGCGCCCGCGGCCGTGTGCCCGTACAGCACGCCGATCGTCCGGTGCCCGGCGAGATCGGCGTGCATCAGGCACTTCGCGAGATGCGACAGCCCCTCGTTCAAGCCGAGCAGTTCGTCGCGCTTGCTCATCCGCTGGCTGTCGCTGTCGACGAGTACGAGGATCGGCGTCGCCGCGCCGCGCTCGATCGTGCCGAGCACGTGCGACGCGAGGGTCAGCGCCTCGTCGATGCCGAACGGCAAGCGCTCGGCGACGCCGATCACGTCGACCCGCGTGCCGGCGAGTTCCGCGTGGCCGGTCAGCAGCCCGCCGGCGCGCGCGATCGAATGGCCGTGGGGAAACAGCGAGGTCAGGACTTCATCGAGCGTCATGCTTGGGCTCCTGCAGTTGGTCGGCAAGCGCGGCGAACGCGTCGTCCGGCATGCCCGGAATCGCTTCCGGCGCGGATGCGCCGAGCGCGCGCCACACGTCGAGCGCGTCCGCGCATCCGCCGAACCGCTCGACGCGCGCTTCGAGACGCGCCTGTTCCGCGCGCAGCATCGCCGCGTCGAACCGCGGCGCGCGGCCGATCAGCTCGAGCGCCGCCGCGCGGAACGCATCGGGCGTGTCGGCGACATAGCGGTCGACGCCGCCCGTCAGCCGCCGGTGCTTGCCGCCCATCGTGCGCCAGATCAACGCTCGGTCCTTCGCGTCGAATTCCTCGACGCCGCGATTGGTCTCGATCACTTCGGGGCCCGACACGCTGATGCGCCCCTGCTCCGATACCGCGAGCGCCGAACAGCACGCGGCAAGCAGTCCGCCGCCGCCGTAGCAGCCCGCGCGTCCGCCGACCAGCCCGATCACCGGCACGCCGGCCGCCCGCGCGTCGACGAGCGCACGCATGATCTCGGCGATCGCGAGCTCGCCCGCGTTCGCTTCCTGCAGCCGCACGCCGCCCGTATCGAACAGGATCAGCACCGGCTTGCCGGCGTCGCGCGCGGCCCGCAGCAGCCCCGTGAGCTTCGCGCCGTGCACTTCGCCGAACGCGCCGCCCATGAAGCGGCCTTCCTGCGCGGCGACGAACACCGGGCGGCCGTCGAGCCGGCCGTGGCCGACCACCATTCCGTCGTCGAACTGCTGCGGCAGGTCGAACAGCGGCAGGTGCGGGCTCGTCACGCGCTCGGCCGGCCCGAGGAATTCGCTGAAGCTGCCCGCGTCGAGCAGCCCGTCGATGCGCTGCCGCGCCGACGCCTCGTACCAGCTCGCGCCGTTCGCGACGAACGCCGGCGCGTCGTGGATCGCGTCGCTCATCATGCGTCCCCCTCGATGGCGCGCACGGCCTGCGCGAGGCGCAGCGACACCATGTCGGGGCGCGCGCCGCCGTCGTTGATCGACAGCTTCAGGCCGCCCGGCGTGCGCCGCTCGACGAAATCCGCCACGACGGCCTGCCATACCGCGCCGAAGCCGACCGCCGCGGTGCGAATGTCGATCTCGCATTCGTTGCCGGGCAGCACACGCTCGACGAGCACCTCGAGATTGCCGGACGCGACCACGCCGACGAGCGCCACGGCCTGCCCGCCCTTCGCGCGTTCGCGCGCGGTGAAGCGATAGTTCAACTGTTCCATGCCCTCTTCCTTACCAGTTGCGGAACCGGGCCGGCGGCGCGTAGAGCCCGCCCGACCAGTGCACGAGATCCTTGATCGAGCGCGCGGCGAGCCAGCGGCGATCGGCGTCGAGCGGATCGATGCCGAGATCCTCCGGGCGGCGGATCACGCCGCGCGCGCGCAACCGCTCGACCATCTTCCGGTCGCGGCCGCGGCCGATCTCCGTATAGCCGGCCACGCCGCGGATCGCGTGCTCGCGCTCGTCCCTGTCGCGGCACATCAGCAGGTTCGCGATCCCTTCCTCGGTGACGATGTGCGTGACGTCGTCGCCGTAGACCATGATCGGCGCGAGGTCGAGCTGCAGCTTGTCGGCGAGCTTCAGCGCATCGAGCTGCTCGACGAACATCGGCACGTTCTTGTCGCCGAACGTCTCGCCGATCTGCACCACGAGCTTGCGGCCGCGCCTGAGCGGCGCCGGCGTGTCGGGGTCGGCTTCCGCGCCGGCCTTCAGCCACGGCTCGCTCGGATGGCGCCGGCCGCGCGCGTCGCTGCCCATGTTCGGCGCGCCGCCGAAGCCGGCGATCCGCTCCGCGGTGACCGTCGACGAATGGCCGGACAGGTCGATCTGCAGCGTCGAGCCGATGAACATGTCGCACGCATAGAGGCCGGCCGTCTGGCAGAACGCGCGGTTCGAACGCAGCGAGCCGTCGGGGCCCGTGAACCACACGTCGGAGCGCGCGCGAATGTAGTCGTCCATCCCGACCTCGGAGCCGAAGCAATGGATCTGCTCGACCCAGCCCGACTCGATCGCGGGAATCAGCGTCGGGTGCGGATTGAGCGCCCAGTGCGTGCAGACCTTGCCCTTCAGCCCGAG
Source organism: Burkholderia paludis (assembly GCF_000732615.1). Lineage (GTDB taxonomy): Bacteria > Pseudomonadota > Gammaproteobacteria > Burkholderiales > Burkholderiaceae > Burkholderia > Burkholderia paludis. The sequence continues at coordinate 42,337 of NZ_JPGL01000042.1, forward strand.
CTTCTCGCCGTAGGTCGGCAGCAGCAGCTCGATCGCGGCGGTGTTGAAACCGATCCCGTGGTTCAGCCGCCGGATGCCGTACGGCTCGTAGATGCCCTTGATCGCGAGCATCGCGGTGAGGATCTGCGTTTCGGTGATCGCGGCCGGATCGCGCGTGAACAGCGGCTCGACGTAGAACGGCCGGCCGGCCTCGACGACGAAATGCACGCGATCGCCGGGAATGTCGACGCGCGGCACCTTGTCGACGATGCGGTCGACCTGCGCGATCACGATGCCGTCCTTGAATGCGGTGGCCTCGACGACGGTCGGCGTGTCCTCGGTGTTCGGCCCCGTGTACAGGTTGCCGTCGCGATCGGCGCTGACCGCCGCGATCAGCGCGACCTGCGGCGTGAGGTCGATGAAGTAGCGCGCGAACAGCTCGAGATAGGTATGCACCGCGCCGAGCGCGATCCTGCCGCCGAACAGCAGCTTCGCGATCCGCTGCGACTGGGGGCCCGAATACGCGAAGTCGAGACGCTTCGCGATGCCGCGCTCGAACACGTCGAGATGCTCGGGCAGCACGACGCCCGACTGCACCATGTGCAGATCGTGGATCTTCGCGCTGTCGACGTCGGCAAGCGCCGTCGCGAGCAGGTCGGCCTGCTTCTGGTTGTCGCCTTCGAGGCACACGCGGTCGCCGGGCCGCAGCACCGCTTCGAGCAGCGCGACGGCGTCGCGCGCATCGACCCGCTTGCCTTGCGCATGCGCCGCGCCGGCTGCGAGGCGTGCATCGCGCGCCTGACGCGCGTGATTCCATCCCGTCATGAACAGTTCTCCCGCTTCGATGGTTCAGCGGCATTCTAAGCCTGACGCCGCCGCCGATTGATGATGTTGACGAATGTGACTCAGAGGACGCCGCGATGGATGCGGCCCGCGCGCGGGCCGACCCGCGCCGGCCTATCCGCCGACCAGCGCGCGCGTCGTGAAGAACAGCACCGACGGGCCGAGCAGGCAGCCCACGCCGGTGTGGAACGTCGCGACCAGCGCGCCGTACGGGACGAGCCGGCGATCGGTCGCGGCAAGGCCCGCGCTCACGCCGCTGACGGTGCCGGCCAGGCCGCCGAAGATCATCGCGGAACGCGGCGTCTTCAGGCCCATGAAGCCGGCCGCGACCGGCGTGCCGACCATCACGATGATCGCCTTCACGAGCCCGGTCGCGATGCTGAGCGCGATCACGTCGGAGCTTGCGCCGATCGCCGCGCCCGTGACGGGCCCGACGATGTAGGTGACGGCGCCCGCGCCGATGGTCGTCATGCTGACCGCGTCGGTGTAGCCGAACGCGCGCGCGATGCACGCACCGACGATGAACGGCAGCACGGTGCCGAGCAGCAGCGACACCACGCCGACGAGCCCGGCCTTGCGCGCCTCGGCCGGCTGCACTTCGAACGCAGTCGCGACGATCGCGAAATCGCGCAGCATCGCGCCGCCCATCAGGCCGACGCCCGCGAACAGCGGCACGTCGGCGATCCCTTTCTCGCCGCCGGTGAACGCGCCGCCGGCATACGCGAGCGCAAGACCGATCACGATCGCGATCGCGGAGCCGTGCACGCGGCCGAACGTGAGCTTGCGCGACGCGATCGACGACAGCCACATGATCAGGCCGACCAGCGCGAACGACGCGACGAGCCCGTTGTGGGCGACGGTTTTTTCGAGCATCTGCAGCATGGCGGCCTCCGTCATTGTTCGTCGAATTGCGGCACGCCCGCGAAGGCCGTGTCGTCGCGCCCGGTGCGCACGAGTACCGCGATGCAGCAGGCGCAGATCGCGACCGCGCCGACGGCGGCCAGCAGCGCGACCGGCCCGCCCTTCAGCGCGGCGACGACGTTCTGGTTCGCGGCCATCGCGACGACGACCGGAATGTACATCGCGCCCCAGAAGCCGACGCCCGCCTCGGTCTCCTTCGGCAGCCAGCCGCGGCGGTGCAGCCACAGGCGCAGGCAGATCAGCAGCAACATCGCGATGCCGACGCCGCCGACGTTGGTCTTCACGCCGATCGCGCTGCCCAGCAGGTCGCCGAGGAACAGCCCGGCCAGATGGCAGAACGCCAGCAGCGCGGTTCCGTAGATGATCATGAGTCGTCTCCAGTCTCTTCGTGACGGGCGCCGGACGCGTGCAGGAACCGGGCCGGCACGCCGATCCCGTGCGCGGACTGTCTCCTGCGGCGGTGCGCCGCTGCCCGGCGGCCCGTCGTGCGGGTGCGTTCTCGGGCGGTCGATGGAATGATGCGGTTTCGGGCCGGACGCCGGATGCCGTAGACTGACCGATGCAGCCGCCGGCACGACGCGCCCCGCGCGCCCCGCTTGCGCCCCGTTGCGGGACGCACCGGGGCGTGATCCGATACTAGCGCCGCGCGCTCCGGCCATTTATGAAGTTGTCGAAACCGATTCAGTGGATTTAGCAATGCGTCCGTTACCGCCCGAGCTGCTGCGCAGCTTCGTCGCCGTCGCCCAGTCCGGCAGCTTCACGGCCGCGTCCGAGCGCGTGAGCCTGTCGCAGTCGACCGTCAGCCAGCACATCCGCCGCCTGGAGGAACTGCTCGACCGGCCGCTCTTCGAGCGCGATACGCGCAACGTGCACCTGTCGCGGCACGGCGACGCGCTGTTCCGCTACGCGGTGCGCATCCTCGAGCTGATGGACGAAGCCGTCACGTCGGTGTGCGGGCCGCCGCTGTCGGGCAAGGTGCGGCTCGCGATGTCGGAGGATTTCGCGTCGGCGCACCTGACGGCCGCGCTCGCCAGCTTCGTGCAGCGCAACCCGGAAGTCGAGCTCGCGATCTCGACCGGCCTGTCGGGCGACCTGTTCGACGCGCTCGACGAAGGGCGGCACGATCTCGTGTTCGCGAAGCGCATCGCGGGCAGCCGGCGCGGCCGCGTGATCCGCAGCGAGCCGCTGTACTGGTGCACGGGCCCCGATTCGCCGATCACCGGCCACGAGGCCGTGCTGCCGCTCGCGATGCATCCGGAGCCGAGCGTGTCGCGCCGCCGCGTGCTCGAATCGCTCGAGGCCGTCGGGCGGCCGTACCGGATCGCGGTCGTGAGCAGCAGCGTCGCGGTGTTGCGCGCGGCCGCGAGCGCGGGGCTCGGCGTCAGCGCGTTCGCCGGCTACGTGATCCCGGCCGGGCTCGCGCGGCTCGACGCGGGGCTGCCCGAACTCGGCGAACTCGAATACGTGATCGACCGGCCGGCGGCCGCGTCGCGCTCGACGCTCGCGCTCGAAGCCACGCTGATCGCGGCGGCCTCGGAGTTGTAACCGCGGCAGGCGCGCCGCCCGCGCGCGAACTGACAGCTCTGCCCGGAACGCGTCATCGTCCGCGCAGCACCCGCTCGCGACAATGGAACCCATCGGAACGCACGGCCCGCCGCCGCGCGCATCCGGTGCCTCGTTCCATTGACCGGAGTACGCCATGAACATCTTGCGATTCGCCGTCGCGACCGCCGCCGCCGCGCTGCTTTCCCCCGCCTTCGCCCAGACGACCGACGCCGCGGCGCCCGAGCAGGGACTGACCCGCGCGCAAGTCATCGACCAGCTCAAGCAGGCCTATCTGAACGGCGAACTGCCGACGAACGACGGCAACTATCCGCCGAGCGACGCGACACGCGCGCGCAACCGCGAACTCGTGCAGGCCGAGAATCCCCCGTGGCTCGCACAGGCGCCGCAGGCACCGCAAACGGCGGCGCAGCAGTAAGCAGCCGCAGGCTCGCCGGGTCGCTGCGCTGCGGCTCGATCAGGGCAGGAAGCTGCGCCGCCGCGCGTCGATCAGCTCGACGAGCAGCCGGTCGCGCTCGGCCGCGAGTTCCTGCATCGACCGCTCGCCCTGGATCGTGTGCAATTCGTCGTTCAGCTGGCGATCGACGGCCGGATCGAACGACGGCGTGCCGAGGTCGTCCCACCAGCTCGTGATCGGCCCCGACAGGTGCTCGAGAAAGTGCGCGATCCCGCCCGCGCCGCCGCCGAGGTGATAGGTCAGGCACTGCCCCATCAGCCCCCAGCGCAGGCCGGGGCCCCATGCGACGGCCTTGTCCGCATCGGCGACACTCACGACGCCTTCGCCGACGAGGTGATACACCTCGCGGAACAGCGCGGCCGCCAGCCGGTTCGCGACGTGCCCGGTCATCTCCTTGTTGAGGACGATCGTCTGCTTGCCGAGCGCATCGTAGAACGCCTTCACGCGCGCAATCACGTCCCGGCCGGTTGCGTCTCCGCCGACCAGCTCGACGAGCGGAATCAGGTGCGGCGGATTGAACGGATGCGCGATCAGGCACCGTTCGGGATGCTTCGCGCACGCGGTCTGGATGTCCGACATTTTCAGGCCCGACGAACTCGACGCGATCGGCACGTGCGCGGGCAGCACGTCATCCATCTGCCGGTACAGCTCACGCTTCAGATCGAGCCGCTCCGGGCCGTTCTCCTGCACGAAGTCGACACCGTCGAGCGCGCGCGCCAGATCGGCGTCGAACGACAGCCGCGCGGACAGCCCCGCCGCCCGCTCGCCCAGAAACGCGGCCAGCGCGTCGCGCAGCCGCGCGTCGGCCTGCGGTGCCGGATCCGTCGCGACGACGTCGAAGCCCTGCGTCAGATAGAAAGCTGCCCAGCTCGCGCCGATCACGCCGGCGCCGACGATCGCGATGCGTCGAATGTCCATGGTTGTCCCGTGTAGTTGGTCTGCGGATGGTGCGGCGGCGATTGTCGCATCGAATCCCGCGCGGATGCATTGACGCAGATTGCACATGCCCTCTTGAAATGCGTCGCGGCGGCCACTAATTACAGGGCGTCGGGCAGTGCGTCATGCCACGCGCCGCCCCCGTATCGACCCCGTGGAGTCACCGTCGCGCCCGCCGCAGGCGTCGCGCCGTCACGTCTCCCGCGTTCCCTGTTCAGGAGGACCAACATGAGCGGTATCCATTTCGGCAACGACCTGTTCGACGAATTCGCCCGCGTGCAGCGGCAGGTGGCGAACCTGCTCGGCGACCGCCCGTCCGGCATCCGCGCGGTGCGGCCCGGTGCCTTTCCCGCGCTCAACGTCGGCGCCACCGACGAGGCCATCGAGATCGTCGCGTTCGCGCCCGGCATGGCCGCGGCCGATTTCGACGTGTCGATCGACAAGGACCTGCTGACGATCAGCGGCGAGCGCAAGCCCGCGCCGCGCGGCGAAGGCGACGATCTGCGCACGTATGCACAGGAGCGCTTTCACGGCGCGTTCCGCCGTGTCGTCGAGCTGCCGCGGGATGCGGACCCCGACCAGGTCAGCGCCCGCTATGAAAACGGCTGCCTGCTGATCCGCGTCGGCCGGCGCGAGGCATCGAAGCCGCATTCGATTACCGTTCAATAATATTCAGGATACCGACATGAATACGAACCCGACCCTGGCCGAACGCCGCCCGAACGTCGTTCACTCCGCCGCCGCCGAAGCCGCGCGCCGGCCCACGATCACGCCGGCCGTCGACATCGTCGAGAACGCACTCGGCGTCACGCTGCGGGCCGACCTGCCCGGCGTGCCGCGCGAGAACCTCGACGTGAAGGTGCACGACAACACGCTGACGATCGAAGCCGACACGCACCTCGACACGCCGGCCGACCTGCGCGTCCGTCACGCCGAAGTCCGCGCGACGCGTTATGCACGGTCGTTCGTGCTGAGCCCCGACCTCGACACGTCGCGGATCGATGCGAACCTGCGCGACGGCGTGCTGACCGTGACGATTCCGCGCCGCGAGGAAACGCGTCCGCGCCGCATCGACGTGACGGCCGGCAACGCGTAAGCGCGCGCAGCCATCTCCCCGCTCCGCATGAAAATGCCCCGCCGGACGTCGTCGGTGGGGCATGGTGTATCGGCGACATCACCGCGATGCGCGACGGGGCATGCCGGTTGCCCGCTCGTCCGCGCGGGCATGCCACCGGCAAGGCCGGCCGCTCCGGTTCCGATCCGGGGCCCATCGGACTGCCGACGCCGCTACGCGTGGCGCCGCTCATGCTCGAGCAGCCACTGCTTGCGGGCCAGCCCGCCGCCATAGCCTGTCAGCGTCCCGTCCCGCCCCAGCACCCGGTGACACGGTATGACGATCGCCACCCGGTTCGCGCCGTTGGCACGCGCGACTGCCCGCACCGCACGGGGATGGCCGAGCTGCTCCGCCTGTTCGCCGTAGCTCGCCGTACCGCCATAGGGAATCGCACGCAGGGCCTGCCATACCGACTGCTGAAACGGGCTGCCGGGCGTGTCCAGCGCCAGATCGAACCGCTTGCGCACACCGGCGAAATACTCGCCGATTTCACGTTCGGCCTGACGCGTATGCGCGTTTTCTCCCGCGAGGATGCGTGCGTGCAACAGTCGCTGGAGATCCCTGAATTCGGTCTCCAGCATGCGCCGGTCGACAAACTCGAGCAGGCATGCGCCACGCTCGCTCGCACACACGAACATCGGCCCCAGGGGCGTGGTGAAGCGATGCACGAGCACCACGTTCGCGGCCCCGGTCGGCGCGCGCCCCGTCAGTTTCCTGCAGGTATAGCCGAAACCGCTCAGCGAATCGTAGCCGCTGTCGAGCGCGACGTCGGTGGCCCGGCGGCCGGCCTTCAGTTCCTCGAGCGCCGTATTGATTCGCAGCGAACGCTGGAACGCCTGGAAACTCATCCCGTAATGCCGGTGAAACCAGCGGCGGATGCGTTCCGGCGCGAGCCCGCGCTGCCGGAGAAGCTCATCGGTCACGCGCTCTTTCGGATGCGCACGCACCCAGTCGATGGCCTCGGCCACCTCGGGCGGCGCGGCGTGGGCGTTCTCGGTCGGCTTGCAGACCTTGCAGGGCCGGTAGCCGGCATCGAGCGTTTCCTTGAGGTCCGTGTAGAACACGACGTTCTCGCGTTTGGGCTTGCGCGCCCGGCAGGTCGCGATGCAGAACACGCCGGTGGTCTTCACCCCGACGTAGAAAATGCCGACGTGATCCGCCGCCCGTTCGACCAGCGCGCGATAGTAGGCGTCGATCCGCCCGGCGTCAGTCACCAGCATGCGCGAACACCGGCTGGAAGGATTGACCGGCGCGCACGTCGACGAGCAGTTGCTGCAGCACCTGGTGCATCCGCCGGTGCAGGAAATTGCCCATGCTGATGCGCTTGACGCCCAGCGCCGCCAGCCGCTCGAACGGCGGCAGATCAGGCATGCACATCACGTTCAACGGAAGCGGGACGCCGGCCGCAATCGCGGCGATATCGGCTTCGTCGGTCACACAGGGAACAAAAAGGCCGTCCGCTCCGCTCAGGGCATAGCGCCGGCCGCGTGAAACGGCTTCCTCGCGCGCATGGGCCACGCCCAGCAGAAAGGTATCGGTGCGGACGTTGAGGAACAGCCCGATGCCGGCCGCCCGCAAGCCGGCATGGATATCGTGCAGGCGCCGCGCAAAGGTATCGGTATCCACCAGCGTGCGACGGCCTTCGCGCACGACACTATCCTCCAGGTTGACGCCGGCCACGCCCAGCGCGGCCAGCTCGCGCAGATTGTCCACCACGGCCTCGGGCGTCGCGCCATAGCCGGCCTCGACATCGACGGACAGCGGCAGGCCGGATACCGATCGCACACGCGCGACCAGCGCCTTCAATTCGGCAAAGGCGATACCCTCGCCGTCTGCATGGCCGAGCAACTCGGCCATGGCGGCGCTGGAGGTCCCGATCGCCGCATACCCCGCGGCTTCCGCGGCACGGGCGCTGGCCGCATCCCAGACGTTGGCGAGCAGCAGCGGTTCGGTTTGTTGATGAAGCCGGGCAAAATTCATGGAACACCTCGCGTGAACATGGCGCAAGTATCGTTGCCCGGCCGATCGCCTCACAACCGAAATTTGAACAGGTATTTTTCGGCCGGCCGCGCCGCGTCTCCCGGCCTTCTCCGGCACCGCAGCCCCGTTGGACGGCGCGTGCCTGGTGCCGGCGCGGGAAGCGACGCCGCGGTCAATCGAAATCGAACAGGTCGAACACCGACTTCTTGCGACGCTGGCCGTCGTGCCGGTAGCGATCGTCGTGCGCGCGGCCGTCGCGCCCCCAACTGTCGTCGTGGCCGCGCGGCGTGTGCGCATCGTGCTGCGCCGGCGCCATATCGCGCCGCGCCGGCGCGTCGCCGGTCTCGCCGGCGATCAGCTTGTCGAGTTCGCCGCGATCGAGCCACACACCGCGGCACGTCGGACAGTAGTCGATCTCGATCGACTGGCGCTCGGCCATCAGCAGGTCGGGCGTCTTGCAGACTGGGCATTTCATTGCACTTCTCCTTTCCGTATGGATTCCTTAAAAATTCCACTTGAATACGTGCGAGCCGGCCGCCGCAGCGGCCCGCATCGCACACGATGGCTTAGTCGCCCTCCACCCGCGCCGCGCGCTTCGCCTTCGCGCGCCGCGCCAGCATGTTCATCCCCTCGACGAAGGCCGAGAACGCCATTGCCGCGTAGATATAGCCCTTCGGCACGTGCGAACCGAAACCTTCGGCAATCAGCGTCATGCCGATCACGACGAGGAACGACAACGCAAGCATCACGATGGTCGGGTTCCGGTCGATGAAGCGTGCGAGCGGCTGGGCAGCGAACAGCATCACGGCCACCGCGACGATCACCGCGACGAACATGATCGGGACGTGCTCGGTCATGCCGATCGCGGTCACGATGCTGTCGATCGAGAACACGATGTCGAGCATCACGATCTGGCCGATCGCAGCCCACACCGTCAGGCCGGCCGCACCGCCGGCACCGCTCGCGCCGTCGCCGTCGTGCGCCACGTGGTGATGGATCTCGGTGGTCGCCTTCCAGACGAGGAACAGGCCGCCCGACAGCAGGATCATGTCGCGCCACGAGAACGCATGGTCGAAGGCCGTGAACACCGGTTCGGTGAGGCTCGCGATCCACGCGACGCTGCCGAGCAGCGCGAGGCGCATCACCAGCGCGAGCGCGATGCCGAGGCGCTGCGTGCGGGCGCGCTGCGCTTCGGGCAGCTTGTTGCTGAGGATCGAGATGAAGATCAGGTTGTCGATGCCGAGCACGACTTCCATCACGACGAGCGTCAGGAGCGCGGCCCAGACGGCGGGGTCGGCGGCAAGCGTCAGCAGGTAGTCCATGAAATGGGCCGATACGAAAGTGGAAAGCCAGATGATATGCCGCCCCGAACTTCGGAAAAATCAGAGAGAATCTGATCTTAGGTTCGGTTTTTACGAAGTAAACGATTCCATGCTCAATTTCCGGCATCTGTACTATTTCTGGGTCGTCGTGAAGGAAGGCGGCTTCGCGCGCGCGGCCGGACGGCTCGACATGGCCGTGCAGACGATCAGCGCACAGGTGCGCGAGCTCGAGAAGGCGCTCGGGCACCAGTTGCTGCGCCCCGCCGGGCGCGGCGTCGCGATGACCGACGCCGGCCAGGCCGCGTTCGCGCGCGCGGAGGCGATCTTCGAGATGGGGCGGCTGATTCCCGACGAAGTCCGCGCGGCGGCCAGCCGGCCGACCGTGCGGCTCGCGGTCGGCCTCGCGGACGGCATCTCCAAGCTCGCCGCCCACGCGATCCTCGCGCCGGTACTCGATACGCCCACGCTGCGGCTGCTGTGCCACGAGGGCGAGCACGACGCGCTGCTCGCGGAGCTGGCGCTGCATCATCTCGATCTCGTGCTGGCCGGCCAGGGCGCGCCGTCGGGCTCGAACCTGCGCGTGACGAGCGAGCGGCTGGTCGCGTCGCCGGTCGACTGGTACGGGCCGGCGGCACTCGTGACGCCGGCCGCGCGGCAGCGCTTCCCGCAGTGCCTGGCCGACCTGCCCGTGCTGCTGCCGACCGCGCATTCGGCACTGCGCGCGCGCCTCGATCAATGGCTCGAAAGCGAACGGATCGTGCCGCGCGTGGCCGGCGAGTTCGAGGACAGCGCACTGATGGCCGTATTCGCGGCGCGCGGCCTCGGCGTGTTTCCGCTGAGCGAACTCGGCGCGAACGACGCGTCGCTGCTGCGCGGCCTTCGGCGGCTCGGGCGCGCGGGCGACGTGACCGAGGAAATTCACGCGATCCGCTCACGGCGCGGCGAGCATCATCCGCTCACCTCGCAGTTGCTGGCCGCGGCTCGCCCCGCGCCGGCCGACTGAAGCGAGCGCGACATCAAACGAAACTATAATGACGCCCCGGCCATCCGAGATTTGCGCGCGCACCACCCGGGCGCCTCCCCTTGCGCGGCATCTCGCCGAGCCTTCTGAAAGACGCCATGCACAACCGATTTCGCCTGTTTTCCGCTTCGTGCGCGCTCGCGGCCGCGACCGTGCTGGCAGCGTGCTCGTCGCCGCCCAAGCCGATCTACCAGCAGGAGCAGTTCGACGCGACCAGCAGCCCGTACGCGCACACGTTCCATTCGAAGTCCGACGCGACCTGCGAGGCCGCGCGGCGCGCGCTGCTGAGCCAGGGCTATGTGGCGTCGTCGTCACGCAACGACGCGGTCGACGGCAGCAAGAATTTCCAGCCGAACAACGACATGCACGTCGTGATCGAGTTTCACGTCGTGTGCGCGGACGCGAACGCGGACGGCTCGTCGAGCATCGCGTACGTGAACGCGGTGCAGGACCGCTACACGCTGAAGAAATCGAATACGTCGGCCAGCGTCGGCCTCAGCCTGTTCGGCTCGCTGTCGCTGCCAATCGGGTCGAGCGACGATGCGCTCGTCAAGACCGCGAGCGAGACGATTCCCGCCGGCGTGTTCTATGAGCGCTTCTTCAACCTCGTCGACCATTTCCTGAAGATCGATCCGGCCCGGCGCGATCGCGCCACCGTCAAGCAGGCCGAAAAGGAAGCCGTCGCACCGCTGCCCGAGCCCGCGCCGACGCCGCAAGGCGAGCCGATCAAGATGACGACGCCGGTCGTGCCGACGCCGCCTGCCGCACCCGTGCCGCTTTCGGCGCCGGGTGCCGCGCCGGCATCGGGCGCGAGCGCCGTGCCTACCGCGACGGGCGGTGCGGCGCCGGCGGGAGCGGTTTCGGCGCCCGTCGCCGCGCCGACGCCCGCGCCGGCTTCGGCTCCGGTTGCCACGGCGACGCATGCACCGGCTTCGGCCCCCGTTGCCACGTCGACTCTTGCACCGGCTGCGGCTCCCGTTGCCACGTCGACACCTGCACCGGCTTCGACTCCCGTTGCCACATCGACTCTTGCACCGGCTGCGGCTCCCGTTGCCACGTCGACTCTTGCACCGGCTACGGCTCCCGTTGCCACGTCGACTCTTGCACCGGCTTCAGCACCAGTCGCCTCATCGACACCTGCACCGGCTCCAGTCTCCGCGTTGACGCCTGCATCGGCGTTGGCACCCGCACCCGCCTCTGTATCTGTCTCCAGCCCGGCATCGCCTCCTGCCGCCACGGCGCCGGCCGCGACCGCGACTTCGGCCCCCGCATCGGCATCTGCGCCCTCAAGCGGATCGCCCGCACCTGCCGCCGGCACCCCGGTCGCATCCTCCGCACCCGCCGCGAACTGACCGGCACCCGTATCGTCGCGCCCGGCCGCATCAGGCTCGGCACGACGATACGTACCCTTCCCCGTCACGCGCCTCCACCGGATTTCCCGCCCTGACGGCAGCCGGCCGCCAGCGTGGCAGCCGTCATTGCATGAATGCCGCCCTGCGGATCAAGTGCTGCCGGCGCCTGCGACCACCCACATCGACCGTCGCCCCGCAGGCCCGCCCGCACCAGCCGCCCGGCTCACCGTAACGTCGCGTGCAGCGTCTGCAGTTGCTCGACGGTGGTCGTCACGCCGCCGCAGACGATCACGGCAACCTCCGTCGCCGAGGCGAGCACGGGAACCGTCCGCTCGAGCGCGGTCAGCGCGGCGCCGCAAGCGGGCTCGACGACGATCCGGTGTTCGTCCAGAAAGCGCAGCGACGCGGCCACCGCGTCGGCATCGGACACGACGACCGGCTGGATCGCGTGCCGCGTGGCCCATTCGAGCGCCGCGTCGCACGGCTGCTTCGCGCCGAGCGACGTCGCGACGCTCGTGATCGCCGGCAACACGACGGGGCGTCCCTCCGCGAGCGAGCGCGCATAACAGTCGGCGCCTTCCGTTTCGGCCGCGACCACCGGCACGTCGTGCCAGCCGTTGCGCGCCAGCCCCTCGAGCACGCCGCACAGCAGCCCGCCGCCGCCGACCGCGAGCACGACCGCGTCCGGCTTCGGACCGGCCGCGGCCATCTCGTCGATCATCGTCGCGTGACCCTGCCACAGCACGCGGTCGTCGAACGGATGCACGAATGCGTCGTGCTCGCCGAGCGCCGATTGGGCGAACGCGTTCGCCTCGGCCCAGCTCGCGCCGTGCACGACCAGTTCCGCCCCTTCGATCCGAATCAGCTCGCGCGCACGTGCCGACGTGCTTTCCGGCACGACGACGCTCACCGGCACACCCAGTTCGCGGCCGCAATACGCGACGGCGATGCCCGCGTTGCCGCCCGACGACGACACGAACCGCCGGGCGCCGGCCGCATGCCGCGCTTCGCAGACGGCGCCGACGCCGCGCAGCTTGAACGAGCCCGACGGCTGCAACGCCTCGAGCTTCAGCCGGATGGTCTTGCCGAGCCGGCGGGACGCGATTTGCGAGCGGACATAGGGAGTGGGGATATGAAGCGGCATGGGACGGGACCAATGGGAACAGGGGGAACGGTGGAAACGCACGCGGCTCGCTGCGCAAGCACGGCAACGAAGGCCATCGTACGGCACGCCAGCCATGCTTTCCAATACCATCGAATGATGTTTGTTATGCTTTCCAGGCATATCTTCGAACCGGAACGGACACTGCATGCGCCAGATCGAACTGCGTCACCTGCGTTACTTCGTGGCCGTCGCGCAAGCCGGCAGCGTGATGGCCGGCGCCCGCGCGGCCGGCATCGTCCAGCCTGCGCTGTCGCGGCAGATCCGCGAACTCGAGGACGCCATCGGCACCCCGCTGCTGGTCCGCCGTACGACGGGCGTCACGCTCACGGCAGCCGGCGCGAGCTTCCTGCAGGATGCAACCGGGCTGCTCGCGGCGCTGCAGGACAGCCGCGAGCGAGCGTTGCGCAGCGCGGCCGGCCAGCTCGGCGAGTTGCGGCTCGGCGCACTGCCGAACTGCCTGCCGCTGCCGATCGTCGCGAACGTCCTCAAGGCGTTTCGCGACGCGTGCCCGGACGTGAAGCTGTCGATCGTGCCGATGCTGTCGGCCGAACAGGCGAGCGCGCTGACACGCGGCCAGCTCGATGGCGGCATCATGGCGTGGCGTCGTGACGAGGCGCCGCACCTGTCGGGCGTGCGGCTGCTGAGCGACCGCTTCGTGCTCGCGATGCCCGCGCCGCCGGGCAAACGCTTCACCGCACCGCGCACGCTGGCCGACGTCGCGAACGAGCCGTTCGTCTGGTTCGACGCGCAGCGCTCCGCCGCGCACCACCGGTTCGTGATGGCGCAGTGCCAGCAGGCCGGCTTCACGCCGCGCATCGCACAGATCGGCAGCGATATCCCGACACTGATCGGCCTCGTCGCGGCCGGGATGGGCTGCGCATTCGTGCCGGAAAGCGCATCGCCGACCTGCCCGCGCACGGTTCGGCTCGTCGCGCTCGACGAACTCGCAAGCCGCTTCGACATCGAGTTCGTGTTCGACGCCGCCGCCGCGACACCGTCACCCGTCGTCGAACGGTTTCTCGCGGCCGTGCGCGATGCGGCCGGCGCGCCGGACTGACCGGGCGCCGGGCGGTCGCCCGCCGATCGCGCGGCACGCGTCGCGGGGCCAGCCGCCGCGAGCCGCCCGCCGCCCGCCATCGTTCCGGCTGCCGAAACGCGCTAAACAACGACACCTTTCTCACGCAAATTCTTTCAGAACGATCACGACGGGCGCCGCGCCGCCGGCATTTTTAAATTGGCACCAAAAACGGCCGTTTAACGCCGATTCGAATTGTCATGAACCGAAATATACTGCGCGCGCATCCAACCCTCGTGCCATAGAGAGGATGTGTTTCCGCCCCGGTCACGGTCCCCCTGTGGCCGGGGTTTTTTTGCCCCTGCGCCTTGCCGGCAAACGTTTTCAGCGATCGCGCGCCAGTCGTTCCGGACGACGGCCGTCGCCTGAGCGGCCCGCCCGCTTCGCGCGGCCACACGCCGCCGCGCGAGCGCCGTGCTCCCCACGACTCGCCGCCGGAAACGGCCGTCGCGCCGCCGCGAACCGCCAAAGTTCCGCGCTCCCCCGCCCCCAAAGCGCGCCGCCCGCATTACAACTCGCTTCCGGGAAATGCACGCTCGTTCCCCCGCGCGCCGACGAGCCCTGCGCGCGCCCGGCATTGTTGACATGGAATCAAGATAATTTCGTCCCGATACGACTTTTTCCACAAGAGTCATGCAGGCACACTGCACCCCATCGTCAAGGCCTCGTGCCATTGCCTGTCGCTTACCGGAGCCCATCGCGTGAACACCAAGACTTCTTCCCCCTCCCGCCCGGGCGGCAGCGCCGCGCTGCCGCTGCTGGCGCTCGCGGCCGGCGCGTTCGGCATCGGCACCACCGAATTCTCGCCGATGGGCCTGCTGCCGGTGATCGCCGACGGCGTGCACGTGTCGATTCCGCAGGCCGGCATGCTGATCAGCGCCTACGCGATCGGCGTGATGGCCGGCGCACCGCTGATGACGCTGCTGCTCGCGCGCTGGTCGCGCCGCTCGGCGCTGATCGCGCTGATGTCGATCTTCACGATCGGCAACCTGCTGTCGGCCGCCGCGCCGGGCTATACGACGCTGCTGCTGGCCCGCCTCGTGACCAGCCTCAACCACGGCGCGTTCTTCGGGCTCGGCTCGGTGGTCGCGGCCAGCCTCGTGCCGCGCGACAAGCAGGCCAGCGCGGTCGCGACGATGTTCATGGGCCTCACGATCGCGAACGTCGGCGGCGTACCGGCCGCGACCTGGCTCGGCCAGATCATCGGCTGGCGCATGTCGTTCGCGGCAACCGCGGGCCTCGGCCTGATCGCGATCGCCGGCCTGTTCGCCGCGCTGCCGAAGGGCGAGGCCGGCAAGATGCCCGACCTGCGCGCCGAACTCTCCGTGCTGACGCGCCCCGTCGTGCTCGGTGCGCTCGGAACGACGGTGCTCGGCGCCGGCGCGATGTTCACGCTGTACACGTATGTCGCCCCGACGCTCGAACACCTGACCGGCGCGACGCCCGGCTTCGTGACCGCGATGCTCGTGCTGATCGGCGTCGGCTTCTCGATCGGCAACATTGCGGGCGGCCGCCTGGCCGATCGCTCGCTCGACGGCACGCTGATCGGGTTCCTGCTGCTGCTGATCGCGACGATGGCGGCGTTCCCGCTGCTCGCCAGCACGCATGCCGGCGCTGCCGTCACGCTGCTCGTGTGGGGCGTCGCGACGTTCGCGGTCGTGCCGCCGCTGCAGATGCGCGTGATGCGGGCGGCCCACGAAGCGCCGGGCCTGGCATCGGCCGTCAATATCGGCGCATTCAACCTCGGCAACGCGCTCGGCGCGGCAGCCGGCGGCGCGGCGATCTCGGCCGGCTTCAGCTACGCGGCCGTGCCGCTCGTCGGCGGGCTGATCGCCGCGGCCGGGCTCGCGCTCGTCGTACTGCAGATCGCGCAGCAACGCCGCGCCCCGGCCGCCGCGAATTCCTGATCGCGACGCGCCCTGCATCGGCCTGAATGCCGATGCGGCGCCCCTTACGCCACATACGCCCACGGCCGCGCAAAGCGGCCGTCTGCATTTTCAGCCGCCGGGAGCGATTTCACGATTCGCCGATCGGCAAGCATCCTGAACAACCCCGAACCCCGCCGAACTCGCAATTCGATTCATTTAAAAATCAACGAAATCGATTCAATCTTTTTTAATGAATCATTTTCAAATCGCCGAATTCCACGTGATGCGTTAAAT
Organism: Burkholderia paludis; assembly: GCF_000732615.1. Taxonomy (GTDB): domain Bacteria; phylum Pseudomonadota; class Gammaproteobacteria; order Burkholderiales; family Burkholderiaceae; genus Burkholderia; species Burkholderia paludis. Next base: position 58,227 of record NZ_JPGL01000042.1, read on the forward strand.
CCCTGTTCCACGCGAATCAATTCATCCCATCGTATCGATCCGGATATCGATCCACACCCCACGCGAACAACCAAATCCTTGCTGCATTGCAGGAAAATCTTTCAACCGACCTCCACGCGAAACCAAAAACGCAATACTTTCCAGCTTTATTCAATAAATCCTCGAACAACTTGTAACAAAATGCAACAGCGCAAAATTAACGATTGAAAGACTCGTCAATTCGTATCAGGATTTGCAATACCGTGGCATGCGAAGCGCGGCATAAATTCAATGAAAAACCGATCGATGAGGGATCAGTGTGAAAGTCGCCATCGCTTCCACGACATTGTTGCTCGCGCTGTCATTCGGCCTTCCGACTCCCGCCGCCGACGCGGCCACGTATTCGAACGGCACCGCGACCGCCACCTTCAACGTGACGCTGACACTGCAGCCGAACTGCATGATCGCCGCGAACCCGCTGGCCTTCGGCACGAACGGCGTGCTGGCCTCCGCGATCAACCAGCAAACGACCGTCAGCGTCACCTGCACCAACACGACGCCTTACAACGTCGGCCTCGACGCGGGCTCGGTCACGGGATCGAGCGTCACGAGCCGGCTGATGGCCGGCACGGCGACCGGCAACACGACGACGACCGTCGGCTTCCAGCTCTACCAGGACGCCGGGCACACGACGGTCTGGGGCAACACGCAAGGCACCAACACCGTGGCCGGCACCGGCACGGGCGCCGCGCAGACGCTGACCGTCTACGGCCAGGTGCCCGCGCAAACGACCCCGAAGCCGGACACCTATCAGACGACCGTCACCGCCACCGTCTACTTCTGACCGGCGCCGCGCCCCATGTCCGCATTACGCCGAACGCTCGCCGCGCTGCTGTGCGCGGCCGGCGCCGCGCACGCCGCGTCGCTGCAGATTTCCCCCGTCACGATCGAATTCGCCACCGACGACACGGCCACCGGCATCACGCTGCGCAATCCGGGCGAGCGCCCCGTGTACGGGCAGGTGCGCGTGTTCCGCTGGGACCAGGCCGACGGCCAGGACACGCTGACACCCACGCAGGATCTGGTGGCAAGCCCGCCGCTGATCGAGGTCGGCACCCAGTCGGAACAATTGATCCGCGTCGTGCGCGCGTCGCGCGCGTCGTCCGGCATCGAGCAGAGCTACCGTCTGCTGATCGACGAACTGCCCCGGTCCGGCGAGGCGCCGGCCAACGGCGTCTCGATCCGCCTGCGCTACTCGATTCCCGTGTTCGTCGAGCCGGCCGCCAACGGCGCGCCGCAACTCGACTGGGCGCTGCTGCGCCGCAACGGCGGCTGGGTGCTGCGGGTGCGCAACGGCGGCACGCGGCGCGCGCAACTGGCGTCGGTCGAGCTCGTGACCGCCGACGGCCATGCGTACCCGCTCACGCGCGGGCTGCTCGGCTACGCGCTCGCGGGCCGCACGGGCCAATGGAGCGTGCCGCTGCCGGCCGGCGTCGCGCTCGACGGCCGGGTCACGGTGCGGGCGGCCGTCAATTCGCAACCGGCCAGCGCGGTCGTCGCGGTGGAGCCGCCGGGCTAGACCGCCGGTGCGCCGCCCGGCTCCTGCCCCTTCGCCACGCACCGGCACGCTCCCGGCCAACGGACGCAGCATGCCGCGACGTTCGCCGCACGTCGCGGTCGCGGCCGTCGTCACGGCCGGCCTGCTCGCGTTCGGCCAGGCGCATGCCGACGACCACCCGGCGCTCGTGATGACCGACGGCACGCACGACGTGATTCTCGAAGTCAGCGTCAACGGCGAAAACACCGCGCTGCTCGCCCCCTTCCGCGAACGCGCCGGCCACCTGTCGGCGAGCGGCGCCGACCTCCGCACGATCGGCTTCGCGACCGACCGGCTCGGCATCGCCGACGCGACGACGATCGATCTCGACACGATTCCCGGCCTGCGCTACCGCTACGACGTCGCGCGCCAGAGCGTCGACCTGCAGATGCCCGACACGCTGCGCCGCCCGCACGCGATCGACAGCCGCGCATTGCCGCCCACGCAAGCCGCCACGGCATCGCGCGGGATCGCGATCAATTACGAGGCGTATGCGCAAACGCTCGGCAACCGGCAGTTCTCGTTCTACACCGACGTGCGCTACTTCGATCCGGACGGCGTGTTCGACACCACGGGTACCGCAAGCTTCTACAACGGCCAGCGGCACTACACGCGCTTCGATACCTCGTGGAGCCGCTCGGACCCGGCGCGACCGAGCACGATCCAGGTCGGCGACGCGATCTCCGGATCGCTCGCGTGGACGCGCTCGGTCCGCCTCGGCGGCTTCCAGTGGCGCAGCAACTTCGCGCTGCGACCCGATCTCGTCACGTTCCCGATCCCGTCGCTCGCGGGCTCCGCCGCCGTGCCGTCGGCGGTCGACCTGTACGTCAACAACGTGCGCCAGTACAGCGGCAACGTGCCGAGCGGCCCGTTCATCATCCGCGACGTGCCGGGCATCACGGGCGCGGGCCAGGCCACCGTCATTACGCACGACGCGCTCGGGCGCACCGTCGCGACCTCCGTGCCGCTCTACGTCGATACGCGCATGCTGTCCGCCGGGCTGTCGAGCTATTCGTTCGAAGCCGGCTTCCTGCGCCGCAACTACGGGCTGGCGTCGTTCGACTACGACACGCGGCCGGCCGTCAGCGGTTCGCTGCGGCGCGGGCTCGGCGACGCGCTGACCGTCGAAGGGCATGCGGAAGCCACCGGCGGCGTGGTCAATGCCGGCGTCGGCGCGCTGCTGCGCCTCGGCTACGCCGGCGTCGTGAACGGCGCGATCGCGGGCAGCGCCGGCCGCTATCCGGGCACGCAGGTCAGCGTCGGCTACCAGCTGATCGAGCCGCGTTTCTCGCTCAACGCGCAGACGATCCGCGCATTCGGCCGCTACGGCGATCTCGCGTCGGGCGAAGGCTCCACGGTGCCCGCGGCGACCGACCAGGCGACGCTCGCGCTGCCGTTCCTGGGCCGCCAGACGCTGTCGCTCAGCTATATCGGCTTCCGGTTGCCGCAAGGCCCGAGCGCGCGGATCGGCACGGTGTCGTACACGCTGAACCTGGGCGATCTCGCGTCGCTCAGCGTGACCGCCTACCGCGACTTCGCGCAACAGGGCGCGAACGGCGCGTTCGTGTCGCTGAACGTCGGGCTCGGCCACAACACGTCGATCAATGCGACCGCCGGGCGCCAGCGCGGCCAGTCGAACTACACCGTCGACGCGAGCCGCCCGCCCGACTACGACGGCGGCTGGGGCTGGGGCGTGCAGACCGGCGGCACCGGCGCCGTGCCGTACCGGCAGGCGCAGCTGCGCTATCTCGGCCGCGCGGGCGAAGTCATCGCCGTCGCGCAGAACATCGACCGGCAGAGCGGCGGGTCGCTCGACGTGAGCGGCGCGCTCGTGCTCATGGACCGCAGCCTGCAGGTGTCGCGCCGCATCGACGACGGCTTCGCGCTGGTCTCGACCGACGGCGTCGCGGGCATCCCGGTGCTGCACGAGAACCGCGTGATCGGCACGACCGATCGTGCGGGGCATCTGCTCGTGCCCGACCTGAACGCGTACCAGAACAACCAGGTCGCGATCGATGCGATGAAACTGCCCGCCGATGCGCGGATCGCCCGCACGTCGATGACGATCGTGCCGCAGGCGCAATCGGGCGTCGTCGCGCATTTCGGCGTGACGCGCTATCGCGCGGCGTCGGTCGTCCTGCACGACGCCGAGGGTCGTCCGCTGCCGGCCGGCGCGCACGTGCATCACGTCGAGAGCGGCATGGACACGATCGTCGGCTACGACGGGCTCACGTTCATCGACGAACTGAAGGACGACAACCATCTCGCGGTCGACGACGGCACGCAGCGCTGCGTCGCGGAATTCGCGTTCACGGCGCCCGGCAACGGCACGCTGCCGACCGTGGGGCCCCTGACCTGCCGGGCGGCGCCATGAGGCTCGCGCTGCTGCTCGTGATCGCGTTCGCCGCGTGGTGCGGCATGCCGCGCCACGCGCAGGCCGAGACCTGCACGGCCACGGCGTCGACGGTGAGCTTCGGCTCGGTCAGCCCGATCTCGAACGCGCCCGTCACCGCGACCGGCGCGGTCAGCGTCACCTGCACGTGGTCGGCCATCACGCTGACCCCGAACGTGCTCGTGTGCCTGAACCTCGGCGGCACGAGTCCGCGCAGCCTCGTGAACGGCGGCAACTCGATGCAGTACGACCTCTATCTCGACGGCGGACATACGATCGCGTGGGGCTCGGTGTCTGCCGGCACGACGCCGGCGTCCGTCACGCTCGTCAAACCCGCGCTAGGCACGAGTGCGACCTCGACGGTCACCGTGTACGGACAGATCGCCGGGAACCAGCCGACCGTCCCGACGACCGGCGACAGCACCACGACCTACTCGCAGCAGTTCGCGGGCACCGCGACATCGCTCAACGCCGGGTTCTACCTGCTCGGCGCGCCGACCTGCGCATCGCTGACGACATCAAGCGGCACCTTCCCGTTCGGCGCGACGGCGAACGTCGTCAACAACTGCAACATCAGCGCGACCGGCGTGAACTTCGGCACCGCAAGCGTGCTGTCGGGCACGCTCACGGCGACCGGTTCGATCACTGTGCAGTGCACCAACGGCGACGCGTGGCAGATCGCGTTGAACGGCGGCGGCAGCGGCAACGTCACGGCCCGCCAGATGCAGCGCAGCGGCGGTGGCGGGACGATCGGCTACGGGCTGTACACGAGCGCCTCGTACACGAACGCGTGGGGCGACGGCACCGGCGGCAGCTCGACGGTCACGGGCATCGGGACAGGCATGTCGCAGGTCGTGACCGTCTATGGCGCGGTGCCGCCGCAGACCTCGCCGGCGCCCGGCAACTACAGCGACACGATCACGGCGACGATCAGCTTCTAGCGGGTGCGGCGGCCGATCCTCGGCTCAGAACGTGACGGTCCAGGCCGCGGGCGCGCCGGCGCCGAGGCCGTGCGGCGACCGGGTCGCGCCCGGCGCCTGCGCGTGGCTGAGCAGGAACGGGGTGCCGTGCACGCAATTGACGCTCGGCGCATCGCCCTCCGCGCCGGCACGCAGGCCCGGGCCGGCAGTCGCGCCGATCGTGCAGATTTCCGGAATCGTGAGACTGACCCTGAGCGGGATCGACGGCTCGGTCGCGCCGGCACGCGGCCCGGCGCACAGCAACGCGAGGGCGAGCGCGCCGCTTCCGATCCGGCCGGTTGTCTTCATGGTTCAGCCCCCTCTTTTCCCGCTTGCCCGGGTTCTTCCAGCGTACGCCCGAATCAACGGCGCGCAAGCGAAAAACTTGAATGCGCCGGCGCGCGATCCGGCCCCGGCGTGCTGTCCAACGATGCGGCGCGCCGCACGCCGCGAACGTGCGGCCGGGACGCTTCAGCGCGCGCCGCCGAACCCGCCGAAGAACGCGCGCGCATTCGCATCGAGGCTTTCGAGGTGGTATCCACCCTCCTGCACGATCACCGTCGGCAAGCCGAGTGCGCCGATCGCCCCGCCGAGCCGCCCGAAGCCGTCGGTCGTGACGGCCACCTGCGACTGCGGATCGTCCTTGTAGATGTCGAAGCCGAGCGCGAGCACCAGCGCATCGGGTTCGAACCGTGCGAGCGCGCGCAGCGCATCGTCGAGCCGCTCGAAGAACGCCGACTCCGGCGAACCGTGCGGCATCGGCAGGTTGAGGTTGAAGCCGTTGCCGGCCCCCACGCCCGTCTCTTCCTCGTAGCCCGCGACGACCGGGTAGAAGTTGGTCGGGTCGCCGTGGATCGACACGTACAGCACGTCGTCGCGGCCGTAGAAGATCTCCTGCACGCCCTGCCCGTGATGCATGTCGGTGTCGAGGATCGCGACCCGGCGATGGCGGCCGAGCAGCGACTGCGCGGCGATCGCCGCGTTGTTCAGGTAGCAGAAGCCGCCCGCCGCGTCGCGGCGCGCGTGATGGCCGGGCGGCCGGCACAGCGCATACGCCTCGCGCGCGCCGCCGTTGACGTCGGACGCGGCCGCGAGTGCGCCCTGCGCGGACCAGTACGCGGCGCGCCACGTGTTCTCGCCGACCGGGCAGCTGCCGTCGGCGAGGTAGCGCGCGGCTTTCGCGAGCACGCCGCGCAGCGGGTTCGGCTCGCGCACGAACACGTTCGACATCACTTCGTCGCCCCAGTCGGCGGGCATCCGCTTCCAGTCGCGATGCGCCTCTTCCAGAAAGCGCAGGTAGTTCGTGTCGTGCACGGCCGCGATCGGCGCGGTGCCGCGGTCGGCCGGACCGCACACGTCGAAGTCGAGCGAGCGCACGGCCGCGACGAGCCGCGCCGCGCGTTCGGGCACTTCCTGCGGAGTGCGCATCTGCCCGCGCGACAGGTAGCTGCGCGGATGGTGCAGCAGTTGCTCGGGATGGAAATAGGTCTTCATCTGGGCTCCTCGTCGTTTCGTCGTGATGCCGCGTCACGCATCCTGCGCGGCGGGTGCTGCCGCGACGCCCGCCGCGACACTCGCGACACCTGCGCGCGCAAGCACCGCATGGAGCAGCACGTTGGCGCCGCGCGTCACGTCGTCGGGCAGCGCATCCTCGGCCTCGTTGTGCGACAGACCGTCGACGCACGGAATGAACACCATCGCGGTCGGGACGCGGCGCGCGAGCAGGATCGCGTCGTGGCCGGCGCCGCTGACGATCCGCTCGTTCGTGTAGCCGAACCGGGCCGCCGCCTGCGCGACCAGCCCGACGCAATCGTCATCGAACGGCGTGGCCGGGCTGCGCCAGCAGAGGTCGACCGCGACCTGCACGCCGCGCGCGGCAGCGATGCGCGCGCACGCATCGCGCAGGTCGCACTCCATCGCATCGACTCGCGCATCGTCGTGATGACGCAGATCGACCGTGAACGTCACGTCGCCGGCGATGGTGTTGCGCGACGCGTTGCGGATGCCGACCTGCCCGATCGTCGCAAGCCCGCGCGGCGCATAACCCACGACGATCCGTTCGAGTTCGGCCGCGATCTGCGCGCTCGCGAAATACGCGTCCTTGCGATACGGCATCGGCGTCGTACCCGCATGCGCGGCCATGCCCGCCACCGTCACATCGAGCCAGCGGATCGCCTGCCCGCCCGTGACGACGCCGATCGTCGTGCCGTTCGCCTCGAGCACGGGCCCCTGTTCGATATGCGCCTCGAAATACGCGTCGACCGCACCGCCCGTCGTACGCGTGCCGCGATAGCCGCATGCGTCGAGCGCGGCGCCGAGCGTAACGCCGTCGGCATCCTGCGCCGCGAGCGCCGCGTCGAGCGGCAACGCGCCCGTGAACACGGCGGACCCGAGCATCGCCGGCGCGAAGCGTGCGCCCTCCTCGTTGGTCCAGGACACGATCTCCAGCGGCTTGCCGGTGACGACGCCCGCATCGTTCAGCGTGCGCACGAGTTCGAGCGCGGCGAGCACGCCATACACGCCGTCGAAGCGGCCGCCTTCGGGCTGCGTGTCGAGATGGCTGCCGATCAGCACCGGCGCGGCTTGCGCATCGGCGCCGTCGCGCCGCGCGAACAGGTTGCCGATCGCATCGACGCTCACCGTCATCCCCACATCGCGGCACCACTGCGCGAACAGGTCGCGCCCGCGCCGGTCGTCGTCGTCGAGTGCGAGGCGCCGCACGCCGCCGCGCGGCGTCGCACCGACGCGCGCCATGTCCTCCAGGCTCCGCCACAAACGGGCGCCGTCGATTTCCAGCAGATCTTTCATGTGTACTCCGTATGGATTCGTTCGTCGGGGCTCAATGCGAACCGTACGCTTCGGCAGTAGCCGGCCGGGCCGCGCGGCGCGCATCGAGCGCGACGATGCAGAGCAGCGAGATGCCCGCGAGGCACGTGTAGAACACCGCGAGCGGCCACCACTGGCCTGCGAAGCGATGCGCGAGCCACGTGCCGACGAGCGGCGTCAGCCCGCCCGCGAGCGCGCCGCAGATCTGATACGCGAGCGAGATCGCCGAATAGCGCACGTGGGCGGGAAACACCTCGCTCACGAAGCCCGCGATCACCGAATAGAAGCCGGCCATGCAGACCACGGCGAGCGCGATGCCGGCAACCAGCGACGCGGATGTGCCGCCCTGCACGAGCATGAACATCGGATACGGCGACAGCATCGCGAGCAGCGCCGCGAGCTTCAGGAAGCGCGCGCCGCCGATCCGCTCGGCAATCCACGCCGCGACCGGCTGCGCGACGAACTGGATGATCGCGACCGCGAACAGGCTGTCGAGGATCAGCGAACGCGAGACGCCGACGTATTGCGTCGTGTACGCGATCATGAACGTGTTCGTGAAATAGACGCCGGCGATGCCGATCGTGTTCGCGCCGATGCAGAGCAGCACCAGCCCCGACGCAGAGCGGAACACTTCGGCGACGGGCAGCTTCACCGTGCGGTTGGTTTCCTTCACGCGCGCGAACTCCGGCGATTCGTTCACGCCGAGCCGGATCAGGATGCCGACCACGAGCAGCACCGAACTCGCGAGAAACGGCAGGCGCCAGCCCCATGCGAGGAAGTCGGCCTTGTCCATCGACGTCGCCGCGCGAAACGCGATCAGCGACAGGATCAAGCCGGCCGGGCTGCCGAGCTGCGCGAACGACGCGAAGAACGTGCGGCGGCCCTGCGGCGCATGCTCGCCGGCCATCAGCACCGCCCCGCCCCATTCGCCGCCGACCGCGATCCCCTGCACCACGCGCAGCGCGACGAGCAGCACCGGCGCGAGCATGCCGACCTTCGAATAGTCGGGCAGCAGGCCCACGCACACGGTCGCGACGCCCATCATCATCAACGTCGTCATCAGCGCCTTCTTGCGGCCGATGCGATCGCCGAGATGGCCGAAGATCAAGCCGCCGAGCGGCCGTGCGAAGAAGCCGACCGCGAACGTCGCGAACGACGCCATCGTGCTGACGAAGGGGTCGTGCGACGGGAAATAGAGTTCGCCGAACACGAGCGCGGCGGCGGTCGCGTAGATGTAGAAGTCGTACCACTCGATCATCGTGCCGATGAACGCGGCCGTCGCGGCGCGTCCCGGCTGGCGGGCGGAAGGAAGGGACTGGGTCATGCAGGCTCCTGACGCACGCCGCCCCGGGACGACGCGCAATATCGTGTGGCAGCCGTCTGGCGCGGCCTTGCGCCGCACGCTGCGGCACCCCTCCTTTATCGGCCGCCGCAAATCATTAGTCAAATTTCAAGTTATTATTCTCCATATAAGTTTGGCTAATACAAACCCCGACGCCCTGTCCGGAGACCCGATGCGCCCCGACCTCGCCCCGTTCCTGAACGACCGTCTCGACTGGAACCTGCTGCGCACCTACCTGGTGATCGTCCAGGAGCGCAGCGTGAGCCGCGCGGCCGCGCGCCTGCACGTGACGCAGCCGGCCGTGAGCCAGGCGCTGCGGCGGCTCGAGGACACGCTCGAACGCAAGCTGATCGAGCGGCGCGGCACGCACTTCGCGCCGACTCCGGCCGGCGAAGCCGTGTACCGGATCGCGAGCGACATCTACGGCGGCATCTCGCGTCTCGAAACGGAAATCGACGACAGCACCGCCGACCTGACCGGTTCGATCCGGCTGCTGACGGTGAGCCGCATCGAGTCGCCCGTGTACGACGAATTCCTCGCGGAGTTCCATCGCGCGTATCCGCGCATCGACCTGCAGATCGAGGTGATGCGCTCGTCGGACATTCTTTCCTCGCTGCTGCAGAAAACGGCCACGGCCGGGCTCGGCCTGTGCCGCACGCCGCACGACAAGCTGGAGATGCGCTGCTTCCTGCGCCAGCGCTATGCGATCTACTGCGGCCGCCATCACCGGCTGTTCGGGCAGACGCAACTGCGGATGGACGATCTGCTCGCGGAGAATTTCGTGTCGTTCACGAGCGACCAGATCGGCGACAGCCTGTCGCCGCTCGCCGTGTTCCGCGACCAGAAGGGGTTCACCGGGCGCATCGTCGCGTCGTCGCCGAGCCTGGAGGAAGTGCGGCGGCTGATTTTCGCCGGCTATGGCATCGGCTGCCTGCCCGAGCACATCGTCCGCGACGACATCGCGCAGCAGCGGCTGTGGCGGCTGCCGCCCGACGACGGGCTCGTCGATGTCGACGTGTTCCTGCTGTGGCATCGCGACCGGAAGATGAATGCCGCCGAGCAGGCGTTTCTCGATGCGATGGAGCGCTGCATGCAACGCCACTCGCTCGCGGAGCGGCTGGGGAAATGACGGCGCGCCCGCGTGCCGGACAAGCGCCGGGCGCGGGCGGCCCGGTGCGATGCCGCCGTCAGAAGCGATGCACGATGCCGAGCTGCACGCCGCGCGCGTTCGCGCCCGGATACGCGAGCGGCAACCCGGGGTTCGCCGCGCCGGCGAGCGTGTAGCCGGCCTGGTTGCGGTTGCGCAGGTACGACAGCGCGGCGTAGAAGTTCGTGCGCTTCGACAGGTCGTACTCGTACATCAGCCCGAGCTGGTCCGCATTGTTGCCCTGCGACGACTGGTCGTGCAGATACGCGTAACCGAGCGCGAGCGCGTTCGCCGGGTTGAACTGGTATTTGACCGACAGCCCGTACACGCGCGAGTCGATGCCGATGTCGGCCCACTTCACCGCGGAGAAGCCGCCGTACACGGTGGCCTTGCCGATTGCGTACGATGCGCCGGCCATGATCGTGCGATCGGTCGTGGTTGCGGTCGCGTTCTTCAGCCACTGGCCCGCGACGAACGCCGCGAACGGGCCGTGCTCGTAGGTCAGGTCGAGCTGCTGGCTCGCGCCTGCCGAGCGCACGCCGCCCGCGTCGCCGAACCCGAAGTACAGCCCGCCCTGGAAGCCCGCGATTTCCGGGCTCTGGTAGGACAGCGTATTGCTCGTGCGGAACGCAAACACGGTGAGGTTGTCCATGCCGGACGCCTGCGTGACGCCGCCGAACGCGTCCTGCCCGCCCTGGTCGTTGAACAGCGGCGAATTCTGCCGGCCCGCGCGCACCTTGCCCCACGGGCCCGAGATACCGACCCACGCCTGCCGGTTGAACAGGCTGCCCGAACTGGCGAGCGAGCCGTCGTTCGGGTTGAAGCCGTTTTCCAGCGCGAACTCGATTCGCTGGCCGCCGCCGATATCCTCGCCGCCTTTCACTCCGAACCGGCTGCCCCACTGGCCGCCCGAATTGAGCGCCGCCGTATAGCCGTTGCCGGTATTCACGTACTGCGCGAATTCGTCGATCACGCCGTACAGCGTGACGCCGTCCTGCGCAAGCGCCGCGCCCGAACCGGCGAGACACGCGGCCGCGACCGCAAGGCGAAGACCGGCATGCATCCGCCGTGCCCGTGAACGACGGGCGCGAGTATCCATTTGATTAGTCATACTATTTAATAGTCGGAGAAGGAAACGACGCCGGGGGTGGCGGACGCGCCGCACCGGCATCGCGGGAAAGGGAATGTGAGACGGAGCGCGGCGCAGGCGGCGCCCGGCCCGACGCGACGCTCAGGCCGGCAACCGGCCGGCCCGATGTGCGAGACGCTTGGTCAGTGGTGGGCTTCGCCGCGTTCGAGCGGCAGGATCAGGCGTTCGGGGATGCTGCGGCGCGACGCGCGCGCACCGACGTAGTACAGCACGGCCGGCACGGTCAGCCCGAGGATCCACGAGATGTCGGTACCGCCAAGGGCGTCGACGAGCGGGCCCGTATAGACATGCGTCGACATGAACGGCAGCTGCACGAGGATGCCGACCACGTAGATCGCGATCGCCATCACGTTCCAGCGGCCGTAGCGGCCGTTCGGATCGGACAGCGCCGGCACGTCGTAGCGCGAGCGCGTGAAGCAGTAGTAGTCGATCAGGTTGATCGCGCTCCACGGCGTGAAGAACGCGAGCAGGAACAGGATGAACGCGGTGAACTCCTTCAGGAACGAATGGCGCCCCGCGAGCGCGATCAGCGTCGACACGCAGATCATCCCGAAGATGTACACCAGCCGGCTGCGCGACGACACGGCGTGCTTGCCGCGAAAACCGCTGACGATCGTCGCCATCGACATGAAGCTGCCGTACGCGTTGAGCGCCGTCACCGTCACCTTGCCGAACGCGATGCTGAAGTACAGCAGCGCGGCCACGGCGCCCGTCGAGCCGAGGCCGACGATGTACGCGACTTCGTGGTGCGCGAACTGGCCGCCGGCCAGCGCGGCCGCGAACACGCCGAACACCATCGCGGCCTGCGCGCCGATCACCGAGCCCAGGCCGACCGCGAGGAACGTCGCGACCGACGAAGTGGAGCGCGGCAGGTAGCGCGAGTAATCGGCGACGTACGGGCCGAACGCGATCTGCCACGACGCGGACAGCGACATCGACAGCAGGAAGCTCGCGAGCGTGAAGTGCCGGTTCGCGAGCAGCGCGCCGATGTCGTGGTTCGCGAACAGCTGCGTGAACATGTAGACGAACGCGGCGATGCCCACCACGCTCGCGATCCGGCCGACGGCATGGATCGCGCGATAGCCGCACACGGTCAGCACGACGATCACGGCCGCGAACAGCAGGATGCCGGCCGCGTCGTCGACGTGCAGCAACTGCGCGACGGCCTGCCCCGCCAGCACCGAGCCGCTTGCGGAAAAGCCGACGTACATCAGGCACACGAGCACGATCGGGATCATCGCGCCGTACACGCCGAACTGCACGCGGCTCGAGATCATCTGCGGCAGGCCGAGCTGCGGCCCCTGCGCGCCGTGCAACGCCATGACCGCGCCGCCGACGAACTGGCCGAGCAGCAGCGCGACCAGCGACCAGAACACGTCGCCGCCGAGCACCACGGCGAGCGCGCCCGTGACGATGGCCGTGATCTGCATGTTGGCCGACAGCCACAGGGTGAACTGGCTCAGCAAGCCGCCGTGGCGCTCGGCGTCGGGAATGAAGTCGATCGAACGTACCTCGATCAGGCCGCCGGCTTTTCCGCTGGGATTCGTTGACACGGGACAATCTCCAAAATACTCAGGACCACATATGGTTTGAACGGAACGGGAAACTGCGAGCCGCCCTTTCGGCTCTGCGGATGCGGGGCGCCGTGGATCGCCGGCATGCGCCACGCACGCACGGTCAGCACGCTGGCGCGCAAGCGGCACGACGTGTGCCGACATTGCCAGCGGATCATCTTGTATATACAACTTGCGAGGTATCGGTGATTACCCGAAATCGATCGCATTTCGAAATTGTATGAATAATAGGCGCGACGCGAGCGGTCTGCCGGCCGTTCGCGGGGGGATGGTGCAGGCTCAGGCGCCGGCCGCCGGCGCCGGATCGGGCGCGGCCGCCATGTCGCCGGCGGGGAGCAGCTCGAGCAGGCGTCGCGCTGCCTCGACGTCGCGTGCATGCAGCCATTCGTCGTAGTCGTCGCGGCGCAGGATCACGACGCCCCGCTTCTCGTCGCCGGGCCGATGCATGCGCGCGAACACCGGATGATCGTCGGCGTTCATCGTGAGCATCGCCATGCCGATGCACGATCGCGCGCCGCCGTCGTAGCGCCGCCAGATGCCGGCGACGCAGCACGGCTGCCAGCCGTCGACGCCGATCCGGTGCCACACGTTGCGGCCGCTCTCGTAGCAGGGTTCGAAGATCCAGCGCACCGGAATCAGGCAGCGCTGGCCGTTGCGCCACGCGTTGCCGTAGAGCCGCGACGAGCCGACCGTTTCCGCCCGTGCGTTCACCGTATCGAGCTTCCTGCCTTTCCGGCCTCGCTCGTCGACCCGCTCGGGCTGCATGAATTTCGGCCAGAAGCCGAACACGGCGGCGGCGACCTCGAGGCCGTCGCCGGCGGCGCGCACGAGCGGCGCCGGATAGTCGGGATACACGTCGGGCTGCCACGGGTCGCGACGGTACAGATCGCCGATGCCGATCTTCAGTTCGCTGATGCCCGGGTCTTCATCGGGGGCGCGGTAATGGGTGCACACGGCTGGGCGGACGATGGGGGCGATATCTTCATCGTAGGTCGGCGCAGGCGCCGCGGCCGCGCTATCGCCTCGCCGGGTATGACGAAACGGTTTTACGCATCGACGATGCGCCGCGCGCCTCCGGCGCGTGCCGTCATGCTTGCCGCCCGATCCGCAGCGTCAGGATTTCGTCGCCCGCGCCATCGAGCGTTCCTGTCGGCGTCCAGCCCAGATGGCGGTAGAAGCCGTACGAGCGCGACGCGGGATCGGTCGAGCACCCCAGAAACAGCGACGTGAAACCGTTCGCGGCGAACGCGTCGACCACCTGCCGCAGCAGCCGCCTGCCGATCCCCGCGCCCTCGTATTCGGGCAGGATCGCAAGCACGACGATCTCGCCCGAACCGGTGTCGCCGAAGCAGTAGCCAACCATGCGCCCGTTCGCGCAGCAGACCTGGCCCGAGAACAGGCCGCTGCGGATGCCGTCGCCCCAGCTTTCCACGGTGATGCCGAGGTCGCGCAACTGCGCGTCGGTGAATGCGTTCTCGCGCGTCTTGCCGCGCAGTTCGATGCACGCGGCCGCATCGTCGGGAACGGCCTTGCGCCAGGTGAGTTCAGTCATCGTTCGATGCTTCCAGGTTCCGCCGCCGGCGCGATGCATACAGGCAGATCAGCTCCAGCGCGATCGTCGCGCCGGCCAGCGACGTGATTTCCGCATGATCATACGGCGGCGACACTTCGACGACGTCCATGCCGACCAGGTTGATGCCTTCCAGGTGACGCAGGATCTCGAACGCCTGATGGCTCGACAGCCCGCCCGAGACCGGCGTACCCGTGCCCGGTGCGAACGCCGGATCGAGACAGTCGATGTCGAACGTCAGGTACACGGGGCGATCGCCGACCCGTTCGCGAATGCGCGCGGCGATCGCAGCGGGCGTCGACGCATGCACGTGGCGCGCATCCTGGATGTCGAAGCCCATCGGCTCGTCGTTGGTCGTCCGGATGCCGACCTGGGCCGACCGCCCGGGCACGACCCACCCTTCCCGCGCCGCGTGATAGAACATCGTCCCGTGATCGATGCGCTTGACGTCGCGGTCGGGCCAGGTGTCGGTGTGCGCATCGAAATGCACGAGCGACAGCGGCCCGTGCACCTTCGCATGCGCCTTCAGCAGCGGATACGTGATGAAGTGATCGCCGCCGAGCGTCAGCATCGCGCAGCCCCGCGCGAGAATCCCGTCGGCATGCCGCTCGATCGCGCCCGGCACCGATTCGGGCTGCCCGAGATCGAACGCGCAATCGCCATAGTCGACCGCGGCCAGCACGTCGAACGGATCGAACGACCACGGCCACGGGCGTTCCCACGCGATGCCCGTCGACGCGATCCGCAACCCGCGCGGGCCGAAGCGCGTTCCGGGCCGGTGCGATGCGGCGGAATCGAACGGCACGCCGGTGATCGCGAGGTCGACGCCGTCGAGGTCGCGGCTGAAACGCCGGCGCATGAAGCTCGTCGCGCCCGCGAAAGTCGGTTCGGCCTGCGTGCCGTAAAGGCTGTCGCGCGTGAATGCAAAATCGTTCTGGCTCATCGTCGGATGCCTGCCTGGAGGGGGACGGCCGCGCGGCTGGCGACCTCGGGCCCGATTCTGCCGTCACGGCATCCGACGAAAAATATGAACTAACATAAGCCGACTTCACGAAACGCGATGTATCGCCATGCTGACCCGATTGAGAGACATGGATTTGCAGCTGCTGCGGCTCTTTCTGACGATCGTCGAAAGCGGCGGTTTCAGCGCCGCGCAGGGCACGCTCGGGATGGCGCCGTCGACGATCAGCACGCAGATGGCCAAGCTCGAGACGCGCCTCGGGTTCCGGCTGTGCGATCGCGGCAAGAGCGGCTTCCGGCTGACGCCGAAGGGCGAACGCGTGCTGCAGTCGACGCGGCGGCTCCTGCACGCAATGGACGTGTTCACGCGCGATACGCAGCATGTGTCGGGCACGGTGCTCGGCGAGCTGCGCATCGGGCTGTCCGAGCGGCTGGCACCGGACATCGTCGAATCGATCGCGGCAGGCGTCGGCCGCTTCCGCGAGCGGGCGCCGGCCGTGCTGATCGAGATGGTCGCGGTGCCGCCCGACGAGCTGGAGCGCAGGCTGCTGAAAAACGAACTGCAGCTCGCGATCGGCTACTTTTCCGGCCACCAGGCCGGCCTGCACTACGCGCCGCTGTTCGTCGAGCACCAGTCGCTGCACTGCGGCGCCCGGCATCCGCTGTTTGCGAAAAGGACCGTGTCGGTCAACGACATCGCACGCACAAGCAACGTCGCGCGGCTCTACAAGACGAACACGTCGGGTGCGGCGCTGCGCAACGCGCAGCCGACCGCGTTCTCCGAAAACGTCGACGCCGACGTGATCTTCATCCTGTCCGGCGCGCACGTCGGTTTCCTGCCCGACCATGTCGCGGCGCCGTGGGTCGCCGCAGGGAAGATGCGCCGGCTGCTCTCGAACAAGCTGAGCCATACGGTCGAATTCCAGCTCGCGACACCGCGGAACTGCGACGGCAGCGAAGCGCTGGAGGCGTTCACGGCCGCGCTCGCCGAACAGTTCGGCGGACTCGACGGCTTCGCGGGCCCATGACCGACGCGTGCCGCCCGTTGCGGGTCAGACGAGCCGGTCCGACGCGATGACCTGCACGCCCGGCCGCGCGTCGATCGCCGCGTCGAGCAGCGCGCGGGCGATCCGCCGTGCGGGATTCACGCGCCACTTCGCCGGCAACACGGGTCGGGCCACGTTCAGCGCGAACACCAGGAACCGCTCGCCGAGCCGGAATTCGTCTCGGCTGCCGCCAATCAGCCCCGGCCGCACAAGCGTGAGCGACGCGAACCCGACGCCCGCCAGCGCCTGCTCGACCTCGCCCTTCACGCGGTTGTAGAAGATGCGCGACGCGGGATCCGCGCCGAGGGCGGAATTCAGGACGTAGACCTGCGTGCCGTACCGGTGCGCGAGCCGCGCGACCGCGAGCGGATAGTCGTGGTCGACGCGCTGGAATGCCGCCTTCGAGCCGGCGGCCCGCATCGTGGTGCCGAGCGTGCAGATCACGGCATCGGCCTGCCACCAGTCGGCCGCGTCGGGCAGATGATCGAAATCGACCTCCAGCGCGCGCATCTTCGGATGCGGCGACAACGGCCGGCGCGCGAGAACGATCACCTGATCGACCCGCGCATCGGCAAGCGCGACTTCGAGGACGTGACGGCCGACGAGTCCGGTCGCGCCGACGAGCAGCAATTTCATGTCCGGTTCTTCCGTGTGGAGCCGGCGTCGACGGGTCGGGAACGGCCCGCTTTCCGGCTTCCGACATGATCGTCGGCCGGCCCCGCGCCGACAACCGCCTTACGTCTCGAAAAATTACAGCGCACCCCACTCCTTATCTCGAATTTGCTGCGGCACACCGACGGCCGCGTCGCCTCATGCTTCAATCCGTCGCACATTTCCGCGAATTTTCGCAATTTTCATCGCACCCCATCACACTAAACGTCGATTTCTTCGATGTTTGTGCGACAAACAATGTCAAACATCGAAAGAAAACGCATTCATTTTTCGTTGTTTTACATTACAAATATATTTCATTCTGTAAGATTCACTTCATTCGTTATCTCTTAATTCACCCAGGAACGCCCATCCCGTTGTCTTAATTCCTCAAGTCATCGTATCGCGGTGCGGCGTCCTCTTTTTTCCGAGACAGACTATGAACCGCACTTTCCGTACGATCTGGAACGACGCACTGGGCGCCTGGGTCGCCGCCTCCGAAACCACCCGCGCCAACGGCAGGAAAGCCTCGAAGAGCGTCCCGGCCGGCGCGCGTGTCGCCGCCGCCCTCTCCGTGATCGCGGCCGCCGTCGCACCGCTCGACGCCGCAGCCCAATCGGCGCAGCCCGCCACGACCTCGTACTACAGCGTGAACGACGGCGGCACCGCCGGCGGCAATGTCGACAACGACGGTGCAACCGGCCTGAACGCGCTGGCGGCAGGCGTCAACGCGGCGGCAGCGGGCGTTGCAGACATCGCGATCGGTTCGGGCGCAACCAGCAGCAGCGGCTCGACCGGCGCCGGCAACATCGCGATCGGCCAGGACGCACAGGCCCTGACGCCCGGCGGCGGCTACGGCGTGACCGCGATCGGCGCGGGCGCGAAGGCCGGCACCGGCGGCTATACAGGCGCAACCGCCGTCGGCTACAACAGCGCGGCCACCGAGAACAGCACGGCGATCGGCGCCAACGCATCGTCCAGCCAGACCGGCACGGCCGTCGGCCGCAACGCGCAGGCGTCCGGGCGCGGTGCGCTGGGCGCCGGTTCGGCCGCAACGGCGAGCGCAACGAGCGCGATCGCGCTCGGCGATCGGGCGACCGGCTCGGCCGCCAGCAGCGTATCGGTCGGCACGCAGGCCACCGCCAGCGCGCAGGCCGCGACCGCGATCGGCCCGCGCGCCGTCGCATCCGGCGCCGGCGCCGTCGCACTCGGCGCGAGCGCAACGGCGGCCCACGCGAACTCGGTCGCGCTCGGCGCCGGCGCGGTGACCGATGCCGCCACCGGCACGAGCGGCGCGACGATCAACGGCAACACCTACGGCTTCAACGGCGCCGCCCCGGTCGGGACGGTCAGCGTGGGCAGCCGGAACCGCGAACGCACGATCACCCACGTCGCGGCCGGCCGGCTCGACCAGGACAGCACCGACGCCGTCAACGGCTCGCAGTTGAACGCGACCAACGACGCCCTGACGGTGGTGGGCAGCAGCCTCACGAGCCTGTCGACGTCGACGTCCAGCGGACTGTCGAGCGCGAACAGCTCGCTCGTGTCGCTCTCCACGACCACCGCCGAGCGCATCGACACGGTCGACCTCAACATGGCGTCGCTGTCGACCGGGCTCAGCACGACCGGCGACACCGTCGCCTCGCTGTCGACGTCGACCGCCGCCGGGCTGTCGACGACGCGCAACGCACTGGTTTCGCTGTCCACCTCGGCGTCGACCGGCATCGACACGCTCGGCACGAACCTGACGTCGCTGTCGACCGCCACGTCGTCCACCGTCGGCGCCTTGTCCACGACGATCAGTACTACGAATGACAATCTGGTGTCGCTGTCGACCTCGACGTCGAGCGGATTCGCGTCGTTGTCGACCGGCCTGAGCACGACCGGCGACGCCGTCACGTCGCTGTCGACGTCCACGTCGACCGGCCTGTCGACGACGAACAGCACGCTCGCTTCGCTGTCGACGTCCGCGTCGACGGGCCTTGGCTCGCTGTCGACCGGCCTCCGCGCGACGGACAGCACGATGGCGTCGCTGTCGACGAGCATCGGCGCGGTCACCGTCAACACGACGAACCTCGGCAACAGCACGGCCGACGCGCTCGGCGGCGGGGCGGCGTACGATCCGGCCACCGGCAAGATCACCGCGCCGTCGTACGTGACGTACAACAACGACGGCACGACGACGGTCAACACCAGCGTGGGCGACGCCCTCGACAACCTCAACGCGAAGGGCGCGAAGTACTTCCACGCGAACTCGACCGAAGCCGACAGCCAGGCCACCGGCGCGAACAGCGTCGCGATCGGCCCGAACGCGATCGCCCACCTCGACAACTCGGTGGCGATCGGCCATCGCTCGATCACGGGCGCGGCCGTCGGCGTATCGTCGTCGAGCATCGGCGACCTGCAATTCGGCGGCTATGCGGGCGCCAACCCGTTCGGCGTGTTCAGCGTCGGCGCACCGGGCCAGGAGCGCCAGATCCAGAACGTCGCGGCCGGCCGCGTGAGCGCCGACAGCACCGATGCGATCAACGGCAGCCAGCTGCATGCGACCAACCTCAACGTCGCGTCGCTGTCCACCGGGCTCAGCTCGACGAACAGCAATCTCGCGTCGCTGTCCACCGCCACGTCGACCAGCATCGGCTCGCTGTCGACCGGCCTGTCGTCGACCAACGAAGCGCTGGGCTCGCTGTCCACGTCCACGTCGACGAGCGTGACGTCGCTGTCAACCGGCCTCTCCACGACCAACGACCGCGTGTCGTCGCTGTCGACCAGCGTGAACAGCATCAACACGCAGATCAACAACCTGTCGACGTCGGCATCGCGCAACACGGGCATCACGGCCGACATGAACGGCTCGGGCACCGATGCGCCGACCGTCGCGGCCGGCTCCGGCTCGGTCGCGATCGGCGCGAACTCGAACGACGGCGGCCGCTCGAACGTGGTCTCGGTCGGCAACGCGGAGCAGCAGCGCCAGATCGTCAACGTCGCGCCGGGCACGCAGGGCACCGACGCGGTCAACCTGAACCAGCTCACGATGGCGAGCGAATCGGCGAACCGCTATACCGACCAGCGGGTCGGCGCGATCCAGCAAGGCGTGAACGATCTCGCGCGCAACGCGTATTCGGGCATCGCGATCGCCGGCGCGCTGGCGGGCATGCCGCAGGTCGATCCGGGCAAGGTGATCTCGGTCGGCGCCGGCTTCGGCAACTACGGCGGCTATACGGCGATCGCGGTCGGCGGCAGCGCGCGGATCGCGCAGAACACCGTGATCAAGCTGGGCGTCGGCACGGTGAACGGCTCGCGCATGATGGTCAACGGCGGCATCGGGCACTCCTGGTAATGCCGCGCGGGCCGGCGCAGTACGCACCGGCCCGCGTCGCCGCAGAAACGGCAAAGCCCGTGAGCGTCAGGTCGCTCGCGGGCTTTTTTTATGCCGGCATTGGCGAAGTCGCCCCGGTTCGCGCGCTACGGGGCCGCCGTGCCCTGCCGCGACACGCTCGGCGCGACACCCGTCCAGCGCTTGTACGCCTGCGAAAACGACGACATGTCGCTGAACCCCAGTTCCTGCGCGATTTCCTTGATCGACAGGCGCCCTTCGGCGATCAGCGCCTGCGCGCGGGCCTTGCGCACCGCGTTCGAGATGTCGCGAAAGCATGCGCCCTCTTCCTGCAGCCGGCGCTTCAGCGTGCGCTCGCTCGTGTTGAGCAGCGTCGCGATGTCCTTCAGCAGCGGCGGCCGGTCGAACGGGCGCGTGGCCAGGTATTCGTTCAGGAACGACACGAGATCGACGCGCGTGCGCCGGCGCGTGACCAGCTCGGCGCACATGCGCTCGCACATCGCCGCGGTTGCGGCATTCGCCTGCGGCAGCGGCCGCTCGAGGAGCGCGTGCTCGAACGTGAGCGTATTGGCGGGCTGGCCGTGCCGGACCTGCGCGCCCGGCACCGGCTGCCGCACGTCGGAACCGGGCGCGGCGCCGTACGCGAGATCGAACGTCGCGAGTTCGAACGCGCCGCCGATCACGTCGCGCAGCACGCGGCACGTCGCGCCCATCGCGCGCTCGACGAAGAATCGCTGCACGTTCGCGGCAAGTTCCGGCGACGCGTCGAACCGGATCGCATCGTGCCGCCCTTCCCGCCGGAACGTCATCGCGACGAACGTGTAGGTCAGCGCCAGGTAACGGCCGGCAAGCGCGACCGCGTCCATGCCGGTCGCACTGCTCAGGAGCCCGTAGCCGAGCAGCCCGTATGCCGAAAGCTGGTACGACAGGCCGACCTTGAGACCGACGTCGGGCTCGCCGGCGGTCAGGTCCAGCAGGTTCGACGCAACGGCCAGCTCCTGCGCGGCCAGCACCGTGAAGTCCGGGTCGGCGAGCTGCTTCAGCGTGAGTTGGGCCCCCTTGAGCAGCGCCGACGGCGCGATTCCGCGGTCGCGCCCGAAGTCGATCATCAGCAGGACGGAAGCCGGGCTCCGGGCAAAGTTCCAGACATTCATCAGACGCCTCGCGACGTGGGTTGGCCTAGATTCTAAAGCGGTTGGCCTGCCGCAGCATGGCCGGCGCACGCTCGCGCCAGCATGATGAGAGCCATCGCAACCCGCCAGGCATCGACCGCCATGAAGCTTCCCTCGCTCCTTCGTCCGGCCTGCACGCTGCTGCTGGCCGCCGGCCTGTCGAGCGCGCCGCTCGCGCCGGCCGTGGCCGACGATGCCGTTTCGCCCAACTCACCGGAGTCCGCCGCCATGCCCAAGACCTATGCCGACCAGTCCGTCTGGCGCGACATGCAGACCTTCCTTCCGACCGACTTCCAGTGGCGGGACGGCCAGCAGCCGCAGGAAGAATGGTGGTCCTGGCACGGCCACCGCATGCACCTCGACACATACCGCAACCCGCAGGCGCCGGTGAAGGTGATCCTGTTCCATGGCGTCGGCACCAACGGCCGGCAGATGTCGATGATCCTTGGCGAGCAGCTGGCGCGCCGCGGCTACGAAACGATCGCGATCGACATGCCCGAATACGGGATGACCGAAGTCGCCCGGGGCGCGCTGGTCCGCTACGACGACTGGGTGCACGCGGGCAGCGATCTCATCGACGCGGAACGCGCGAAGGACGACCGGCCGATCGTGCTCTACGGGCTGAGCGCGGGCGGCATGCTCACGTATCACGTGGCCGCGCTGAACGGCAAGGTCGACGGCATCGTCGGCATGACTTTCCTCGACCAGCGCCTGCAGCAGGTGCGCGACGAAACCGCGCGCAACGTCTTCATGAGCCGCGTCGGCGGCCCGATGATGCACATCGCCGCGATGACCCCGCTGAAATCGATGCGCGTGCCGATGACGCTCGCCAGCAAGATGTCCGCGCTCGTCAACGACCCGGATGCGCTGAAGGTGTGGCTGTCCGACCGTACGTCCGCCGGCAACGCGATGACGATGGCGTTTCTGGATTCCTACATGTCGTACCGGCCGGAGGTCGAGCCGGAGGATTTCGCCGTGTGCCCGATCCTGCTCACGCAGCCGGCCGCGGACCGCTGGACGCCGCTGCACCTGAGCGAGCCGTTCCTCGCGCGGATCCGCCGCGTGCCGGTCAAGGTTGCGATGCTGGAGAACGCGGGCCACTATCCGCTCGAGCAGCCGGGGCTGTCGCAGATGGTCGACGCGATCGATGCGTTCTATCGCGAGGTGACGGCCGGGCGCGTCGGGTCGCGCGCGCCTTTCTGACGCCACGCGCACGCAAGAGACGGCTTCGGCGCCGGTGCGTCGGTCGACGCCGTCTCGTCGTCGCGGATTGCACGCTCGCGGGCCGGATCCGGCTGCCCCGTCGAACGTATCGCATCGAGCATGCCGGGCACCGTGAAGGCATGCCGAACCGTGCGTTATCGCGCGAGGAAGCGGTGGGCCGCGAGCGGCGCCGCGCACCCTGCGCGATCGCCTGGAACACCGTTCGCACACCGACGCGCAACACGGTCTGCCGCGCGCCCGACGAGGCCGTGAAAGTGCCGCACACCGATGCGATCACGTCCTCGCCGCCGCTCGCCTGCTGATACACGGCGTTCATGTAGACGTCGGTCTTCTTCGACAGCAGGTAGTCGAGCATGATGCCGACCTGGTTCGAGTGATTGTCGGTCAGTTGCGGGCTTCCCTTCGCGCAAAGGTTGTTCGCATAGGCGAAGAAATCCGGTGCGAACCGGATCAACCCGCCGATCTCTGCCGGCTCGTCGGCATGAGCGAGCGCGCGACCATCGACGCGTTCAGGTCGCAGTTTTCCCGCACGCCTGCGCAATACATCATCGAACGCCGGCTGGAACGCGCGCGCTGGATGCTCGAACATACGTCGGACAGTATCCTGTCGATTGCGCTGGATTGCGGTTTCGGCACGCAGAGCTATCTGTCGACGGCGATCAAGCGCCACTTCGGCGCGACGCCGAGAGAATTGAGGATGCGGGCGGCGTCCGCCCGCCGAAGCGGGACGAGCGACGGCCAGCGCGATCCGCACGAACAGGCGGGCATGCGGAACGCCGGCATCGCGGCATTCCGAAGATCGAACGAGAGTGTCTGCCGTACACCTGATGCGGAAAGAATCGCCGATGCGCACGTTGCGCATCGGCGCCGCGTTTCAGGATGACTGCACGTCAGATATGCAGCGCGTGCCCGAGCGCACGCAGCGCGGCTTCCTGCAGCGCTTCGCCGAGCGTCGGGTGCGCATGGATCGTGCCGCCGATGTCTTCCAGCCGCGCGCCCATCTCCAGCGACTGCGAGAATGCCGCGGCCAGCTCCGACACGCCGCCCCCGACCGCCTGCCAGCCGACGATCAGGTGGTTGTCGCGCCGTGCGACGACGCGCACGAAGCCGTCGGTCGCCTGCAGCGTCATCGCGCGCCCGTTCGCCGCGAACGGGAACGACGCGCTCACGCAATCGACGCCGGCCGCCCGCGCGTCGTCCGGCGACCAGCCGGCCGTGACGATCTCGGGATCGGTGAAGCACACCGCCGGGATCGCCGCGGGCATGAACTTGCGGCGTCGCCCGGAGATCAGCTCGGCGACCATCTCGCCTTGCGCCATCGCGCGATGCGCGAGCATCGGCTCGCCGGCGACGTCGCCGATCGCCCAGACGTTGCGCATCGACGTCCGGCATTCGTCGTCGATCCGCAATGCGCGGCCGTTGCGTTCGAGCGGCAGCGACTCGAGCCCGAAGCCGTCGACGCGCGGCCGGCGCCCGACCGCGACCAGCACGCGATCGGCCTGCAGCGCCTGTTCCGCACCGTCGGCCGCCTGCACGCGCACCGCGCCCTGCTCCGCGAGCCCGAGCACCTTGTGGCCGAGCAACAACCGCACGCCCAGCCGCGCGAGCGAATCGGCCACCGGCCGCACGAGTTCGGCGTCATAGGCGGGCAGCACGCGCTCCGCCGCTTCGACGACGCTCACGTCGACGCCAAGCTTGCGGTAGACGATCCCGAGTTCCAGCCCGATATATCCGGCGCCCACGACGACCATCCGCTTCGGCAACGTCGCCGGCGACAGCGCCTCGGTGGACGACTCGACATGCCCGCCGAACGGCATCGACGGCAGCGCGACCGGCTCGGAGCCGGTCGCGAGCAGCAGGTGCTCGCAGCCGATCCGCACCGTGTGGCCGCCGGTCGCGACTTCGACGGTCTTGCCGTCGACCACGCGTGCATCGCCATGCAGCACCCGCACGCCGTTCTTCTTGAGCAGCGCGCCGACGCCGCGCGTCAGCCGGTCGACGATGCCGTCCTTCCATGCGACGCTTTTCGCGATGTCGATCTCGGGCGTGCGCACGCTGATCCCGAGCGCGCCCTCGCCCGCATGGCCGCATGCCTGTTCGAATGCGTCCGCGACGTGGATCAGCGCCTTGGAAGGAATGCAACCGATGTTCAGGCAGGTGCCGCCGACCCGGTCGCGCTCGACGAGCACGGTCGGAATGCCGAGCTGGCCGGCGCGAATCGCGGCGACGTAGCCGCCCGGGCCGCCGCCGATCACCAGCAGCGTGGTGTGTTCGTTCTTCATGGCGCTCACTCCACGAACAGCAGTGCCGGGCGCTCGAGCACCGCGCGCACGGCCTGGATGAATTCGGCCGCGTCCGCCCCGTCGACGACGCGATGGTCGAACGACGACGACAGGTTCATCATCTTGCGCGCGACGACCGCGCCGTCGCGGATCATCGGCCGCTCGACGATCCGGTTCACGCCGACGATGCCGACCTCGGGATGATTGATGACCGGCGTCGACACGATGCCGCCGAGCGCACCGAGGCTCGAGATCGTGATCGTCGAGCCGCTCAGCTCGTCGCGCTGCGCGCGGTTTGCGCGTACCGCATCGGCGAGCCGCGCGATTTCGGCCGAGATCGACCACACGTCCTTCGCCTCCGCGTGACGCAGCACGGGCACCGTGAGGCCGCCGTCCGTCTGCGTCGCGACGCCCATGTGCACCGCGCCGTGGCGCGTGACGACACCGGCTTCGTCGTCGAAACGCGCATTGATCTGCGGGAAATCGCGCAACGCGATCACCATCGCGCGGATCAGCAGCGGCAGCGGCGTGAGCCGGCCGCGTGCGTCGCCGTAGCGGCGATTCAGTTCCGTACGCAGCGATTCGAGCTCGGTGACGTCGATCTCCTCGACATAGCTGAAGTGCGGAATGCGGCGCTTCGCTTCCTGCATCTTGCGCGCGATCGCACGCCGCAGCCCGATCACCGGCACTTCGGTTTCGTCGTTGCGCTCGTCGTAGCCGTGCGCTTGCGACGCACGCGCGGACCCGCTGCCGGTGCGCGCATACGCATCGAGGTCCGCATGGAGGATTCGCCCGGCGTCCCCCGTGCCGCGCACATAGCGCAGCTCGATGCCCATGTCCCACGCACGCTGGCGCACGGCCGGCGACGCAAGCGGACGTTCGCCCGGCGCGAGCGCCGCGCGCGGCGGCTCGACGTGCTCCGCGCGACGCGGCTCCGCCGGCGCGCGCTTTGCCGCGGCCTGCGCGGGCGCTTGCGCCGGCGCATCGGCCGCCGCCTTCGACGGCGCGGCGGCAACCGGTGCGGTTTCTACCTTCGTTTCGCGCACCGGTGCGCCGGCCTTCAGGTTCCCCTCGCCTTCGACTTCGAGCCGGATCAGCTCGCTGCCGACCGCCATCATCTCGCCGATCCGGCCGCCGAGTTCCAGCACCTTGCCCGTCACGGGCGACGGAATCTCGACCGCCGCCTTGTCGGTCATCACATCGGCGAGCGGCTGGTCTTCCTTGATCAGCTGCCCGACTTCCACATGCCAGGCCACCAGCTCGACCTCGGCGATCCCTTCGCCGATATCCGGCATCTTGATGACATGAATCCCCATCTCACGCCTCCATCACGCGTCGCAACGCTTCACCGACCCGGGCCGGGCCCGGAAAGTACGCCCATTCCTGCGCATGCGGATACGGCGTGTCCCAACCCGTCGTGCGCTCGACCGGCGCTTCGAGGTGGTAGAAGCAATGTTCCTGAACCAGCGACACCAGTTCCGCCCCGTAGCCGCAGGTGCGCGTCGCCTCGTGCACCACGACGCAGCGCCCGGTCTTGCGCACCGACGCGACGATCGTGTCGAGGTCGAGCGGCCACAGCGTGCGCAGGTCGATCACCTCCGCGTCGATGCCCGTCTCCTCGGCCGCGGCAAGCGACACGTGCACGGTCGTGCCGTACGTCAGCACCGTCACGTCGTTGCCGGGCCGCACCACGGCGGCCGTATCGAGCGGCACCGTGTAGTAACCCTCGGGCACCGCGCTGGCCGGATGCTTGAGCCAAGACGTGACGGGACGGTCGTGATGGCCGTCGAACGGCCCGTTGTACAGCCGCTTCGGCTCGAGGAAGATCACCGGATCGTCGTTCTCGATCGACGCGATCAGCAGCCCTTTCGCGTCATAGGGATTCGACGGCATCACCGTGCGCAGCCCGCACACCTGCGTGAACATCGCCTCCGGGCTCTGGCTGTGCGTCTGGCCGCCGTAGATGCCGCCGCCGCACGGCATCCGGATCGTCATCGGCGCGATGAACTGGCCGGCCGAGCGATAGCGCAACCGCGCGCCTTCCGACACGATCTGGTCGGAAGCCGGGTAGAAATAGTCGGCGAACTGGATCTCGCACACCGGGCGCAGCCCATACGCGCCCATCCCCACCGCCGCGCCGACGATCCCGCTTTCGGAGATCGGCGCGTCGAACACGCGCGACTTGCCGTATTTGTTCTGCAGCCCCTCGGTACAGCGGAACACGCCGCCGAAATAGCCGACGTCCTGCCCGAACACGACCACGTCGCTGTCGCGCCCGAGCATCACGTCCATTGCCGAGCGCAGCGCCTGGATCATCGTCATCGGCTGCGTCGCCGTGCCTGTCTCGTGTTGCGCCATGGTCATGCTCCCAGTTCCTGGCGCTGACGGCGCAGGTGCGCGGGCAGCTCCTTGTACACGTCGTCGAACATCGAGGCCGGCGACGGAATCCGGTCATCGGCCAGCGTTCCGTATTTTTCCGCTTCCTTCTGCGCGGCGATCACCTCGGCCTCGAGCTCGGCCGTCAACGCTTCGTGCGCGCTGTCCGACCAGATGCCTTTCACGATCAGGTGGCGCTTGAAGCGCTCGATCGGATCGCCGAGCGGGAAATGGGTCCAGTCGTCGCTCGGCCGGTACTTGGTCGGATCGTCCGACGTCGAATGCGCGCCCGCGCGATAGGTCACCCACTCGATCAGCGTCGGGCCGAGATTGCGGCGCGCACGCTCGGCCGCCCAGCTCGACGCCGCGTAGATCGCGAGGAAGTCGTTGCCGTCGACCCGCAGCGACGCGATCCCGCAACCGACGCCGCGGCCCGCGAACGTCGTGCCTTCGCCGCCGGCGATCGCCTGGAACGTCGAGATCGCCCACTGGTTGTTGACCACGTTCAGCACCACCGGCGCGCGGTATACGTGCGCGAACGTCAGTGCGGTGTGGAAGTCGGCTTCGGCGGTCGCGCCGTCGCCGATCCACGCGGACGCGATCTTCGTGTCGCCCTTGATCGCCGACGCCATCGCCCAGCCGACCGCCTGGATGAACTGCGTCGCGAGGTTGCCCGAGATGGAGAAGAAGCCCGCGTCGCGGTCCGAGTACATCACGGGAAGCTGGCGGCCTTTCAGCGGGTCGCCCTCGTTCGACATGAGCTGGCAGATCATGCGCTCGAGCGGCACGTCGCGCGTGATCAGGATGCTCTGCTGGCGGTAGGTCGGAAAGCACATGTCGCCGTCGCGCAGCGCCATCGTGTGTGCGGTGCCGATCGCCTCTTCGCCGAGGCTCAGCATGTAGAAGGAGATCTTCTTCTGGCGCTGCGCGATCATCATGCGCGCGTCGAAGATGCGGGTCTTGAGCATCGCGCGCAGCCCGGCGATCAGCCGCGCGTCGTCGAGATCGGGGGCCCACGGGCCGACCGCCTTGCCGCTGTCGTCGAGCACGCGCACGAGGCTGCGGGCGAGATCGGCGGTGTCCGCCGCGGCAACGTCGATCGGCGGGCGGCGGACTGCGCCGGCCGGCGATAGATGCAGATAGGAAAAATCCGTCTGGCAGCCCGGACGCCCAGTGGGCTCCGGCACATGCAGACGCAATGGCTCTGACAGGCTCATCGTGTCGTCTCCACGCTCGATTGTGTCTCACGCTGATTGGGAACGCGCCGCCGGTTGCCGGCTTGCGCGCTCGCTGGCGTGCGGATAGGCACGTCAACCGTGGAAATTTATGCAATGCGGGGCCGGCCGTCGATGACCAATTCAGTCGATCGCGGTGAGCATATTTGCCATGTCCGGCGCGCGGGGCGGGCCGGCATGCGGCGCGCGGCGGGTTGAAGCGGGGCGGCCGAAGACAAAAAACCGCGGGGGTGCGGCT
>NZ_JPGL01000043.1 GCF_000732615.1 Burkholderia paludis
CCCGCCCGCCCCGTCGTTGACGAAATCGCAGCGCGGCGCCAGCATACCGCCAGCCCTCGCCCCATCACGGCAACGCCCGCGTGTCGCACGAACGCCGGGGAACCCGCACGGGCGCCGACCTTGGCAGACAGGAGACGAGACGATGGCCGCCGACACCGGACCTCGCCGACGCAAACGCACCGCGCGCTTCGTCGAGATCGCGCAACTCGCGGGCGTCAGCACCGCGACGGTCGATCGCGTGCTGAACGAGCGCGGCAGCGTATCGGCGCACGCGCGCGAACGCGTCGTCGCGGCCGCGCAAAAGCTCGGCGTGCCGCGCCACCTGCCCGATGTCAGGCACGGACTGATTCACGTCGACGTGCTGCTCCCCGACACCGACACGCCGTTCTACCGGCGGCTGCAACAGGCGCTGCAACGCGCGGTGCAGATGCTCGACCGGCGCGTCGTGGTGCACCGGGCCATCCTCCCCGCCGCCGACGACGCGCGGCTCGCCGCGTTGATCGAACGCCCGGCCTACCGGCGCGCGGCGCTGATCGTCACGGCCGGCGACACGCCGCGCGTGCGCGAGGCGCTCGCCGGCGCGATCGCGCGCGGCGAATCGGTCGTGACGATGGTCTCCGACATCGGCGGGATCGCGCGCGCGCACTATGCCGGCATCGACAACGAACGCGCGGGCCGCACCGCCGGCTACTGCATCGGCCGCCTCGCGAAACGGGCCGGCCGCGTGCTGCTGCTCGGCGGCCGGATGGGCTATCGCGTCCACCAGGACCGGATCGCCGGCTGTCGTGCCGAACTGGCGCGCGCGTTTCCCGAACTGGCCTGCGACGACCGGGCGGCCGAAACGTTCGACGAGGACGACCGTGCATACGAGATCGTCGCGAAGGCCCTGCGCGCGCCCGGCGACGTGGTCGGCCTCTACAACAGCGGCGGCGGCTCGGCCGGCATCGAGGCCGCGCTGCACCGCTTCGGCGCGGCCGGCCGGGTGGTCTGGGTCGGTCACGAAATGCTCGACCAGCATCGCGCGTACATCGAGGCGGGCACGATGGACATCGCGATCGACCAGGATCCCGACGGACAGGCCATCTCCGCGTTGCAGCACCTGATGCACGCATGCGGCATGGTCGAACCGCCGCCACCGGTCGAGCCGGTCGAGTTTCGCGTGTTCTGCTCGGCGAACGTGAGGACGAGCCCTTACCTGCAACCGGTGTGAACGCCCGCGGGGCCGGCGGCGGGACGCGGCCGGTTCGCATCGGCGTCGCGGGCCGCGTTGCCGATTTTTCGTCAACGCAGCGCATGCGGTTGGCGCGGCGCCGTCTTACATTGGCGGCCATGCGCCGTGACGAGCGGACAGAAGGCCGGACCGATTGCCGCAAGCACCCGCACGCGGCGGCGGCACCCGGTCGCGGCGGCCGCTCGCCCGCCGTCCCGGCGTCGAACCCCGACCGAGGCCCCGTGATGACCCCACCCCTGACGTTTTCGCTGAACCGGACGAGCACCCCGCGCCTGCCGCTCGACCGCCATGTCGCACTGTGCCGGCGCCTCGGCATCGGCGCGATCGAGATCCGCAACGATCTCGACGGCGTCGAGATCGCCGACGGCACGCCCGCCGCCGCCGTACGCTCGACGGCCGAAGCCGGCGGCGTGGCGATCCTGACGATCAACGCGCTGCAACGCTTCGAGCAGTGGAACGCCGACCGTGCGCACGAGGCGACCGCGCTGGCCGACTACGCGGCGCAATGCGGCGCGCACGCGCTCGTGCTGTGCCCGACCAACAGCCGCGGCGACACGCGCGGCGCGGACGTGCGTCACACGGATCTCGTGACGGCGCTGAAGGCGCTCAAGCCGATCCTCGCAACCCGCGGCCTGCTCGGTTTCATCGAGCCGCTGGGCTTCGCGGAATGCGCGCTGCGTCGCAAGTCGGACGCGGTGAAAGGCATCTACGACGCGGCGGGCGAACAGGTCTTCAGGCTCGTGCACGACACGTTCCACCATCACCTGTCGGGCGAAGACATTTTCTTCCCGAACCTGACCGGCCTCGTGCATCTCTCCGGGGTCGAGCAGGACGACCTGCCGGTCGACCGGATGCGCGACGGCCATCGCGTGCTGGTCGGCGCCGCCGACCGGCTCGGCAACATCCGGCAGTTGCGCGAACTGCTCGCGCGCGGCTACCGCGGCGCACTCTCGTTCGAACCGTTCGCAAACGAAATCGCCGAAGCCGACGACATCGAGGACCGGCTGCGGGCGAGCATCGACTACGTGCGCGGCGCGCTGGCGAATCAATGACCCGGGCCGGGCGCGTGGCCGCCCAAAGCCGCGCCGACCGCCAACGACAGGATCGACAGGAGAACGGAATGATCGGATTCGCATTGTTCGGCGCCGGACGGATCGGCAGGATCCACGCGGCCAATCTCGCGCACCATCCGGGCGCGACACTCCGGTACGTGGTCGACCGGCATGCGCCGTCGGCCGACGCGCTGGCGCACGCGCACGGCGCGCACGTCGCCGACGTCGAGCGCGCGCTCGGCGACCCGGCCGTGCAGGCAGTCGTCATCGCGTCGAGCACCGACACGCATGCGGACCTCATCGTCGCGGCTGCGAATGCCGGCAAGAACATATTCTGCGAGAAGCCGGTCGACCTGGGCGTCGAGCGCGCACGCGCGTGCGCGGACGTCGTCCGTCGCATCGGCATCACCTGCATGATCGGCTTCCAGCGCCGCTTCGACCCGACGTTCGCCACGCTGAAGGCGCGCGTCGAACGCGGCGAGATCGGCGCGCCGGAAATGCTGGTCGTCACGAGCCGCGACCCGGGCGCACCGCCCGCCGATTACCTGCGCAGTTCGGGCGGCATCTTCAAGGACATGCTGATCCACGATTTCGACGTGTTCCGCTGGATTCTCGGCGACGAAGCGCAGACGCTGCACGCGACCGGCAGTTGCCTGACCGATCCGGCCGTACTCGCCGCGGGCGACATCGATTCGGCCGCCGTGACGATCCGCACGCGGCACGGGCTGCTGTGCCAGATCAATACGTCGCGGCGCGCCGCCTACGGCTACGACCAGCGTTTCGAACTGCTCGGCAGCGGCGGGATGCTGCAGGCCGGCAACGTGCGGCCGACCGAGGTGAGCGCGTGGCTCCCGGGCGGCATCGCGACGGACGCGCCGGAGCCGTTCTTCCTCGAGCGCTACCGGCAGGCCTACGCAGCCGAGATCGCACACTTCGTCGACGCGCTGCGCGACGGCTCGCCGGTCCGCACGACGATCGACGACGGGCTGGCCGCGCTCGAACTGGCCGAGGCCGCGCTGACGTCGTGGAAAACGGGGCGCGTGATCGTGCTGTAATGCAAGCGGCGCGGCCGCCCGACTCGCCGGCAAGGCCCCGCCCGATCGGCAGCCTGCCCGGATCCGGCGCGGCGACCGCGCGGCCACGCCGTGATGCGGCCGGTCGGGAAAATTTGCCGGACCGTCACGCGGCACGCGCGTGAAAGCACGTATGATGGCGAATTGATCTGCGTCGCCGATCTCCCGCTTTTTCACCACCATGCTCGATCACCTCATCTGCGACTGCGACGGCGTGCTCGTCGACAGCGAAGTCATCGCCGACCGCGTGCTGCTCGACACGCTGTCCGCCACGTTCCCGAACCTCGATTTCGAGGCCGCCGCGAAATCGGCGTTCGGTCAGCAGACATCTCGCTTCCTCGACGGCATCGAATCCCGCTTCGGCATCGAGATGCCGGCCAACTTCATCGAGACGATCGAGCACAACATCGAGGTCGCGCTCGCGCAATCGCTCGCGCCGATCAGCGGCGTGCGCGACGCACTGCTGAAGGTCAGCCTGCCGGCGGCCGTCGTGTCGAACAGCCGGCTCGTGCGCGTGCGCAATTCGCTGAAGCGCGCGTCGCTCACCGAGATCTTCGGCGAGCGCGTGTTCAGTTCCGAACAGGTTGCACGACCGAAGCCCTACCCCGACGTCTACCTGCATGCGGCGCAATCGCTCGGCGTCGCGCCGGCGCGCTGCGTCGTCGTCGAGGACAGCGTGTCGGGGCTGAATGCCGCGCGCTCGGCGGGAATGAAGACGATCGCGTTCGTCGGCGCGAGCCACATTCCCGACAACTACGCGGATGCGCTGCGTGCGATGGGCATCACGCGAATCATGCGCAAAATGGACGAGCTGCCGGCGCTCGTCGAAGCCGGCATGCGCGGCGAATTCGGCGACGTGCAGTCGTAAACGTCAGGCGACGGCACACCGTTGAACGACGTGCCGTCGCGAACGCAAGCCGGCCGGTCAATCGCCGAACGCGACCAGCCGGGCCGGGCTATCTGCGCTTAACGCAGCCACTCTCGCGGGATCCCGGACGTGCTGCTGCTTTCCGGGTAAAAGTAGATGAAATAGCGGCGGCGCGTACCTTCGACGACCGGCCCGGCCGGCCATGCGGCGTCCTTGCCGGCCGCGGTTGCCGGATCGGGATTGTTCGCAGCCGCCTGGGCCAGGTTCGGGACACCTGCCCCGCCGCCGACGCATGCGCGTTCCGTTGCGTTGATTGTTCGCATGATTTTCCTACCTCTGTTGACTCGTGATCGACACCCGCGCGTGACTGCCGCGGGCTCCGGTGCAAGCGCAGCGGTACCGCTGCCAAGCCCGGCCGAGTATAGGTAGCGCTCCGGAAGCCGAA
The DNA here is from genome assembly GCF_000732615.1 of Burkholderia paludis. Classification (GTDB taxonomy): domain Bacteria; phylum Pseudomonadota; class Gammaproteobacteria; order Burkholderiales; family Burkholderiaceae; genus Burkholderia; species Burkholderia paludis. The sequence goes on from NZ_JPGL01000043.1 coordinate 4,670, forward strand.
TATCGCCGATTCTCCAGATTTGCGGCCCGCCCGGCACCGCGTCTACGCGTCGCTCAAGCAGCCCTCGCGCGCAGCCGCCAGCGCCTCGCGAAACTCGACCAGCTCCGCGATCGTCAGCATCGGCAGCCCGTGCCGTTTCGCAAAACGCTCGACGTCGTCGCCGCGCGTCATCGTGCCGTCCGGATTCATCAGCTCGCACAGCACGCCGGCCGGCTTCAGGCCGGCAAGGATCGACAGGTCGACCGTGCCTTCCGTGTGACCGCGACGCGCCAGCACGCCGCCCGGTTGCGCCCGCAACGGAAACACGTGCCCGGGGCGCACGATGTCGTGCGGCTTCGCGCCGTCGGCGATCGCCGCGCGGATGGTCGTCACGCGATCGGCCGCCGAAACGCCCGTATGCACGCCTTCGCGCGCCTCGATCGAGACGGTGAACGCGGTGCCGTTGCGGCTCTCGTTGGTCTGCACCATCGGCGGCAGGTCGAGCGCGCGCACCGTGTCGTCGGTCAGGCACAGGCACACGATGCCGCTGCACTCGCGGATCAGCAGCGCCATCGTCTCGGGCGTGATGCGCTCGGCGGCGACGATCAGGTCGGCCTCGTTCTCGCGGTCGTGATCGTCCTGCAGCACGACGGCGCGACCCTCGCGCATCGCGTCGAGCGCGGCGGCGATGCGCGGCGGCACCGGTTCGGAATCCAGCAACGGGAGATCGGCAAAGGCGTCGGCGGGAGCCGACGAAGAAACGGACATCAAGGACATGTGAAACGCTCCTCGCAAATACGATTTGGGCGAAAAACGTTTCAGGGCATTGCAAACAGACAGAACGGCAACCCGCTTCGCACGCATCGCGAAGCGGCCCTGGCGGACATGGCTATCTGCACATCTTCTCTCATCCGGACTGTGACCGTCGGCTCTGGCATTCGACCAGATCTGCTGACCCCGCGCGGTGGCGCGGGCGCTCGCGGGCTCGCCGGCTTACGCCAGCCTACCGCCGGTGGGGAATTTCGCCCCGCCCTGAAGACGCACTGTTTGCCGGACGGGGACGCCCCGTCATCGGCGGGCCAAGCATACATCAGCTGCGCACGCGGCGCAGCAGACCACACATAAAACCTTACTGACGACTCCGTCTAACGGCATCGTCCGAATGGCCGACGGCCGCGTCGCGTCTCCGCCCGGGACAGGCGGCAACCGCCGTGCGCGGCCGCGTCGTTCAGCCGGCCGCGTGCGCGGCCGCGTCGGGCACGAGCCAGCGCGGCGGCACCTCGGGGCTCACCGTCACGCGGAACGCGCGCGCTTCGCTGTCGCCCGGGTTGCGCAGGTTGTACGGCTGGTCGGCGTCGAACACGATCGCGTCGCCGGTCGCGAGCAACTGGCGGCGGTCGTGCACGCTGACTTCGAGCGTGCCCTCGCTCACGACGAGGTTGACGGTCGTGCCCGGCGCGCGGCGCGTGCCGGGCTCCGTATGCAGCGGTGCGATCCGCAGCTCGTGGAATTCGGCCGCGGCCGGCTCGCCTTCGGGGTACAGCGCACGGGCCGAGAAGCGGCCGTTCGAGCTGACGACGCGCGACGCGCGCTCCGCCGCCAGATGCTCGAAGCCGTTCACCGCATGGCGGCGCAGAAACGCGGCAACCGACACTTTCAGCGCCGCGGCGATCTTGCAGAGCACCTTGATCGACGGCACGCTGCGCGCCGACTCGATCTGCGCGAGCATCGCGCGCGACACGCCGGACAGCCGCGCGAGCGCATCGAGCGACAATTGCCGTTCGGCGCGCAACCGCGCGAGATTCACGCCGACGACCTGTTCGAGAAGATCGAGCGACGCGGACGTCCGCGCTTCGGCGGCATTGCCGGACTCGAAAGAGGACACATCGCGCACCAGCGCCAGGGGTGAAGACATAGCATTGCCTCCGGGCCGCCACGCGGCCCTGCGTAGGGGGTAAGCCGGGATCGGAATCGGGTTGCGCCTGCAACGGCGCGTATCGAGACGCTATCACCCGGCCTGGCACGGGCAAACGAAGTTATCTTCACACCGTTATCAGCATCGCGGAGGAATGCGTTTCTCGCGAGCCTGTTCCCGCCGCTATCGCGTCGCCGTCGCGCCCGTGCGGCGGCGCCCCGTCGGCGGCGTGCCGCTCACCTCACGGCCGGCGCGGCGCCCCGCGCCGGGGCCCGCGCATCGAGCCGCATCGCGAACCACGTGACGACGAGCGCGGCGAACGTCACCGCGACGGCGACCCACGGCAGCGCATCGAGCGCGAAGCCGTGCGCGAGTGCAAGGCCGCCGAGCCACGCGCCGCCTGCGTTGCCGACGTTGAATGCGCCGATATTCAGCGTCGAGGCCAGATGCGGCGCGCTCGCGGCCTTCTCGACCACGCGCGCCTGCAGCGGCGGCACCGTCGCGAACGCGGCGATCCCCCACACGAACACGGTGACGGCCGCCGCGACCGGCAGGTGGCTCGTCTTCGCGAACACGGCCATCACGGCCATCAGCGCGACCAGGATCGCGATCAGCGACGGCATCAGCGCGCGGTCGGCCAGCCTGCCGCCGAGCGTGTTGCCGACGGTCAGGCCCGCGCCGAACAGCACCAGGATCAGCGCGACCGAGCGCGGCGAATACCCCGAAACGGTCTCGAGAATCGGCGCGATGTAGGTGAACACGACGAACACGCCGCCGAAGCCGAGCACGGTCATCAGCAGCGCGAGCCACACCTGCGGCTCCCTCAGCACGCGCACTTCGCGACCGAGGCCGACCGGCCCGCTGTCGTGGCGGTTCGGCACCAGCGCGGCAACGCCGCCGAGCGCCAGCACGCCGAGCGCGGCGACGATCCAGAACGACGCGCGCCAGCCGAGCAGCTGGCCGACGAACGTGCCGAACGGCACGCCGAGCACGTTCGCCAGCGTGAGCCCCGTGAACATCAGCGCGATCGCGCTCGCGCGCTTGTCGGCCGGCACGAGCGACGCCGCGACCACCGCGCCGATCCCGAAGAACGATCCGTGCGCGAACGACGTGACCACCCGCGCGACCATCAGCGTCGCGTAGCCGGACGCGGTCGCGCACAGGACGTTGCCGACGATGAAGATCGCCATCAGCAGCTGCAGCGCGGCCTTGCGCGGCATGCGGCTGGTCAGGACCGCGAGAAGCGGCGCCCCGGCCGCCACGCCGAGCGCGTAGCCGGTAACCAGCAGGCCGGCGGACGGCAGCGACACGGCGAGGTCGTGCGCGACTTCGGGCAGCAGGCCCATGATGACGAATTCGGTGGTGCCGATGGCGAAGGCGCTGATCGCTAGCGCCAGTAACGGGATGGGCATGACGTTCTCCAGAGGGCGGCGGTGCGGCGCCCGATCGGTGCCGCACCGCACAAGAAGCGGGATGTGCGCATTGTCCCGAAGACGCCCATATTTGATAATTGGCTCGGTATTTGAACCATTTTCAAAAAATTCTGGAAAATCGCATGGACCGACTGGGCGATATCCGGCTGTTCGTCGAGGCGGCCGAACTGGGCAGCCTGTCGGCCGCCGGGCGCAAGCTGAACCTCACGCCGGCCGCGGCGAGCGCGCGCCTCGCGAAACTCGAGGCGGCCGTCGCGACCCGGCTGTTCGACCGGTCGACCCGGCAGTTGCGGCTCACCGACGAGGGCCGCCTGTACCTGAACGGATGCCGGCAGGCGCTGCAGGCGCTCGACGATGCAAACGCCCTGCTGCAGGCCGGCCGCAATGTCGTCGGCGGCCGCGTGCGGCTGTCGGCGACGTCCGATTTCGGCCGCCGCCGGCTGCTCGACTGGCTCGACGAATTCACCGTGCGCTACCCGGACGTCACCTTCTCGCTGACGGCGTCCGACTCGACGGTGAATCTCTGGCAGGACGAGATCGATCTGGCAATCCGCTTCGCCGCGCCGCCCGACGGCGCGCTGATCGCCCGCCGGCTCGCCGCGGACCGGCGCGTGCCGTGCGCGGCGCCGTCGTTCCTCGCCCGCCACGGCGCGCCGCGCGACCCGCACGATCTGGCCCGCTTTCCATGCAACGTGATCACGGTCGCGTCCGGGCCGATGAACACGTGGCGCTTTACGCGCGGCGGCGACACGCAGACCTGCACGGTGCCGCTCGCCACCGCGTTCGAGACCAACGACGGCGGCCTCGCCCGCGAGTGGGCGCTGCGCGGGCACGGCATCGTGCTGAACTCGATCTGGGACGTCGCCGACGACCTGCGCGCCGGACGCCTCAAGGTCCTGCTGCCCGACTGGCGGCACCAGGGCGCGCCGCTGCATGCGATCTACCCCGGCAAGCGTTACATGGCGCCGCGCGTGCGTGTGCTGCTCGACTTTCTCGTCGAACGCTTCGCACGCGAGGAAGCCGCGCTCGACGACCTGCTGAACACGTGCCGTTGACGGCCTGCCCTTGCCATTCAGGGGTCCGAACCCGACAGACGGCGTCGCGCGGCCGCAACCCGCTGCCCGTCCGGGGCGGCGTGAAAAGCTATAATGGAAGGCTTTCCCGACGGCCTTTCATGCGTGCCGCGCGCGATCCGCGTGCCGCGCACGGCCGTCCCGATTCACCCTTGACGACGCCCCCAGGTCAACCACTGCGAACGGCGAATCCCCATGACCAAGAAAGTTTACGTAAAGACCTTCGGCTGCCAGATGAACGAGTACGACTCGGACAAGATGGTGGACGTGCTGAATGCGGCCGAAGGCCTCGAAAAGACCGATACGCCGGAAGACGCGGACATCATCCTGTTCAACACGTGCTCGGTGCGTGAAAAGGCGCAGGAAAAGGTGTTCTCCGATCTCGGCCGCGTGCGCGAGCTGAAGGAAGCGAAGCCCGGCCTGCTGATCGGCGTCGGAGGCTGCGTCGCGAGCCAGGAAGGCGCGTCGATCGTATCGCGCGCGCCGTACGTCGACCTGGTGTTCGGCCCGCAGACGCTGCACCGCCTGCCGCAGATGATCGACGCGCGCCGCGAGAGCGGGCGCGCGCAGGTCGACATCTCGTTCCCCGAAATCGAGAAGTTCGACCATCTGCCGCCCGCGCGCGTCGAGGGGCCGAGCGCGTTCGTCTCGATCATGGAAGGCTGCTCGAAGTACTGCAGCTACTGCGTGGTGCCGTACACGCGCGGCGACGAGGTATCGCGCCCGCTCGACGACGTGCTGACCGAAGTGGCCGGCCTTGCCGACCAGGGCGTGCGCGAAGTCACGCTGCTCGGCCAGAACGTGAACGCCTATCGCGGCGCGCTGGCCGCGGGCTCGGCCGAGATCGCCGATTTCGCGACGCTGATCGAATACGTCGCCGACATCCCCGGCATCGAACGGATCCGCTACACGACGTCGCATCCGAAGGAGTTCACACAGCGCCTGATCGACACCTACGCGAAGGTGCCGAAGCTCGTGAGCCACCTGCACCTGCCCGTCCAGCACGGCTCCGACCGCATCCTGATGGCGATGAAGCGCGGCTACACGGTGCTCGAATACAAGTCGGTGATCCGCAAGCTGCGCGCGATCCGCCCCGACCTGTCGCTGTCGACCGACATGATCGTCGGCTTCCCCGGCGAGACCGAGGACGATTTCGACAAGATGATGGCGCTCGTCCACGAGATGAGCTACGACACGAGCTTCTCGTTCATCTACAGCCCGCGCCCCGGCACGCCGGCCGCGAACCTGCACGACGACACGCCGCGCGAAGTGAAGCTCAAACGCCTGCAACATCTGCAGGCGACCATCGAGGAAAACGTCGCGCGCATCAGCCAGTCGATGGTCGGGAAGGTCGAGCGGATCCTCGTCGAGGGCCCGTCGCGCAAGGACCCGAACGAACTCGCGGGCCGCACCGAGAACAACCGGGTCGTGAATTTCCCGGCGCCGCTTGCGTCGCACCCGCGCCTGATCGGCCAGATGATCGACGTGAAGATCAACCATGCGTACCCGCACTCGCTGCGCGGCGAGCTCGTGCTCGTGAGCGACGACGCGAGCGCGGCCACGCACTGACGTTCCACTGGAGCCCGACGCCACTTTGAAGCCGACCCAAGCACTGGAATTCGTCGCGCCGCGCGACGACAATGCACGCCTCGCCAACCTCTGCGGCCCGCTCGACGAGAACCTGCGGCAGATCGAACAGGCGCTCGACGTCACGCTCGCGCGCCGCGGCCACCGGATCGCGATCCGCGGGCGCGGCGCCAAGCTCGCGCTCGCCGCACTCGAGAACTTCTACAACCGCGCGCGCGATGCGCTGTCGGTCGACGACATCCAGCTCGCGCTCGTCGAGGTGCGCCACACGGCCGGCAACGGTCGCCAGGACACGATCGACGTACGCTTTCGCGGCGACCCCGACCATCCGTTCGACGACCCCGTCGTGCAGCTCGACGACGAGGCGCCGGACGAAGAGCCCGCGCCGAAGCTCTACACGCGGCGCGCCGACCTGCGCGGCCGCACGCCGGCGCAGCGCGAATACCTGAAGCAGATCCTGTCGCACGACGTGACGTTCGGCATCGGGCCGGCCGGCACCGGCAAGACCTACCTCGCGGTGGCATGCGCGGTCGACGCGCTCGAGCGCGACCAGGTCAAGCGGATCGTGCTGACGCGCCCGGCCGTCGAGGCCGGCGAGCGGCTCGGCTTCCTGCCGGGCGACCTCGCGCAGAAGGTCGATCCTTACCTGCGGCCGCTGTACGACGCGCTGTACGACCTGCTCGGCTTCGACAAGACGGCGAAGATGTTCGAGCGCCAGATGATCGAGATCGCGCCGCTCGCGTACATGCGCGGCCGCACGCTGAACCACGCGTTCATCATCCTCGACGAGGCGCAGAACACCACGCCCGAGCAGATGAAGATGTTCCTCACGCGGATCGGTTTCGGCTCGAAGGCGGTCGTGACCGGCGACACGAGCCAGGTCGACCTGCCGCGCGGCCACAAGAGCGGCCTCGTCGAGGCGCAGCAGGTGCTCGGCGGCGTGCGCGGCATCGCGCTCACGCGTTTCACGAGCGCGGACGTCGTGCGCCATCCGCTCGTCGCGCGCATCGTCGAGGCGTACGACGAGTTCCACGCGCAGCATCAGGACGGCTGACCGGCCGCGCCCGCGCCGCGACGGCCTGCCGGCCCGGCCCGCCAGACGGCGCGCCGGGCTTTTTTTCGCCTGCGCGCATTCGGGTGCGATCGGCCGTTTGGTGTATCCTCATCGCGTTCCAATCGCCGCTCGCGTCATGAAATCCTCCCGTTCCCGCAAGTCGGGGCGCGCCCAGTCCGCCGCGCCCGCCTCCCCCCGCCTCTCCCTGTTCGATGCGAAGGGCAAGGCCCGCACCGTCGACGCGCAAGGGCTGCGGATCGACTTTCCGGACGGCCGCAGCCTGATGTTCGACCTGTCGGGCAGCTCGGGCGACGCGGCCGTCGCGATCGTCGCGCAGCACAACGACCCGACGATGCGCGCGAAGCTTGCGCTGCAGCCCGAGCACTACGACAGCGTGACGCTGCACGTGGGCGCCGAGCTCGCGCCGCGCGAAGACGAACTCGAAGACGCACTGCGCGAGCCGGAGCTCGACCTGTCCGTACAGTACGGCGACGAAATCACGAGCGACGTGCGCAAGACGCTGCCCAAGCGCAAGCTGATCGCCGAATGGATCGAGCCGGCGCTGTTCGCCAGCGCGCAGCTCACCGTGCGCTTCGTCGGCGCGGACGAGGGCCGCACGCTGAACGCCGGCTACCGTCACAAGGATTACCCGACCAACGTGCTGACCTTCGCGTACGACACGGCGCCCGACGGCACCGTGATCGGCGACCTCGTGCTGTGCTGCCCCGTGGTCGAGCAGGAAGCGCACGACCAGGGCAAGCCGCTCCCGGCCCATTACGCGCACCTGCTGGTACACGGCGCGCTGCACGCGCAGGGCTACGACCACGAGACGAGCGACGAGGACGCGGCCGAAATGGAAGCGCTCGAAGTCGACATCCTCGCGAAGCTGGGCTTCCCGAACCCCTACCGGTAAGGGGTCCGCACGATGCGCAACGTCGCGACGCTCCCGCCCGCCTACCCGCCGTCGATCGGCGCCGGGCGACTGCTGACGGAAGACGAACTCGCGGCCTCGCTCGCGCACACGATGCGCGACTGGGACGGCCGCCAGGATCTCTGGCTGTTCGGCTATGGCTCGCTGATCTGGAACCCGGGCTTGCCGACCGTCGCCGCCGTGCGCGGCAAGGTGCATGGCTACCATCGCGGGCTCTGCCTGTGGTCGCGCGTGAACCGCGGCACGCCCGAACGCCCGGGCCTCGTGTTCGCGCTCGATCGCGGCGGCTCGTGCTCGGGCATCGCGTTCCGGCTCGCCGGCCCGACCGCGCAACCGCATCTCGAAACCTTGTGGAAGCGCGAGATGCCGATGGGCTCGTACCGGCCCGCGTGGCTGCCGTGTTCGCTGGAAAGCGGCGAGCGCGTGAACGCGCTCGCGTTCGTGATGCGCCGCGACGCACCGACCTACACTGGCAAGCTGTCCGACCCCGTCGTGAAGGAAGTGTTCGGCTGCGCGGCCGGCCGCTACGGCACGACGCTCGACTACGTGAGCCGCACGGTCGACGCGCTGCGCGAGAGCGGCATCCCCGATCGCGCACTCGAAGGGCTGCTCGCCCGATGCCGCTGACCCGACACGGCGCCCGGCCCGCCGCCGCGCGATGCCGCGCCACGCCCCTTTTCGAACGAGGACACTGTCGATGAAACCGTCACGCTGGTCGCGTTGCAAGGTCGCCGTACTGATCGTCGCCGCGAGCGTCGCGCTGTCCGGTTGCGGGATCTTCGGCTGCGGCGGCGGCGCGACCAACGGCGCGGCCGCCGGCGGCTGCTCGGCCGGCATGCGGTTCTGAGCCGCGGCCCGGCGGCGACGCCGGCTTCGGCATGCGGCAGATTGCCGCCGGCAGCGACCGCGCGATCCGCCCGCCCCACGCCGCACCGTGCCGCCGCCGCTTTTTGGCGCCGCTGCCCCGCCGGCCCTTTATGAGATAGGATGGATGCGAGGACGATGCCGCGCCAGGCGCGGCCGTCCGCGAGCGGGGCCCGCGCGAGCGCCCGTCCTGGCCGTGCGGCCGGGGCGACACGGTCGTGTCGTGCCCATGGTGTATCCTTGCCTACTCCGTGACAGCGCGCTCCGGCATGACCCGGGCGCACCACCATGAACGATTCGTATCCCAGTCGTAAGCCAACCGACAAACCGCAAGAAAAGCGCTCGCTGCTCGAGCGCCTGACCGACTTCATCTCGCCCGAACCCGAATCTCGGGCCGAGCTGCTGGAAATCCTCCAGGACGCCCACGAGCGCAACCTGATCGACGCCGATTCGCTGTCGATGATCGAAGGCGTGTTCCAGGTATCCGACCTGTGCGCACGCGACATCATGGTGCCGCGCGCACAGATGGACGCGATCAACATCGCCGACAAGCCCGAGGATTTCATTCCGTTCGTCCTGGAAAAAGCGCACTCGCGCTACCCGGTGTACGAGGACAACCGCGACAACGTGATCGGCGTGCTGCTCGCGAAGGATCTGCTGCGCTTCTATGCCGAAGAGGAATTCGACGTGCGCGGGATGCTGCGCCCGGCCGTGTTCATTCCGGAATCGAAGCGCCTGAACGTGCTGCTGCACGACTTCCGCGTGAACCGCAACCACCTTGCGATCGTCGTCGACGAATACGGCGGCGTCGCGGGCCTGATCACGATCGAGGACGTGCTCGAGCAGATCGTCGGCGACATCGAGGACGAATACGACTTCGACGAGGAAGCCGGCAACATCATCTCGGGGCCGGACGGCCGCTACCGCGTGCGCGCGCTCACCGAGATCGAACAGTTCAACGAGACGTTCGGCACCGATTTCCCCGACGACGAGGTCGACACGATCGGCGGGCTGATCACCCATCATTTCGGCCGCGTCCCGCATCGCGGCGAGAAGCTGCAGCTCGGCAACCTCGTGTTCGAGATCCAGCGCGGCGATGCACGCCAGGTCCACGTACTGCTGGTGCGCCGCAACCCGCTCACGAGCCGTCGCGCCGAAGCCTCGCACGAGGACTGACCGCCGCGCGCCAGCCGCGCCTCCTTCAACCGCTCGCCCACTTCCGCTTCACATGGACGATCCGATCCTGTCCCGCCCGGCTGGCGGCCTCCTCGCGCCGCCGCCCGGCCGCGCGCTGCCGCGCTGGCACTACCCGGCCGCGCTGCTCGCCGGCGCGGCCAATACGCTCAGCTTCGCACCGACCCCGCACGGCGGCTGGTTGCAGCTCGTCGTGTTCGTCTGGTTTTTCGCGCAGCTCACGCGCACCGCGAGCTGGCGCAGCGCCGCGCTCACCGGCGGCGCGTTCGGCTTCGGCAACTTCATCAGCGGCATCTGGTGGCTCTACATCAGCATGCACGTGTACGGCGAGATGGCCGCGCCGCTCGCGGGCGGCGCGCTCGTGCTGTTCTCGCTGTACCTGTCGCTGTATCCGGCGTTCTCCGCCGGGCTGTGGTCGTTCTGCGCGGGCCACGCGTGGCATCGCCGCACGCCCGACCCGCGGCCGTTCACGCCGACCTGGCACGGCGCATTCGCGTTCGCGAGCGCGTGGGCCCTCGGCGAATGGCTGCGTGGCACCGTGTTCACCGGCTTCCCGTGGCTCGCGAGCGGCTATCCGCAGGTCGACGGCCCGTTCGCGGGCTTCGCGCCGGTCGCCGGCGTATACGGCATTGCGTGGGTGCTCGCACTGTTCGCCGCGCTCGTCGTGCAGGCATTCGCCGCCGCCCGGCCGTCGCCGCTCGCCGAGCCGCGCGCCGGCAATGCGCGCGTGCGCATCGCCGCACCCGCCGCCATCGCGGTCGCGCTCGTCGCGGCCGGCCTCGGGCTGTCGCAGGTCGCGTGGACCGTGCCCGCGAACGCGCCGCTCACCGTGCGGCTGCTGCAGGGCAACGTGAAGCAGGACATCAAGTTCGAGGAAGCCGGCATCGACGCAGCGATCAAGATGTACACGCAGATGATCGTCGAGAAGCCGGCCGACCTGATCGTGACGCCCGAGACCGCGATCGCGGTGATGATCCAGGAACTGCCCGAACCGTTCGCCGTCGCGATCCGCAAGTTCAGCGACACGACCGGCTCGGCCGTGCTGTTCGGCGCGGTCGGCGCCTCAGTGACCGAGGACGGGCACTACGTCGACTATACGAACAGCCTGTACGGCGTGACGCCGAATTCGCGCGACATCTATCACTACGACAAGCACCACCTCGTGCCCTTCGGCGAATTCATCCCGTGGGGCTTCCGGTGGTTCGTCGACCTGATGAAGATGCCGCTCGGCGACTTCGCGCGCGGCGCGCCGGTGCAGAAGCCGTTCCTGGTACACAACCAGCCGGTGATGGCCGACATCTGCTACGAGGATCTGTTCGGCGAGGAAATCGCCGCAACGATCCGCGACAATCCGCAGCCGCCCGGCGTGCTCGTCAACGTGACGAACCTCGCGTGGTTCGGCGACACGATCGCGCTCGACCAGCACCTGCAGATCGCGCGGATGCGCTCGCTCGAAACGGGCCGGCCGATGCTGCGCTCGACCAACACCGGGATGACGGCCGCGATCGACGCGCACGGGCGCGTGCTCGGCCAGCTGAAGCCGTTCACGATCGGCTCGCTCGACGTGCGGATCGAAGGCACGAGCGGCTTCACGCCGTACGTGACGAGCGGCAACAACATCGTGCTCGCTGTGTCGTTGGTGCTGCTCGCGTTCGGGTTCGCGTTCGGGCCGAGGCTGCGCCGGCGGTGATGCCGGTTCGCGGACACGGGGCGTGCATGCCGGCATGCACGCCACCAGGTCGAACGCACCGCGAACGACAGGCATCCTTGCTACGAGACGAAGAACGGCCGACCGCCCTCGATTCGATCGGGTAAGGATCCGGCACTGCCATGCACCGCAGGCGCCCGGGGAAAGCAATCGCAGCGAGCCCGATCGACGCGACGGATGACCGCTCAGCCCCGCGGCTGCGCATGCCCGGCCAGCAGGCTCCGCAAATCGCGGCTCACGCCCGCCATCACCGGCTCCCATGCGCCGAACGTCGGCTGCCGGTACAGCGTCGCGGTCGGATACCACGGGCTGTCCTTGCGTTCGAGCAACCACGGCCAGTGCGGATTCACGTCGAGCAGCACCCACGTGCGCGCGCCGAGCGCGCCCGCCAGATGCGCGACCGACGTGCACACGGTGATCACGAGATCCAGTGCACCGATATACGCAGCCGTGTCGTCGAAGCTCGTCAATTCCGCGGTGAAATCCTCGATCGCGAAGCCGGCCGCGCGCGCCTCCGCGACATCCGCGTGCGCACCCGGCTGCAGCGAATGGAACGCGACGCCGTCGAGCCCGCGAAACGCGTCGGCGTAGCGCTCGAGCCCGACGCGCCGGAACGGGTTGCGCTGGTGCCCCACGCTGCCCGTCCACACGAGCCCGACCTTCAGACGCCTGTCGCCCGCGAGCCGCGCGCGCCACGCGTCGCGCGCCTCCGGATCGGCCCGCAGGTACGGCACCGACGACGCGAGCGTCGACATTTCCATGCCGAGCATCAGCGGCAGGCCGATCAGCGGCACCTCGTAATCGAACGCCGGCAGCACGTCGACGCCGCCGCCCGCGCCGAACACGTCCGCGTGCGCGCCGAGGCTGCGCTGCATCAGCGCGCCGACCGCCGGGAACGTATTCCACACCAGCCGGCCGCCCTCGCGATGTACGCGTTCGGCGAGCGGCTCGACGAACCGGCAGAACTGCAGCACGTCGCCGAGCCCCTGCTCGCCCCACACGAGCAGCGTCTTGCCGGCGAGCGGCTCGCCCTGCCAGCGCGGGCCCGGCAGCACCGGCCGGCGGCCGCGCAACTCGCCCGCGCCGTCCCAGCGCGCCTCGTGGCCGCGCCAGCCGGCCGCGTAGTTGCCGCGCACGAGCTGGATGATCGCCAGGTTGAAGCGGAACGACGCGTCGTCGGGCGCCAGTTCGCACGCGCGCGCCGCGTAGCGCTCGGCGTCGTCCCAGCGTTGTGCCTCCTTCATCGCCATCGCGGCGTTGTTCATCGCCAGCGCGTTGTCGGGTGCGAGCTCGACGAGCCGGGCGGCGCACGCGAGCGCGCCGTCCAGGTCCTGCGTCGCGATCCGCGCGACGACGAGGTTGGTCCATGCCTGCACGTCGCTCGGATCGGCGTCTACCGCCGCATCGAGCAGCGCGATCTCCTCCGCGCGAGGGCTGCCCGACAGCCGCAGCGCGATCGCGAGGTTGTTGCGCAGCGACGGCCGGTCGGCATCGAGCGCCAGCGCCGCGCGATACGGTGCGACGGCATCCGCGTGACGCCCGGCCATCTGCAGTGCGTAGCCGTGATTGAAGTACGCCGCGGCGCCCGGCTGCACGCGCACCGCGCATTCGGCGAGCGCGATCGCATCGGCCGTGCGCTGCCGCGCGACGAGCGCGCCGGTAAGCTGCGTGAGCGCGTCGGCGTCGGTCGCATGCAGATGCGCGGCGGCGGCAAGCCACAGATCGTGCGCGGCGTGCTCGCCGCGCGCCTGCGCGTCGGCCGCCTGCCCGAGCAGCGCGAGAAAGGGGGGCAGCAGCGGAATGAGGATGTCGTTCGGATCGTCCATGCGGTCGGCAGCGGCAAGCGTTGGCGCGGCACGCGTCGTGTGCCGCAATATGCGCATCTTAACGCCCGCGCGAAGCGGCGGGCACGCGTGCCGCGGCGCGCATCGCGCGGCCGTACGATATGCGCCGGCCGCCCCTGCGCGGGCCGCCGGAACGGTGCCGGCGGTGCACCCGCCCGCGTTCCGGCGCATCCGGTCGCCGATCCGGTAAAATTACGCGTTTCAGCACACTAACAAGCCGCGCCGCCGCGCGAGCCGACCCTCCGGGCCCCGCCCGGAGCGCCGCCCGCAACGGAGCGCCAGCGCCACGAAGGCTCTTCATGCTTACGTTTCAGCAAATCATCCTGACGCTGCAGTCCTACTGGGACAAGCAGGGTTGCGCTCTGCTCCAGCCCATCGACATGGAAGTCGGCGCGGGCACGTCGCACGTCCACACGTTCCTGCGCGCGGTCGGTCCCGAGCCGTGGCGCGCCGCGTACGTCCAGCCGTCGCGCCGCCCGAAGGACGGCCGCTACGGCGAGAACCCGAACCGCCTGCAGCACTACTACCAGTACCAGGTCGTGCTCAAGCCGGCGCCGGAAAACATCCTCGACCTGTACCTCGGCTCGCTCGAGGCGCTCGGCTTCGACCTGAAGCAGAACGACGTGCGCTTCGTCGAGGACGACTGGGAAAACCCGACGCTCGGCGCGTGGGGCCTTGGCTGGGAAGTGTGGCTGAACGGGATGGAAGTCACGCAGTTCACGTATTTCCAGGAAGTCGGCGGCCTCGAATGCAAGCCGGTGCTCGGCGAGATCACGTACGGCCTCGAGCGCCTGGCGATGTACCTGCAGAAGGTCGAGAACGTGTACGACCTCGTGTGGACCGAGTGGGAGGAACAGGGCCCGAACGGCCCCGAGCTGCGCCGCCTGTCGTACGGCGACGTATACCACCAGAACGAGGTCGAGCAGTCGACCTACAACTTCGAGCACGCGAACGTCGACCTGCTGTTCACGTTCTTCAACAGCTACGAAGCCGAAGCGAAGAAGATGATCGACGCAAAGCTCGCGCTGCCCGCGTACGAGCTCGTGCTGAAGGCCGGCCACACGTTCAACCTGCTCGACGCGCGCGGCGCGATCTCGGTGACCGAGCGGGCGGCGTACATCGGCCGCATCCGCGCACTGTCGCGCCTCGTCGCGCAGGCTTACTACGACTCGCGCGAGAAGCTCGGCTTCCCGATGCTCGGCAACCCGCCGGGCGTGCCGGGCCTCACCACCGACGCCCAGGACGCCGCGCAGCCGGCATGGGCGCCGCCGCTCAAGGTCGAACGCAAGATCGATCAGGACTGACGAGACGAGATTCATTCCAACCATGACGCACAATCATCCCGCCCCCCTGCTCGTCGAACTGCTGACCGAAGAGCTGCCGCCGAAGGCCCTCGCGCGCCTCGGCGACGCATTCGCCGAAGGTCTCGCGCAACGCCTCGCGGCGCGCGACCTCGTCGAAGGCGAACTCGTGTTCGAACGCTACGCCACGCCGCGCCGCCTCGCGGTCGTCGTGCAGAACGTCCGCGCCGTCGCACCCGACAGGCAGGTCCGAGAAAAAGTCCTGCCCGTGTCGGTCGCGCTCGACGCCGAAGGCAAGCCGACGGCCCCGCTCGCGAAGAAGCTCGCGGCGCTCGGCCACCCGAACCTGTCGATCGCCGATCTCGAGCGCGCGCAGGACGGCAAGGCCGAAGCGTTCTTCATCAACTATTCGGCGGCCGGCGCCACGCTCGCCGAAGGCCTGCAGGCGGCGCTCGACGAAGCGCTCGCGAAGCTGCCGATCCCGAAATTCATGACGTACCAGCGCCCGGACGGCTCCGACGTGAAGTTCGTGCGCCCGGTACACCGCCTGACGGTGCTGCACGACGATCGCGTCGTGCCGGTCACCGCGTTCGGCGTCGACGCCGGCGACACCACGCTCGGCCACCGCTTCCTGTCCGACGGCCTCGTCGCGATCCAGCATGCGCGCGCGTACGCCGACACGCTGCGCGACAAGGGCCGCGTGATCGCGCACTTCGCCGATCGCCGCGAAACGATCCGCACGCAGCTGAACGAGCACGCGAACGGCGACACCGTCGTGATGCCCGAAGCGCTGCTCGACGAAGTGACGTCGCTGGTCGAATGGCCGGTCGTCTATCCGTGCCGTTTCGAGGACGAATTCCTGCAGGTCCCGCAGGAATGCCTGATCCTCACGATGCAGACGAACCAGAAGTATTTCGCGCTGACCGACGTCGCCGGCAAGCTGCGCTCGCGCTTCCTGATCGTGTCGAACATCGAGACGAAGACGCCGGGCGAGATCATCGAAGGCAACGAGCGCGTCGTGCGCCCGCGCCTCGCCGACGCGAAGTTCTTCTTCGAGCAGGACAAGAAGAAGCCGCTCGCCGACCGCGTGCCGCAGCTCGCGAACGTCGTGTATCACAACAAGCTCGGTTCGGCGCTCGCACGCGTCGAGCGCCTCGAGGCGCTGGCCGGTGAAATCGCGCCCGCGATCGGCGCCGACGCCGTGCACGCGAAGCGCGCCGCGCGTCTCGCGAAGGCCGACCTGCTGACCGACATGGTCGGCGAGTTCCCCGAGCTGCAGGGCACGATGGGCACGTACTACGCGCGCCACGACGGCGAAGCCGACGACGTCGCGCTCGCCTGCGCCGAACACTACCAGCCGCGCTTCTCCGGCGACGCGCTGCCGACCACGCCCGTCTCGACCGCCGTCGCGCTCGCCGACAAGCTCGAGACGATCGTCGGCATCTGGGGCATCGGCCTCGCGCCGACCGGCGAGAAGGATCCGTTCGCGCTGCGCCGCCACGCGCTCGGCGTGCTGCGCCTGCTGCTCGAGAAGCAGTTGCCGCTCGATCTCGTGTCGCTGCTGCGCACGGCCCACGCCCGCTTCGAAGGCGTGCCGGGCGTGGCCGAGTCGACCGATGCGATCCTCGCGTTCTTCATGGATCGCCTGCGCGGCCTGCTGCGCGAGCGCGGCTACTCGGCCGGCGAAATCGACGCGGTGCTGAGCCTGAACCCGACGCGCGTCGACGATCTCGTCGCGCGTCTCGACGCGGTGCGCGAGTTCGCGCGCCTCGCGGAAGCCGAGGCGCTCGCGGCCGCGAACAAGCGGATATCGAACATCCTGAAGAAGTCGGAAGGCGGCGCGAACGGCACGGTGCAGCCGACGCTGCTCGTCGAGGCCGCCGAGAAGGCGCTGCACGAACAGCTCGAGGCCGTGACGCCGCACGTGCAGTCGCAGCTCGCGGCACGCGCCTACACGGGCGCGCTGTCGGCGCTCGCCGCGCTGCGCGCGCCGGTCGACACGTTCTTCAACGACGTGATGGTCAACGCGGAAGATCCTGCGCTGCGTGCGAACCGTCTCGCGTTGCTGTCCGCGCTTCATCAGCAGATGAACTGCGTCGCCGACATCTCGAAGCTCGCCGCATAAGGGCCGCACGATGCCGACCAGCCCCAACCGCAAGCTCGTCGTCCTCGACCGGGACGGCGTGATCAACGTCGATTCGGATGCGTTCGTCAAGACGCCCGACGAATGGATCGCGCTGCCCGGCGCCCTCGAGGCGATCGCCCGGCTCAATCACGCGGGCTACCGCGTGGTTGTCGCGACCAACCAGTCCGGCATCGGTCGCGGGCTGTTCGACATGGCCACGCTCAACGAGATGCATCTGAAGATGCATCGCGCGGCGGCCGCGGTCGGCGCGCGCATCGACGCCGTGTTCTTCTGCCCGCACACGGCCGAGGATCACTGCGACTGCCGCAAGCCGAAACCCGGCATGATGCAGATGATCGCGGAGCGCTTCGAACTCGATCCCGATCACACGCCGGTCGTCGGCGATTCGCTGCGCGACCTGCAGGCCGGCGTCGCGGTCGGCTTCCGGCCGCACCTCGTGCTGACCGGCAAGGGCAAGAAGACGCTCGCCGCCGGCAACCTGCCGCCCGGCACGAAGGTCCACGACGATCTGCGCGCCTTCGCGCTCGATTTCCTTTCACACG
This sequence comes from Burkholderia paludis, assembly GCF_000732615.1. Classification (GTDB taxonomy): domain Bacteria; phylum Pseudomonadota; class Gammaproteobacteria; order Burkholderiales; family Burkholderiaceae; genus Burkholderia; species Burkholderia paludis. The sequence continues at coordinate 22,241 of NZ_JPGL01000043.1, forward strand.
ATTACGAGTGATGCAGCCGCCGCGCGCATCCTCCCTCACGCCAGACCCACGCCGATGCGCTTCGTTCGCTCCCTGCTGCTGCTGATCTACTTCATCGCGTACACGGTGCCGTACGCCACCGCGTGCTTCATCGCATTCCCGTTCATGCGCCCCGACGCCCGCTACTGGATGGCGGCCGGCTGGTGCAAGTCGACGCTGTGGGTCGTGCGCTGGCTGAACGGCATCCGTTACCGGATCGAAGGGTTCGAGAACCTGCCCGACGGTCCGGCCGTGCTGCTGTCGAAGCACCAGTCCGCGTGGGAGACGCTCGCGTTTCCGGCGCTGATGCCGAAGCCGCTCTGCTACGTGTTCAAGCGCGAGCTGCTGTACGTGCCGTTCTTCGGCTGGGCGCTCGGGCTGCTGCACATGGTCAACATCAACCGCAAGGAAGGCAAGAACGCGTTCAATTCGGTGATCCGCCAGGGCAAGAAGCGCCTGTCGGAAGGCGCATGGATGATCATGTTCCCGGAAGGCACGCGCACGCCGGTCGGCAAGCAGGGCAAGTACAAGACTGGCGGCGCGCGCTTCGCGATCGAAACCGGCGCGCCCGTCGTGCCGATCGCGCACAATGCGGGCAGGGTATGGCCGCGCAACTCGTTCACGAAATTCCCGGGCGTCGTCACCGTGTCGATCGGCAAGCCGATCCCCGTCGACGGCATGACGCCCGATGCATTGAACTCGCAGGTCGAAGCATGGATCGAAGCGGAAATGCGCCGGATCGATCCGGATTCGTATCGCCCGGCGGGCAATGCCGGCACGCGCGATGCCGCGCGTGTCTGAATCCCGCAGGTTGCCGCCGTTGCGTACGACAAAAAGAAGCGAACTGATGAAACAGCGTCCGCGGCCACGGCCAGCCGTCGTGGCCCTCGATCATCGCCAGATGGACCTGCCGCTCTTCGACGGGCCGGCCGCCGCGCCGTCGGCGCCCGCCACGCCGCCGGCGCCGCCCGACGCGTCGCCCGCCGCCCCCCTCGATCCCGGTCCGGCGCCCGACCGCTCCCGAGTGCGCACGTTCGCACTCGACAGCCGTGTGCTCGAATACCGCCTGAAGCGCTCGGCGCGCCGCACGATCGGCTTCACGATCGACGGCAGCGGGCTGTCGATCACCGCGCCGCGCTGGGTCACGCTCGCCGACATCGAAGCCGCGATCGCCGAGAAGCAGCGCTGGATCTTCGCGAAGCTCGCGGAATGGAAGACGCGCACTGAGCAGCGCGCGCTGCCGCAGATCGACTGGCGCGACGGCGCGCAGCTCCCGTATCTCGGCAAGACGGTGACGATCGCGCTCGGCGCGGGCGCCGTCGCGTTCGATGCCGACGCGCTGCGGCTGTCGCTGCCGCTGCCCGTGCAGGCCGACATGCAGCAGATCAAGGATCGCGTGCAGGGCTGGTTGCAGGGCGAGGCGAAACGCATCTTCGGCGAACGCCTTGCGGTCTATGCGGAAAAGCTCGGCGTCACGTATTCGATGTATGCGCTGTCGTCGGCCGCGACGCGCTGGGGCAGTTGCTCGAGCGACGGCAAGATCCGCCTGAACTGGCGGCTGATCCATTTCCCGATGTCGATCATCGACTACGTCGTCGCGCACGAACTGTCGCACCTGCGCGAGATGAACCACAGCCCGGCGTTCTGGCAGACCGTCGAATCGATCTTCCCCGAGTTTCGCGAGGCGCGGCACACGCTCAAGCATCACCCGCCCGAGCTGCTGCCGTCGTTGTGACGCGCGCGGCCGCACCGTAAACGCGGACGGGCGGTGCAGGTCGCCCCGCACCGCCCGTCCGTGCCGCCGCGGCACGCCGCCACGGCCCGTTCATCCCGCGCTCAGTGCGCCTTCTTCTGGATGAACTCGATCTTGTAGCCGTCAGGATCCTCGACGAACGCGATCACGGTCGTACCGTGCTTCATCGGGCCCGCTTCTCGCGTGACCTTGCCGCCCTGCGCCTTGATCTTCTCGCAGGCCGCGTAGGCATCCTCGACCGCCACTGCCAGATGGCCGAAACCGTTGCCGAGATCGTAGGACGGCGTATCCCAGTTATGGGTCAGCTCGATCACGGTGCCCGTGCTTTCGTCTTCGTAGCCGACGAATGCGAGCGTGAACTTGCCTTCCGGATAATCCTCGCGACGCAGCAGCTTCATGCCGAGCAATTCGGTGTAGAACTTGATCGAGCGGTCGAGATCGCCGACTCGCAGCATCGTATGCAGCAAACGCATGTGTTGTACTCCTGTGGGGACTTTCCAGAACCGGAAACTCTACCAGAGTCGGGGGAACTCCGCCGGAGGCGCCCGGCCGATGCGGCGGATCGGATCGAGCCGCACCGGCGCGAGCCCGGCGACCGGAAACAGCGCGATCCGGCTTGCCCGGCCGCCCCGCCGATCGGGTAACATCCTTCCACCTCGCACCAAAAGCGGGCATGTCATCCGCCCCGAACGCGACCCTCCACTCTCCGATACCGCCACCCTGCCGTGCGAAACCGTCGATTCGAGCGCGCCGTCCTTCCGGTCTCCCCGCCATCGTACCGAACCGGCGAGGCCCGCCGATGAGCACGCTCGCCGCCGCCCCCGCGCGCCGCGCGCCCGACATGCGCGCCGCCGGCCTGATGCTGCTGCTGTGCGCGATCTGGGGCTTCCAGCAAGTCGCCATCAAGAGCACGAACGCGGCGATCGCGCCGATGTTCCAGGCCGGGCTGCGTTCGGCGATCGCCGCGGTACTGCTGTGGGGCTGGGCCCGCACGCGCGGCACGCCGCTGTTCCAGGCGGACGGTACGTTCGGCGCGGGCCTCGCGGCCGGCGCGCTGTTCGCCGGCGAATTCATCTGCGTGTTTTTCGGGCTGACGCTGACGAGCGCGTCGCACATGGCGATCTTCCTGTACACCGCGCCGTGCTTCACCGCGCTCGGCCTGCACCTGTTCGCACCGGGCGAACGGCTGCAGCGCATGCAATGGGCCGGCATCGGCCTCGCGTTCGCCGGGATCGCGCTCGCGTTCGCGGACGGCTTCCTGAAGCCGCGCGCGCCGGGCGCGTCCGTGCTCGCGGGGCTGGCGGGCGACGCGCTCGGGATACTCGGCGGCGCGATGTGGGCCGCGACGACCGTCGTCGTGCGCTCGACGGCGCTCGCGCGGGCGAGCGCAAGCAAGACGCTGTTCTACCAGCTCGCGGTGTCGGCGGTCGTGCTGATCGCGCTCGCCGCGCTGTCCGGCCAGATGTCGTTCGCACGCGTCACGCCGCTCGCGCTGGCGAGCCTCGCATACCAGTCGGCGATCGTCGCGTTCGTGAGCTACCTGTCGTGGTTCTGGCTGCTGACGCGCTACAGCGCGTCGCGGCTGTCCGTCTTCACGTTCCTGTCGCCGCTGTTCGGCGTCGCATTCGGCGTGCTGCTCCTCGGCGAATCGGTCGGCTGGCGCTTCCTGTCGGCCGCCGCGCTCGTGCTAGCCGGCATCGCGCTCGTCAACGCACCGCCACGCAGGCGGGCGTGACGGCGCGCACGCAACAAAAAGGCTGCCTCGTCGGGCAGCCTCTTCGACACGAGCGGCGCGGCGCATGCCGCGCGCGTCATCCGGCCTTGCGCACCGTCGCGAGCGCCTGCGCCACGCCCACGTATTCGGCCACGCTCACGTCTTCCGCCCGGCGCGCGAGATCGAAGCCGAGCGCGTCGAAATCGATCGTCTCGCGATAGTCGCCGAGCGTGTTGCGCAACATCTTGCGACGCTGCGAGAAGGCCGCGGTGACGATTTCGCCGAGCAAGGCGGGATCGACGTCCGGCAGTTCGTGCGGCTCGTACGGAATCATCCGGACGATCGCCGAATCGACCTTCGGCGGCGGCTGGAACGATTCCGGCGGCACGTCGAGCATCTTTTCCATCACGTAGCGGTACTGCAGCATCACCGACAGACGCGAGAACGCCTTCGTGCCCGGCTCCGCGACCATCCGCTCGACGACCTCGTTCTGCAGCATGAAATGCTGGTCGATGACCGCATCGGCGAACGTCATCAGGTGAAACAGCAGCGGGCTGGAGATGTTGTACGGCAGGTTGCCGACGATCCGCAGCGACGGCTTGTCGCCGGGCGCCGCGAGCGACCGGAAGTCGAACGCGAGCGCGTCGCCCGCGTGCAGCTCGAGCAGCGCGCCGAAACGCTGCTGCAGGCGCCCGATCAGGTCGCGGTCGAGCTCGACCGCGTGCAGCGGCGACTCGGGCGTCGCGAGGCGCTCGATCAGCGGCTCGGTCAGCGCGCCGAGACCGGGGCCGATCTCGACCATGCGCTGGCCGCGCGCGGGACCGATCGTCGAGACGATCGAGTCGATCACGCCGTGATCGACGAGGAAGTTCTGCCCGAAGCGCTTGCGCGCGAAGTGGCCTTGGTGCTGTCTGCTGTTCGACATCGACTGAGTAAAACGAAAAATGCGACGAATGAGGTGAAGCCGGGCCGCGTCAGGCCCTGCGGCGGTGGCGCGCCATCGTGACGGCCGTGTCGAGCGCGGCGATCATGCTGCCCGGATCGGCGCGGCCCGTACCGGCCAGATCGAGCGCGGTGCCGTGATCGACCGACGTACGGATGATCGGCAGCCCGAGCGTCACGTTGATGCCCTCGCCGAACGTCGCATACTTCAGCACGGGCAGGCCCTGGTCATGGAACATCGCGAGCACGCAATCGGCGTCGGCGAGGTGGCGCGGCTGGAACAGCGTGTCGGCCGGATACGGGCCGCGCGCGTCGATGCCCTGCGCTTTCGCGCGGGCCAGCGCCGGCGAGATCACGTCGATCTCCTCGCGGCCGAGATAACCGTTCTCGCCCGCATGCGGATTCAAGCCAGTCACGAGAATGCGTGGTGCCGCAAGGCCGAAGTCGCGCCGCAGGTCGCGATCGATGATCGCGAGCGTCTCGACGAGCCCGTCGACCGTCAGCGCGGCCGACACGTCCTTCAGCGGCAGGTGCGTGGTCGCGAGCGCGACGCGCAGCGGCCGCTCGCCGGTGCCCGCCAGCATCATCACGACACGCGGCGTATGCGTGCGCTCCGCCAGGTATTCGGTATGGCCGGTGAACGGCACGCCCGCATCGTTGATCGTGCTCTTCTGCAGCGGCGCGGTCACGATCGCGTCGTAGCGGCCTGCCAGCGCGCCGTCGATCGCTGCGTCGAGCAGCTCGAGCACGTACCGGCCGTTCGCCACGTCCAGCTCGCCCGCCCGCGCAGGCATCGCGAGCGCGCGATGCACGATCGACACCGGCCCGCCGCCGGCCAGCGCGGCCCGGTCGGCACCGACGGCCGCCGCCCGTGCGTCGAGCAGCGCCGCGTCGCCGAGCACGGTGAAATGCGCGTCGGGCCAGCGCTGCGCGGCGTCACGCAGCGCCAGCACGGTCAGTTCCGGGCCGACCCCTGCGGGTTCGCCGGTCGTGATCGCGATCTGCAGCGCGGGCGTGGTCATCCGATGCTCGCTCAGTTCGCCGGGCCGATGCCGCCGATCTTGTACTGCACGTACGACGAATCGCGCAGCTCGCGCAGCCAGTCGGCATAAGCCTGCTCGGCCTTGCGCTGGCCGATCGCCTGACGCGCGATATCCATCTGCTGCTGCACCGAGCCTTCCGCCTCGCGGCGGTCCAGCACCTGGATCAGGTGGTAGCCGTACTCGGTACGAATCGGCTGGCTGATCTGGCCGTCCTGCAGGTTGTTCATCGCGCGCTCGAATTCCGGCACGGTCTCGCCCGGGCTGATCCAGCCGAGATCGCCGCCCTGCGACGCCGAACCGTCCTGCGAGTAGGTGCGCGCGAACTTCGCGAAATCGCCGCCGGCCTCGACCTGGTTGCGGATGTCGAGCAGTTGCTGGCGCGCCTGGCCTTCCGACTTGCCCTCGCCCACGCGCAGCAGGATATGGCGCACGTGCGTCTGGACGATCTTCGGCGCCGCGGCGCTCGCGCCCTGGCTCTGGCGACGGTCGACGAGACGCACGATCTCGAAACCGTCCGGCACGCGGATCAGCGTCGGGTTGACCTCGCCCGGACGCAGCGTCGAGGCGGCGCTGACGACGTCGGCCGGCAGCGCGCTCGGCGCCTTGAAGCCGAGGTCGCCGCCCTTCTTCGCGTCGCTCGCCTCCGAATTGTTCTTCGCGAGCTTTTCGAAATCGGCGCCCGACTTCGCCTGCTGCAGCAGCGCCTCGGCCTTCTTCTGCGCGACGTCGATATCGGCCTGCGGCGCGTTGGTCGGCGCCTTGATGAAGATGTGCTGGAAGCGCAGATCCTGCTGCTGCGACGCGTTCGGCCCGCGCTGGCTCGCGATGTAGTTCGCGACCTCGGCGTCCGACACGGTGATCTTGCCGTCGACCTCGCGCTCGCGCAGCTTCGACAGCATCAACTCGGTACGCGCGTCGCTCGTGAAGATGCTCCAGGGCACGCCCTGCGCCTCGAGACGCGAGCGATACTGATCGAGCGTCATCCCGTTCGCCTGCGCGAGACGCTGCAGCGTGGACTGCACGGTCGCGTCGTCGACGCGAATCCCGTCGTCCTTGGCCTTCTGCACCTGGATACGCTCGAGCACCATCTGGTTCAGCACCTGCGCGCGCAGCTGGTCATCCGGCGGCACCGGTGCGTTCTGCTGCTTCAGCCGGCGCGCGATCAGGCCCGCGCGCTGGTCGAGTTCGCGGCTCGTGATCACGTCGTTGTTGACGACAGCGACGACTTCGTCGGCAAGCTGCGCGCCTTGCGAACCAAGCGCCTGCGCCGCGGCCGGCGCGGCGGCGAGCAGCGCAGCGGACGCGGCAAGGCTGGACACGACTGCCGCGAAACGAAGGGTTTTCTTCATTGCCACTGGAACTCCATTGAAATCGTGCTGACCGGTACAAACACGCCGGCGTTACTCGTAGTTGCTGAAGCGGGACATCGGCGGCGGCGGCGGCGGCAGCGGCGTATAGCCCGGCACCCCGGCGCGGAACGCTGACACGAGGCCGTTGTCGACCGTCGACAAGCCCTTGAGCGTCAGCTGCATCATGAATCGCGTCGACGAGCTCTGCTGTCCCGACGAATTCACGCCGTTCGCGGCCCGCTGCACGCCGACCCCGAGCGCCCAGCAATCCGCGTCGTATTGTAAGCCGAGCAGACCGTCGACCACGCGATCGCCGGCCAGATCGTAATTGAAGCGGCCGATCGCATACAGGCGGCGCGTGAGCGGCCATTGCGCCGAGATCAGGAACTGGTTGATCGGCTGGCCGTCGAGCGTGGTGTTCGCGCGCGTATAGCGGTAGCCGACGTTGATCACCTGGCGCTCGCCCGGGCTGTAGCCGAAACCGACGCTCGACTTCACGAGCTGGTTGTTGTTCTGGTTGTACTGGAACGCCGTCTCGGACATGAAGCCCGAGCCGAACTTCAGCGCTGCGCCGACGATCAGGTCCGAGTGGCGTGCCAGCGCTGCGGGCTGCGTGGAATTGAACGTGACGCGCTGATCGGCGAAGTAGTACTGCTGCGCGATCACGAACCGTGCGCGCTCGTCGCCGGTGCCCGGATCGATGAAGCGCGACGTCAGGCCGGCCGTGATCCGGTTCGCGTCGGCGATCCGGTCGTTGCCGACGAACGTGTTCGGCTGGTAGATCTCCGCGAGCCCGAAGTCCGATTCAGCGGTGTCGAACAGCGGTGCGTTCGACTGGTCGCGATACGGCGTGTACACGTAGTACAGGCGCGGCTCGAGGGTCTGGATGAAATCCTGGCCGAACAGGCGCACCGAGCGATCAAAGATCAGCCCCGAGTCGAAGCTCACGGTCGGGATCGACTCGGTGAAACGCTTCGGGCTGTTCGGCGTGGTCGACGACATGTAGTTCAGGTCGTACGACGCAAAGTGATACTGGATCTTCGGCACGACGAAGTAGCCGGGGCCGTATACGCCGTAAGCGATGTACGGATTGAATACGACCCGGTCGCCTTGGGTCATATCGGCCGTCGTGATGCGGAACCGCGAATAGTCGGCTTCCGCGCCGAAATCGAAACCGCCGACGTTGTACTTCGTGTACTTCACGTTCAACTGCGGCTCGCGGCTGTACGGCGCGGTCGACGGCGGCAGCGTCTGCCAGTGCTGGTAGCGCGCGAGTACCGACCACGGGCCGTTGTTGTACGTGAGGCCCGCTTCCTGCTGGTACAGCGCCTGCGTGCCGTTGATGAACTGGTTCGTCGAGCCGAGGTCCTCGGGATACGTGTTGTCCGAGACCTTGTTGTAGTAGACGTAGCCGCCGAAACCGCCGCCGAAGTTCTGCTGGTGCTGCCAGTAGATCGCATAGCGGCTACGGTGCGCAAGCCGGTCGTCCGGCAGGTAATTGGCCGTAAACGTGCCCGAATACGTCGGCGACAGGTAGCGGAACGTCGCCTCGGCCATCACGCCGCGCCGCGAGATGATGCGCGGCGTGAGCGTCAGGTCGCGGTTCGGCGCGATGTTGAAGTAGTACGGCAGCGTCAGCTCGAAGCCGTTGCTCGAGTTCATCGAGAACGTCGGCGGCAGCAGGCCGCTGCGCCGCTCGCCCGACAGCGGGAACGTCATCCACGGGCTCGCGAAGATCGGCACGCCCTGGAAGAACAGCACGCTGTTGCGCACGGTGCCTTCGTCGGCGCCCGTATCGAAGTCGAAGCGGCTGCCCTTGATGTACCACGCGGGGTTCGTCGCGCACTGGCACGCCGTATAGGTGCCATTGATGAACACCGAGCGCTCGTCGTCGACCATGTCGACCCGCTCCGCGCTGCCCGATCCGCCCGTCATGTTGAAGTGGTACTTCGGCGCCGTCATGAAGCCCTGGTTGGCCTCGATCTTCAGGTGCGCCTCGGGGCCCGCGAACGCCGTGCCGGAATTGATCACCCTGACCTGGCCGTACGCATTGGCCATGTCGGTATCCTGATCGTAGTGGATCGCATCGGCCTTCACGACGGTTTCGCCGCGCCGCAGCTCGGCGGAGCCTTTCGCGGCCATGTCCTGCTCGGCCGTGCCGCTCGTGTGGTCGGCGATCACGAAGGCGGCCGGCTTCTCGCCGTCCTTCAGCGGATGATCCTCGAGCTGGGGTGCGAGACGCAGATCCCACGGCGAGTCGAGCGGTTGCGGCTGCGCGGCCGCGCCCGACAGCTGCGCGTACGACACCGCCGGCACGAGGCCGGGCACGGCCAGCAGCGCGAGCGCGAGCCGCCGTTTGCGCGGCGCCCCGTCACCGGGGAAAACATTCGGGAATAGCGGTTTGGGCGGCATCTATCGTTTGGCGAATCGCCCCTTGTCAACCGCGCCGTCGCGGCACATTCGCGCGCGACGGGCCGCGCCGTCGCACCGCGACTGCGGCTGAGCGCAAACCGGGGAGGCGATCTCGGGCGCCGGCGCGACAGGCGGCGAGCCTGCACGGCGGAAAGCTGACGCAGGGCGCGTCAAAAAAGTCGTGGGGTATTATATGGCAAGACGTTCCCCCCTCCGCCGAGTTTCATGACGCCCCCATCCGCCGCATCCCAGCCCGACGCCCGCCTCGAAGCGCTCACCAAGTGGCTGCACCCGCTCGCCGAGCGCTACGCGCTCGACCTGTCGACCCTCGCGCCCGCGTCGTCGGACGCCAGTTTCCGCCGATATTTCCGCGTGGCATCGGCCACCAGCGCCGGCGGCACGCTGATCGCCGTCGACGCGCCGCCGCCCGAGAAGTGCCGCGAATTCGTCCAGGTCGCGCAGTTGCTTGCCGCGGCCGGCGATCACGTGCCGGACGTGCTGGCCCACGATTTCGACGCGGGTTTCATGCTCGTGACCGATCTCGGCCGCACGTCGTACATCTCGGTGCTCGATCCGGCCGCCCCGGCCGACGCACGGCCGCTGATGCGCGACGCGCTCGACGCGCTGATCCGCTTCCAGCTCACGTCGAGGCCCGACGTGCTGCCGCCGTTCGACGAAGCGTTCCTGCGCCGCGAAATGGAGCTGCTGCCCGAATGGTTCATCGGCCGCCACCTCGGCAAACCCGTCACCGACGCGATACGCGGCACGCTCGACCGCACGTTCGCGCTGCTGGTCGCCAGCGCGCAGGCGCAGCCGCAGGGTTTCATGCTGCGCGACTTCATGCCGCGCAACCTGATGGTCTGCGAGCCGAACCCGGGCGTGCTCGACTTCCAGGACGCCGTCTACGGGCCGCTGACGTACGACGTCGTGTCGCTGCTGCGCGACGCCTTCATCACCTGGGACGAAGCGTTCGAACTCGACTTGTTCGCGTACTACTGGGAAAAGGCGAAAAAGGCCGGCCTGCCGGTCGACCCCGATTTCGGCGAGTTCTACCGCCAGCTCGAATGGATCGGGCTGCAGCGCCACATCAAGGTCCTCGGCCTGTTCGCGCGCATCCATTACCGCGACGGCAAGCCGCACTACCTGAACGACCTGCCGCGCTTCTGCGCGTATGCGCGCAAGGTTGCGCTGCGCTACCGCCCGCTCGTGCCATTCGCGAAGCTGCTCGACGAACTCGAGGGCAAGGCGGCGGCCGACGTCGGTTATACATTCTGATCGCCCCGACCCTCCTGAAACCCGGCCGAACATGAGCAACACCCTGACCACGGCGATGATCTTCGCCGCCGGGCGCGGCGAACGGATGCGCCCGCTGACCGACACCCGCCCGAAGCCGCTGCTCGAAGCAGGCGGCAAGCCGCTGATCGTGTGGCAGATCGAAGCGCTCGCGCGCGCGGGCATCGAGACGATCGTGATCAACCACGCGTGGCTCGGCGAACAGATCGAGGCCGCGCTCGGCGACGGTTCGCGCTGGGGCGTGCGGCTCGCGTACTCGGCCGAGGGCGAGGCGCTGGAAACGGCGGGCGGCATCGCGCAGGCGCTGCCGCTGCTGGCGCGCGACGGCCAGCCCGCCGTGTTCGCGGCGGTCAGCGGCGACGTCTATTGCGCGTTCGACTACCGTACGCTCGCGCCGCGCGCCGCCCGGATGGCCGCGCTCGACGCGCCGGCGATGCACCTCGTGATGGTGCCCAACCCGCCGTTCCACCCCGCCGGCGACTTCGCGCTCGGCAACGACGGCCGCCTCGCGCTCGACGGCGCCGCGCGCTTCACGTTCGGCAACATCGGCCTGTACGACACACGGATGTTCCGCGATCTCGCGGCCGGCACGCGGCGCCCGCTGACGCCGTACTATCGCGCCGCGATCGAGGCCGGCCGCGCGAGCGGCGAACTGTACGAAGGCATCTGGGAGAACGTCGGCACGCCCGCGCAGCTCGGCGAGCTCGACGCGCGGCTGCGCGCCGCGGGCTGACCGGACGACCGGACGATTCATCGAACGACGAGCGCCCGGCAACGCGCCGGCGCACCTTCCGCGCGCCGTTCCCGCCGACCGCCTTGCCGCTGCGTTCAGCGCGGCGCGGCAGCGCCGCTCATGCGGCCTCGGCCGCTTCCCCGCCCGCCGCCGCGCGCTGCTGCTGCAGCGCCCACATCTGCGCATACAGGCCGCCGGCCCGCACCAGCTCGTCGTGCGTACCGCGCTCGACGATCCGCCCGTGGTCCATCACGAGGATCTGCTGCGCGTGCACGACCGTCGACAGCCGGTGCGCGATCACGAGCGTCGTGCGATGCCGCGCGATCTGGTCGAGTTCGTGCTGGATCGCGCGCTCCGAGCGCGAATCGAGCGCCGACGTCGCTTCGTCGAACAGCAGCACCGGCGGATCCTTCAGCAGCGTGCGCGCGATCGCGACGCGCTGCTTCTCGCCGCCCGACAGCTTCAGCCCGCGCTCGCCGACCGGCGTGTCATAGCCTTTCGGCAAGCTTTCGATGAAATCGTGGATGTGCGCGGCGCGCGCGGCCGCGATCACCTCGTCGCGGCTCGCGGTGGGCCGGCCGTACGCGATGTTGTAGTAGATCGAGTCGTTGAACAGCACGGTGTCCTGCGGCACGATCCCGATCGACGCGCGCAGCGAATCCTGCGTGACGTCGCGGATGTCCTGCCCGTCGATCCGGATCGTGCCGCCGGCCTGCCGGTCGAGATCGTAGAAGCGGAACAGCAGCCGCGACAGCGTCGACTTCCCGGAGCCGCTATGGCCGACCACCGCGGTCGTCGTGCCCGCGTCGATCGTGAACGTCACGTCGTGCAGGATCGGCCGCGCCGGCTCGTACGCGAAGTTCACATGCTCGAAGCGCACCTGCGCACCGGCCACCTCGAGCGGCCGCGCATCGGGGCGGTCGGCCACTTCCTTCGCGGCCGACAGCAACCCGAACATCCGGTCCATGTCGGTCAGGCTCTGCTTCAGTTCGCGATAGACGACGCCGAGAAAGTTCAACGGAATGTAGAGCTGCAGCATGAACGTGTTGATCAGCACGAGATCGCCGAGCGTCAGCTTGCCCGCGAGCACGCCCTGCGTCGCGCGCCACAGGATGAACACGAGCCCCGTGCCGATGATCGCCTGCTGGCCGAAGTTCAGCACCGACAGCGAGTTCTGCGAGCGGATCGCGGCCTTGCGGTAGCGCTTCAGGTTCTCGTCGTAGCGCTGCGCTTCCCACGCCTCGTTGCCGAAATACTTCACCGTCTCGTAGTTGATCAGCGAATCGATCGCCCGCGAGTTCGCACGCGAATCGAGCTCGTTCATCGTGCGGCGGAAATGCGTGCGCCAGTTGGTGACCTTCACCGTGAACACGATGTACGTGATCAGCGCCGCGAACGTCACGTAAGCGTAATAGGCCTCGTACTTGACCACGAAGAAGCCGAGCACGAGCCCGACCTCGACGAGCGTCGGCAGGATGCTGTACAGCGAATACGAGATCAGTTGCTGGATGCCGCGCGTGCCGCGCTCGATGTCGCGCGACATGCCGCCCGTCTGGCGCTCCAGATGAAACCGCAGCGACAGTCCGTGCAGGTGCCGGAACACCTGCAGCGCGAGCCGGCGCACCGCGCTCTCGGTGACCTTCGAGAACAGGATCTCGCGCAGCTCGGTAAACAGCGACGTCGACAGCCGCACGAACGCATAGGCGACGACCAGCAGCCCCACCCCGCCCGCGAGCACGATGCCGGCCGACTGTTCGGCACGGCCGAGCGCGGTGATCTGCTGGACGTAGGACAGGTGGTCGACGATGCGCTTCATCACGATCGGCACGCCGAGGTTCGCGACCTTCGCCGCGATCAGGCAGCCGAGCGCGAGCGCGACGCGCCATTTGTAGGTGGTCAGGTACGGCAGCAGCGACCGGATGGTCTGCCAGTCGTTGCGGGGCCCGGTCGAAGCCTGTGCAGGCTCGCCGGAAGCGGGAAATCGGCGCATGGGGGGAAGGGTCGGCGGCGCCGCCGGGCGCATGCATCGGCGGCCGGCTCGCTCACTTTCTCGTACAATTTGCGAACGTTGTATTGTCGCAGAAGCCGCTTCGCGCCGCTGCCGGCGCTTCCGCCGGCCAGCCTGCGCGCGGCGGCGTATTGATTACAGGATGAAAGCCCCCGCCATGACCGATTCGACCCTCGAACTCCCGCAAAAGCAACCCGCCCTGCGCGTCGTCCCGCAGCCGCATGACGCGAACGTCCACGGCGACGTGTTCGGCGGCTGGATCATGTCGCAGGTCGACATCGCCGGCTCGATTCCCGCGAGCCAGCGCGCGAACGGCCGCGTGGCGACGGTCGCGGTCAACTCGTTCCTGTTCAAGCAGCCGGTGTTCGTCGGCGATCTCCTGAGTTTCTACGCGACCATCACGCGCACCGGCAACACGTCGATCACGGTCGACGTCGAGGTGTACGCGCAACGCATGCGCCTGATGGGCGAAATCGTCAAGGTTACCGAAGCGACGCTCACCTACGTCGCGACCGGCCAGGATCGCAAGCCGCGCCAGCTGCCGCCGCTCTGACCGGCGGGCGACGCGGCCGGCCGCCCGTCAGTGCGTGGCGGTCAGCCCGAACTCCCGCATCGCGGGCAGGAAATCGTGATTCAGTTTCGGCTTGCGCGACAGCTTCACCAGCACATAGCGCTGGAACGGCGCGAGCCGCCGCCATTGCGCAAGCTCGGGCGCGGTCAGCCCGGCCAGCGCGCTCTGCTGCACGAGCGACTCCGGCACCGTATCGACGGCGCGCCAGGTCGGCCGCTCGTCCGGCTGGAACCATGACGGTTCCAGATCGGCGTGCGTGCGCAGCATTTCGAACAGCGCATGATCGAAGTTGGGCTCGATCGTGGTGTCGTCGTCGGCCGGAAAGCGCGCGAGCAGCTTGCGGTCCTCGAGCGGCAGCAGTTGCCACTGCTCGAGCGAGATCCGCAGACCGAAACGGTCGAGATTGAAACGCACGATCATCGGGATATAGGTGAAGTTTTCCGACGATTCGTGTTCGAAATCGAATAGCAGTGGAGTGTCGCTGAGTCCCATGGTCGTTACCTGATGTGGCGGATGCCGGCGCGGCCGGCTTGCCTGAGGTATTTTAGAACCTGTGCGCGCAGGCGGCGGACCCGATTGTCGCCGGCCGCGCGTCGAATCAACGGGAGTACTCGTGAATCCGACCGAATCCGGTGCAATGCACGACGAACCGCGCGGCGCGGTCGAACTGTCCGTGCGCCGCACGCGCGGCGGCACCGTCGAGACCGCGTACGACTACGTGGGCCAGGAATGGCCCGTCGCGCTCGTCTTCAACGGCATCTCGCACGCGGTGATGATGTGTACGCCGTGCGACCTCGAGGCGTTCGCGGTCGGTTTCGCGATCTCGGAAGGCATCGTCGCGCGCGGCAGCGACATCAAGGACATCGAGGTGATCCTGCACGCCGACGCGCCGCTGCCGCACGCGGAAGTCCATCTGGAAGTCGTCCAGCAGGCGTTCGCCGCGCTGAAGGACCGCCGCCGCGCGCTCGCGGGACGCACCGGCTGCGGCGTATGCGGGATCGAAAGCATCGACCTGCTCGACCTCGCGCCCGAACGCGTGCCCGATACGGGCTTTCTCGCGCGCCTCGCGCCCGACGCGCTCGCGCGCGCCGCGCGCACGCTGCCGGCCCATCAGGCGCTCACGCAGCTCACGGGCGGCCTGCATGCGGCCGCATGGTGCGATGCAACCGGCGCGATCCGGACGGCCTTCGAGGACGTCGGCCGCCACAACGCGCTGGACAAGCTGATCGGCTCGCTCGTGCTGTCTCGCGCCGACGCGACCGACGGCTTCGTATTCCTGTCGAGCCGCGCGAGCTACGAGCTCGTGCGCAAGGCCGCCCGCGTCGGCATCCCGCTGGTCGCGACGATCTCCGCACCGTCGTCGCTCGCGATCGACATCGCGAAGGCGGCCGGCCTGCGGCTCGTCAGCTTCTGCCGCGAGACCGGCCACGTCGACTACGGCACGGCCTGAGCGTGCCTCGCGCCGGCGGCCCTGCCGCCGGCACGCGCCGCTCCGTCAGTCGAACTGACGGAAATCCGGCTTGCGCTTCTCGAAGAACGCCGTCATCGCCTCGCGCGCTTCCGGCGCGCGCAGCATCGCGGAGAAGTGACGCGCCTCCTCGGCCATCCGCGCGGGCGTTGCCGCACCGCCCGTATCCTTCAGCAGTGCCTTCGTCACGCGCAGCGACGACGCCGGCAGCGCCGCGAGCTTCGCCGCCTGCTTCGCCGCGAACGCATCGAGCTCCGCGGCCGGCAGCACCCGGTTGACGATGCCGATGCGGTGCGCTTCCAGCGCATCGAACGCCTCGCCGAGCAACAGCTTCTCGGCCGCGACCTGATGGCCGGCCAGGCGCGGCAGCAACACGCTCGACGCCGCTTCCGGGCACAGCCCGAGCTGCACGAACGGCAGCGAGAACATCGCGGTATCGGCCGCGTAGACCAGATCGCAGTGCAGCAGCATCGTCACGCCGACGCCGACCGCGACGCCCGGCACCGCCGCCACGATCGGCTTCTGCGCGCCGCTGATCCGCGCGAGAAACTGGAATACCGGCGCGTTGTCGTCCTTCGGCGGCGACTTCAGGAAATCCTCGAGATCGTTCCCCGAGCTGAAATTGCCGTCGCTGCCGCGCAGCAGGATCACGCGGACCGCCTTGTCTTCCTGGGCTTCGGCGAGCGCATCGGCCATCGTCTGGTACATCGCCGCCGTCAGCGCATTCTTCTTCGCCGGGCGCGCGATCGTGATCGTCAACACGCCGTCGGCGCGTTCCACTTGAATTTCGGCCACAACCGTCTCCTTTGAGTGTCCCCTACCGGAATGAAAAAACGGTGCGCGAGCTCGTGGCCCGCACACCGTCGTCGCTTTTCGTCGCGTCCCGCTTACAGGCGTTCGATGATGCCCGCGGCGCCCATGCCGGTGCCGACGCACATCGTGACCATCCCGTACTTCAGGTTGCGGCGGCGCAGGCCGTGCACGACGGTCGCCGCGCGGATCGCACCGGTCGCGCCGAGCGGGTGACCGAGCGCGATCGCGCCGCCCATCGGGTTGACCTTCGACGGGTCGAGGCCGAGATCGCGGATCACCGCCAGCGATTGCGCGGCGAACGCCTCGTTCAGTTCGATCCAGTCGAGATCGTCCTGCTTCAGGCCCGCGGCCTTCAGCGCGGCCGGAATCGCTTCCTTCGGGCCGATCCCCATGATTTCCGGCGGCACGCCGCGCACCGCGAAGCTCACGAAGCGCGCGAGCGGCGTCAGGTTGAATTCCTTGAGCACCTTCTCCGACACGACGAGCAGCGCACCCGCGCCGTCCGACGTCTGCGAGCTGTTGCCGGCCGTGACCGAGCCCTTGTTCGCGAACACCGTGCGCAGCTTCGCAAGGCCTTCGATCGACGTATCCGCTCGCGGACCTTCGTCGAGCGCGATCTCGCGCGTCTTCACGTCGATTTCGCCGGTCGCGAGGTTCGGGAAACGCTCGGTGAGCGTGTACGCGGCGATCTCGTCGTTGAATTCGCCGGCCTGTTGCGCGGCCAGCGCCTTGCGGTGCGACTCGACCGAGAACGCGTCCTGGTCTTCACGGCTCACCTTCCACTGGTCGGCGACCCGCTCGGCCGTCAGGCCCATCCCGTACGCGATGCCGAAATCCTCGCTGCGATCGAAGATGTGCGGCGACATCGACGGCTTGTTGCCCATCATCGGCACCATGCTCATCGATTCGCAACCGCCCGCGAACAACGCGTCCGACTCGCCGACACGGATACGGTCGGCCGCCATCGCCAGCGCCGTGATGCCCGACGCGCAGAAGCGGTTGACCGTCACGCCGCCGACCGTCTGCGGCAGGCCCGCGAGCAGCGCGCCCATGCGCGCGACGTTCAGACCCTGCTCGGCTTCCGGAATCGCACAGCCGATGATCGCGTCCTCGATCACCTTCGTGTCGAGGCCGGGCACCTGCGCGACCGCCGACCTGATCGCGTGGACCAGCAGCTCGTCCGGGCGCGTATTCTTGAAGACACCGCGCGGGGCCTTGCCGATCGGCGTGCGGCTGGCGGCGACGATGTATGCGTCTTGCAGTTGTTTGCTCATTTCAGACTCCTGTCGGCCCGGGCCGCCGCTTCAGCGCCGCCCCGGGCCCCATACAAAGTTATCCGCTCGCTCAGTTGCGCACCGGTTTGCCGGTCTGCAACATGCCCATGATCCGCTCCTGCGTCTTCTGCGTGCCGAGCAGCTCGACGAACGCACGACGCTCCAGCGCGAGCAGCCACTGCTCGTCGACCAGGCTGCCGGCTTCGACGTCGCCGCCGCACACGGCCTCGGCGATGCGGCTCGCGATCAGGTAGTCGTGGTCGCTGATGAAGCGGCCGTCGCGCATGTTGACGAGCGATGCCTTGATCGTCGCGATCGCCGAACGGCCCGCCACCGGCACGTCCTTCGCGCGCAGCGGTGCGCGGTAGCCGGTCGCAGCCAGCGCACGCGCCTCCTTCTTCGCGGTGTCGAGCAGTTCGAACACGTTGAAGACGATCGTGTCGGACGGCTTCACGTAGCCCATCGCACGCGCATCGTGCGCGGACGCCGAGACCTTCGCCATCGCCGCGTTCTCGAACGACTTCGTGACGAACTTCAGGATGTCGGTGGTCGCGTTCGCGGCCGTGGCGGCGTCCGCCGCGCGCAGCGCCGCTTCCTTCAGGCCGCCGCCTGCCGGCACGAGGCCGACGCCCACTTCGACGAGGCCGATGTAGCTCTCGACGTGCACGACGCGCTTCGCGCTGTGCAGCATCAGTTCGCACCCGCCGCCGAGCGCGATGCCCGACACGGCTGCGACCACCGGCACGTTCGCGTACTTCACGCGCAGCATGCCTTCCTGGAACTTCTTCACGAACGGCTCGATACCCTTCGCACCGCCCATCATGAACGCGGGCATCGCCTCTTCGAGGTTCGCGCCGGCCGAGAACGGGCCGCCCGGCGTGCCGAGCTTCAGCGACGTCGGCTGCCAGATCACCACGCCCTTGTAGTCCTTCTCCGCGACTTCGATCGCCTGCACCAGGCCGTCGATCACGCTCGGTCCGATCGTGTTCATCTTCGACTTGAACGACACGATCACGACGTCGTCCTCACCCGCACGGTCGTCGACCCATGCGCGCACGGCGTCGGTCTCGAACAGCGTCTTGCCGTACGTCTTCGGATCGGCGCCGGCTTCGCCGAGCAGCGGCGCGCGGAACACCTGCTTGCCGTAGACCGCGAGGTCCGAACGCGGCACGAAACGCTTCGCCGCCGGCGCCCACGAGCCTTCGGCCGTGTGCACGCCGCCCTTCTCGGCAACCGCGCCCTCGAGCACCCACGACGGCAGCGGCACGTTCGCGAGCGCCTTGCCGGCCGCGATGTCTTCCTGCACCCACTCGGCGACCTGCTTCCAGCCGGCGGCCTGCCAGCCTTCGAACGGGCCTTCGTTCCAGCCGAAGCCCCAGCGGATCGCGAGGTCGACGTCGCGCGCGTTGTCCGCGATCGACTCGAGATGCACGCCGATGTAGTGGAACACGTCGCGGAAGATCGACCACAGGAACTGCGCGTGCGGATGGTCCGTTTCACGCAGCAGCTTCAGGCGTTCGGCCGGCGGACGCTTCAGGATGCGGCCGACGGTTTCGTCCGCCTTCGCGCCCGAATCCACATAGGTGCCCGTCTTCGCGTCGAGCACCTTGATCGCCTTGCCTTCCTTCTTGTAGAAACCACCGCCCGTCTTCTGGCCGAGCGCGCCCTGCTTCACCAGTTCGGCAAGCACGGCGGGCGTCTGGTAGACCGGGAAGAACGGATCGTCGGCGAGATTGTCCTGCATCGTCTTGATCACGTGCGCCATCGTGTCGAGGCCGACCACGTCCGCGGTGCGGAACGTCGCCGACTTCGCACGGCCCAGGCGGCTGCCCGTCAGGTCGTCGACTTCGTCGAAGCGCAGGCCGAACTTCGCGGCCTCGGTGATCACCGCGAGGATCGAGAAGATGCCGACGCGGTTCGCGATGAAGTTCGGCGTGTCCTTCGCGCGCACGACGCCCTTGCCGACGATGCTGGTCAGGAACGTCTCGAGCTGGTCGAGGATGTCCGGGCGCGTATGCCCGGTCGGAATCAGTTCGACCAGGTGCATGTAGCGCGGCGGGTTGAAGAAGTGCACGCCGCAGAAACGCGCCTTCAGCTCGTCCGAGAAACCTTCGGACAGCTTCGTGATCGACAGGCCCGACGTGTTGGTCGCGAAGATCGCGTTCGGCGCGATGTGCGGTGCGACCTTCTTGTACAGGTCGTGCTTCCAGTCCATCCGCTCGGCGATCGCCTCGATCACGACGTCGCATTCGGCGAGCTTCGCGATGTCGTCTTCGTAGTTTGCCGCTTCGAGGTACTTCGCGTCGTCCTTCACGCCGAACGGCGCGGGCGACAGCTTCTTCAGGTTCTCGATCGCCTTCAGCGCGATCGCGTTTTTCGGGCCTTCCTTGGCCGGCAGGTCGAACAGCAGCACCGGCACGCGTGCGTTGATGAGGTGCGCGGCGATCTGCGCGCCCATCACGCCGGCGCCCAGCACGGCGACCTTGCGAATCAGGAAATTGCTCACGGGATGTCTCCGGATAGTGTCGTGCAGCGCGGGAGGTAAGGGCTGCACGGCGAAGTGAGTACCAGGAACCGTTGGGCTCGGGCGGCGCGCGGCGCACGCCGCCCGAACGCGCGTCAGAACAGCGATTCGTCGACTTCCATCAGCGTCTTCGAACCGGCGCGCGCGGCGCGGATCGTCGATGCCGTCTCGGGCAGCAGGCGTGCGAAGTAGAAGCGGGCCGTCGCGAGCTTCGACTTGTAGAACGGATCGCCCGACGCTTCGTTGTCGAGTGCGAGGCGTGCCATGCGCGCCCAGAAGTACGAGAACACCAGGTGGCCGACGGTGCGCAGGTACGGCACGGCGGCGGCGCCGACTTCGTCCGGGTTCTGCATCGCCTTCATGCCGATTTCCATCGTCAGCTTCTGCACCTTGTCGCCGATGTCGGCGAGCGGGTTGATGAACTCGGCCATCTCCGGCTTCACGCCTTCGGCTTCGGCGAATTCCGTGACGAGCTTGCCGAACTTCTTCAGCTTCGCGCCCATGTCGCCGAGCACCTTGCGGCCCAGCAGGTCGAGCGACTGGATCGAGTTCGTGCCTTCGTAGATCATGTTGATCCGCGCGTCGCGCACGTACTGCTCCATGCCCCACTCGGAGATGAAGCCGTGGCCGCCGTAGATCTGCATCGCGTGGTTGGTCGACTCGAACGCGTTGTCGGTCAGGAAGGCCTTGATGATCGGCGTGAGCAGCGCGACGAGGTCGGCCGCTTCCTTGCGCACCGCTTCGTCACCGTGCGACAGCTCCTTGTCGATCTGCAGCGCGGACCAGTACGTGAACGCGCGCGCGCCCTCGGCATAGGCCTTCTGCGTGAGCAGCATGCGACGCACGTCCGGGTGCACGATGATCGGGTCGGCCGGCTTGTCCGGTGCCTTCGGGCCCGTCAGCGAGCGCATCTGCAGGCGCTCCTTCGCGTACGTAAGCGAGTTCTGGTAGGCGACTTCCGTGAGGCCGAGGCCCTGCATGCCGACGCCGAGGCGCGCGGCATTCATCATCACGAACATCGCGTTGAGACCCTTGTTCGGCTCACCGACCATCCAGCCCTTCGCGCCGTCGAGGTTCATCACGCACGTCGAGTTGCCGTGGATGCCCATCTTGTGCTCGATCGAGCCGCACTTGATGCCGTTGCGCTCGCCCGGCTCGCCCGCTGCATCGGGGACGAATTTCGGCACGATGAACAGCGAGATCCCCTTCGTGCCCTGCGGCGCGTCCGGCAGGCGCGCGAGCACGAGGTGGATGATGTTCTTCGACATGTCGTGCTCGCCGCTCGAGATGAAGATCTTCGTGCCGCTGATCGAGTACGAGCCGTCGCCGTTCGGTTCGGCCTTGGTGCGCAGGATGCCGAGGTCGGTGCCGCAGTGCGGCTCGGTCAGGCACATCGTGCCCGTCCATTCGCCCGACACGAGCTTCGGCAGGTATTGCTTCTGGAGTTCCGGCGCGCCGTGCGCGTGCAGGCATTCGTAGGCGCCGTGCGACAGGCCCGGATACATCGTCCATGCCTGGTTCGCCGAGTTCAGCATTTCGTAGAGCGCGTTGTTCACGAACGCGGGCAGGCCCTGGCCGCCGTAGTCCGGATCGCAGCCCAGTGCCGGCCAGCCGGCCTCGACGTATTGCCGGTAGGCCTCCTTGAAGCCGGTCGGGGTCTTCACGACGCCGTCGCCTTCATACGTGCAGCCTTCGCGGTCGCCGACCTGGTTCAGCGGGAACAGTACCTCGGAGCAGAACTTGCCCGCTTCCTCGAGGACCTGGTTGATCGTGTCGGCGTCGAGGTCCGCATGCTTGGGCATTTGCTTGACTTCGGCTTCGACGTTCAGAAGCTCGTGCAACACGAATTGCATGTCGCGCAGCGGCGCGGCGTACTGTCCCATGACTCTCTCCAAAGGTGGGCAAAACGGCTCGAGCTCCTGGCGGGCGGGTCACGCGCCGCTAACGGCTCTCGCTCTGATACGAAACAATCGTCTTTTCCAGCGCGGCCCACGTGAGGCGCACGGCGTCCGGCGAATGCAGGAAGCGGGCGTCGTGATGCAGGCCGAGCGTGAAGCTGTACAACTCGAAGAGCATCAGGTCCGGATCGGTATCCGCACGCAGATGGCCTTCTTCCTTCGCCTGCGAAATGGCACGCAGCATCGCGGCACGCCAGGCCGTCACGCTCGCGATCAACTGCTCGCGCACGGGGCTGTCAGGCCGGTCGTCGTATTCGACGGCGCCGCTGATGTAGATGCATCCCGTCGTCACCTCCTGGATGCGCTTCTCCGTCCAGCGGGACAGCATCGCCCGGAGGCGCGGCAAGCCGCGCGGCTCGCGCAGGCTCGGAAAGAACACCTCGTTTTCGAAACGATGGTGATACTCGCGGACGACCTCGACCTGCAGGTCCTCGCGCGATCCGAAGTGCGCGAACACGCCGCTCTTGCTCATCTGCATGCGCTCGGCCAGCAGACCGATCGTCAGCCCCTCCAGCCCGTCACGGCTGGCGAGATCCAAAGCAGCTTCAAGTATCGCGGCACGCGTCTGTTCGCCTTTTCGCATAGCTATTTCTGTAACCGTTCGGGGGTTCGAATAAAATCGAACGGCCGTACTATTATTGAGTGCGGCCGCTCGCGAAACAAGGAAATTATTAGAAACCGGTGTCTAACCGAGCCGCTATTTTGCGCGATTCCGGCGGGACCGGAGCGGCTTTTCCGCACGAACGTGCGGACAGATTTTTTGAAGCGAGTGCTGAGTCGGTATCAGTCGTAACCGCCGACCGTCAGCGCCTTCATCACGACGCGATATGCCGTATAGGCGAGCCAGTTCAGCATGCGCTCGATGCGCGGGCGCGCGGCGAAGCG
This sequence comes from Burkholderia paludis, assembly GCF_000732615.1. Classification (GTDB taxonomy): domain Bacteria; phylum Pseudomonadota; class Gammaproteobacteria; order Burkholderiales; family Burkholderiaceae; genus Burkholderia; species Burkholderia paludis. Next base: position 44,999 of record NZ_JPGL01000043.1, read on the forward strand.
GGCGGGGTCGATCTCCCGGCCGTCGGCGAACGCCGCCGCGATCGCGTCGCGCAACTCGTTCGTGACCGCATCGTAGCGCACCAGCACGACGTTCGCCTCATTGTTCAGCATCAGGCTCAGCGCGTCCAGATTCGACGAGCCGACCGTCGCCCAGTTGTCGTCGATCACGGCCACCTTGCCGTGCAGCATCGTCCTGTCGTACTCGGCCACGCGCACGCCCGCGCGCAGCAGCGCGTGATAGAGGAACGGCACGGCCGTATCGAGCGCGGCGAATTCGTTGCGGCCGATCAGGATCCGCACGTCGACGCCGCGCCGCGCCGCGCCCGTCAGCGCGCGCCGCAGCTTGCGGCCCGGCATGAAGTACGGATTCGCGAGCAGGATCCGCTGGCGCGCCTGGCCGATCGCGGCGAGATAGGCCTTCTCGATCGCGCGGCGGTTCACGACGTTGTCGCGCGCGACGAATGCCACGCTGGGCTCGGTCACGACACGCAGCGCGCCGGCCTTGATCCAGCGATGGCTGCGCATCCAGCGCCGGAACATGTCGGGAAACGCCTCGCCGCCGTGCAGGCCGGCCGCGTACTGCGCATACGGCTTGTGCCCGAACCGGATCCGGTGCCACTGCAGCTCGAACGCCGCGCGCACGTCGGACACCGCGGGCCCCGACATCTCGACCGCGAAGTCCCAGCGCGGAAACGGCAGCGTCGTGCCGTTCTGCGCATAGTCGTCGACGAGATTGATGCCGCCGCAGAACGCGGTTGCATGGTCGATCACCGCGAGCTTGCGGTGCGTGCGCGAGAAGCCGAAGCGGCCGAACAGGAAGCGGTTGTAGATGGCGTGCTCGACGCCGGCTCCCTCCCACGTGTCGAACAGCGGCAGGCGCGCGGTGCCGATGCCGTCGGTGATCACGCGCACGCGCACACCGCGCTGCGCCGCGCGGATCAACGCGTCCGACACCGGCCGGCCAGCCGCGTCGTCACAGAAGATGTAGGTTTCGAGCATCACCTGCTCGCGGGCCGCGTCGATCCGTTCGATCAATGCGCGGAAGAATTCGCCGCCGCCCTCGCACAGCCGCACGGTATTGCCCGACGTGAAGGCGAGCCGCGACGCCGAGCCGCGTTCCTGCAGGAACATCTGCCGCAATTGCGCAAAGCGCTTGCGGGCTTCCGCCGTCATGCGGACGAGCCGTGCGGCGCGCGCGCGAGTGCCGTGCGCACCGGCAGTTGCAGGATCGCCTCGGCGTTCGACGGCGAGAAGCAGCGCGCGGCCGCCTCGCGAAACGGCAGCCACGCATGATCGACATGCTCGCGCGGCGACAGCGTCACGTCGACGCGACGCGGCACGCACAGGCCGAACCAGTGTTCGGTGTTGCGCGTGACGCCCGGTGCATAGCGGTGCAGGTATTGCGGATAGATCGCGTATTCGATCCGGTGGCGCCAGTCGACGAGCGCCGCGGCGGGCAGGTCCGGCGTGCCGACCGCGATGCCGGTTTCCTCGGCCACTTCGCGCGCGGCGGTCACCGCGAGCGGCTCGTCGATAGCGTCCTTCGATCCGGTCACCGATTGCCAGAAGTCGGGCTGGTCGGCACGCTTGATCACGAGCACATCGAGGTCGGGCGTGTAGATCACGACGAGAACGGATTCGGGGATTTTCGGCGGCTTCGTCATCTTGGTTTCATGCGGCACGGGGCCGCGCGCGGGGCATCTGCGCCGAACGTGCGGCAAGTGCTGCGACTGTACCGCAAAAAACGAAAAAGGCGCATCGCAGCGCCTTTTTCATGTGCGTCGTGTGCGCGTCGCCGCACACACGGCCGGGGGTGCCGGCGCGTTACGCCTTCGGCTGCTCCGGCTGACGCAGACGGATGTGCAGTTCGCGCAGCTGACGCTCGTCGACCGGGCTCGGCGCCTGCGTGAGCAGATCCTGCGCACGCTGCGTCTTCGGGAACGCGATCACGTCGCGGATCGAGTCGGCGCCGGCCATCATCGTGACGATGCGGTCGAGGCCGAATGCGATGCCGCCGTGCGGCGGCGCGCCGTACTGCAGCGCGTCCAGCAGGAAGCCGAATTTCAGTTGCGCTTCTTCCGCACCGATCTTCAGCGCGCGGAACACCTTGCTCTGCACTTCCTCGCGATGGATACGCACCGAGCCGCCGCCGATTTCCCAGCCGTTCAGCACCATGTCGTAGGCCTTCGCGAGGCAACGACCCGGATCGGTCTCGAGGTACTCGAGGTGCTCGTCCTTCGGGCTCGTGAACGGGTGGTGCGCTGCGACGTAGCGCGCATCCTCGTCGTCGTACTCGAACATCGGGAAGTCGACGACCCACAGCGGCTTCCAGCCGGCCTGGACCAGACCGTTCGCCTTGCCGAATTCCGAATGACCGATCTTCAGGCGCAGCGCGCCGAGGCTGTCGTTGACGACCTTCGCGCGATCGGCCGCGAAGAAGATGATGTCGCCGTCTTCCGCACCGGTGCGCTCGAGGATCGCCGCGATCGACGCGTCGTGCAGGTTCTTGACGATCGGGCTCTGCAGGCCGTCACGGCCCTTCGCCTTCTCGTTGACCTTGATCCATGCGAGGCCCTTCGCGCCGTAGATGCGCACGAATTCCGTGTAGCCGTCGATGTCGCCGCGCGTCAGCTCGCCGCCCTTCGGCACGCGCAGCGCCGCGACGCGGCCGTCCTTCGCATTGGCCGGCGTGCTGAACACCTTGAAGTCGACGTCCTTCATCGCGTCGGTCAGCTCGGTGAATTCGAGCTGCACGCGCAGGTCGGGCTTGTCCGAACCGAAACGCGCCATCGCTTCCGAGTACGGCATCACCGGGAACGTCGCATCGAGCTCGACGTCGATCGTCGTCTTGAAGATATGACGGATCATGTCCTCGAACAGGTCACGGATTTCCTGCTCGCCGAGGAACGACGTTTCGCAGTCGATCTGCGTGAATTCCGGCTGACGGTCGGCCCGGAGGTCTTCGTCGCGGAAGCACTTGGTGATCTGGTAGTAGCGGTCGAAGTTCGCGACCATCAGCAGCTGCTTGAACAGCTGCGGCGACTGCGGCAGCGCGAAGAACTGGCCCGCGTTCACGCGCGACGGCACGAGATAGTCGCGCGCGCCTTCCGGCGTGCTCTTCGTCAGCATCGGCGTTTCGATGTCGATGAAGCCCTGCTCGTCGAGGTACTTGCGCGCCTCGATCGCGACGCGGTAACGCAGGCGCAGGTTGTGCTGCATCTGCGGGCGGCGCAGGTCGAGCACGCGGTGCGTGAGACGCGTCGTTTCCGACAGGTTGTCGTCGTCGAGCTGGAACGGCGGCGTGACCGATGCGTTCAGCACGTTCAGTTCGTGGCACAGCACCTCGATCTTGCCGCTCTTCAGGCCGGCGTTGACCGTGCCTTCCGGACGGTTGCGCACGAGGCCCTTGATCTGCACGCAGAACTCGTTGCGCACGCCTTCGGCGGTAGCGAACATTTCCGCGCGATCCGGGTCGCACACCACCTGCACGAGGCCTTCACGATCGCGCAGGTCGATGAAGATCACACCGCCGTGATCGCGGCGGCGCTGCACCCAGCCGCACAGCGACACGGTTTGGCCCAGCAGGTGTTCGGTCACGAGACCGCAGTATTCAGTACGCATCGACATGATGTTTGCTTTCGTTCGGTTTGATCAACGGGCGCCGCAACGCGCGGCCCGGGCGATGATTCGTTACTTACAGCGGCGGCTCGACGGGGCGGCGGGCAGGCGCAGGAGCCGGCGCCGGGGGCGCCACCACGCCCATCGAGACGATGTACTTGAGCGCGGCATCGACCGACATGTCGAGTTCGATGACTTCGCTCTTGGGCAGCATCAGGAAGAAGCCCGACGTCGGGTTCGGCGTCGTCGGAATGTAGACGCTCACATACTCTTCCGTCAGATGATTGAGCACGTCGCCGCCCGGCGTACCGGTCAGAAACGCGATCGTATACGAGCCGCGACGCGGATATTCGATCAGCAGCGCCTTGCGGAACGCATTGCCGCTGCTCGACAGCAGCGTGTCCGACACCTGCTTGACGCTGGTGTAGATCGGCCCGACCACCGGGATGTGGCGCACGACCGCATTCCACCACGTGACGAGCTTCTGGCCGATGAAGTTCCGCGTGGCCAGCCCGACGACGAAGATGAACGCGAGCGTCAGCACCGCGCCGATCCCCGGCAGGTGGAAGCCGAGCATCCGCTCGGGCTGCCACGATTCGGGCAGCAGCAGCAGCGTCTGGTCCATCGTCCCGATGATGAGACCCAGCACCCACAGCGTGATCGCAAGCGGGACGAGAACCAGCAGGCCGGTCAGAAACACCGATTTCAGGGTCGTCTTTTTCATCATCTGCCGTCAATGAACCGCGCCGGCGGCGCGGGTTGGTCGCGGCCCGGCCGGGCCGCGACGGTCAACTGCCGGCGGCGGGCGCTGCAGCCGGGGCGGGCGCGGCGCTCGTCGTCGTGCTTTCGGAACTGCTCGTTGCAGCCGGCGCGGCCGCTGCGGGCGACGCGTCCGCCGCGCCTGCCGGCGCCGCGTCGCCTGCCGCCGTCGCCGGGGCGCTGGTGCCGCCCGAGCCGCCCCGAAAATCGGTGACATACCACCCCGAGCCCTTCAGCTGAAAGCCCGCAGCGGTGACCTGCTTGCGAAACGCGTCCTTCCCGCACTCCGGGCACTGGGACAGCGGCGCGTCGCTCATCTTCTGGAGCACGTCCTTCGCGAAACCACACGCTTCGCATCGATAGGCGTAGATCGGCATGATATTTTTCCCGCGGAAACTGGAAACGGCTTGCAAAACCTTGAATTATAGCCGAAACCCCGGCGCGCTCCGGCAATGGCCGCGACGCCCGCGCATCAGCGGCGGCGCCACGTGAGCCAGCGCTCGTGCCCTTCGAACACCGGCAGAGAATCGGTCACAGGCAGATCCTCGATCAGCTCGAAATGCGGCGCGAGCAGCGCATCGAGTTCGGCCCGCTCGATTCCGAACGGCGGCCCCTTCGGTTTCGCCATCAGGAAGAAGTAGCCGGCCAGCCATCCGCCCGCGGGCAGCAGCTCGGCCATGCGCGCAGCGTAGTCGGCGCGCATCGCGGGCGGCAGCGCGCACAGGAACGCGCGCTCGTACACCCACTGCACGTCGAACGGCGGCCGGTACGCAAAGAAATCGGCCTGCTCGACCACGCCGGCTTGCGCGCCGAGCTGCGCCTTCGCGACGGCCACCGCCTGCGCGGCGAAATCGATCGCGCGCACGGGCCAGCCCGCCTGCGCGAGCCACCCGGCCTCCTGCGCGCTGCCGCAGCCCGGAATCAGCACCGCGCACGGCGCGCGCCGGTGCGCAAACGCGCGGAAGCCCTCGGGCACGCCGCCGAACTCCCAAGGCGTCACGCCGCGCTCGAAGCGCTCGTCCCAGAACGACGCGTCGCCGGGGTCGCGCGTCGTGAAATCGGCGGCCGACGGTGCGGCCGGGTGCTTCGGATCGGACATCGCCCCGCTCCTGTCGGTCATGTGCCGTATGCAAGCACGATCAGCACGCGCGCGACGAGCGCGCCGACGCCAACGGCGAGGCCGAAGATCAGCAACGCCTGCAGCAGGCGGTTCGTCCGTTTCTGCTCGACCAGGATCTGGCGCATCAGGTCCTCGCTCGCCGCGCGCGGCGCGTCGTGGCGCGCCGCTATCGCGTGATGGATCAGGCGCGGCAACTGCGGCAGCGTCTTGCTCCACTGCGGCGCCTCGACCTTGAAGCGCTCGTACCAGCCGCGCAGGCCGATCTGCTCGGTCATCCAGCGCTCGAGGTAGGGCTTCGCGGTCTTCCACAGATCGAGTTCGGGGTCGAGCGAGCGGCCGAGACCCTCGACGTTCAGCATCGTCTTCTGCAGCAGCACGAGTTGCGGCTGAATCTCGACGTTGAAGCGGCGCGACGTCGAGAACAGGCGCATCAGCACCTGGCCGAGCGAGATGTCCTTCAGCGCACGGTCGAAATACGGCTCGCACACCGCGCGAATCGCGCTTTCGAGTTCCTCGACGCGCGTCTCGGGCGGTACCCAGCCCGATTCGAGGTGGAGCGTCGCGACACGATGGTAGTCGCGCTTGAAGAACGCGAGGAAGTTCTGCGCGAGGTAGTTCTTGTCGAAATCGGACAGCGCGCCGACGATCCCGAAATCGAGTGCGATGTAGCGGCCGAACGTGTTCGGGTCGAGGCTCACCTGGATGTTGCCGGGATGCATGTCCGCGTGGAAGAAGCCGTCGCGGAACACCTGCGTGAAGAAGATCTCGACGCCTTCGCGCGCGAGCTTCTTGATGTCGACGCCGGCCGAGCGCAGCGTCTCGACCTGGCTGATCGGCACGCCGGTCATGCGCTCCATCACGAGCACCTGCGACGTCGAGAAATCCCAGAACATCTCGGGCACGAGCAGCAGGTCGAGGCCCGCGAAGTTGCGGCGCAGCTGGCTGCCGTTGGCGGCCTCGCGCATCAGGTCGAGCTCGTCGTGCAGGTACTTGTCGAATTCGGCCACGACCTCGCGTGGCTTCAGGCGCCGGCCGTCGGCCCACATCCGCTCAGTCCACGTCGCGATGTCGCGCATCAGCGCGAGATCGGAGTCGATCACCGGCAGCATGTTCGGGCGCAGCACCTTGACCGCGACGGCCTTGCCCGCGTGCGGGCCCTGCTTGAGCTTCGCGAAATGCACCTGCGCGATCGACGCGCTCGCGATCGGCTCGCGCTCGAATTCGTCGAACAGCTCGTCGACCGGTGCGCCGAGCGATTTCTCGATGATCCCGATCGCCACGGCCGATTCGAACGGCGGCACCTGGTCCTGAAGCTTCGCGAGTTCGTTCGCGAAATCGACCGACAGCAGGTCGCGGCGCGTCGACAGCACCTGGCCGAACTTCACGAAGATCGGGCCGAGGCTTTCGAGCGCGTGGCGCAACCGCACGGCCGGCGGATCGGAAAAACGGCGGCCGATCGTCGTGATGCGCAGCAGCAGCTTCACGCGCCGGTCGTCGATCCGGGACAGCATCACTTCGTCGAGACCAAAGCGGATGACGGTGTAGACAATCTTGATGAAACGGAAAATGCGCATGCCCTGCGGCCCTCAGTGCGCGCCGCGCGAGCCGGAGCCCGCGCGCGCGCCGATTTTTTGTTCGAGTCGCTCGACCCGCTTTTCGACCCGCGCGAGCGCATCGCGCGCGCGCGCCAGTTCGGCGTCGAAGCCGCCGAGCGACGCGCGCCGGACGACTTGCGGGTTCTCGTCGAGCCAGTATTCGACGACGGAATCGAGCACGTTGCGGCCGGTACGTCGCGCGCGCGCGCCGGCATCGCGCACGACGGTCGCGATCCGGTATGCCGCCGCGTCGCCCACCAGCTTCGCGAGATCTTCTTCGGGTTCCCAGCGCAAATGCTCGGCCAGCTTTGCGATCTGCGTCGCGAACTCGGCGTCGCCCTCGATCTTCACGTGCTTCATCACCGCCGCCTGGCCGCCCTGCAGAAACGCGGCGACCGTGTCGCCCGCAAGCGCGATCGACACGTCGACCTGTTGCGCGTCATGCGCGTCGACGGCCGCGAGATAGCCGTCGGGCTGCACCAGCAGCGTGAGCGTAACGGGAGGCACGTCGATCCGGGCAGTCTTGCCCGCATAGGGAATCAGGCGGTCGCGCGCCCACGATTCGCGGGCGAGCAGGTGATTGACGGCAGCAGCAAAAGGCTTGGCGGCAAAGGTCATCGGGCTGGGAAAGAAAAAACCCGCACAGGCCGGGCGCCCACGCGGGTTTCTATTGTAACGTCGGATCGTCGGTAGACCGTGCCTGACCGTACACCCGGGTGGCAAGCTGTCGCAGTGCGGCGGCCGTCGCCCGGGTGAGCGGCGGCGCGAACCGCCGCTTACGCTCAGTGCGTGCTGATCTGCTGGATGCCCGCGAGCAGCCAGCCCTGACTGCCCGACTTCGACAGGTTCCACACTTCGTCGAACGGCGCGGCCGACGCATTCGCCGATTCGCGGATCAGGCCGTGGAAACGTACGCTCGCCGACTGCTCGATGCCGCGGTCCTCGATCGCGACCAGTTCCGCTTCGAGCTGCACGACGTCGGTCTGGTTCGATTCGGCGCCGCGCGAATCGAGGTCGATCTTGATCTCGGCGAACATTTCGGGCGTCGTGAACTCGCGGATGTCGGTCAGGTTGCCCTGGTCCCATGCGGCCTGCAGGCGCACGAAATACACCTTCGCGCTGCGCAGGAACGCCTCGGTGTCGAAGCCGGCCGGCACCTGGAGCGGCGCTGCCGCAGCAGCAGCCGCGCCGGCGGCAGCGGCACCGCCGCCGAACACGCCTTGCGCCTCGTTCGCGTAGCTGCTGCCGCTGCCCGCGTAGTTGCCGCCGGTGCCGCCCTGCTGGAGCGACGAGCCTTGCGAATAGCTGCCCGACGACGATGCCGAGCCGCCGACCGAGTAAGCCGGCTCCTGCGGACGACGGCGATTCATGAACTTGCGGACCAGCCAGATGCCGACCATCGCGAGCAGCGCGATCACGATGATGTTCGACATCATGCCGGCGAACGCCTCGCCGAGGCCGAAGTGCGACAGCAGCGCCGCGATGCCGAGACCGGCCGCGAGGCCGGCGATCGGCCCGAGCCAGCGCGAGCGGTTGGGCTGAGCGGCCGGTGCGGGTGCGGCCGGATTCGCACGCTGCGCCTGCGACGGCGCGGCCTGCTGCATCGGCTGCTGCGCGGGCGGCGTGGCCTGGCGCTGCGTAACCGTGGAATTCTGGCGGCCGATGCTGCGCCCGCCGCCCACGCGCTTGGCTTCGGCGTCGAGCGATGCGAACGTGCCGGCCGTGAGCAGGCCGACCATCAGCAACGTGCCGACCCGTCGAGCCCACGGCTTCGACGGCTTGCTACGGTTGAACAACGAACGCGTTTCGGACATCAGCTTCTCCAGATGTAAGACAAATGTATGGAAAGAACCCCTTAGTACTTGGTTCCGAGGTGTAAAGCTACCACGCCACCTGACAAATTGTAATATTTGACGGCGTCGAGGCCCGCTTGTTCCATCATCGTCTTCAGCGTGTCCTGATCGGGGTGCATCCGGATAGATTCAGCAAGATACCGGTAACTTTCAGCATCTTTCGCGAACTTGTCGCCAAGCCACGGTAATACTTTGAAAGAATACAGATCGTACGCTTTTTTCAGCGGATCCCAGACTTTCGAGAATTCCAGCACCATCACGCGGCCGCCGGGCTTCGTCACGCGGCGCATTTCGGCCAGCGCGGCATCCTTGTGCGTCATGTTGCGCAGCCCGAACGCAACCGTGACGATGTCGAAGTAGTTGTCCGGAAAGGGAATTTTCTCGGCGTCGCACAGCAGCGACGGCGTCACGATCCCCTTGTCGATCAGCCGGTCGCGGCCGACGCGCAGCATCGATTCGTTGATGTCCGTGTGCCAGACCTCGCCCGTCGGCCCGGCCGCCTTCGCGAACGACCGGGTCAGGTCGCCGGTGCCGGCCGCGATGTCGAGCACCTTGAAGCCGGGGCGCACGTTCGCCTGCGCGATCGTGAACGCCTTCCACGCGCGGTGCATGCCCGCCGACATCAGGTCGTTCATCAGATCGTAGTTGCTCGCGACCGAATGGAACACCCCCGCCACTTTCTTCGCTTTTTCGTTTTCCTCGACGCTTTCGAAGCCGAAGTGGGTTTTGCTCATCGCGTTGATCCTCAGTAAATGGCAAGACGGCGCCGAACGGGCGCCGTCGATTTCAGTGGCAGTGGCCGTGCGACGCACTCGCCGCCGGCATCGGGGCGTCACGCTCGACGCCCGCCGCCTTCAATTTGTCGAAATAGTCGCGCCACAGCGCGTCCTGCTGCGTCGCCAGCTCGAACAGCAGGTCCCACGAATAGATGCCGGTCGAATGACCGTCGGAAAACGTTGGCTGCAGCGCGTAGTTGCCCACGCCCTCGAGCGCGGTGATCGTCACCTCGCGCTTGCCCGTCTGCAGCGTCTCCTGGTCGGGCCCGTGGCCGCGCACCTCGGCCGACGGCGAATAGACGCGCATCAGCTCGAACGGAATCCGGTAGCTGTCGCCGTTCGGGTACTGCAATTCGAGCACGCGCGACACCGCGTGCACGACGACGCCGGACGGAATCGGCGTCGTGGAAGTCAAACCGCTCATGGCTGCCTCGAATCGGTCAGGCGTTGAATTTCCTCGCGCACCGCATTGTGCAGCAGCGAGGCCTGCGCGGCGCGCGAGCGCAGCAGCGCCTCGGACACGCTGCGCTGGCGGGGCGCCCACACGGGCTGCGGAAAATGGGCGTCGTTCGAGAAGCGCGGAATCACGTGCCAGTGCACATGCGGCACCATGTTGCCGAGGCTCGCGAGATTCACCTTGTTCGGCTGCATCACGCGGCGCACGGCCCGCTCGACCGCATACACCACGCGCATCAGGTGTTCCCGCTCAGGCTCGCCGAGATCGGAGAATTCGGCCACGTGCGCGCCCCAGATCACCCGGCAGAAGCCAGGGTACTCGTGCTCGCCCGTCGCCAGGACGACACGCAGCGCGTCGTCCTGCCAGAGCACCTCGCCGCCGTCTTCACGGCAAAACACGCATTCCATCGTCGCTCCCATGTGGACGGGCGCCGGCGCGATTGCGCCGGCGCCCGCTCATCCCCAGCCCGGTCGGGCGGTCGTCATGCCCGCATTAGACCAGCACGCGCTCGATCCCGCCATGGTTCGCACGTGCGACATAGTCGGCCATCCAGTTCTCGCCGAGCACCTGGCGCGCGATCTCGACCACGATGTAGTCGGCCTCGAGGTTCGCGTCCTCGCCGTAGCGCGACAGGCCCTGCAGGCACGACGGGCAGCTCGTCAGGATCTTCACGTCCGGGCCGTTCGCGGCCGCGGCAACCGGCGCCGGCGCGTTGCCGGCCACGACCGGGATGCTGCGCAGCTTCGCGGCCCCCTTGCGGATCTCCTCTTCCTTGCGGAAGCGAACCTGCGTCGATATGTCCGGGCGCGTGACCGCGAGCGTGCCCGATTCGCCGCAGCAGCGCTCGTTCTTCTCGATCTTGTAGCCGTCCTTCTCCGCGCCCATCAGCTCGTTGACGAGCTTGACCGGGTCGATCGTCTTGATCGGCGTGTGGCACGGGTCGTGATACATGTAGCGCGTGCCCGTCACGCCATCGAGCTTCATCCCTTTCTCGAGCAGGAACTCGTGGATGTCGATGATCCGGCAGCCCGGGAAGATCTTGTCGAATTCATAGCCGGCGAGCTGGTCGTAGCAGGTACCGCACGACACGACCACCGTCTTGATGTCGAGGTAGTTCAGCGTGTTCGCGACCCGGTGGAACAGCACGCGGTTGTCGGTGACGATCTTCTCGGCCTTGTCGTACTGGCCCGAGCCGCGCTGCGGATAACCGCAGCACAGGTAGCCCGGCGGCAACACGGTCTGCACGCCGGCTTCCCACAGCATCGCCTGCGTCGCGAGGCCGACCTGCGAGAACAGGCGCTCGGAGCCGCAGCCCGGGAAGTAGAACACCGCCTCCGAATCGACGGTCGTCGATTTCGGGTTGCGGATGATCGGCACGATCTTGTTGTCCTCGATGTCGAGCAGCGCGCGCGCCGTCTTCTTCGGCAGGTTGCCCGGCATCTTCTTGTTGACGAAGTGGATCACCTGCTCGACCACGGGCGGCTTGCCGACCGTCGCCGGCGGGTGCTGCGTCTGCTTCGTCACGACCTTCTTCAGCATGTCGTTCGCGAAGCGCTGCACCTTGTAGCCGACGCCCATCATCGCGCCGCGCGCGAGGTTGATCGTCTGCGGGTTGGTCGCGTTCAGGAAGAACATGCCCGCCGCATTGCCGGCGTTGAACTTCTTCTTGCCCATCTTGCGCAACAGGTTGCGCATGTTCATCGTGACGTCGCCGAAGTCGATCTTCACCGGGCACGGCGTCGCGCACTTGTGGCACACCGTGCAGTGGTCGGCCACGTCGTTGAACTCGTCCCAGTGCTTGATCGACACGCCGCGGCGCGTCTGCTCCTCGTACAGGAACGCCTCGACCAGCAGCGAGGTCGCGAGGATCTTGTTGCGCGGGCTGTACAGCAGGTTCGCGCGCGGCACGTGGGTCGCGCACACCGGTTTGCACTTGCCGCAGCGCAGGCAGTCCTTCACCGAATCGGCGATCGCGCCGATGTCGGACTGCTTCATGATCAGCGATTCGTAGCCCATCAGGCCGAAGCTGGGCGTGTACGCGTTGCGAAGATCCGCGCCGTCGAGCAGCTTGCCCTTGTTGAAGCGGCCGTTCGGGTCGACACGGCGCTTGTACGCGCGGAATTCGGCGATCTCGTCGTCGGTCAGGAACTCGAGCTTCGTGATGCCGATGCCGTGCTCGCCGGAAATCACGCCGTCGAGCGAGCGCGCGAGCGTCATGATGCGCGCCACCGCCGCGTGCGCGTCCTGCAGCATCTCGTAGTTGTCGGAGTTGACCGGCAGGTTGGTGTGGACGTTGCCGTCGCCCGCGTGCATGTGCAGCGCGACGAACACGCGGCCGCGCAGCACGCGCTTGTGGATTGCCTGCGCCTCGTCGAGGATCTGCTTGAACGCGCCGCCGTTGAAGATCGCGCGCAGCTCCGCGCGGATCTCCTGCTTCCACGAGATGCGGACCGTGCGGTCCTGCGCGATGTGGAACACGGTCGCGCCCGGCTGCTCGTCGGCGCGGTCGGCGAATTTCTCGGCGAGCGCCTCGTAGCCGAGCTGGACGAGGTAGTGCTGCGCCTCGCGCAGCGGCTGGTCGAGCCGGTCGCGCACGAATTCCCAGCGCGCGCGCACGCGCTTGAGCAATTCCAGCGCCTGCTGCACGCGATCCTCGAGCAGCTCGGCGCTCGGGATCTCGTTCGCGTCGTCGGTCTTGCCGAGCGGCAGGTTGCCGCCGCGGAAGAACGCTTCGAGCGCGTCGACGAGCTGCAGCTTGTTCTTCAGCGACAGCTCGATGTTGATCCGCTCGATGCCGTCGGTGTACTCGCCCATCCGGTTCAGCGGGATGACGACGTCCTCGTTGATCTTGAACGCGTTCGTGTGCTTCGCGATCGCGGCCGTGCGGCTGCGATCGAGCCAGAAGCGCTTGCGCGCCTCCGCGCTGACCGCGACGAAGCCTTCGCCGCTCTTGCCGTTCGCCATCCGGATCACTTCGGAGGTGGCCTGCGCCACCGCGTCGGCATCGTCGCCGACGATGTCGCCGATCAGCACCATCTTCGGGAACGCGTTGCGCTTGCTCTTGGTCGCGTAGCCGACCGCGCGCAGGTAGCGCTCGTCGAGGTGCTCGAGGCCCGCGAGGATCGCGCCGCCCTGCTTCGACGTTTCGAACAGGTAATCCTTGATCTCGACGATGCTCGGGATCGCCTCGCGCGCCTGGCCGAAGAACTCGAGGCAGACGGTGCGCGTGTGCGCGGGCATCTTGTGCAGCACCCAGCGCGCGGACGTGATCAGCCCGTCGCAGCCTTCCTTCTGCACGCCCGGCAGGCCGGCGAGGAACTTGTCGGTCACGTCCTTGCCGAGCCCTTCCTTGCGGAACCGGCGGCCTTCGATCTCGAGCATCTCGGTGCGCAGCAGCTTCTCGCCCGGCGCGCACGCGCCGTCGAACCACTTCAGCTCGAAACGCGCGACCGCGATGTCGTGGATCTTGCCCTGATTGTGCTCGTGGCGCGTGACTTCGAGCCAGTTGCCGTCCGGATCGACCATCCGCCACCAGGCCAGGTTGTCCAGCGCGGTGCCCCACAGCACGGCCTTCTTGCCGCCCGCGTTCATCGCGACGTTGCCGCCGATGCACGACGCGTCGAGCGAGGTCGGATCGACCGCGAACACGTAGCCGGCCGCTTCGGCCGCCTCGGTCACGCGGCGCGTGACGACGCCCGCGCCGGAGAAGATCGTCGGCACCTTGTGCGCGACGCCGGGCAGCTCGGTCAGCTCGACCGCGCCGAGCTGTTCGAGCTTCTCGGTATTGATCACCGCGGAAAACGGCGTCAGCGGCACCGCGCCGCCCGTGTAGCCGGTACCGCCGCCACGCGGGATCACGGTCAGGCCGAGTTCGAAGCAGGCCTTGATCAGCGCCGCGATCTCGGCTTCGGTATCGGGCGTCAGCACGACGAAAGGATATTCGACGCGCCAGTCGGTTGCGTCGGTCACGTGCGACACGCGCGACAGCCCGTCGAAGCGGATGTTGTCCTTCTGCGTGCAGCGGCCGAGCGCCTTGGTCGCGCGGCGGCGCAGGTCGGCCATCTTCTCGAATTCGTCGGCGAAATCGTCGACCGCGCGCTGCGCGGCGGTTTCGAGCATCTCGACGCGCAGCGCGCGCTCGCGACCCGCGTCGTCCCGATGTTCGGACAGATCGGTGTTGCGGCGCTTGCCGATCTCGGTCAGGCGGTGATTCAGCGCCTCGATCAGCAGCGCGCGGCGCTTCGGGTTGTCGAGCAGGTCGTCCTGCAGGTACGGATTGCGGCGCACGACCCAGATGTCGCCGAGCACTTCATACAGCATCCGTGCCGAGCGTCCCGTACGGCGCTCGGCGCGCAATTCGTCGAGCACCGACCACGCCTCCGCGCCGAGCAGGCGGATCACGATCTCGCGATCGGAAAAGGACGTGTAGTTGTAGGGAATCTCGCGCAAGCGGGGCGCGGGGTCGGCGGCGACGGCGGCGGCCGCGCCATGCGGATCGAAAACTTGTGGTGCGTTCATGTTCGGACGACTCGGAAGGCCGATACACCGTGCACGGGCGTCGGCAAGCGCGTGGGCGCAATCTTGGGGAAATCTGTTCTGTTACCAGGCGCTCGGCTGTCCTTCTTGGGGCCGGAGCGGGCGACTCGCCCCTCCTGGCCGGCGACAGGGCCTGGCGGCACTCGGAACCATCAGCACGATCGCGCGCGGCGCGCATGCCGTTCCGCCGCGGGGGTGGCTGCGCGCGGCGTCGGCTTCAACTGGGCGATCCGAGGGTGCCTCTGCATCTTCCGATCCTTGATTCAAAACGGAATTCTAACCCATGATCGGGCCATGCGTGGCACGTCGGACAGGTCGTGGGGCTATCGCCGCGAGCCGCGCCAGGCCTGGTTCGGCGCGGTTTCGTACGGCCATTCGCCGGCCGGCCGGTCGGTAACCGCGCGGTTAAACCGGTAAAAAAGGGCCGCCCGGCGGGCCGGCGCCCCGCTCGCGCGGCCCCGCGGCCGCGCGAGCGGGCATGCCGGTTGCGTGCGGACGGACCCTTGGCGCTATCATTGATCCTTTACCGTCTGCTTCCGCACTGCACGCGAGCGCCCATGGCATCCCACGATTACCTGAAGAAAATCCTTACCGCGCGCGTCTACGACGTCGCGATCGAGACGGAACTCGAACCCGCCCGCAACCTGTCGGCCCGGCTGCGCAATGCCGTGTACCTGAAGCGCGAGGACAACCAGCCGGTGTTCTCGTTCAAGCTGCGCGGCGCGTACAACAAGATGGCGCACATTCCGGCCGACGCGCTCGCGCGCGGCGTGATCACGGCGTCGGCCGGCAACCACGCGCAAGGAGTTGCGTTCTCGGCGGCCCGGATGGGCGTCAAGGCCGTGATCGTCGTGCCGGTCACGACGCCGCAGGTGAAGGTCGATGCGGTGCGCGCGCACGGCGGCCCGAGCGTCGAGGTGATCCAGGCGGGCGAATCGTACAGCGACGCGTACGCGCACGCGGTCAAGGTGCAGGAATCGCGCGGCCTCACGTTCGTCCACCCGTTCGACGATCCGTACGTGATCGCCGGCCAGGGCACGATCGCCATGGAGATCCTGCGCCAGCACCAGGGCCCGATCCACGCGATCTTCGTGCCGATCGGCGGCGGCGGGCTCGCGTCCGGCGTGGCCGCATACGTGAAGGCGGTACGGCCGGAGATCAAGGTGATCGGCGTGCAGGCCGAGGATTCGTGCGCGATGGCGCAATCGCTGGAAGCCGGCAAGCGCGTCGAACTGAGCGAAGTCGGCCTGTTCGCGGACGGCACCGCCGTGAAGCTGGTCGGCGAGGAAACCTTCCGGCTCTGCAGCGAGTACCTCGACGGCGTCGTGACGGTCAACACCGACGCCCTGTGCGCGGCGATCAAGGACGTCTTCCAGGACACGCGCAGCGTGCTCGAGCCGTCCGGCGCGCTTGCGGTCGCGGGCGCGAAGCTCTACGCGGAACGCGACGGGATCGAAAACCAGACGCTCGTCGCGGTCACGTCCGGCGCGAACATGAACTTCGACCGGATGCGCTTCGTCGCCGAACGCGCGGAAGTGGGCGAGGCGCGCGAAGCCGTGTTCGCCGTCACGATCCCCGAGGAGCGCGGCAGCTTCAAGCGCTTCTGCTCGCTCGTCGGCGATCGCAACGTCACCGAGTTCAACTACCGGATCGCCGATGCGCAGGCCGCGCACATCTTCGTCGGCGTGCAGATCCGCCGCCGCGGCGAATCGGCCGAGATCGCCGCGAACTTCGAGTCGCACGGTTTCAGGACCGCCGACCTGACGCACGACGAGCTGTCGAAGGAACACATCCGCTACATGGTCGGCGGCCACTCGCCGCTCGCGCACGACGAGCGCCTGTTCCGCTTCGAATTCCCGGAACGGCCGGGCGCGCTGATGAAGTTCCTGTCGTCGATGGCGCCGGACTGGAACATCAGCCTGTTCCACTACCGCAACCAGGGCGCGGACTACAGCTCGATCCTCGTCGGGCTGCAGGTGCCGCAGGCCGATCGCGCCGAATTCGAACGCTTCCTCGCGGCACTCGGCTATCCGTATGTCGAGGAAAGCGCCAACCCGGCTTACCGCCTCTTCCTGTCGTAAAGGCGTACGCATGAATCCCGAACACTCCCCGCTCGGCAAGGCCACCGTCTACGCCGCGCAATACGACGCATCGCTGCTGTTCCCGATCCCGCGCGCCGGCGCGCGCGACCAGCTCGGCATCGCGGCGGCGCTGCCGTTCTTCGGCACCGACATCTGGAACGCCTACGAGCTGTCGTGGCTCAACGCGCGCGGCAAGCCGCAGATCGCGGTGGCGACCTTCTACGTGCCGGCCGAATCGCCGAACATCGTCGAATCGAAGTCGTTCAAGCTGTATCTCGGCTCGTTCGCGCAGACGAAGTTCGACTCGATCGACGCGGTGCGCGACACGCTGAAGCGCGACGTGTCGGCCGCGTGCGGCGCGACCGTGTCCGTGCAGCTCGTGTCGCCGCACGATTTCGGCAAGCTGGAGATGGACGAGCTCGACGGGCTGTCGCTCGACCGGCTCGACCTCGACACCGACGTGTACGAACCCGATCCGTCGCTGCTGTCGGCGGCCGAGGACGAAGCGCCGGTCGAGGAGACGCTCGTGTCCGACCTGCTGCGCTCGAACTGCCCGGTCACCGGCCAGCCCGACTGGGGCAGTGTGCAGATCCATTATGTCGGGCCGCAGATCGATCATGCCGGCCTGCTGCGCTACATCATCTCGTTCCGCAACCACACGGGCTTTCACGAGCAGTGCGTCGAGCGGATCTTCCTCGACATCCTGCATGCGTGCAAACCGGTGAAGCTCGCGGTGTATGCGCGCTACACGCGCCGCGGCGGGCTCGACATCAACCCGTTCCGCACCAACTACAACCAGCCGATGCCCGACAACGCGCGCAACGCGCGGCAGTGACGGCGATGGGTGGCCGCTGCCGTTCGCCATTGGCAACGCGCGGCCGCCACCCCGGACAGGACAGTAAACGAATGATTCGGGCGGGTATTTTGCGGCCCGCCAACACCGCATGCTTACGGAAGAAGCGTCTTTCTAATTCGGCGCGAACACATCGGCTCGGCACTTCGGACAGTACAGGTAGATAGTTCGACCATCGGGCATCGAAATGAAGCCGCGTCTTGCTTGGTCTATCTGCCATTTCGCCGTGCCGCCCTCCGCGAGACGCGCCTTGCCTTCGGCATAGCAATTCGCTGCGTCGAGATCATGGCCGTATGTCCGTTCCGTTACGCGGCTCGCACGCTTGAAAAATGCGCTGACATCGACCCGCCTGAGAACGAACGTACGACACATGTCTGCCGTTTCGTCCCCGCTGATGTCAGCCGACCACGCACCGTTCGTCACGATTTCGACTGACTCTGGCCCGACAACGGGTACTGCCCCGCCGGGCGCCCCCCTATCGGACAGTCTGCCCGCAACCGCACTGTGGCTGAGGAACAGCGCCGAAATTAGAACTGCAATCCGAATCACCATTGCACCCTCGCCGCCTCCGTCCGGTTCTTCCGCGATACTGTCGGGTGGCGAAAAACATCTGCCATCGGAACGTTCAGCGTTACCGAAAGTTCGTGAACGAGCCATCGAAGCGAGTCATTCTGCGCCTCCGGTGCCGCGACGTAGGTTCGTCGATCAGGGTTGGGTTCATTGAGCGGTAGAGCTTCACCGACCAATTCCACGCCGATGCTGTCTGTATTGGAAGGGTAACGATCCGGGACCGACTTGCGCATCTCCCGCTGGTTTTCGCCACGCGGGTCAAAACGGCGGAGTTGCTTCAGTTCGACTGGCGTGCAGCGCATTTCGGCAACACGGCGCGCCTTGATTCGGCCAACGTGCCAAGTCTGCTTCTTCAAAGACGCCGTCTGGTAAATCGTTCCATCTTTTTCGATCAAGAAATGCGCGCCGTTAGCAGACGCATTCTGATAGCTATTGAGCGCAGAAGCCGCCGTTTGTCCACCCGTTTGATGGACGATAATCCCGCTGATCCGCTGCATCGCACCGCGCTCGATCTGAACTTTTCGGGGCCGCACTACGTGCGGACTAACAACCATCCCGTTGAAATCAATCGACAGCATCCAATACCTCACGGTTTGATTACGTCATATCGCAGCAAGCTTTCCGCCGCCCCGGTCGTGCTCGACCGCTCGCCGGGCGTTTCACGATAGCCCGGCCAGTCGCCCGGCATTCCATTTCCGTTCGAGCGCCGCGCGGTAAAGTATCGCCAACGTGATCGATTCCCGTTTGAGATCGTGCGGTTTCTGAAGCGCCCATTTCCGGAACAACGAATAGAGCCCCGCCTCGCCCTCCATCAGGAATTACTGGTGAAAATCGAAGTCGCCGGAATCGATGGAAAAGCGCTCAAAAAAATCACCCATGAAATCACTGGCTTCGTTACCGGCCAGGTCAAGGTCCTCAAAAAGCCTCGTGGCAGCGGATAGCGGCATCGATTTGCCAAGCCCTATCTCAGATCTGACGAAGTCCTCGATCTCGCCCGAACGCACGTTTTCCATCAAAACACCTTGCCCAGTGGTTTGAAAGGCGGTTGTACCTGATGATCGTGCCACGTACCCGCGCCGATCGCTGTCGCAGCCCGCCAGACAAGCGTGTCACGTGGCGCCCGATTGGAAAAATTTCGTTACGCACTGCAAAACTCTGGCGTGGTTCATACCTCGCTTCAACCCGTTTTTATCTGAACACCCTCCGTCCATCCGCTCGCCGATCGCTCTCGTCCACACATCGACTCTCCCATAACGCAACGAGGCCGGCGCACACCAACGCGCCAGCCTCGTCACACCACAATTCGCCCTCGCCGCGTTACTTCGCCGGCGCCTTGTACGCGATGCAATCGACCTCGACCTTGCAGTCGATGACCATGCTCGACTGCACGCACGCGCGTGCCGGCGGATGCTCGCCGAAGTACGACACGAACACCTTGTTGAACGACGCGAAATCGCGCGCGTCGTCGAGCCACACGCCGCAGCGCACGACGTGCTCGAGGCCGTAGCCGGCTTCCTTCAGGATCGCGATCACGTTCTCGATCGTCTGCTTCGACTGCGTGACGATGCCGCCTTCGACGACCTCGCCATTCACCATCGGCGTCTGGCCCGACACGTACAACCAGCCGTCGGCCTCGACCGCGCGCGCGAACGGCATCACCTGGCCGCCCGTCCCCTTCGCTTCGCCTACGCCATATCGCTTCATCGTTTCACTCCTTGTGGGTCGACCGGAGCCGGCGCGTCCGCGCCGGCTCCGGCCCATGCAACGCACGGTTGCGGATGCGCGCACCGACGACGGCGCGCGCGGCAGATCGGAACAACAACCGCGCTCAGAACGCGGCGTCGGCACTCGCCGGCACGCGCTCGCCGCGCGCGACGAAGCCGCCGGCGCGCTCGCCGGTCGGCTGGCCGTTCTCGTAGGTCAGTACGCCGTTCACCCACACGGCGTCGATCCCGTGCGCGGGCTGCTGCGGCTTCTCGAAGGTCGCGGCGTCGATCACGCGCGCCGGGTCGAACAGCACGAGGTCCGCGTGGAAGCCCACATGCACCTCGCCGCGCCGTGCGATGCCATAGCGACGCGCGGACAGCGACGTCATCTTGCGGATCGCCTCCTCGAGCGGCAGCAGGTTCGTGTCGCGCACGTAGTGGCCGAGCACGCGCGGGAACGCGCCCCACAGCCGCGGGTGCGGCAGCGGATCGTTCGGCAGGCCGTCGGAGCCGACCATCGTCGCGGGATGCGACAGGATCCGGCGCACATCCTCCTCGGACATGTTGTGGTACACCGCGCCCGCCGGGCGGATGCGCTGCGCGGCTTCCTGCTCGGTCACGCCCCAGTCGGCCGCGATCGCCTTCAGCAGCTTGCCCGCCACTTCCGGGTGCGGCTCCGACCACGTGATCGTGATGTCGATGTCGCCCGTCACCTGCTTCAGGTCGAGCGTCGACGAGCTGCGGCTGTACGGATAGCAGTCGCAGCCGACCGGCTGGTAGCGGCGCGCGCCTTCGAGCGACGCGAGCACTTCGGCGCTGCGCCCCCAGTTCGACGGGCCGGCGCACTTCAGGTGCGAGATCACGACCGGCACGCGCGCATGGCGGCCGACCTGGTAGGCCTCTTCCATCGCGTCGAGGATCGCGTCGAACTCGGTCCGCATGTGCGTCGTATACAGCGCGCCTGCGTTCGCGAGCGGCTCGGCGAGCGCCATCACCTCTTCGGTCGGCGCCGCGAACGCGGAGCCATACGCGAGGCCCGACGACAGGCCGAGCGCGCCGTTCGCGAGCGCCTCCTCGAGCTGTGCGCGCATCCCGGCGATCTCGCCGTCGGTCGCTGCGCGGTCGAGGCGGTCCATCTGGTTGTTGCGCAGCGCCGTATGGCCGACGAGCGCCGCGACGTTCACGGCCGGACGCGCGTCGTTCACGGCCGCGACGTAATCGGCGAAGGTCGGGTACTGGAACGCGCCGCGCTCGCCGAGCAGGTTCATCGGGTCGGGCGGATCGCCCGCGAGCGTCACCGGCGATGCGCTGATCCCGCAGTTGCCGACGATCACGGTCGTCACGCCCTGCGAGATCTTCGGCACCATCTGCGGCGCGCGGATCACGTGGGTATCGTCGTGCGTGTGCACGTCGACGAAGCCCGGCGCGAGCGCGCGCCCGTTCGCATCGACGACGTTCTCGGCAAGCCAGTTCGACAGGTTGCCGATCGCCGCGATCACGCCGTTGCGGATCGCGACGTCGCGCGTGACGGGCGGCGCGCCGGTACCGTCGTAAAGCTGCGCGCCGACGATCAGGGTATCGGCGGCTTCGGGATGCGAATGCATGGTCAGTCTCCTACCGGTTGACGGTCTCCGCCGCCGCGATGCGCATCGAGCGCGTGCTTGATGCGGCGCAGCGATTCTCGGCCCGCATCGCCGAGCCGCAATGCGACTCCGGTCACGAGCACGTCGATCGCCATCATCATCGCGTAGCGCGACGTCGACGGCTTGTAAATGAAATCGGTTTCGAACGCGACGACCGGGATCAGGTGGTCGGCCAGCTTCGCGAGCGGCGAGGCCGGCGCGGTGATCGCGATCAGCTTCGCGCCGTAGCGCTTCGCGAGCCGGCAGCTCTCGAGCAGCTCGGGCACGCGCCCGCTCACCGACAGCGCGACGACGACGGCGTCGCGCGACAGCGTCGCGGCCACCATGCGCTGCAGCACGCTGTCCTGGTAGCTCGCGACCGGCCGGCCGAAGCGCACGAGCCGGAAGCGCAGCTCGTCGGCAAGCGCGGTCGAGCCGCCGCCCTGCCCGTACACGTAGATCATCTTCGCGCCGGCGAGCAGGTCGGCCGCCGCGTCGAACGATGTGTTGCGCAGCAGCTGGTGGTTGTGCGCGAGCGCCAGGCGGATCTCGTCGTAGACCATCGACGCGGGGCTCGCATCCTGCGCGGGCGTATCGTCGGTGGGCACGAGAAAGCGCTGGCCGACCGCCGCCGCCTGCGCGACCAGCACCTTCAGTTCGCGCACGTCGCGGCAGCCGACGGCTTTCGCGAAACGCGTGACCGTCGCGACGCTGACCTCCGCGTCGCGCGCGAGCGCCCCGATGCTCGCATGCGCGGCGCGCGCCAGATCCGCGAGGATGAACGCGGCGACCTTGCGCTCGGCTTCGCGCAACTCGGGCGCGCATTCGGCGATCCGCGCGACGATGTCGAGGACCGGCGCGACCGCCGGAGCCGGATGGGGCTCGGTCGCGAGCGGAACGGTCGGAGTGGCGGACGTATTCATCTGTCGAAAAGGATGCGAAGCCTGATGTTACTAAATAACATCACCGCGCAGATGCTACTTTCTGTACCATCTGCGTGTCAACTTCAGTGCAATGCATAGTGATGATGGAGCGGGATGACATGAAAGTTACAAACTATCAGGAAGCGACGATCGACCCGTTCGGCAAGGGCCTCGGCAATCTGCCGAGCGCGAGCGTGCCGCTCGGCGAGGCAGGCCGGCTCGAGTGGAACCTGCTCGCGGAAGACGTCAGCCTGCCGGCCGCCGTGCTTTACGAGGACCGCATCGAACACAACCTGAACTGGATGCAGGAATTCGTCCGGAAGTACGGCGTGAAGTTCGCACCGCACGGCAAGACGACGATGGCGCCGCAACTGTTCCGCCGCCAGCTCGACGCCGGCGCCTGGGGCATCACGCTCGCCACCGCGCACCAGGCGCAGGCCGCGTATCACGGCGGCGTGCGGCGCGTGCTGCTCGCGAACCAGCTGGTCGGCCGCCAGAACATGACGATCATCGCCGGGCTGCTGTCCGATCCCGACTTCGAGTTCTTCTGTCTCGTCGATTCCGCCGACAGCGTCGACCAGCTCGGCCGCTTCTTCGGCGCCGCGAAGAAATCGCTGAACGTGCTGCTCGAGCTCGGCGTGCCGGGCGGCCGCGCGGGCGTGCGCGACGCCGCGCAGCGCGAGGCCGTGCTGGCCGCGATCGCGCGCTATCCGGACACGCTGAAGCTGGCCGGCATCGAACTCTACGAAGGCGTGCTGAAGGAGGAAGGCGAGATCCGCGCGTTCCTGCAGGAAGCCGTCGCGCTCACGCGCGAGCTGGCCGACGCGGGCCGCTTCGCGCGCACGCCGGCGATCCTGTCCGGCGCCGGCTCGGCGTGGTACGACGTGGTGGCCGAGGAATTCCGGAAGGCCTCCGACGCCGGCTTCGCGGAAGTCGTGCTGCGGCCGGGCTGCTATCTCACGCACGACGTCGGCATCTACAAGAAGGCGCAGACCGACGTGTTCGCGCGCAACCCGATCGCGCGCACGATGGGCGAAGGGCTGCTGCCCGCGCTGCAGCTGTGGGCGTACGTGCAGTCGGTGCCGGAAGCCGATCGTGCGATCGTGGCGCTCGGCAAGCGCGACGCGGCGTTCGACGCGGGGCTGCCCGAGCCGGCACGCCACTTCCGCCCGGGCCGCGACGATGCGCCGCGCGACGTCGCCGCGAGCGAAGGCTGGGCCGTCACCGGGATGATGGACCAGCACGCCTACCTGCAGATTCCGCCGGGCGCGGACGTGAAGGTCGGCGACATGGTCGCGTTCGACATCTCGCACCCGTGCCTGACGTTCGACAAGTGGCGCCAGCTGCTCGTGCTCGACCCGCAGTTCCGCGTGACGGAAGTCGTCGAAACGTTCTTCTGACGCACGCCGCGCCCACCGCCCCGCCGCTCGCGCGGGGCGACCGTCACGCACGCTTCAAGCGCCCGGAGTACACTGCGCTTTCGTCCTCGGGGCCCCTCGCGGCCGTTGCGCACGGCGCGAACGGGCCTTCAACGCTGCTTCACTGGAGAAAGCCATGGCCGCGAAGAAGATCCTGTTCCTGACCGGCGATTTCGCCGAAGACTACGAAACGATGGTGCCGTTCCAGGCGCTGCAGGCCGTCGGCCATCACGTCGATGCAGTCTGCCCGGGCAAGCGCGCGGGCGACAAGATCAAGACCGCGATCCACGATTTCGAGGGCGACCAGACCTACACCGAAAAGCCCGGCCACCAGTTCACGCTGAATGCGGCGTTCGACGACGTCGACGCATCGCGCTACGACGCGCTCGCCATCGCGGGCGGCCGCGCCCCCGAATACCTGCGACTCGATCCGAAGGTGATCTCGCTCGTGCGCGAGTTCGCCGAAGCCGGCAAGCCGATCGCCGCGATCTGCCACGCGGCGCAATTGCTCGCGGCCGCCGACGTGATCCGCGGCAAGCGCATCTCGGCCTACCCGGCCTGCGCGCCCGAAGTGAAGCTCGCGGGCGGCGAATATGCGGACATCCCGGTCGACGCGGCCGTGACCGACGCGCCGTTCGTCACCGCGCCCGCGTGGCCCGCGCATCCGGCCTGGCTCGCGCAGTTCCTCACGCTGCTGGGAACGCGCATCGAACTGTAAATCCGCGGGAAACCGATACGGGACGATACGGAGCAGGCGGCGGCGCCGACGCGCCGCGCGTCAGCGCGCGACCGGCTTCGAAGCGACGTCCGAGATCCGCGTTTCCAGCATCGCCAGCGCGCCCGACAACGCATTCAGCACGTCGTCCGGCAGTTGCGCCATCGTCTGTTCGAGAAACGCCTTGCGGCGCGGCAGGCACGCGTCGAATGCGACGCGGCCTTCGTCCGTCAGCGTCACGTTGGTCACGCGGTTGTCACGCGCGTCCGATTCGCGCTCGATCCAGCCGAGCGCGTCGAGCGACTTCAATTGGCGCGTGAGCGCGCCCGGATCGATGCGCAGCACTTCGACGAGCTTCTTCTGCGACGAATGCCCGCCCATCGTGTGCAGCGCGACCATGATGCGCCAGCGCGGCATCGGCTGCCCGACGTGCGCCTCGAAGGCGGTCATGAACGCGCGATACGTGCGTCCGAATTGCTGCAAGATCGCGACGCGGTCCTGTTCTTCCATGCGCTGAATTCGTTTCCGGTGAGTCGTTGAGTTGCCCGATCGGTCAGTCGGCCGCGACATGCGGTTCGATCTTGCGCCGCAGCGTGATCGGCGGCACACGGCGACACTGCCACACCGACACCACGGCGACGACGGCCGCCATCGCGACGCCCAGGTGAATCGCACCGACGAGCGATTCGCGGGCCGCTTCCAGCAGCAGCGCGCCATTATGCCCGGCACGCGTGAGCGCCTCGACGAGACCGCCCTGCGCCGCACGGTCGATCAGGATCTGCGGATCGGCGAGCTGCTCGTGCCACTGCATCGCGTGATCGGCCGTGAGCGCACTGCGCACGCCGCCCGAGTACATCTGGTTGACGAGCGTGCCGGTCAGCGCCGTGCCGATCATCCCGCCGACCATCCGCAGCGACTGCAGCAGCGCCGTCGCGATGCCGAGGTGCTCGCGGCCGGCCGCCTGCTGCGCGAACACGGTGAGGTTCGGCAGCACGAAGCCGAGCCCGATGCCGCCCGCGACCATCAGCGCCATCAGCATCCAGGCGGGCGTCGTGTGCGTCGACACGACGATGCCCGCGCACGCGATCGCGAACAGCACGAAGCCGACGTGCAGCATCGCATTCGGATTGCGGATCCGCGTGACCACACGGCCGTTCATGATGCTGCCGATCGTAATGAACACGACGAGCGGCGTGATCACGAGCCCCGCCTCCTTCGGCGACATGCCGAAGCCGCCCTGGAACAGCAGCGGCGCGTAGAACAGCAGCGAGAACATCGAGAAGCCGGCGAGGATCGCGAGCACGAACAGCGCCGACAGCGCGCGGTTGCCGAACATGTCGAACGGCAGAATCGGCTGCGCGCAGCGCTTCTCCCAGTGCCACAGGCCGATGCCGGCCGCGACCGCGATGACGAGCAGCAGCGACGCCCAGCTCGCGACACCGTACTTCGGCAGCCATTCGACGAAGAGTTGCAGCGCGCCGAGCGCCAGCGCGATCAGCAGCGCGCCCGGCCAGTCGAGCCGCATCTTGCGATCGTGCTCGACGTGGCGCAGGTGCGGCAGGTAGCGCCACACGAACAGCAGCGACAGCAGGCCGACCGGCAGGTTGACGTAGAACACCGAGCGCCAGCCGAACGACTGGGTCAGCACGCCGCCGAGCGACGGGCCGACCGCGTTCGCGATGCCGAACGCGGAGCTCATCAGCACCTGCCAGCGCAGCCGCACGACGGAATCGGGAAAGAGGTCGGGAATGCACGCGAACGCGGTGCCGACCAGCATCCCGCCGCCGATCCCCTGCAGCCCGCGCGCGAGCACGAGGGACAGCATGTCGTTGGCCATCCCGCATAGCACCGATGCACCGGTAAACACGATGATCGACACGATCACGAACGGCTTGCGGCCGTAATAGTCGCCGAGCCGGCCGAAGATCGGCACCGTGATCACGGAACTGAGCAGGTACGAGGTCGCGACCCACGCGTACAGGTCGAACCCCCGGAGCTCGGCGACGATGGTCGGCAGCGCGGTGCCGACGACCGTCTGGTCGAGCGCGACGAGCATGGTGACGAAAGAGATCCCGATCATCGCCAGCAGCGATTCGCGGAAGGGCAGGACTTGCCCGGTCGAATGGTGA
This sequence comes from Burkholderia paludis, assembly GCF_000732615.1. Classification (GTDB taxonomy): domain Bacteria; phylum Pseudomonadota; class Gammaproteobacteria; order Burkholderiales; family Burkholderiaceae; genus Burkholderia; species Burkholderia paludis. The sequence goes on from NZ_JPGL01000043.1 coordinate 71,730, forward strand.
GCGGCAGTATGGACGGCCATTTTTTGTTGATGCAACTTTTGACGTGTCAAACAATTTCAAAATTGTAGCATGGCGGAGTAATCTAGGCCGGCGACGGTCAATGCCAAGGAGAAAGATGGAACCGATTTCAATCACGCCCGCGACTGCGCTGTCGCAGGAGGATCGGGACGCGCTGCGGCGTGCGAAGCAGGTACTGGAAAGCCCGTCGCTGACGATGAAGCTGACGGGCATACTGGGCGCGCCGGTCGAGAAGATGATCGCGAAGCTGCCGGATTTCGCGACCGGCAAGATCAACGATGCGACGCAGCTCGCGCTGCGCAAGTGCCTGAACATCGCGCTGCGCACGCTCGGCAAGCCGCCGGCGCCGGATGCCGAGCCCGAGAAACCCAGCAACCTGCTGCACAAGCTCGCGGTCGCGACGACCGGTGCGGCGGGCGGCGCGTTCGGCTTTCTCGCGCTGCCGGTCGAGCTGCCGATAACGACCACGCTGATCTTCCGCTCGGTGTGCGACATCGCGCGCAGCGAGGGGGAAGACCTGACGTCGGTCGATACGCAGCTGCAATGCCTGGCCGTGCTCGGGATGGGCGGAAACCCGGACAAGCAGGAAGAGGACGCCGATCTCGGCTATTTCGTGCTGCGCGGCGCGCTTGCGCAGGCGATCTCGAAGGCGTCGTCCGACATCACGACGAAGGGTATCGCCGCGCACAGCTCGGCGGCCGTGTTCAAGCTCGTGCAGACGGTGGCGTCGCGCTTCTCGGTGCAGGTGACCGAGCAGATGGCCGCGAAGTCGATTCCGGCGATCGGGGCCGTGCTCGGTGCGACCGTCAACACGCTGTTCATCGACCACTTCCAGCAGATGGCGCACGGCCACTTCACCGTGCGACGGCTCGAGCGCCGGTACGGCCCGGCGGCCGTCAAGGCCGCCTATCAGGCAATCGACGCCTCGCCGGCGCGCTGAACCGCGCGTTCGACCGCAACGCGGCGCAGGAATGCGGCCGCGCGGTCGAGCGCGTCGCGCGCTTCGGGCACCATCGGTGCATACAGCTGCCATACGTGCGGCATGTCCGGCCACACCTCGATCTCCACCGCCACGCCGGCCGCCCTCGCCTTCTCGGCCACGCGACGCGAATCGTCGAGCAGCACCTCCGTGCTGCCGACCTGGATGTACAGCGGCGGCAGGCCCGCGAAATCCGCATAAAGCGGCGATGCGTACGGATTCGTCGCCGGCTCTTCGCCGAGATACAGCTTCGCGGCCTTCGGCAGCGCCGCGCCGGCGAACATCGGGTCGGCGCCGTCGTTGGTGCTCAGCGTCGCGCCGGTGGCCGCGAGATCGGTCCACGGCGAGAACAGGATCGCGCCGGCCGGCAGCGGCTCGCCGCGATCGCGCAGCGCGACGAGCGTCGCGAGTGCGAGGCCGCCGCCCGCCGAATCGCCGCCGAGCACGATCGATTCGGGCGGCGTGCCGAGCGCCAGCAATTGGCGGTACGCAGCCAGCGCATCGTCGAGCGCGGCCGGGAAACGGTTTTCAGGCGCGAGCCGGTAGTCGAGCGAGAACGAGCGCACGCCCGCGCGCTTCGTCAGGCCGAAGACGAGCGGCCGGTGGGTTCTCGTCGAACAGAAGTAATAGCCGCCGCCATGGAAGTACAGCAGCGTTCGGCCGGACTCGCGCGCCGCGCCCGCGTCGGCGCGCTCGAGCCATTCGCCGCGCAGCGGTGCGTCTCCCGCGCCGTAGCACTGGCGCAGCCGATAGCCCGACGGCGCACGGCGCGGCACGATCATCCGCAGGTCGGTAAAGCGCCGCGCGCGGGCGGGATCGAGCACCTCGCGCGTGGTCTCGGGACGGAACTGCCCGCGCAGCAGCCAGCAGGCGAACTTGCTTTGCCAACTCATCGGGCGCACTCCGGGATCACAGTGTGACGATGGTACGTGCGATCGTTCCCGCGCCGCTCGACAGGTGCCTCTATATCAAACGCCGTCGCTCAGTTCGCGGGCATCACCTGGCCGCGGATCTCGCCCGCCGGGTGCTCCTTCGTATGGACGTTGAAGTACCACTTGCCGCCCATCAGGTCGGTGACCTGCGCGTCGGTCAGCTCCTTCTCCCCCTTGATCGGGCTCGCCAGATCGTCCTTCGGAATCGGCACCTGCACGGCCGCGTTCTGGCCGACCGGCGCGGGCCCATGGAAATGCGCGGCGGTGGCCGGCCCCGTGAGGTGTTCGTATGTCACCGTCCATTGCAACATGTGCGTGGCCGTGTCGTAGGTGGCGTCGACAGCGCCCGAGCCCTTGGTCGCCGTCGGCGGCACTTCGCTCGACGGCTGCAGATTGGCGGACAGGCGCACCGTTTCGGCAGCGGCGCCGCCGGCGACCAGCACGCCCGCGAGTAACGCGACCTGGAGCAAACGCAGCTTGAGCATGGACTCTCCTTGTACGACGTTGTGCGCCGCCCGAACGGGGGCGCCATCCGTGATGGTAGTCGATCGCGGCCGATCCGGCAGGCCGTCGAACGGTCCTGCGGCGACACACGGCGCGCGGCCCGTCAGTCTGCGCCGGCGTGGAATGGACCTTTGCAGCCGGACGACTGAATCCGCGCGCGGCCTTTCGCTACACTTCGTCTCACAGTTGCTTGTTTCCTTCGTCCGAAGGAGTCTGCGAGTATTCACGCGGCCACCCGGCCGCGTTTTTTTTTGCATCGTCCGTCGCCCCGGCAAGCCTGCCCGCACACACCCTCGATCCGGATTTCCATTCCGGACAATACAAAGGATGCCGAATCGAATATCCGCTTGCGTGAACGTCGGCGGCGGCATCATTCCCGGGACGCAAACGATCCCGGGAATCGTTGCACTTCGATGACACAACCGGACTGTCGTGACAGTCACGACACGTAACCGGACGTTGTGCAAACATCCATCGACAGACCGCCGCGCTCACGAGAGAATAATCGGGTGCCATCGTGACTGGACCAAAAAAATCATGCCGACCTGTCACCCGAACCGCCCCTCCCGCATCCGGCCGATGCTGGCGGGCCTCTGCTCGATCGCCGCCCTTTACGCCGCACCGGTCCGCGCCCAGGAATTCTCGCTGCTCGCCGGCCCGCTCTGGGGCGGCGGCGATCGCACCTATGCCTGGGCGATGGACTATCAGGAAGGGTTGGGACGGTACGCCGCGGTCGGCTTTACCTGGTATAACGAGGGCCACATCCCGAACCATCATCGCGACGGCCAGTCGGTCCAGTTCTGGGGGCGCCTGCCGCTCGAGAACCGCCGCTTCGTGCTGTCGGCCGGCGTAGGCCCCTATCGTTACTTCGACACGGTGCCGGCGGTCGAGGGCCGCGGCTATTCGGATTCGCACGGCTGGGGCGTGCTGATGAGCGTGCGCGCCGCGTACTACACGTCGCATCGCTGGATCGCGCAGTTGCAGGTGAATCGCTCGCAGGTGTTCACCGGGCCCAATACGACCTCGGTGATGTTCGGCATCGGCTACCAGCTCGATGCGCCCGATACGCCGGGCCCGCGCGACACGCCGCTCGCGCGCACCGGCAAGGTCACGAACAACGAGATCACCGCGATGCTCGGCGAGACGATCCTCAACAGCCGCTCGTCGCCGTCGGCGCTCGGCGGCAGCCTCGAGTACCGGCGCGGCCTGACGCGCAGCATCGACTGGACCGCAACCTGGATGTACGAGGGCTCGAAACAGTCGATCCGCCGCAACGGGATCGCGTCCGAGCTGTGGCTCACGCGCGCGTTCCTGGACGACAAGGTCACGCTGGCGGCCGGTGCAGGCGCCTATTTCACGGTCGACCAGCGCAACCGGCGCGACCAGCCCGGGCCCGGCAACGGACGGTTCTCGGGCATCGTGTCGATCTCGGCCAGCTACCGCATTTCCGATCACTGGCTCACGCGCATCACGTGGAATCGCGTCGTCACACACTACAACCGCGATACCGACGTGATCCAGGCCGGCCTCGGCTACCGCTTCTAGCGGCGGCGCGGCCGCCCCGCGTCACGCGCGGTAGCCGGGATCGATGCGATCGACGATGCGCTGCAGTGCGTCGAACGCGTCCTGTCCCGCGCCATGCCTCGGATCGAAATTCAGCGAATCGCGCACGCACGCCTCGAGCACGGGCGGCGCGATCGGCAGCGCATCGCCGATCGCATGCGTGGCGACCTGCACCTCGCACGCACGGTTGAGCAGCCACATCAGCGAGAAGGTCTGCGCGAGCGTCGCGCCAATTGTGACCGGCCCGTGGTTGCGCAACAGCAGCACGGGCCGGCCGCCCGCGCTCTCGACGATGCGCCGCCCCTCCTCCAGATGCACGGTAATGCCCTCGAAGTCGTGATACGCGACCTTTCCGTACAACTGCGCCGAATAGAAATTCGAGAACGACAGCCCGTCGCGTGAACAGCACACGGCCATCGCGGGCGTTGTGTGCACGTGCATCACGCAGTGCGCGTCGGGCAACGCCGCATGGATCGCGCCGTGGAACGTGAAACCGGCCGGATTGACCGGCCAGTCGGAATGGCCGACCACGTTGCCGTCGATGTCGATCTTCACGAGGTTCGACGCGCACACCTCGCTGTAATGGAGCCCGAACGGGTTGATCAGGAAATGCCCGTCCTCGCCCGGCACGCGCAGCGAGATATGGTTGTAGATCAGCTCGGTCCAGCCGAGATGATCGAAGATCCGGTAGGCCGCCGCGAGCTGCACGCGCGCCTGCCATTCGGCTTCGGAGAAACGGGCAGGACGCGTGAACGGCTGGTTCGGTACACGTTGCATGGGGGAACTCCGGTTGCGGGTATGCGCGCCGCGCGTGGCGCTGCCGCCCGGCGGCAGCGTCGCACACGCCTTTATGGTTGCGCACACAACCATATCACCTTCCCTCCGCACCGGACACGCGGGTTTAGCCGGAGCGCGTTCGCTCCCTCAAAGCTGGTCGTCGACCGGCAGCAGCATGAAGACGCCGGTCATCAGGTTGCGCAGCAGTCCCGCGTGCGGATCGACGTGATAGGTAGCGGGCCGGCCGTCGTCGACGCCCGTCCACTCGAGTTCGGGCGCGCCGCCGCCCGCCGGCGCCGCGAGGCTGACGCGATAGCTTTCGTCCGGCTGCGTCGCACGCGCGAAGATCGTCGCGGCCTGCTGCGCGAGCGCCGGGCTGTGGATCACGAGCGCCAGTTCGGTGTTCAGGTGCGCGGACCGCGGATCGAGATTCAGCGAGCCGATCACGAGGATCTTCCGGTCGATCACGTACGCCTTTGCGTGCAGGCTGGCCCGCGAGCGCGATCCGAACAGACGCGGGCGCTGGCGGCCCGGCTGCGCCTTGAACTCGTACAGCTCGACGCCGCGCCGCAGCAACGGCACGCGGTACGGCCCGTAGCCGGCCTGCACGGCGACCGCGTCGGTCGCGGCGAGCGAATTGGTCAGGATCGCGACGCGCACGCCGCGCGCGGCCGCGTCGCCGAGGGTCTTCACGCCCGCATCGTGCGGCACGAAATACGGCGAGAAGGCAAGAAACTCCTGCTGCGCGCCGCGCGTCAGCTCGACGAGCCGCTGCATCGGCGGGCTCACGTACGCGTCGGTCGGCTGCGCGACCTTGTCGGGCGCATCGACCCTGAACTCGGCCGGCGCCCACACGAGCGCCAGCGCGTCGTGCGCGATCTGCTGCGCGAGCGGCGTCGCGTTCAGCGGCTTCGCGTTGTACGGATCGGCGTTCTTGCGCCAGTGCTCGCGCAGTTCGTCGCGCATCGCATCGAGATCCTTCGGATCGAACGACTGGTGATTCAGCTCGCGCAGCGGATAGCTGCTCGCACTCGACCAGTACGCGTCGAAGCTCGCCGAGATGTCGTACGTCACCGGGCCCGCGGCAAGCACGTCGAGATCGCGGAACTGCCGCGTCGGGCTCGCGCTGAAATACTCGTCGCCGAGATTGCGGCCGCCGACGATCGCGATCTGGTTGTCCGCGATCATCGCCTTGTTGTGCATCCGGCGTGTGAAGCTGTCGATGCGCGTGAAGAAGTGGGCCGTGCGCTCGACCATGCCTTTTTGCGACGCGCCGAACGGATTGAACACGCGGATCTCGATGTTAGGGTGCGTGTTCAGCGCGGCCATGACGCGATCGATGTCGCGGAAGTTCAGGTCGTCGACCAGCATCCGCACGCGCACGCCGCGATCGGCGGCGTAGAGCGCCGCGGCAAGCAGCAGCTTGCCCGTCGTGTCCTCGGTCGCGATGTAGTACTGCATGTCGAGCGTTTTCGTCGCAGCGCGCGCGAGTGCGATGCGCATCTGCAACGCCTCGGCGCCGTCGGGCAGCAGCCGGAAACCCGACTGGCCCGGGTGTGCTGCCTCGGGCGCGGCGAGCGCATCGCGCAGCGGCGTCGCGGTATCGGGCGGCAACGCGTGCGACACCGGGCGATCGAGCGAGGTGGCGGGCGGATGTGTCGCGCACGCGGCGGCGAGCGACAGCAGCACGCCGGCGGCCAGCGCGCGGGCCGCGCGACGGGCGGCGCCCCACGACAGCGCGGCCGGCGCGCGCCGGATCAGAGACGTGAGCACGGAAACTTCCTCGACTGGCGGAACACAGGGCCCGCGTGTGCTGCGGCGCGCGGCTGGCGCACGATTCCGGCCGATTCTAGTGGGCGCCCGACGCGCCGGTCAATCGCACGGGCCGCGCAGCCGGCCGACACCGCGCCCGAGATCGGCCCGCCCACGACCGCCTTCCACGCACCGCCCCCCAGCCGCGCCGCAAGCGCCCGCCGGACGGGCCGCGCACCGAAGTGGTCCGACCAATCTCAGGGCTCAGGGTTCGTCGCCGCTGCGCTCGAAATAGCTGCGCACGTAGTCGATATGCGTCTGCATCGCGGTGCGCGCCTCTTCGGGCCGTTGCGCGCAGATGGCCTCGCACACCACCCGGTGCTGCAGCAACAGCAGCTCGGACGCCTGCTCGTCCTGCGTCGTCATCCCCGCGACGTTGATCGAGATGTGCTCGCGCAGCATCCCGATCACGCTCGTGTGCAGGTGCAGGAACATCGTGTTGTGCGACGCGAGCGCGATCGCCTCGTGCAGCTTCGCGTCGGTCGCGGCTTCCACGGCGGCGGCGCCGTTCGCGTGCGCGGTTTCGAGCTCGCGCAGCAGCGCGCGGATCCGGCGCCGGTCGTTCGCGTCGGCGCGCAGCGCGGCGAAATACGCGGTCGCCCCCTCGAGCACGCGCCGGAATTCGAGGATGTCGTCGCGCAGCGCCGGGTGATCGGCCACCAGCTGGCCCCACGGCGACGCGATGCCCGCGCGCAACTGGTCCGTCACGTACACGCCCGCGCCGCGCCGGCTCTGCAGCAACCCGCGCGCGACGAGCCGCTGGGTCGCCTCGCGCACCGTGTTGCGGGCGACGCCGTACTGCTGCGCGAGGACGCGCTCGGCCGGCAGCCGCGCGCCGGCCGGCCAGGTGCCGTCGAGCAGCGCCGTCTCGATCCTGCGCATCACCACTTCGGTCCGGCCCCGTGCCGTCATCGCTGCCATCGTCGTCTCCGCTGCCGAATCCCTGCCGCGCCAATTGGCCCAACCAATTTGAGCTACGGCGCCGTCGCGGGAATTATGCAGCGAAATCGTCGCCCCGCAAGCCGGGGCCGTCGCCTCTGGAGCGAGACATGAACGAAAGGCAGTACCCCACCGCCCTCCCCGCGCACGTCTATCTGTTCGCGACCTGCCTGGTCGACCTGTTCGTCCCCGAAGCCGGGCTCGACGCGGTCCGCCTGCTGGAACGCGAAGGCCTGACCGTCCACTATCCGCGCGGCCAGAGCTGCTGCGGCCAGCCGGCCTACAGCAGCGGCAACCCCGACGAAGCGCGCCGCGTCGCGGCCGCGCAGCTCGACCTGTTCGCCGACGCATGGCCCGTGATCGTACCGTCCGGCTCGTGCGCGGGCATGATCCGGCACCATTGGCCGGCGCTGTTCGCCGACGATCCCGTCAACGGCCCGAAGGCCCGCGCGATCGCGGCGCGTACCTACGAACTCGCCGAATTCCTCGTCCACGTGCTCGACGTGCAACTCGACGCGGCAACCGGGCCCGACGAGCGCGTCGTGTTGCACACGTCGTGCGCGGCGCGGCGCGAGATGGGCACGCGCGGGCACGGCGTCGCGCTCGTCGATGCGCTGCCGGGCGTCACGCGCATCGAGCACGAACGCGAATCCGAATGCTGCGGCTTCGGCGGGACGTTCTCGCTGAAACACCCCGACATCTCCGGCGCGATGGTGCGCGACAAGGTCGCGTCGGCCTGCGCGACGGGGTGCGACCGGCTCGTGTCCGCCGATTGCGGCTGCCTGCTCAACATCGGCCACGCGGCCGAGAAAGCCGGCGCGCCGCTGCCGGTCGAGCATCTCGCCAGTTTCCTGTGGCGGCGCACGGCCGGCGCCGCGTCGTTGCGCGGAGACAAGCAATGAGCGCACGCGCCGCGATTCTCGCGCGCCTGCGCGCAGCCGCCCCGGGCGTCGCGGCGACGGCCGCCGCCGCGCTCGACGGTCGCATCGATACCCACTACGACAGGCGCCGCGCGCCGGCCCAGCCCGATCCGCAGGCGCTCGTCCAGGCGATGCAGGCCGCGCTCACCGCGTCGCACGCGGAGGTCTGGTGCGCGAGCGCCGACACATGGCCCGCGCAGCTCGCGGCACGTCTGGCCGACGCCGGCGTGCACCGCCTGCTGCTCGACCCGGCCCGCACCGAATCCGCCGCGCTCGCCCGCGCGCTGCCCGGCACGGTCGCACCCGTTCCGTTCGACCGCCCGATCGAAGCGTGGAAGACCGAACTGTTCGACACGATCGATGCGGGCTTCACCGTCGCCCGCTCGGGCATCGCGGCCACCGGCACCCTCGTGCTCGCGCCCGACGCCGGCACGCCGCGCACCGTGTCGCTGGTGCCGCCGCTGCACGTCGCGCTCGTTCACGCGAACACGCTGCATGCCGACCTGCACGCGGCCGCGCACGCGGAGCGCTGGCATGCCGGCATGCCGACCAACCTCGTGCTGGTGTCGGGACCGTCGAAGACATCCGACATCCAGCAGACGCTCGCCTATGGCGCACACGGCCCGCGCCGCCTGTGGGTCGTGATCGTCACCGGTCCGGCTGCCGATATGGCGGCCACCCACCCGGCCGCCACTGCCTGCGAGGATCTGCCGCGATGAACGATCACACACTGCAATTCGTCGCCCCCGGCGACTTCAAGGCCCGCGCGCGCGCCGCGCTCGACGATCCCGCGCTGCGCCGCAGTTTTCGCGGCGCGATGGACTTCCTGCAGGGCAAGCGCGCGACGCAGTTCCCCGACGACGCCGAGTTGCAGCAACTGCGCGATCTCGGCGAAGCCGTGCGGCAGCACGCGCTCGCGCAATTGCCGACGCTGCTCGAGCGGCTGGAGACAAAGCTCACCGAAGCCGGCGTGCACGTGCACTGGGCCGAGACGGCCGGCGACGCCAACGCGATCGTGCTCGGCATCGCGCAGGCGAAGAAGGCGCGCCGCGTGATCAAGGGCAAGTCGATGGCGAGCGAGGAAATCGAGCTGAACCATGCCCTCGCGGAGCATGGCGTCGACTGCATCGAGTCCGACATGGGCGAATTCATCGTGCAGCTCGCGGGCGAGAAGCCTTCGCACATCGTGATGCCGGCGATCCACAAGACGCGCGGCGACATCGCCGAGCTGTTCGAGGAACACATCCCCGGAACGCGCTATACGGAAGACGTCGACGAGCTGATCCAGACCGGCCGGCGCGCACTGCGCCGCGCATTCGCCGAAGCCGAGATCGGCCTTTCGGGCGTGAACTTCGCGGCGGCCGACACGGGCACGCTGTGGCTCGTGGAGAACGAGGGCAACGGCCGCCTGTCGACGACGGTGCCCGACACGCACGTCGCGATCATGGGTATCGAAAAGGTCGTCGAGAAGCTCGAGCACATCGTGCCGCTGTCGAGCCTGCTGACACGCTCCGCCACCGGCCAGGCGATCACGACCTACTTCAACCTGATCACGGGGCCGCGCCGCGACGGCGAACGCGACGGCCCGCGCGAACTGCATCTCGTGCTGCTCGACAACGGCCGCACGCAGGCGTACGCGGACGAGCAGCTGCGCGCGACGCTGCAGTGCATCCGCTGCGGCGCGTGCATGAACCACTGCCCCGTCTACACGCGCATCGGCGGCCACGCGTACGGAACGACCTACCCGGGACCGATCGGCAAGATCATCTCGCCGCACCTGCTCGGCCTCGATGCGACGGCCGACCTGCCGACCGCGTCGACGCTGTGCGGCGCATGCGGCGAGGTGTGCCCGGTACGGATCCCGATCCCACAACTGCTCGTGCGGCTGCGCACCGAGGCGAACCGCAAGCCCGACGAACCCGTCGCGCATCCGCTGCGCGGCCAGGGCGCGAACTACAACCGCGCGGAAGACCTCGTGTGGCGCTTCTGGTCGGGTGCGTTCGCGCATCCGCGCGCGTACCGCGCGTTCCGCTGGACCGCGACGCGCCTGCGCGCGCTGACGCCCGCGAAACAGATGGGCTGGACGCAACACCGCACGCCGCTCGAACCGGCGCCGCGCAGCCTGTCCGACCTGCTGCGCGCACGCGGCCAGCCCGAATAGCACCCGCTTTACCGACCGTACCCATAGAAATACAGACACAGATGGAGGAGACACCCATGCAGGTTTGGCATCAGATCTACACGCCGCTCGGCAGCCTCGGACTGTCGGCGCTCGTCGCCGCGATCCCGATCATCTTCTTTTTCGTCGCGCTCGCCGTCCTGCGGATGAAGGGCCATGTCGCGGCCGCGATCACGCTGCTGCTGTCGCTCGGCGTCGCGATCCTCGCGTACGGGATGCCCGTGCGGCAGGCGCTCGCGGCCGCCGGCTTCGGCTTCGCGTACGGCCTGTGGCCGATCGCGTGGATCATCGTCGCGGCCGTGTTCCTGTACAAGATCGTCGTGAAGACCGGCCAGTTCGACATCATCCGCGCGTCCGTGCTGTCGATCACCGACGACCAGCGCCTGCAGATGCTGCTGATCGGCTTCTCGTTCGGCGCGTTTCTAGAAGGCGCGGCCGGCTTCGGCGCGCCCGTCGCGATCACGGCCGCGCTGCTCGTCGGCCTCGGTTTCAAGCCGCTGCACGCGGCCGGGCTGTGCCTGATCGCGAACACCGCGCCGGTCGCGTTCGGCGCGATGGGCATCCCGATCATCGTCGCCGGACAGGTGACGGGCATCGATCCGTTCCACATCGGCGCGATGGCCGGCCGCCAGTTGCCGCTGCTGTCGCTCGCGGTGCCGTTCTGGCTCGTGTTCATGATGGACGGGCTGCGCGGCGTGCGCCAGACGTGGCCGGCCGCGCTCGTGGCGGGCGGCAGCTTCGCACTCACCCAGTACTTCACGTCGAACCATATCGGGCCCGAGCTGCCGGACATCACGTCGTCGCTCGTCAGCCTCGTCGCGCTCGCCGCCTTCCTGAAAGTCTGGCAGCCGCGCACCGCCGCGCGGACGGCCGGCGGCATCGTCGCGACGGGCGGCGGCGCGGCGCTGGCCGGATTCAGCGGCGGGAGCCACGGCTACGGCGCGCACCGGAGCCGCCAGGCGTCTCCGTACACGCTCGCGCAAACCGTGCGCGCATGGTCGCCGTTCCTGATCCTGACGGCCGTCGTCACCCTGTGGAGCATCGCGCCGTTCAAGGCGCTGTTCGCCGCGCACGGCGCGCTCGCATCGACCGTGCTGAAGTTCCATGTGGCGGGGCTCGACCAGCTCGTCGTGAAGACCGCGCCGATCGCCGCGACGCCGAAGGCGCTCGACGCCGTGCTGAAGATCGATCTCCTGTCGGCCGTGGGCAGCGCAATCCTCGTGACCGCGCTGATCTCGATGGCGCTGCTGCGGATGAAGCCGCGCGACGCGCTCGTTACGTTCGGCGAGACCCTGAAGGAGCTGACGCGCCCGATCCTGTCGATCGGCCTCGTGCTCGCGTTCGCATTCGTCGCGAACTATTCGGGGATGTCGTCGACGCTCGCGCTGATGCTGGCCGCGACCGGCGCCGCGTTTCCGTTCTTCTCGCCGTTCCTCGGCTGGCTCGGCGTGTTCCTGACCGGCTCGGACACGTCGTCGAATGCGCTCTTCTGCTCATTGCAGCAGGCCACGGCCCACCAGCTCGGCATACCCGAGACGCTCGCGGTCGCCGCGAACACGACGGGCGGCGTGACCGCGAAGATGATCTCGCCGCAGTCGATCGCGGTTGCCTGCGCGGCGACGGGCCTCGTCGGCAAGGAATCGGAGCTGTTCCGCTTCACGGTGCGGCACAGCCTGCTGTTCGCGGTCGTCGTCGGAGCGATCACGCTGGTGCAGGCGTATTTGCTGCCGGGAATGGTGCCGTAAAGCGGCGCACCGGCCGGAAAAACAAAACCCCGCGCCTTTTGCCGACGCGGGGTTTTTCTTTTCGGGTACCGATCGCGGCGCCGGCCGGCGGTCGGCCGCGCGATCAGCTGCCCTTCGCGATGCGATCCTCGATGTGCTGCGCACGGCTCGCCGACGACGGGTGCGAGCTCATCATCGAGCTCTGGCCGCCGTCGAGCTTCGCGAGCTTCTGGAATGCGGTGACGAGGCCTTTCTGGTTCATGCCCTTCTGCTTCATCAGGTCGAACGAGTAGTCGTCGGCCGCGCTTTCCTGCGTCTGCGAGAACTGCGCGTTGATGAACTTCTCGGTGATGTCGCCGAGTTGCGAGCTCGTCAGCGCCGCCACGCCCGGCGATGCCGCGCCGGCCGCGGTACGCGCCGCGCTGACCGCGTAGGCCGTCTGCATCGCCTTCTTCGAGTGCCCCAGCGCCACGTGGCCCATTTCATGGCCGATCACGCCGCGCAGCTCGTCGTCGTTCATCATGTCCATCAGGCCGCTGTACACGCGCACGCAGCCGTTGCCCATCGCCCACGCGTTGACGTCCTTGGTCATGTAGACCTTGTAGTTGATCGTCTGGCCGTTCAGCGTCATGTCGCCGAAGCCCTTCATCACCTTCGTCAGGCGCTTCGAATACGCGCTGTTCGCCGGCGCGATCTTCGATTCGGCGTCGCTGGCCTTGCACGAGTCGTTCGACAGCGCGGCGATGTCGGCATCCGACAGCGTCGCCGCCTTGTACAGGCTCGTCCCTGCCGACGTCAGGCTGTTTGCGTCAAGGCTCTGCACCCCGCCGCATGCGCTCAGCAGAAACGCCATGCCACATGCGGCCGCCGCTTTCTTGAATTGCATTCCGGATCCCTCGATAGTTGTATTTAGGAGCGGCGATTTTGCATAATCCGGCAGAAAATTACCAGATGTTTACATCGCATGACACCTTCATTACACATCGATGTGATACGAGATAACGGAAGAAAGCGGAATTAACAACTGAAGCCCCATCAATTGCGGCAGAGCGCGCCCGCCGATCGGAACGGCAAGCAGGTGGGACGCTCAAGCCGGCGTCGCGCTGCGCTGCGGCGATCGCGTGTCGTCATGCAGCGGGGGAACGCCTCACGGCCGCGATGGCCTGGCCGTCAACGCACACCCCGCACGCGCGCGAAACGCTTGCCGTATGCGACGAGCCAGCAATCGCGATGATCGAAGTCCCGCAGCAGCCGCGCGCGGCGCCGTTCGAGCCAGTAGAGCGAGATCGCCGTCGTCAGCGCAACGGCCAGTGCCGCGCCGCCGATCGCGAGCCCTATCCAGGTGTCGCCCATGCCTTCTCCGGATTGCGAGACCGCGGCGGTGCGCCCGCGCCGCCGCGGCACTGAAACCAGCGGTACGCGGCCCGTCGTGCGCGCGAGCGCCTTCCGGGCCACCGCGCGTCAGTGCATATGCTGACCGCCGTTGATCGCGATGTTGGAGCCCGTCACGAATCCGGCCTCCTCCGAGCACAGATAGGCGACGAGCGCCGCGACTTCCTCGGGCTTGCCGAGCCGGCCCGCAGGAATCTGCGGGAGGATCTTCGTGTCGAGAATGTCCTGCGGGATCGCCGTGACCATCTTCGTCGCGAGGTAGCCCGGCGATACCGTGTTCACCGTCACGCCCTTGCGCGCGATCTCGAGCGCGAGCGACTTCGTGAAGCCGTGCATGCCGGCCTTCGCGGCCGCGTAGTTGGTCTGGCCGACCGATCCCTTCGAGCCGTTCACCGACGAGATGTTGACGATACGGCCCCAGCCGCGCTCGACCATGCCTTCACAGACCGGCTTCGTCATGTTGAACACGGAATCGAGGTTCGTGCGGATCACCGCGTCCCAGTTGACCTTGTCGAGCTTGCGCAGCGTCATGTCGCGCGTGATGCCCGCGTTGTTCACGAGAATGTCGATCGGGCCGACGTCCCGCACGATCTTCTCGACGCATTGCTGGCACGAATCGTGATCGGCCACGTCCACCGGGTACGCATGGAACTCGCGGCCGGCCGCGTGCATCTCGGTCAGCCAGCGATCGGCGCCGGTGTTGTTCGGCGAATACGTGACGACTACCCGGTAGCCCGCGTCGTTCAACCTGATGCTGACCGCTTCGCCGAGGCCGCCCATTCCACCGGTCACAACTGCAATTCGCTTAGTCATCCTGTTTATTACCGACAAAAAAGTAATCGATGAATGCGGGGCGGCGGCGTCGCACATGCTGCCGCCCCACCGCTTCGATGCGCAGCCGCCCGCGTCGCGGGCGCGGCACGCACCGGAACTTCGCGCCTGTTGTTGGTTGCTTGTCGTGCGCGAAAACCGCTTCGCCCGCCGGTGGCGCCGGCAAGCCGGGGCGGTCGAACCCCGTCAGACGCGCTCGACCGCGAGCGCGACCCCCATCCCGCCGCCGATGCACAGCGACGCCAGCCCGCGCTTCGCATCGCGTCTGACCATCTCGTGCAGCAGCGTCACCAGGATCCGGCAGCCCGACGCGCCGATCGGGTGACCGATCGCGATCGCCCC
>NZ_JPGL01000044.1 GCF_000732615.1 Burkholderia paludis
GTGTTGCGGGGTTCGACGGGGGACGCGGTGCGGTCGGGGCACCGTGTCGCCTGGACGGGGCGACGCGATTGGCCGGTTGGGGGCATAAAAAGGGGGACGGTTGAACGTCTCCAGGCTGCCGTCCACACCGAGTCGACCGGCATCGTACCAGTTCGGCGGTGCGGGAACAGTCAAGAATTGTCGGGGACCGGGGGCAGGGGAAACGTCGAATGGCCCTGACGCCCCCCGCCCGGGATCGCGTCGCCCGGATCTCGCGAGGCAACCTTTCTTGTCCTTCGCGAACATTCACCCGTACATGCGACAGCCGGCGATCGCAAGGTATCCGTCGGTCGATTGCATGAATAGCGCACCTGGAATCAGGGTTCGTCCGTCGATCCAATCGTTGCAGGTCGGATATCGGAAAGGCAACAAGAAGCCGCAGGAAGACGTGATGCGCGGGTGGAAAGGCATCGAGGAATGGCCGCCCGGCGATCCGAACGCGTTCGCATGGCCGCCATCCGCGCGGGATTGACGCGCGATGCAATGCGCTCGCCCCTCGAGGCCATTCCCGACATCTGCGGCGGAACGCCCGATGCCGGCGCCGACTGACTTCACAGACCCGTCGCACGGTTCGTCCCTGCAGCGGCGCTGCCGGAATTTCCGGCAGGGCCGCCGCATTTCCATTTCCCGGAGAACACCATGCGATATCCAATGCAGTCCGCCGGCCGAGGCGCCTCGGCGCTGCGTCCATCCGCACCCGAACCGCACGCTCCGGCACCGCGGGCGGCCATCGAGGAGGTGTGAGCCATGAGCAACGACGCACTCGACCCCTTGCTGCGGCAGTTCGCGGAGAAGCGATTGGGACGGCCCCTGGAGCCGGGCGAAGAACGGGCGCTGCTCGAGCGGCTGCCGGGTAGTCACGGGACTCGGCCGGCGCCGGCCGCCGGCACGGCCGCGCAGGCGAGCGCCGCGAACCCGCCATTGCCGCGATTGAAGACCCGGCAGGAGGCGCGCGAGCAGGTCAAGCATTTTCTGCAGCTCAACCAGCAGAAGGCGTACGAGAAGATGCGCGGCATCCTGCAGACGATCGACGCGCAGAACGAGACGACCCTCGGCATGCTGGCATCGGAACAGCAGAAGGTGTCCGGCGTACTCGACGCGCACGCGCCGCCGGGCGACGCGCAGACATCCGGCGCGGCCGACATCCAGGACAGTACCCGCGAGGCGCTGGCGGTGATCGGCGAACAACTGACAGGCCTCATCCGGCAGGAAATCGAAGCCTGCTTCCGGCAGTACGTCGATCCGCTCGCCGAACGGCTCGCCGTGCGGCTCGACGCGATAGACGCGCGGCTGCAACGCATCGGCGCCTGTCCGGCCGAACTGCACGAACCGGCTGCCAGCGGCACCACCACCACTTCTGTTCACGATACCCCCGGGCCAGCGTCCATGGAGTAGCACGCGGGGCATGCGGTTGAAGTCAGGCGGCCGAAGTCAGGCAACTGGACGCGAAACCGGCCGGCCCCTGCGTGCGATCTCTCAACTACGTGAATCAAGGAGCAAAAAATGAGTGATACGTGTCAGGTGTGCCAGGTCAATCCCGCGATTACCGATGCCGTCACGCAGGTCAACGTCAAGGTGGTCGCCGAGGCGCCGGCAATGGCGATGGGCTCGCTGTACCAGGCCCAGAGCCATTCGCTCAGCATCCTGTTCGAGAACGCGGTGCAGCAGCAGTCGCAGGCCGCGATCCAGTCGCAGACGTCGACGAACGTGGGGACGATGCAGCTCTACACGATCGGACCGGAAAGCGCGGGGGCGGCCGCCACGGAAATCGGCGCGAACGGGATCATCTCCATTCTGGCCGACGTGATCGCGATCGGGAAGGCGATGCGCCCGTAAGGCGCGGTCGCAACGCCGTGGTTGAGCGGCGGCGCAAGCGGCACGGGCCGCCGATGCCGCCGCCGAACCGCAGCACGGCCGCCGGCGCCTGAACAGCGGTGCCGCGCGGTGTTCCGGAGCAAACGACAGGACGGGTAGCGCCGATTCGATGCGGCGTCCGTTCGCAAACCTGGAGAAATACGATGTCAAATGATACGAACACGGGCGCCCCGACGGACCCGACGGATCCGAAAGACCCCTGCAACTGCAAGACGTGTGCGGTCAATGCCGCGATCACCGACGCCGTCACGCAGACCAACGTCAAGGTGGTGGGCGAAGCGCCCGCGATGGCGACGGGCTCGCTGTACCAGGCCCAGAGCCATTCGCTCAGCGTGCTGTTCGAGAACGCCGTGCAGCAGCAGTCGCAGGCCGCGGTACAACTGCCGACCTCGACGAACGTGGGCACGATGCAGCTCTACACGCTCGGGCCGGCGAGCGCCGGCGCCGCCGCGACGGAAATCGGCTCGAACGGTGTGCTGTCCGTGCTGGCCGATGTGCTCGCGCTCGGCAAGGCGCTGGTCTGACGCGTAACCCGGCGTCGACGCCGGGCGGCGGCCCCGATCCCCGCGGCGGCCGCCCGGCGCCTGTCGACATGCCGGCGTTCGCGACGGCGAGCGCCCGGCCGCACCGCTACTATCGCCCGGCGCACGCCGCCGACCGACCCATTCATGCTTTCGCCGTGACTGCACCGCAGCGGCGGGCAAACCAGGAGCAACGACATGCCGGAACAGGTTTCCGCCGCGGTGACCGATGCGGTCACGCAAGCCAACGTCAAGGTGGTGGGCGAAGCGCCCGCCGTGGCCTTGGGCACGCTCATGCAGTCGAACAGCCATGCGTCCTCGATCCTGCTTCACAACGCGGTGCAGATGCAGGCGAACCAGGCGATGTCCAACCTCGCCGCCACGACCGTCGGCATCATGCAGCTCTATGCCGGCTCTCCGGTGGCGGCGGCTGCCGCGGCGCGCTCGGCGAACGACAACTTTGCGTCGCAGCTGAGCGCCGTCGCGCAGTTGATGAACGCCATCGGCCACTGGCGCGGCTGATCTTCACCGCGCGCCGCGCAACCCGGCGCGCGCGCCCGCCTGCCGCCGTGGCGCGGCGCGTCAATTGGCGTTGACGATGGTCCGGAGCTGCTCGGGTTTCTCGATCGTCACGCCGTGCTCGTGAAGCCGGATCAGGCCGTCGCGCTGCATCTTCTGCAGGCTGCTGTTCAGTCGCGGCCGGCTGACGTTGAGCATGGCCGCGAGGATGCTCTGGTTCTCCGGTAGCCGCACTTCCAGATCGTTCCCTTGCATGCGGTTCAGCAGATGGCGCGCGAGCCTTGCTTCGAGCCGGTACAGGCACGCCGATTCGATGAAGTCGCTCAACTGGTGGACGTTCCGGCACAGCTGCTCGTGGATGCGCTCCATGAAATCCGCGTTGGCCAACAGCGGCGCGAAGTACTGGCGATGCAGCAGCGACACGCGGCAATCGGGGCTCAACTGCGCGGTGAAGCTGCGCCGGTGGGCGCGAACCAGCGTGTTTTCTCCGATGAGTTCGCCCGGCAACGAGTGGCCGAGAATGAGTTCGCGTCCGCCGGGTTCGTGCAGCGTCTTGTAGACCCGGCCGCAGTGCACGAAGGCGACGAAATCGCCCGGATCGCCCTTGAAGAACAACAGGCGATTGCCGTGTTCGGGCCAGGGCGAGAGATGCCGCTCGATGTGGGCGAGCAGGCTCGCCGGAAGATCGGCGAGTATCGGTATATTGCACAGCGTTCGACCGTTGATAAGGGCAGGCATGTTTTCCGTGCAAGGTTGTTTGACGATGCGGCCACCTAGCGAAAAACGTTGCCTTTGGCACTGCGTGAAAAATGAATGATGAAAATAACCAGGTAATGGGAAAGTGGTCCCGATATGGCTTTGCTTCGGCGCCAGGGACGTTTGGTCGACCGACATCGGCGGCAGCATGAAGGCGTAGGCGCATCGAGGCGGCAGTCACCATTTTTCATCGAATGCCAATCGTCACGCTCGACGGCGCGCCCGAAACGACGGATGAGGAGACGCGAGGGAATTAAAATTTCCGTCAATAATAATCAAGAAAATTTACACGGTCCGATTATCTTGATAACGGTGTTAC
Source organism: Burkholderia paludis (assembly GCF_000732615.1). Classification (GTDB taxonomy): domain Bacteria; phylum Pseudomonadota; class Gammaproteobacteria; order Burkholderiales; family Burkholderiaceae; genus Burkholderia; species Burkholderia paludis. Next base: position 4,030 of record NZ_JPGL01000044.1, read on the forward strand.
GCGGGTAACAGCGCCATTCTCGGCATCGAATCGATTCTGTGTTTTCCAGAAAAAGGAAGGCACGGGATGACAACCTCGAACCAGCACGCTGTTTCGACGCCTGAGTCACCGGCGCAACAGCTCGATCACACGTGGCGGGAAATGCAGGGGAAACTGCGGCGCCGCGCGCGCCTGCTGTGCAAGGGCGATATTCACCGTGCCGACGAACTGCTCTCCGATACCGCGCTCAAGGTCCACATTTACCTGCAACGTTCGCCCGAGCGCGTCCGGAACCTCGCCGGCTTTCTCTTTCTGGCGCTGAACCACGCGTTCCTCGACGGCGCGCGCCGTCGTCTGCGCGAAAGCGGCATGCTCGAGTTCGACCCGGGCTGGGACGACGATCACACCGTCGAGCTGGCCGGCCATGCGCCGTCGGTGGAGCAGCAACTGCTGCTCCGGCAACAGCTGCTGCGTCTCGAACAGGTGCTGGCCACGCTCCCGTCGCAGCAGCAGATGCTGTTCACGCTGAAGTTCGAGGAGGACCGCCCCTATCTGCACATCGCGGCGACGCTCGGGATCAACGAGCCGCTGGCCAGAAAGCGTGTCGAGCTGCTGCGCAGGAAATTGCGCGAGGAACTCGCGTGAGCGCGTTCACGAACGCATCCGTACAGCGTTCCTAACGGCATGCGCGGCGTCGATGGCCTGCCGGCCCGCCGTTCCTTCAATCGCATGCCGGAGCCGAGATCCGAGGAGGCCTCGTGGCAGACAAAGTCAATGAGCAGGTTACCGACGCGGTGACGCAGACCAATGTCAGCGTCGTCGCGGGATCGCCGGCCCAGGCACTGGGCACGCTCTACCAGATGTTCAGCCAGGCCGTCGGCATCTCGGCGCAGAACATGACGCAGCAGCAGGCGGCGCTGAACCAGATTTCGAACGCCGTCGTGTCGAAGGCGGTGGCGATGATCCTGTCCGTCGAAGCGTCGCCGAAGCCGGCATCGGGCGGCGCGGCGCAAGCCCCGACGGCCGGGCCGCAGACGGGTTCCACGCATTGATGCGACGACTCTCGGGATACCTGAATCATGAACATGAAAGGCCTTTTGGGCGGACGCGGCGACGGTGCGCCGCAGGCGCCGCACGATGCAGCGGACGCCGCGGCAGGAGCAACCACGCCGGCCGACGCCGCAACACCCGCCGAGGTCGCGCCGCAGGTCGTGACGTCGAAGGCCGGCGCGCGCGCGTGGCCGGTCAACCGGCTGCGCAGGCTCACCGATGCGCTGAAGGCACCGAACCAGGTCGCCGATCCGGCCGGGGCCGGCGGCTCGGCGCTGCAGACCGTGCAGGCGATCAACGCGGAGGCTGCGTCCTACGCGACGACGCAGATCGCCGTCGGCCCGAACATGATGATCACGCAGGCGGGCGGGATGGTCGCGCAGGCGGCGGCCAACTACTTCGAGGCGACGACGTCGCTGGCGATCGCGGGCAAGAGCGTGCTGATGAAGGATCTGGCGCAGAAGACCGTCGACGAGAACGTGCCCGGGATGGCGATGGATGCGGTGGGCCTGCTGTTGACGGACCTGTTCGTCGCGACCGCGGCGATCGTCGCGGGTGCCGCGGAGGCGATCGAAGGGGAGGCCGCGAGCGTCGCGCTCGACAAGATCGACGAGAGCCTGCAGCGGTATCAGGCGCTGCTGGACAAGAAGGGCGCGTAGCGTACGACCGCACGCAGCGACAGGCAATCGATCGACACGACCCGCCGGGCCGTCAGGCGCGATGCGGGATGTGAGCGGCAGGGCCGGCGCACGTTCTTCATTTCGAGCACGTCGCGGCCCCGTCACCGGCAGTCCCATCGAGTCAAGTGAGGAACCCATGCCCTACGACATTCAGAACGTACAAGGTCCCGCGCCGCTGGCGGTTGGCGAGCGCATCTGGGGAGATGCGACGGAAATCGATTTCGGCGCGATGACGAGCTGCATCGCGCTCGTCGAGCAGGTGCCGGGCCAGCCGGCGTCGGTGCGCGCGATCCATCTGTCGATCGTCAGCGCCGACGGCACGCAGGTGTACGACCCGTCGGCGAACGTGGCCGGGCAGGTCGAGACGATCATGCAGCAGAGCGGCGACCTGCGTACCTGCCTCGGGCGCATCGATCTCTGGCAGGCCAGCCAGTCGCAACAACTGCGGGATTTCTTCGCCGCGCTGATGCTGAGCCTCGACATGCAGAACTGGGTGCAGTTGCCGGACGGCAACCTGCGGGTGCGGATCAACGGCGGCGTGATCGAGTATCGGCAGGGCGCCGGCCCATGGGCCCACGCGTAGCCGGTGCGACCGGTCGAAGCTGGCGCCCGCCATCCGGGCGGGCGCCACTGCAACACGGGGGCGTCGTCCCGTGACGTTCGCCGCCCGCGCCACCCCCAGCTTTTTGCTCATCAACACCAACAAAAATCATCATTTCGCCGCCGGCGGTGCGTCAGCAGAATGTCTCCATTCCAACTCATGCGACAGCACACGCGTCGCACCGAGCCGCACCTCAGAAGGAGACAGCCGTGGCAGTCGAAACAACCTCAATCGATACGCTCGTCGTCGGTGCCGGTCAGGCCGGCGTGGCCATGAGCGAGCACCTGGGCAAGCTGGGCGTGCCGCATCTCGTGCTGGAGCGCAGCCGCATCGCCGAACGCTGGCGCACGGGGCGCTGGGATTCGCTGGTCGCGAACGGCCCCGCGTGGCACGACCGCTTCCCGGGGCTCGAATTCGACGGCCTCGATCCCGACGCATTCGCGTCGAAAGACCAGGTCGCGGACTACTTCGAAGCGTATGCGCGCAAGTTCAACGCGCCGATCCGCACCGGCGTCGAGGTGAAGCGGGTCGTGCGCAATACGGGCAAGCCGGGTTTTATCGTCGAGACGTCCGGCGGCACGATCGAGGCGAACCGCGTGGTCGTCGCGACCGGTCCGTTCCAGCGCCCGGTGATTCCGCCGATCGCGCCGGACGACGCGCGCCTCGTGCAGCTCCATTCCGCCGACTATCGCAACCCGGGCCAGCTCCCGGAGGGCGCGGTGCTGGTGGTCGGCGCGGGTTCGTCGGGCGTGCAGATCGCCGACGAACTGCAGCGCGCGGGCCGCCAGGTCTACCTGTCGGTCGGCCCGCACGATCGCCCGCCGCGCGCGTATCGCGGCCGTGACTTCTGCTGGTGGCTCGGCGTGCTCGGCGAATGGGACAAGGAAGTGGCGACGCCCGGCCGCGAACACGTGACGATCGCGGTGAGCGGCGCGCGCGGCGGCCATACGGTCGATTTCCGCAAGCTCGCGAACCAGGGTGTGACGCTCGTGGGGCTGACGAAGTCGTTCGATGGCGGGGCGGTCACATTCGAGCGCGATCTCGCGATCAATCTCGCGCGCGGCGACGAGAACTACCTGTCGCTGCTCGACGCGGCCGACGCCTATGCGGCGCGCAACGGCCTCGACCTGCCGGACGAACCCGAAGCCCGCCGCATCCTGCCGAACCCCGACTGCGTCGCGCACCCGATCCTCGCGCTCGACCTCGCCGGCGCGGGCGTCACGTCGATCATCTGGGCGACGGGTTATGCGGTCGATTACGGCTGGCTGAAGGTCGATGCGTTCACCGACACCGGCAAGCCGCAGCACCAGCGCGGCGTGTCGAAGGAGCCGGGCATCTATTTCCTCGGGCTGCCGTGGCTGTCGCGGCGTGGCTCCAGCTTCATCTGGGGCGTGTGGCACGACGCGCGGCACATCGCCGATCACATCGCGACGCAGCGCACCTACCTCGACTACCACGACGCATCGCAGCGCCGCTCGATCTCGCGCCCGGAGCAGGACGGCGCCGCGTCGCACGCCGACGCGCAGCCGCTTGCCGACGCGGTGAACTGACCGGACCGGACCCATGCCGCCAGCCTGCCGCACCGCGTTCGCGTTCGCGTCCGGTGCGGCGGCGTGACCATTGACGACTGAAGGATTTCGATGAGCCAACCCACCCATACCCGTATCCGCATGTTCAACACGAAGGATACCTACCCGAACCAGACGCTCGACAACGACCTGTGCCAGGCCGTGCGGGCCGGCAACACCGTCTACGTGCGCGGCCAGGTCGGCACCGATTTCGACGGCTGCCTGATCGGCCTCGGCGATCCGCGCGCACAGGCCGAGCAGGCGATGAAGAACGTCGAACAGTTGCTGGAGGAAGCCGGCAGCGACCTCACGCACATCGTGAAGACGACGACCTACCTGATCGACCCGCGTTATCGCGAGCCGGTGTACCAGGAAGTCGGCAAGTGGCTGAAGGGCGTGTATCCGATCTCGACGGGGCTCGTCGTATCCGCGCTCGGCCAGCCGCAGTGGTTGATGGAGATCGACGTGATCGCGGTGATCCCGGACAACTGGCAGCCGAACCGCGCGCAGGAGGCGACATGACTTTCTCGATCGCCGGGCGTTGCCCGGAAACAGGCCAGCTCGGCATCGCGATCAGCTCGTCGAGCATCGCGGTGGGCGCGCGCTGCCCGTGGGTGCGCGCGGGCGTGGGCGCCGTCGCGACGCAGAACATCACGCTGCCGGCGCTCGGCCCGCAGATCCTCGACCTGATCGAGCACGAGCAGCTCGGGCCGGCCGCGGCGCTCGACCGCGCGCTCAGCGCGAACGGCTGGAGCCAGTACCGGCAGGTCACGGTGATCGACGGGCAGGGGCAGACGGCGTGCTTCACCGGCAAGGAAGCGCTCGGCACGCATCGCGCGGTGCGCGGCGAACAGTGCGTGGCGGCCGGCAACCTGCTGGCCGCGCCGGACGTGATCGACGCGATGGTGCGCACGTTCGAGCAGGCGCCCGGCCTGCTCGCCGACAGGCTGCTGGCCGCGATGCGTGCGGCGATGGCGGCCGGCGGCGAGGCGGGGCCGGTGCATTCGGCCGCGCTGAAGGTGGCCGGCGACGTGACCTGGCCGATCGTCGACCTGCGCGTCGACTGGGCCGATGCCGATCCGGTCGGGCAGCTCGATGCACTGTGGCGTGCGTATCGGCCGCAGATGCAGGACTACCAGACACGCGCGCTGAATCCGACCGCCGCGCCGAGCTACGGAGTGCCGGGCGATGAATGACACGTCGAGCCGCGCGTTGCTCGAACGGCTGATCGGGTTTGCGACGGTCAGCCGCGATTCGAATCTCGAGATGATCGGTTTCATCCGCGACTATCTCGCGGGCTTCGGCGTCGAGAGCGAACTCTTCCACAACGCGGAGCGCACCAAGGCGAGCCTCTACGCGACGATCGGGCCGCGCGATCGCGGCGGCATCGCGCTGTCGGGCCATACCGACGTGGTGCCGGTCGACGGGCAGGCGTGGACGGTCGAGCCGTTCCGGCTGACCGAGCGCGACGGCCGCCTGTACGGCCGCGGCACGGCCGACATGAAGGGCTTCATCGCGTCGGTGCTCGCGGCCGTGCCGGCGTTCGTCGCACGGCCGCTGGGCATGCCCGTGCATCTCGCGTTCTCGTACGACGAGGAGGTCGGCTGTCTCGGCGTGCGGCCGATGCTGGACGCACTGGCCGCGCGCGAGCACCGTCCGCGCCTGTGCCTGATCGGCGAGCCGACCGAACTGAAACCGGTGCTCGGTCACAAGGGCAAGCTCGCGATGCGCTGCCACGTGAAGGGGGCCGCGTGCCATTCGGCGTACGCGCCGTCGGGCGTCAACGCGATCGACTATGCGGCGAAGCTGATCGGCCGGCTCGGCGAGATCGGCGCGGCGCTCGCGCGGCCCGAACGGCGCGACGGCCGTTTCGATCCGCCGTTCTCGACCGTGCAGACGGGGCTGATCAAGGGCGGCCGCGCGCTGAACATCGTGCCGGCCGAATGCGAGTTCGACTTCGAGGTGCGTGCGCTGCCGGATTTCGATGCGCACGACGTGCCGAGAACGCTGCAAGATTATGCGGAATCCGAACTGTTGCCCGGCATGCGTGCGGTAGGGCCCGATACCGACATCCGGCTGCAGCCGCTGGGCGCGTATCCGGGGCTCGCGACCGCGCCGGACAGCGAGGCCGCACGCCTGCTCGCGATGCTGAGCGGCTCCGATGCGTTCGGGACGGTGTCGTTCGGCACCGAGGGCGGGTTGTTCGGGCAGGCCGGCATTCCGGCCGTGGTGTGCGGGCCCGGCAGCATGGACCAGGGGCACAAGCCCGACGAGTTCGTCACGCTCGACCAGCTTCACGGCTGCGACGCGATGCTGGGCCGGCTGGCCGCGCATCTTTCGTCGGCCGCCTGAAACCGTCGCCGCCGACACGCACGCACTGCCTCCCGCGGTGCGTGCGTGTTTCCGCTTCTTATCGCGCCGTTTCCGCGACGATCCGCGCGAGCCGTTCGCGGCAGAAATCGACGAACGACTGCGCCTGCTTCGTAAGTTGACCGCGCTTCAGGCGCGCGCTCACGAGTCCCGACGGGCTCACCGTTTCGCTGAGGCCGATCGTCACGACCCGCTGGCCGTCGTACGTGTAGTCGGAATGCGGGCGCGTCACGAGCAGCGAAAACCCGAACCCCTGACCGACCATCCCGCGCACCATCTCGATCGAAGGCGACCCGAACACGATGTTCGGCGTCAGCCCGAGTTCGTGAAACAGGCTGACGAAATAGGTGCGGCTCGGCTGCACGTCGAGCAGGATCATCGGCTCGACGCAGAGGTCGCGCAACGACACGTGCGTCTGGCCCGCGAACCGGTGGTTCTCCGGCAGCAGCACGTACGGCTGCTGCGGCGGCATCAGCGGCTCGGTCTCGATCGTGCCGTCGAGATCGTGGTCGTACATGAGCGCGAGATCGAACGTGCCGGACGTCAGGCCCTGCACGAGTTCCTGCTGGTCGCCGTCGCGCAGCCGGATGTTCACGCCCGGGTAGCGCTCGCGAAAACCCGCGATCAGTTGCGGCAGATAAAGCGGCGCGACCGTCTCGAAGCAGCCGATGTCGATCTGCCCGGTGATCACGTCGTTGTCGGCGAGCGCGTTCTGTTCGAATTCGTGCGCGATGCGCAGCAACTCCTGCGCTTTGCGGTAGAAGCGCGTGCCGCCCGGCGTCAGCGACACGCCCTGCGCGTGATGGCGAATGAACAGCTTCACGCCGAAGCTTTCCTCCAGCCCCTTGATCGCGCTGGAGATCGACGGCTGCGCGATGAAGAGCTGGCGCGATGCCTCGGCGACGCTGCCGGATTCCACCGTCGTCACGAAATATTTCAGTTGCCGCAAAGTGTAGTGAGCCACACGCACCTCTGATGCATGGCCCCGGCGTGCCGCCGCGGGCGCAATCTGTCCATGGTCAGGGTCTGTTTCCCTATGGAAACGGACCCTGGCACCTTACCCGAAAGACCCGCGGTGCCGGAATGTCGGCTGCAGAGCTTTTTCGTATGTCCCGGAAATATTTTTAGTATTTTCCGGCCCCGATGCACGTGGCGCACCATCGTCTCCAACCTGGATCACGACGATCGCAACGATCGCGAAGCGGCCGCGCACGCGCCGGCGGGACATGGCATCCATTCCCGTCCAGCGCATCGTCCGCTTCGTTCGACACCGCCGCGCAGGCGCGCGGCGGGGCGTCGATCGCGTATCCGGACCCGATTGCCGGCGCGCACCCCGACGCGCGCCGGCCGACACGGCACGCGCGCATCGCCGCGCAGGACAGGAGACATCACCATGACGAACGTGGACCGCAACGCGTCCCCGATGATAGAGAAGCACACGATCGGCTACGTGCCGCCCGCGGAGCGCCACGGCAAGGTGCGCGACCTGTTCACGCTCTGGTTCGGCGGCAACATCGCGCCGCTGCCGATCGTGACCGGCGCGCTCGGCGTGCAGATGTTCCACCTGAACCTGATGTGGGGCATCGTCGCGATCGTCGTCGGCCAGGCGGTCGGCGGCGTGCTGATGGCGCTGCATTCCGCGCAGGGGCCGCAGATGGGCATTCCGCAGATGATCCAGAGCCGCGCGCAGTTCGGCTCGTGGGGCGCGCTGCTCGTCACGGTGATCGCGGCGGTGATGTACGTCGGCTTCTTCGCGTCGAACATCGTGCTCGCCGGCAAGTCGGTGCACGGCATCGCGTCGTCGGTGCCGGTGCCCGTCGGCATCGTGATCGGCGCGGTGGGCTCGGGGCTGATCGGCATCGTCGGCTACCGCTTCATCCACATCCTGAACCGCATCGGCACATGGGTGCTCGGCATCGGGATCCTGGTCGGCTTCTGGATGATCCTCGCGCACGTGACGACCGACGATTTCCTGACGCGCGGCGGCTTCGACTTCGCGGGCTGGCTCGCGACGGTGTCGCTGTCGGCGTTGTGGCAGATCGCGTTCGCGCCGTACGTGTCGGACTATTCGCGCTATCTGCCGGAAAACGTCGGCGTGGCGTCGACGTTCTGGGCGACCTATCTCGGCTGCACGATCGGCTCGACGCTCGCGTTCATCTTCGGCGCGGTCGCGGTGCTCGCGGTGCCGGCCGGCGTGGACACGATGGACGCGGTCAAGCAGGCGACGGGCCCGCTCGGCCCGCTGATGCTCGTGCTGTTCCTGCTGAGCGTGATCAGCCACAACGCGTTGAACCTGTACGGCGCGGTGCTGGCGGTGATCACGTCGGTGCAGACCTTCGCGTACAAGTGGATTCCGACCGCGAAGGCGCGCGCCGCGGTGTCGGTCGTGATCTTCGTCGCGTGCTGCTACGCGGCGATCGGCGCGTCGACGAACTTCGTCGGCAACCTCGTCGATCTCGTGCTGGCGCTGCTGGTCGTGCTGGTGCCGTGGACGGCGATCAACCTGATCGACTTCTACGTGATCCACAAGGGCAAGTACGACATCAAGTCGATCTTCATGGCCGACGGCGGGATCTACGGCCGCTTCAATCCGCAGGCGCTGCTCGCGTATGCGATCGGCATCCTCGTGCAGATTCCGTTCATGAACACGCCGATGTACGCGGGCCCGATTCCCGCGCATCTCGGCGGCGCGGACCTGTCGTGGCTCGTGGGGCTCGCGCTCACGTCGCCGCTGTACTACTGGCTCGCGACGCGCGACAGCGCGTACCGGCGCCGGCAGGCGGGCGCGACGATGCCGCCGACGGCGGCGCGCTGAACGGCGTGCACGCCGGCGCGGGGACCTGGCGCCGGCGTCACGGTCGTGACGGCGCGTGCCGCGGGCCGGCTTTCCGTGCCGGGCATCCCCACGTTCGCGGCGAAACGGGCAGGCCGTCGATGCGATCGAGCGCGGCGTCCGGTCAGGTGGCTGCGCGGTGGGCATCGGCGCGACTGCGCGCACTGCCGCCGTACGCGCCGGATCGCACCGACCGCCGCCGACGCCGCGTCCCGGCCGCACCCCGCCTGACGTTCGCCGCGATCACGGCGTCGCCGGAAACAGGTGCCCGGCCATGAAGTCGACGAAGGCCCGCACCCTGGGCAGCAGCTGGCGACTGGACGGCCACAACACCCAGAACGTGCTCGATGCGTTCGTCCAGGCGTCGAGCACCGTCGTCAGCGTGCCGTCGTCGACGGCGCGCTGCACCGCGAAATCCGGCAGGCACGCGATGCCGTGACCGTCGACGGCCATGTGCAGCAGGGTCTCGACGTGATTGCTCGTCATGCTGGCCGGCGGCAGGAAGCCGGGGTCGCCGGGCTGCCGGCGCAACGGCCACTTCTCCAGCAGGCCGGTGGTGGGGAAGCGGTGCAGCAGGCAGGCATGCTGCGCGAGCTGCTCCGGCGCGTCGGGGGGCGCATGCCGCCGGAAATACGCGGGCGAGCCGACGCACAGGAAGCGGCTCGCGCCCAGGCGCCGGCTCATCAGCCGGGAATCGCTCAGCTCGCCGGTCCGCACCACCGCGTCGAAACCCTCGTCGACCACGTCCACCAGGCGGTCGCTGAAATCCAGATCGAGTTCGATCCGCGGATGGCGTTCGGCGAAGGCCGACAGCACGGGCAGCATCAGTCCGCTGACGAGCGGCAGGCTGACGCGCAGGCGTCCTTGCGGGCTGGCGCGGGTGCTGGCCAGTTCGTTCTCCGCGGCGGCGACCTCGGCGAGGATCCGGCGGCAGCGATCGAGGAACAGCGCGCCTTCCGCCGTCACGCTGACGCTTCGGGTGCTGCGCTGGAACAGCCGGACGCCGAGCTTTTCTTCCAGCCGGGCGATGGCCTTGCTGACCGCCGACGCCGAGATGCCGAGCTGGCGCCCGGCCGTCGCGAAGCTGCGCGCGTCGGCCACCTGCACGAAGACCGTCATGCCGTTGATGCTGTCCATTCGATACCTCAATTCATGACAGATCCGTCATCTTAGTCCTGAATTCTCCGCTGATTATCGTCGAATGGTTCCTCGCTAGAATCAATCGCCAGCGCCATCATGCAACCGCCGCCGCGCGATTCTCGATGCCGGGCGGGCGCGGATGGTCCCCGTGACTTGCAGGAGCCGTCCGATGACGACCACGACCACCCCGGCCACTCCGGCCGCCACGACGCATGTCGCCGCCCGCCGCGTGCCGTTGATCCTGACCGGCTGCCTGACGGCGGCGGTCATTCCGCTGAGCATCGCCGGCCCCGCGGTCGCCGTTCCGTCGATCAATCACGCGCTGGGCGGCAGCACGGCCGAGCTGACCTGGATCATCAACGCATACCTCGTCACCTACGGCAGCGCGACGCCGGCCGCGGGAAGCCTGGCGGACACCTACGGACGCAAGCGGACCTGGCTGGGCGGCATGCTCGTGTTCGCGCTGGTCACGGCGGCGATTCCGTTCATGCCGTCGGTGCTGTGGCTCGACATCCTGCGCCTGATCCAGGGGCTGGGGGCCGCGGCCGCGTTCGCCGGCGCGATGGCGGCGCTGACGCAGGCGTTCGACGGCCATGCCCGCACGCGCGTGTTCAGCCTGATCGGCACGACCTTTGGCGCGGGCGCGGCGTTCGGGCCGTTCCTGGCGGGCGTGCTGATCGACAGCGCGGGCTGGCACTGGGTATTCCTGCTGCCGGCGGCGATCGCCGCGCTGGTGTCGGTGATGGTCGCGCTGTACGCGAGCGAATCGCGCGATCCGGCCGCCACCGGCCTGGACTGGCCAGGCGCGCTCAGTTTCACGGCCGGCCTCGCGGTGTTCACCTACGGCATCGTGCTCGTGCCCGAGAAGGGCTGGGGCCATGCGTCGGTGCTGTCGGCGCTCGCGGGCGCCGCCGTGCTGCTGGGCGTATTCGTGTTCGTCGAACGGCGGCGGGACAAGCCGCTGCTCGACCTGTCGCTGTTCGCGAACGTGCGCTTCGTCGGCGTGCAGGTGCTGGCGGTGGCGCCGGCCTATACCTACGTCGTCCTGCTCATCGTGCTGCCGGCGCGCTTCATCGGCGTGGAGGGCCACGGCGCGCTGGAGGCCGGCCGGATGATGATTGCGCTGTCCGCGCCGCTGCTGGTGGTGCCGTTCCTGGCGGGGCAGCTCGCGCGCTGGATCAACGTCGGCGTGCTGTCCGGGATCGGGCTCGTCATTGCGGCGGCGGGCCTCGCGTGGCTCGGCGTCAGCGTGCACGACGGCGCCCATGACGGGCGGCTGTTCGCGATGCTGGTGATCGGCGCGGGGATCGGCCTGCCCTGGGGGCTGATGGACGGTCTCGCGGTGAGCGTGGTGCCGAAGGAGCGGGCCGGGATGGCGGCCGGCATCTTCAACGCGGTGCGCTTGGCGGGAGACGGGCTGGCGCTCGCGGCGGTGAGCGTGATGCTGTCGGCGCGGATCGGCGCGGCGCTGGCGACGTCCGCCCGCGACGGCGTGGCGGGGCTCGCGCCCGGCGGCCGTCTCGTCGAGGTGGCGAACCGGCTCGCGATGAGCGATCTGCGGAACGCGATGGCCGGCGTGCCCGAGACGGCGCGCGCCACGCTGCTGCGCGCGTACGAGAGTGCGTTCGGGTTTCAGCTGTTCGTGCTGGCGGCTGCGGCGGCCGCGACGGCGCTGCTGGTCGTTCTGCTGCTCGGCAAGGGGGCGTTCCGACGGCGTGCGTCAGGCGCAATGACGCGCAATGAAGCGCAATGACGCGCGGCCGGCCGCGTCGCGTGCGAACGCGGCCGGGCCGCACGCGGTGCGGCGTCGTCAGCCGGCGGCGGGCGCGGCGCGCATTGCGCCGCGCCCGCGCGCCCGCCGGATCAGACCACTGCCGAGCGCGCGACGCGCACCGGCACCGACTTGTACGACGGCGTGCCGCTTTCCTTGTCGATGTAGTCGAGCGGCACCAGCACGTTCGCTTCCGGGTAATACGCGCCGACCGATCCCGGCGCGATGTCGTACTCGATCGCGGTGATCTTCTCGAGACGCAGCTTCCGTCCGGATGCGGAGATCGTCTCGATGTCGACGAGGTCGCCGTGCTCGAGCCCGTACTTCGCGAGATCGGCGGCGTTCATGAACAGCACGTCGCGCCGCCCGAACACGCCGCGGTAGCGGTCGTCGAGCCCGTAGATCGTCGTGTTGTACTGGTCGTGGCTGCGCAGCGTGATCAGGCGCAGCACCTGCTCGCCGCCGAGCACGTCGGCGTCTTCCTTCACGCCCTTGTACACCGAGAACATCGCCTTGCCGGTCGCCGTGGGCCACACGCGCTCGGTGGGCGGCAGCGGCAGGCGGAAGCCGCCCGGCGTGCGGATGCGCTCGTTGAACGCCTCGAAGCCGGCGACCGTGCGATCGATCAGGTCGCGAATGCGGTCGTAGTCGTCGACCAGGTCGAGCCACGCGACCTTGCTGCCCGGCAGCGTCGCATGTGCGATCCCCGCGACGATCGCGGGCTCCGAGCGCAACTGGTCGGACGCCGGCTTGAGCTTGCCGGCCGACGCGTGGACCATCGACATCGAATCCTCGACGGTGATCGACTGCCGGCCGCTTGCCTGCATGTCGAGCTCGGTGCGGCCGAGCACGGGCAGGATGAAGGTTTCCTTGCCGACCAGCAGGTGCGAGCGGTTCAGCTTCGTGCCGAGATGCACGCTCAGGTCGAGTTTCTCCATCGCGGGGAACGACAGCTCGGGATCGGGCAGCGCGACCGCAAAGTTGCCGCCGAGGCACAGCAGCGCCTTCGCGGTGCCGTCGATCATCGCCTGCATCGCCTGCACGGCGTCGTGACCGTGATGCGCGGGCGGCGTGAAGCCGCACACGTCCTCGATCTTCTTCAGGAACTCGGCCGACGGCTTCTCGGTGATGCCGACCGTGCGGTTGCCCTGCACGTTCGAATGGCCGCGCAGCGGGCACACGCCGGCGCCGGGCTTGCCGATGTTGCCGCGCATCAGCAGCAGGTCGGCGATCAGGCGCACGGTGGCCGTGCCCTTGTTGTGCTGCGTGACGCCCATCCCGTAGGTCACGATGGTCGCGTTCGACTTCGCGTACGCGAGCGCGACCTGTTCGAGCTGCGCCTGGCTCAGGCCGCTCGCGCGCTCGATGTCGTTCCACGACGTCGCTTCCAGGTCCGCCGAGAACGTGTCGAAGCCGTTGGTGTGCTGCGCGATGAAGTCGCGGTCGAGCACGTCGCCGCGCTCGGCCTCGAGCTGCAGCAGCGCCTTCATGATGCCCTTCAGCGCGGCGGCGTCGCCGCCCGCGTCGACCTGGTAGTACGTCGACGCGATGCGCGTCGAGCCGAACGACGCCATCTCGATCATGTCCTGCGGATCCGCGAAGCGTTCGAGCGCGCGCTCGCGCAGCGGGTTGAACACGATGATCGGCACGTTGCGCCGCGAGCACTCGTGCAGCGTGCCCATCATCCGCGGGTGGTTGGTGCCGGGGTTGTGGCCGATCGAGATGATCAGTTCGCAGTGCTCGAAATCGTCCAGCGACACGGTGCCCTTGCCGATGCCGATCGACTGCGGCAGGCCGACGCTGGTCGGCTCGTGGCACATGTTCGAGCAGTCGGGGAAGTTGTTGGTGCCGAGCTCGCGCGCGAACAGCTGGTACAGGTACGCGGCTTCGTTCGAGGCGCGCCCCGACGTGTAGAACTCGACCTGCTCGGGCGGCAGCGCGCGCAGCACCTCGCCGATGCGCGCGAACGCGGCGTCCCACTCGATCGCGCGGAACGTGTCGGTGGCGCGATCGTAGACGAGCGGATGCGTGAGCCGGCCCATGTTCTCCAGCTCGTAGTCCGACATGCGCAGCAGCGACGACACGGTGTTCGCCGCGAAGAACTCGGGCGTCACGCGCTTGGTCGTCGCTTCCCACGTGACGGCCTTCGCGCCGTTCTCGCAGAACTGGAACGTCGACTTGTGTTCCTTGTCGGGCCATGCGCAGCCGGGGCAGTCGAAGCCGTCCGGCTGGTTGGTCCGCATCAGCACGATCGGCGCCTCGATGGTTTCCATCTGCGTGCGCACCGCGTCGGCTGTCGCGCGAAGCGCGCCCCAACCGCCGGCGGGCCCGTCGTACTTCCTGATGCCTGGCACTTCGCGTCGATTTGTCATGTGATTCTCCATCAGCCTGGCCCGTCGCGGGCGGCTCGGTTTGTGCCGTATCGCGGCGTGGGGCGGCTCCGCCCGGTGGGCGGAGCCGGTCGTGCACGCCCCGCAGAACGGGGCATGCGGGCGTCAGTGCGCGTCTTTCTTCGCGCCCGACGATTTCTTGCCGGACGGCTTCGCGGCGGGCGGCGCGGCGGCGGGCACGTCGTCCGCCTTCGCGTCGCCGGCTGCGCCGGCCGCCTTGCCGTTCGGCTTGCGCTTGCCGTCGGCGTCCTGCTTCGCTTCCCGGGTTTCCTTCGCGTCGGGCGCGGCGAGCGTGTTGAACGTCACGTCGTCGCCGGCCTTGTCGTAGTCGATCTCGCACCGGTCGCCCGACTTCAGCCGGTCGGCGAGGATCTCCTTCGCGAGCCGGGTCTCGATGGTCTGGCGGATCTGGCGCTTCAGCTCGCGCGCGCCGAACTCGGGCTGGTAGCCGGCCTCGGTCAGGTGCTCGACGAGCGCGTCGCCCATCGTGAGCGCGATGTCCTGCGCGGCGGCCGTGCGCACCACGCGGTCGAGCTGGATCTTCACGATCGCGCGGATGTTCTCCTTCGACAGCGCGTGGAAGACGATCACCTCGTCGATCCGGTTCAGGAACTCGGGACGGAAATGGCCCTTCAGCACCTGCATCAGTTCCTCGCGGATCGCCTTGTCGGTCTTGCGCGCGGCTTCCGGCTGCGTGAGGTTGTCCATGATGATCGCGGCGCCGAGGTTGCTCGTCGCGATGATGATCGTGTTGCTGAAGTCGACCACGCGGCCCTTGCCGTCGGTCAGGCGGCCGTCGTCGAACACCTGCAGCAGCACGTTGTAGACGTCCGGATGCGCCTTCTCGATCTCGTCGAGCAGGATCACGCTGTACGGGCGGCGCCGCACGCGCTCGGTGAGCTGGCCGCCTTCGTCGTAGCCGACGTAGCCCGGCGGCGCGCCGATCAGCCGCGCGACCGCGTGCCGCTCCATGTACTCGGACATGTCGATGCGGATGATCGCCTGCTCGTCGCCGAACACGGTCTCGGCCAGCGCCTTCGCGAGCTCGGTCTTGCCGACGCCGGTCGGCCCGAGGAACAGGAACGTCGCGATCGGCCGGTGGGTCTGGCCGAGCCCCGCGCGCGACAGCCGCACCGCGTCGCTGACCGCGACCACCGCGTCGCTCTGGCCGACCACGCGCTCGCGCAGCTGTTCTTCCATCTGCAGCAGCTTCTGGCGTTCTTCCTGCGTGAGTTCGGACACGGGAATGCCGGTCAGCCGCGACACGACCTCGGCCACCGATTCGACGGTCACCTCGAGCGTTTCCGAGCCCGTCTTGCGCTGCCACGCCTCCATCATCTCGTCGACCGACTTCTGCTTCGCGTTGATCTGCTCCTCGAACTGCTTCGCTTCGTCGAAGCGCTTGCGCGAGGTCGCGTAGTCCTGTTCGCGCTTCAGTTGCGCGATCTGCGCCTCGCCTTCCTGGATGTCGACCGGGCGCGACGTCGCGCCGATCCGCACGCGCGCGGCGGCCTGGTCGATCAGGTCGATCGCCTTGTCGGGCAGGAAGCGCGACGTGATGTAGCGGTCGGCGAATTCGGCGGCCGCGACGAATGCGTCGTCGGCGAACGTCACCTGGTGATGCGCCTCGAGGCTGTCGCGCAGCCCGCGCAGGATCACGATGGTCTGCTCGACGCTCGGCTCCGGCACGAACACGGGCTGGAAGCGCCGCTCGAGCGCGGCGTCCTTCTCGATGTACTTCTGGTATTCGTTGAGCGTGGTCGCGCCGATCAGGCTCAGCTCGCCGCGCGCGAGCGCGGGCTTCAGCACGTTGGCGATGTCCAGGCCGCCTTCGCCGCCGCCCTGGCCCGCGCCGACGATCGTGTGCAGCTCGTCGATGAACAGGATCAGCTCGTCCTGCTTCGCCGTCACCTCGTCGATCAGCTGCTTCGCGCGCTCCTCGAATTCGCCGCGATACTTCGCGCCGGCCACCATCGAGTTGATGTTGACCTCGACGAGCCGCTTGTCGCGCAGCACCTCGGGCACGTCGCCGTTGACGATCCGCTGCGCGAGCCCCTCGACGATCGCCGTCTTGCCGACGCCCGGCTCGCCGATCAGCACCGGGTTGTTCTTCTTGCGGCGCGCGAGCACCTCGATCGTGCTCTCGATTTCCTGCGCGCGGCCGAGCACCGGGTCGAGCTTGCCCTGGCGCGCGATCGCGGTGAGGTCGCGGCCGAACTTGTCGAGGTTCGGGGTGCCGGTCGGCGCATCCACGCGGCCGTCCTCGGCGCCTTTGCCGACCACCTTCACGACCTTCTGGCGCAGCGCTTCGGGCGTCACGCCGTATTTCTTCAGCAGCGTGCCGGCGACGCTGTCCGGCACCGACGCGAGCCCGATCAGCAGGTGCTCGGGGCCGATATAGGAGTGGCCGAGATCGCGCGACGCCTGGAACGCGTACTGCACGGCCTTCTTCACGCGCGGCGAGATCGACAGCTTGTCGAGCGGCGCGTCGGGGTCGGCCGTGCCGGTGTGCGCATGCGCGTCGATATACGACCGGATGTCCTGCGGCGACAGCTTCAGTTCCTTCAGCAGCGCCGCGCACACGTCGGTGTCGGCGAGCGCGTAGAGCAGGTGTTCGGAATCGAGTTCGCTGCGGTGCAATTCGTGCGCCTTTTCGGCCGCGCGCTGCAGCAGTTCCAGCGTCTGTTCGCTGAACGCGTCGGTCGGGTCGACCGATTCGCGAGGAATCTCGGCGGCGAGCGGCGATTCGTCGCCGAGCCCGCCGAACAGCGACGACGGGCCGCCACCCCCCAGCAGCGAATCGAACGGATTCAGCATGCTCTGATGCCGCATCAGTTGACGGAAATGGTAATCGCAGATCGAGATCGTCTTGCGCTCGCCGTCCTGCATCACGGTTGCGCGCGCGACGGCAGGCCGGGCATGGCAGATATCGCAAAGTGCGGGCATGGTGGTCTGGCTCCTGACTGTGAGGGTGGGTCGAAGGGGGACGTCCCGATGCGGTGCG
Organism: Burkholderia paludis; assembly: GCF_000732615.1. GTDB lineage: Bacteria > Pseudomonadota > Gammaproteobacteria > Burkholderiales > Burkholderiaceae > Burkholderia > Burkholderia paludis. The sequence continues at coordinate 21,416 of NZ_JPGL01000044.1, forward strand.
GCGCTCGCGCGCCCGGACCGCGCATGCACGACGCGCGGCGCGGCGGCGCACGGGCCGCATCCGTGCGGTCGCGCATCGCGCGCCGGCGTGGCGCAAGGTCGTGGCCGGGGCGGCGGGCCGGCGTGCCGCGAGCTGCCCGCGACATCGCTGCGACTGCGTTCAAAATAGCGAATCGACGCGGGCCATCCAAGACACAGTTCCGCGCCGGGCCGGCCGCGAATTGCACTCCGGCGCGGGCGCGCGCCCGAATGACGGGGAGTACAGATGCGAGCGGACGCGGTGGCGCGGGCATGTGCGGCGCGCGCAGCGTGCGGCGGCGGGAAGCGGGGAGGCGCGCGATGCGGGCGGCGGGCGGTGCGACACCGGCGCGCAGGGCGCCGCTTGCCGGCGGATGGCCGGTGCGGAGGGAGATAGGCGACGGACGTGCCGCCATGCGGGCGCGGGCGCCCGCGGCGTATGCCGGGCGCTCAGGTCCGGCCGTGCACGCGCCGCAGCCGGTGCGTGCGCGGCGGTCGAAGGAGAGGGCGGGTTGCACGATCCGCACCGCATCCGGCGTGACCGCGGCGAGCGGCGGTTACGCCGGGAGCGTCATCGCGAGCCGTTGGCGGGCGATCTGCTTCACGTCGGCCGACAGCGCCGGATTTGGCAGGCCGTTGGCCCACACGGAGAACGAATCCTCGATCAGGTTGCGCGTGTCGGGCGGCAGTTCGGCCAGGACCAGCGACAGGACGGTGAACAGCACGGCGGTGTCGCCGGCCTGGCTGCCCGCGTTCGCGTCGACCGCTTTCTTCAGCGTGTCGACCGACGCTTGCAGCGCCTGCAATGCCTCATTCGTATCGCTCATCACACACTCCATGCAGAATGGGTTCGATCGGCGACGAACATGCGGCCGGCGGTGCGGCCGGTTGCGCGCGGTGCCGGGCGGGCATCGCGCGCGGGCAACCGCGCTCAGGCCGCCGATGTGCCCTGCGGCGCGACGGCCACCGATGCCTCGCTCGTCAGCATCAGGAACGTGAACGTTTCGCGCAGGTACAGGCGGACGGCCCGGTCGGTATGGCTCGTGTAGCCGATCGATACGTCTTCTCCGAGATGCAGTTCGTAATCGCCGCCGCGCGTGGACAGCACGCAGCCGCCGCTGAGCGCCGGCGCCCAGATGATCTCGCCGCTGACGATCCGCTTGATGTGGCCGAGGACCGGATAGCCCTGGTCGCGCGCCTCGCTCAGCGCCGTATAGGCGTCCGAGCCGAGCACCACCGAGTACGGGCCGTCGACGCCCGCGAGCCGCAGCGCCTCGAGCGCGTCGCTGATCGCATCGGGATACGCGCCGACGTCCGCCGGCAGCGTGAGCTTGCGGTTCGACGTGCCTTCGCGGATGCCGACGATGCCGGCCGCGCGATAGCCGTCGAAAATCGCGTTGTCCTCGGCGAACGCGAGCCGCTGCGCGGCTTCCTTCGCCGGTTGCCAGTCGGCGTCGCGCGCACCGCGCTCGACGCTGTCGATCGCATCGCGGCTCAACTCGAACGGCACCGTCAGCTCGACGATCGTGCGGACTTCCCGCAACCGCGCATTCACGTGCTCGGTCGGCGCGGCGACGTCCAGCAGGTGCCCGGTGCCGACGGCCGACAACTCGGGGCCTTCGGGGCCGTCGACGTCGACGACACGGCGGCCGGCCACCGATCGTTTGAAGGTGCGTGCCACTTCCTCCTCGATTTGTTCCCAGGCGGAGGCGGAGATCGGGGCGAGTTCGCGATGCAGGTTATTCATGGACTTGGGCTGGCTCACGTAGGTGGTCGGTGAAAACGCTTCATGGTTGGCCGATCGGCTGACGCGCCGCGCCTGACGCCAGGCGCGCCGATCGCGGGCGAAAATACATAGTAGCAGGCGCGATGGACATCGCTGAGGCACAGATGGAAACGACACCTTGCGGTGCCGCAACTGTCATGCAACGCGCGTGCCGGGCGGGCGGCGCGCCGCGATGCATGATGCGGCGCCGGTGCGACCGGGCAGGGACGCGCGGCCCGGCATCCGCGATCGACGCGCGTTGGCGCCGGTCCGGCGCGGGTCGCGATCGATGCGATGTCCGTAGCCCTGTCCGGTCGACGGGCCATCGCCAGTCGCGCATTGTTGTGAACATTCGTCCGGCCGCGTTCCTCGGCGGGCGAATCATGGATAAACGCAGTCTATCGAAGGCTCACGACGCGTGGAGGTCATCCATGGCATTGCCACTCGTCTCGCCCGAAGACACATACATGCCGAAGACGGGCGTCATCAGTCACGAGGCCGTCATCGGGCATTTGCGGCAGGTGTCGGATGCGTTCGCCGCGAAACCGGCGTACCGCAAGTTCCATATCGGCATCACCCGCGACCTGACCGCCAGGCTGGCTGCACACCGGGCCGGCAAGCCCGATTGCAAGTGGATGTGTCCGATCTATCCGGAAGCGCACAACCTCGTCGGGAATGCCGTCGATCGTCTCGAGCGCAAGGCCATCGAGACCTTCCGCGGCGGCATCGCGCATCCGCGGACCCATGAAACGCTGCTGGCTTGCAGCAACGGACCGGGCGGCGCGCTGCCGAAGAACCGGCTTTGTATCCTCGTTGGCTGATTCGCGCGGACGGAGCGGCGCACAGACCGGCCTGCGCCCGGCGGTGCTGCCCGGCGCGGGGTTGCACGCCCGTTTGGCGGGAACGCTCGCATCGGGCGACTGGCGGCCGCTCCGGACACACCCGGCGCGTGGCTGCGCGCCGGGTTGCCGCTTGCCCACCGGATTACGACGGGATGCCTTTCAGCGAGCCGATCTTCAGCGAGCCGTCGCGATGCGGCGCGGCCGGCGAGGCGTCGGGCTGCGCCGCGTCGGCGGCCGGCGCCGCGCGATCGGCGAGCGCCTCGAGCAGGTCGGCCGACGGCACGAAGAACAGCGAGCCGGTGACGGCGCGGCTGTAGTCGAGCAGGCGGTCGTAGTTGCCGGGCGGGCGGCCGACGAACATGTTCTCGAGCATCTGCTCGATCGGCGCGGGCGAGCGCGCATAGCCGATGAAATAAGTGCCGAATTCGCCGGCGCCCGGGCGCCCGAACGGCATGTTGTCGCGCAGGATCTTCACTTCCTGGCCGTCTTCGTCGAGCGTGGTCAGCGAGCTGTGCGAGCACGACGGCTTCACGTCCGGCGCGAGCTCGATGTCGGACAGCTTGGTGCGGCCGATGATGCGCTCCTGCGTCTCGACCGCGAGCGCGTTCCAGCCGGGCATGTCGTGCAGGTACTTCTGCACGATCACGTAGCTGCCGCCCGTGAATGCCGCGTCTTCCTCGCCGATCACCGTGAAGTCGACCGCCTCGCGGCCTTCCGGGTTCTCGGTGCCGTCGACGAAGCCGATCATCGCGCGCTGGTCGAAATTGCGGAAGCCGTGCACCTCGTCGACGACCGTGACGGCGTCGCCGAGCGCGCCGAGCAGTTGCGTCGCGAGTTCGAAGCACAGGTCCATCGCTTCCGCGCGGATGTGCAGCAGGATGTCGCCCGGCGTCGCGACCGCGACGCGCTGCCCCGCGCCGAATTCGCGGAACGGGTGCAGCGATGCGGGGCGCGGGGCGCCGAACAGCGCATCCCATGCGTCCGCGCCGAAGCCGCACACGCACGAGAGGTTGCCGGCCGGCACGCGCTTGCCGACCGAGCGCACGAGCGCGGCGATGTCGCCGCACCACGAACGGATCGTGTCGGCGTGATCGGCGCCGGGATTGATCGTCGCCACGAGAAAGATCGCGCTGCGCGTGATCGGGCTGTGAACGGCCTGGGAGAGCGGGGGAGATGTCTGCATCGCGGGCTGCCGGTCAGTCATGCCGGGGCGGGCGGGCCGCGGCGCGCGAACGCGAACGGTTCAATGGTGTCATGCGACTGTTCTCTTTGTGACATGCGGATGAAGGACGTTGCGCGGCATCGCGCAACGGGCCGCGGCAGTGGCGGCCGGCCGCACGGCGCGCGACCTGCCCGCGCCGCGTAACGTCGTCGAGCAAGCAATCTAGCAGCTTCGGCGGGTCTTTGGAACACGTATCGTCGATCTGTCATCCGAATGCGTCAAACGGGGCCGGATTTCGGGCGGCGCCGGCGCGGCTGTACTCCTGCGGCGTGCGGCGCTGTGCTCTTGAGCGTGCGTGCCGCGTGCAGTAGATTAGGCTCCGCCGTGCCCGCCGACGAGGAGCGTCATCATGAACCTGCTGGAAGCGATGCGTGTCTATGTCGCGGTGGTCGAGCACGGCGGCCTGTCCGGCGCGGCGCTCGAGCTGAAGCTGGGCGAAGCGCAGGTGCGCGGCCGGATCGGTTGCCTCGAAGCTTATCTCGGCTGCCGCCTGCTGCTGCGCTGCGGGCGCGACGACGTCGCGTGCACCGATGCGGGCGTCGCGTTCCACGTGTGCTGCCGCCGGACGCTGTCCGCGGTCGAGCAGGCGACCGGCGCGGCCGGCCCGCACGCGCCGGATGCACGCGATGCCGTGCACGACGTCGCGCCCTGCACCGATTTTCCGCCGCCCGGCGCCGCTCACGCATCCTCACACCGACTGTCACCTTGAATACCTCCACCATTTCCTGTTCGCCGGGCGAGCGCATCCGCCGCCGCTTCGGTCACTTCCTGCATGCGGCCGAACTGGCCGGGCTGATCGTGATCGGCCTCGCGACCGCGTTCGCGATGACGCAGGAGGCCTGGAAGGTGGTGCAGGCGGGCGAGGTGTCGCTGACCGACCTGCTGCTGATGTTCCTGTATCTCGAAGTGCTCGCGATGAACGTGCGCTACCTGCGGCTCGGCCGGCTGCCCGTGCGGTTTCCGTTGTTCATCGCGATGACGTCGCTCGCGCGCGACCTGATCCTGCGCGGCGCGACCGACAGCCCCGAGCGGATGCTGATGACGACGTTCGGGATCGTGCTGCTCGCGGTGGGCGTGCTGATTCTCAGTTTCGGCCAGCATCGCTTTCCGGCCGATGTCGACGATGTCCAGGAGGACGCGCATGTGCGCGGATGACCAACGAACGGCATGCGTGTCGCCGTACATGCCGTTTCTTGCCAGGAGGGTGCCGGATGCGCACGCATTCCGTTGAAACGAAACACGCGATCGAACTGCAGCAGGCGTCGTCGGATGCGTACGGGCATGCCCGTGACGCACGTGACGCGGATTCGTCGCGCGCCGCTGCACCGCGCGTCGTCGCGCTGCAGCGGGCGGCCGCGCAAGCCTATGTCGATGCGGCCCGCGCGCGCGAAGCGGCAGCGGGCGTCTGAATCGAAACCGGGTTGCCGGCGCGCCGCGCGACGCGGCCGTGCATGTCGATCCATACGAGAGAGGTGTCGCATGAGCAAGCAACTGATCGTCGCGGTGTTCGGCAGCGTCGACGCGGCCCATCGCGCCGTGGCGGATTTCGAGTCGCTGTCGGAGAAGCATGAGGGATTCGACATCGAGAACGGCGTCGTCGTCGAAAAGGATGCGGCCGGCAAACTCGCGGTGCTCGCCGCCGAGTCGCGGGTGTTCAAGGGCGGCGTGATCGGCGCGATCGCGGGCGGCCTGCTCGGGATCCTCGCGGGGCCGCTCGGCGTGGTCACCGGCATGGCGGCCGGCGCGGGCGCCGGCGTTCTCGCGGACGCGGCCGGCAACGCACTGCTCGACGGCCGGTTCGTCGAGGCCGTGGCCGCGCGGCTCGCGCCCGGCAGCGTCGCGGTTGTCGTCGAGGCGAAGGAGGCCACGCCGTTCTCGGTCGACAACGTCGTGACGGGATTCGGCGGCAAGGTGTTCCGCCAGGCGCTCGATTGAGCGCGCCATTGTCCACTTGCCGAGGGAGCACCGCATGCGTATCGATCGATCGTACCGTCGCTTCGACATCGCGGCGACGCTGTCGCCGCTGCCCGGCAATCGCGCGATCGCGACCGTCGACGTGACGACCGCCGATCCGGCCCGCGTCGCCGATCTCGGCACCGGCCAGTTCCTGCAGATCCGCAAGTGGGTCGAGTCGAACGACGCCGCATGCCTGACGGTGGTGTTCGACGAATGCAAGGTTGCGATCGACCACTACGCGGACAACGTGGATAACGCGTGAGCGCGCGGGGCCGCGCCGCGACGTTCGAATCTGTTCACCACGCCGGCCGGATTTGAGGTTTCACCGTCAAACTGTCACTTACATTCGTCGAAACGACGCAGTAGCATGCCGATCCTTGTCTCGATGGGATTCGCATTGCTAACCGCCTTCAATTTCGGTAACGGACCCGGCCCGCATCGCCGCGCGCGCGGCCGGGATGCCCGCGCGTCCCGGGCCGGCTTACCGCTGGCGGGGCGAGGCGGATGAAACTCTACGAGAAATTTGCGAACGACGTAGAGAGACTCATCCGGCAACGCGTATACCGACACGGCGATCGCGTGCCGTCGGTACGGCAGGCGAGCCAGCAGCACCGGATCAGCATCACGACGGTGCTGCATGCGTACCTGTTGCTGGAGAGCCGCGGGCTGCTGGAAAGCCGGCCGCAGTCGGGCTATTTCGTGAACCTGCGGAACGACGAGGGGCATGCGCCGGTGCGCGAGCTGCGGCCGTCGAAGCCGATCGCGATCTCGTCGTCGGTCGACGTGAGCCGGCTCGTGCTGTCGACGCTGCGCTCGATCGGCACCGACGATGCGGTGCCGCTCGGCTCGCCGTATCCGGACCCGAGCCTGTTTCCGTTCGAGAAGCTGAACCGCTATGCGTATGCGGCCGGCCGCGACAAGTCGCTGTGGGGCGTGACGGAGGGGTTGCCGCCGGGCCATCCGCGGCTGATCCGGCAGATCGCGCGGCGCTACCTGGAAAACGGGATGTCGGTGGACCCGAACGAGATCATCGTGACGGTCGGCGCGACGGAGGCGATCAACCTGTGCCTGCAGGCGGTGGCGAAACCGGGCGACACGATCGCGGTGGAATCGCCGACGTTTTACGCGATGCTGCACGCGATCGAGCGGATGGGGATGAAGGCGATCGAGGTGGCGACGCATCCGGAATACGGGATCGACATCGCGGCGCTGGCGACGATCGCGAAATCGCAGCCGATCGCCGCGTGCATGGTGATGCCGAACTTCCAGAACCCGATGGGGTTCCAGATGCCGGACGAGCGCAAGCGCGAGCTGGTCGAGTTCGCGACGAGAGCGGACATGCCGATCATCGAGAACGGCGTGTACAACGAACTGTATTTCGGCAACACGCATCCGAGCACGCTGAAGTCGTTCGACCGCCACGACATCGTGCTGCATTGTTCGTCGTTCTCGAAGAGCCTGACGGCCGCGTACCGGATCGGCTGGGCATTGCCGGGCCGCTATCGCGAACAAGTCGAGAAGCTGAAATTCCTGAACACGCTGGCGACGCCGTCGTTGCCGCAGCTCGCGATCGCGGAGTTTCTCGAACGCGACGGCTACGAGCATCACCTGCGACGCCTGCGCAAGGCGTATGCACAGCAGGCGAACCTGATGCGGGCGATGGTGTCGCGGTTCTTCCCGGAGGGCACGCGCATTTCGAGTCCGGCGGGCGGATACGTGCTGTGGGTCGAGCTGCCCGCGCAGGTCGACGCGATGCGCCTGTACCAGCTCGCGCTGGAACAGGGGATCACGATCGGTCCCGGCTACATGTTCTCGATCACGGACAGCTTCCGGAACTTCATCCGGCTGAACTACAGCAGCCCGTGGTCGCCGGAGATCGAACAATCGGTGATCGCGGTCGGGCAGATCGCACAGGACAAGCATCTGTTCGCTGTCGACCCGGGTGTGTAGCGCCTGACAGGCGATGGCGACCGATCCGCTTCAGGAAGCGCGGACCGATCCGGGCACGGATTCTGCGGCAAGCTTCGCGCCGAGCCGGGAGTTGGTTTGTCATGAAACGGAACCGATCGCGCCAACTCCGCCGACGACGAGGGAATCCCGCCACCGCGACAAGGCAAGCATCGGGCAGGCTTGCTACCATCTTCGAAGCTGAACGTCATGGACGATTCATTTTCCGGGCTTTCGTCGCGAGGACGCGCGCCCGAACTTCAACCTTCGGAGGTGAAACATGGCCTGGGCCGGACGCGAATTGCGATCCACGATCGATCAGAACGGCACGCTTACGTTGTCTCTGGAACACGTCGAACTGGCGGAACCGGGTGACGACGAGGTCATCGTCCGCGTCGAAGCGACGCCAGTCAACCCCAGTGACATCGGCCTGCTATTGGGGCCGGCAGATATCTCCCGTATCGAGTCGGGCGGCAGCGCTACCGGGCCAGGAACCACGCTGACCGTCCCTCCGACGCGCCTGTCAGGTGTCGCGGGCCGGATCGGCCAGTCGCTGCCCGTGGGCAACGAGGGGGCGGGTACGGTCGTGGCGGCCGGCAAGAACGCGGCCGCGCTGCAGGGCAAGCGCATCGGCATGTACGGCGGCGCCATGTATGCCGACTATCGCAAGATCGGCGTGGATAACGTGATGGTCCTGCCCGACGACGCCAGCGCCGCTGACGGCGCGTCGATGTTCATCAATCCGCTCACCGCGTTGGGCTTCGTTGAAACCGCCCGCCGCGAGGGGCACAAGGCTATCGTCCACACGGCGGCCGCCTCCAATCTCGGCCAGATGTTGCAGCGGATCTGCCTCGCCGACGGCATCCCGCTGGTCAATATCGTGCGCTCCGACGAGCAGGTCGCCCTGTTGCGGGGCATCGGCGCCACCCATGTGCTGAACAGCAAGGACGAGGACTTCGTCGCGCGCCTGACCGACGCCGTGGCCGAGACGGGCGCTACCCTTGCGTTTGACGCGATCGGCGGCGGACAACTCGGCAGCGATATCCTGCAGGCCATGGAGCGTGCCGCGGCGCGCACGCCGGGCGCCTATAGCCGCTATGGCTCGGCCGTTTTCAAGCAGCTCTACATCTATGGCAGCCTCGACACGGCGCCGACCGTGCTGAATCGCGCCGCATTCGGCTATGCCTGGGGCGTGTCGGCGTGGCTGCTCTTCAATTTCCTGCCCAGGATCGGCCCGGACGCCGCGCAGCATCTTCGACAGCGCGTGACCGACGAACTGACCACCACCTTCGCCAGCCACTACACACGCACCATCGGCCTGGCCGATGTGCTGCAGCCCGACGTGCTGCGCGCGATCGAGCGCAAGGCGACCGGCGAGAAATTCCTGATCGATCCCAGGCTGGGATAAACGATGGGTAGGTGAGACGTCTACGCGCTTTTCCCCGGCGCGTCGCCGTGATGCCGGGCAGTACATGCCGCCGCGATTCTGCCCGGCCGGTGGTCGCGACCGAGGAACGTACCCGTGCACGATTGATTGGGCCGCGCCATCGGGCAGGCTGCGATCGCTGTCGGCAAGCGCGCCGCCTCCCGCCTCGGCTGACCACGCGGCCGCGTGCCGCGGCACGCGATCGCATGCAACCGCGCACCGTATCGCGTCAGTTCAGCCGGTACGACCGCGCGCCCGTTCCCGCGAGCGCGCCGCCGTCGACGATCAGGTATTCATTCCGGATCGGCTTGCCGTCGAACCAGCATTGCAGGATCTCCAGCGTGCCGGCCGCATAGCGCGCCTGCGCGGACAGCGACGTGCCCGAGATGTGCGGCGTCATGCCGTTGAACGGCATCGTCCGCCACGGATGGTCGGGAGGCGCCGGCTGCGGAAACCACACGTCGCCGCCGTAGCCGGCAAGATGCCCGGACGTCAGGGCCTGCACGACCGCGTCGCGGTCCACCAGCTTCGCGCGCGCGGTGTTGATCAGGTACGCGCCGCGCTTCATCCGCGCGATCATCGCCGCGTCGAACAGGTGCTCGGTCGACGAATACAGCGGAATCTGCAGGTTGACGATATCGACGGCGCTTGCGAGCGACGCCGGATCGGCGTGATAGGTGAGCGCGAGTTCCTGCTCGATCGCGGCGTCGAGCCGGTGCCGCTGCGTGTAATGCAGATGCAGGCCGAACGGCTCGAGCCGGCGCAGCACCGCGAGGCCGATGCGCCCCGCGCCGACCGTGCCGAAGTGCATGCCCTCGACGTCGTAGCTGCGCGATACGCAATCGGCGATGTTCCAGCCGCCCTGCCGCGCGATCGCGTGCGACGGCAGATAGTTGCGCACCAGCGCGAGCGTCGTCATCACCACGTGTTCGGCGACGCTGATGCTGTTCGAGCCCGTGACCTCGGCGACGGTGACGTGCGCGCGCGCCGCGGCGTCGAGATCGACGTGATCGGAGCCGATGCCGGCCGTCAGCGCGAGCTTCAGCTTCGGTGCGCGGGCGATCCGCTCGGCGCTCAGGTACGCGGGCCAGAACGGCTGCGAAATCACCACGTCCGCTTCCGGCAGCCGGCGCTCGAATTCGGAATCGGGGCCGTCCTTGTCGCTCGTCACGATCAGCGTGTGACCGTGCGCTTCGAGGTAGCCGCGCAGCCCGAGCGCGCCGGATACCGAGCCGACGAGCTCGCCGGGACGGAAGCCGGGAGGGCCGGCCGGCGTCGGCGCGGTTTGTCCGTCCGCGTACTGCGTGACGACCGGAATCGCGTCGCGCACGTAGCGCGGCGGATAGCCGTCGACGGGATCGGGGTAGAGCACGCACAGGACGGTGGCCATCGGGAGCGCTCCTCATGGACGAATGAACACGGGGCCCGCACGCGGCGCGTGTTGCGCCGCAGCGTTGATGACGTTCTACGCCTGCGGTGGATCGCGTACAAGCTACAGTCGCCGTTTGCGTGCGCCGCGGGGCGTCTGTACCTGTTCTTTTCATGGCGGACGTCGATAATGGCTTCGTTACCTCACTTTGCGGGAGCGACGTCATGTCCGGAAGCGATTCCTCGTCTGCAGGCCCCGATCTCGCGCAGGGTGTTGCGCTCGACGACATCGCCGACGGCGCGATGATCGAGGGCCATGTCGGCGATGCGGCGGTGCTGCTCGTGCGCCGCGCCGACGAACTGTTCGCGGTGGGCGCGCACTGCACGCACTACGGCGCGCCGCTGGCCGACGGGCTGGTGGTCGGCGACACGATCCGCTGCCCGTGGCACCACGCGGCATTCAGCCTGCGCACCGGCGCGATGCTGCGGGCGCCGGCGCTCGACGGGCTGCCGTGCTGGCGCGTCGAGCGGCGCGACGGCCGCGCGGTCGTGCGCGATGCGCGGCCGGCCGTCGCGCCGCCCGCACCGGCCGCCGCCGGGTTGCCCGCATCGGTGGTGATCGTCGGCGGCGGGGCCGCCGCGATCGCTGCGGCCGTGACGCTGCGGCAGGAAGGCTATCCGCATCCGGTCACGCTGCTGAGCGCCGACAGCGATCCGCCCTACGACCGGCCGAACCTGTCGAAGGACTATCTCGCCGGCACGGCCGACGCCGACTGGCTGCCGCTGCGCGCGCCGTCGTTCTATACCGACCACGGCATCGACGTGCGGTGCGGCACGCGGGTCGCACGGCTCGACCCCGCGCGGCACGAAGTCGAGCTCGCCGACGGCAGCCGCGTGGGCTACGGCGCGCTGCTGCTAGCAACGGGCGCCGAGCCGAACCGGTTGAGCGTGCCCGGCGCCGACCTGCCGCACGTATGCGTGCTGCGCTCGCGCGCCGATTGCGAGGCGTTGATCGGCAAGCTGAAGACGGCGCGCCGTTGCGTCGTGGTCGGCGCGAGCTTCATCGGGCTCGAAGCGGCCGCCGCGTTGCGCACGCGCGGGCTCGACGTGCAGGTCGTCGCGCCCGATGCACAGCCGATGGCGCGCGTGCTCGGCGAGGCGCTCGGCGGCACGATCAGGGCGCTGCACGAAGCGCATGGCGTCGTGTTCCATCTGGGGGCGACGCCCGCGCGGATTGCGCCGGACAGCGTGACGCTGTCGACCGGCGACGTGCTGCCGGCCGACGTGGTGGTGGTCGGCATCGGTGTGCGTCCGAACGTCGGGCTCGCGCAGGACGCGGGCCTCGCGATCGAGCGCGGCGTGACGGTCGACCGGTTCCTGCGCACGAGCGCGCCCGATGTCTACGCGGCCGGCGACATCGCGCGCTGGCCCGACCCGCTGACGGGCGAGCGCATTCGCGTCGAGCACTGGGTCGTCGCCGAGCGGCAGGGCATCGTCGCGGCGCGCAACATGCTCGGGCCGCAGTGGCCGTTCGACGCGGTGCCGTTCTTCTGGAGCCAGCACTACGACCTCACGGTCAACTATGTCGGGCACGCGGAGCAATGGGATCGCGTCGAGATCGACGGCGACCTCGGCGCGCACGACTGCACGATTTCCTACTGGCGCGGCGACACGCGGCTCGCGGTCGTGACGATCGGCCGCGATCTCGACGGCCTGAAGGCGGAAGCGGCATTCGAGCGGCAGATCGAGGCCGCATGACGGCGGCCCGTCGGCGCGATGCGAGCGACGCGGAAAGACGAATCGCGGCGGTCGTGCGCGTTTCCGGGCCGGGTTCGCGCCGCGCCTCGCGGTGCGCGTACCGGGCCGGTGACGAACCGGCGACGCAACGGCCGAAGTCGCGCGGGCGGCCGGGCCGCGCGTTCCGGCCCGCGTTGCCGTCAGCGGTCGAGCGTCTTGAGGATGACGCGCCCCTGGTCGATGCCGCCGCGCAGCGCTTCGTCGCAGGTGAGCCATTCGGGCGTGACGAGTTCGGGGGCGGGCAGGTCGACCGGCGCGCCGTCGCGGAAGATCCGCACCTGCGCGACCCAGGCGCCGTTGGCGTTGCGCGTCGCGTCGACGCGAATCTCGTGATCCATGAAGGTGTCGGTGGCTTGCATCGCTCGGGCTCTCCGTCGGTCGGGAACGGGCATTCAGCGGCGCCGCTGAACGCGGTGCGTCGATCGTAGCAGCATGGCGTGCACCGCGCACCGGCAACGCAGCGGCAACGCGGCGAAACCGGCCGGTGATTCGATGAACGATCCGGGAGGGAACCCGTGGCTTTCGACCTGACCTTTTCCATCAAGGTGTTCGCGGCGCTGTTCGCGATCATGAACCCGATCGCGAACATCCCGGTGTTCCTGTCGCTGACGGAAGGCGCGGCGGACGGCGTGCGCCGCAAGGTCGCGCTGACCGCCGCGATCGGCGTGACGGTCGGCTGCATCGTGTCGGCGGTCGCCGGCGGCGCGATCCTCCACGTGTTCGGCCTGACGATCGACGATTTCCGGCTCGCGGGCGGGCTGCTGGTGCTGCTGATCGCGCTGTCGATGCTGCACGGTTCGCCGAGCCGCCAGCATGCGCCGGGCGGCGACGAAGGCGCCGATCCGGCGTCGGCCGACAGCATCGCGATCTATCCGCTGACGATCCCGCTGCTGGTCGGCCCCGGCACCATCGCGACGATGATCGTGCTCGGTCACAGCGCGTTCTCGAGCGGGCAGGAACTCGCGTTCGCGCTCGGGCTGGCCGCGTTCCTCGTGCTGCTGGCCGTGTCGCTGCTGGCGGCCCCGCTGATCGGCCACTACCTGTCGGCGCGCGTGACGGCGGTCACGCAGCGCCTGATGGGGATGATTCTCGCGGCGATCGCGATGCAGATGATCGTCGCGAGCCTGAAGGCCGCGTTCGGGCTCGCGCATTGAGCGCGGTGCGCCCGTTCCCGGTCGCCCGATGTCATGGAGGTGCCGATGAATACGCTGATCGTGTTGTCCTATCCCGACCTCGACGCGCTGCGCCGCGCGCTCGCCGAACTCGGCACGCTGCGCGACCGGCGCGTGATCGCGCTGTCGGGCGTCGTGACGGTCGAGTGCGCGGCCGACGGACAGTTGCGCGCGCATGCAGTCGATCCCGGCCGGGTTTCGTCCGGATCGCTGCTCGACAGCGCGGTCGCGCACATCGAATCGTCGCTCGCCGCGTGGCGCGAGCGGCCGGTGGACGACGCGCTGATCGACCGCGTCGCGCGCAAGGCGCGCCCCGGCACCGTGTCGCTCGGGTTATCGGCGACGCAACTCGACATCGATGCGTTGAGCGCCGCGCTCGCGCCGATCGGCGGGGACGTGACCGACACGACGCTGTCGATCGACGACGAACTGAAACTGGTCGAAGCGATCTCGACCGCGCGCGACGGCGGTGGCAGCACACCGGCCGGCTGAGTCCGCGCCGCGACGGCCGCGGTCGCAACCGCAGCCCCGCAGGCGTCCGACGCGGCGCTTCCCGATGCGTCAGGGCCGGGCGGCGATCTCGTCGAGGTGCCACAGCAGGTCCGCCGGATCGTCGTACACGCGCAGCGCGCCGGCGCGCTCCAGTTCGTCGCTGCCGTATCCGCCCGACAGCAGCCCGACGCCGAGCGAGCGGCAGCGGCTGGCGGCGAGCATGTCCCAGATGCTGTCGCCGACGACGACCGTGTGCTCGATCGGCACGTTCAATTGCGCGGCCGCGGTCAGGAACAGGTCGGGGTCGGGCTTCGCGTACTTGACCTGGTCGCGCGTGACGACGACCTGCTTCGCGGGATCGACGCCGAGCGCCTCGAGATTGATGGCGGCCGTCTCCATCCGCCCACTGGTGGCGATCGCCCAGCGGATGCCCGCGGCCGACAGCGCGGCCAGCAGTTCGCGCGCGCCCGGCAGCGGCCGGACCTGCGCGCGCAGCCGCTGGTACGCGGCCGCATGCAGCCGGGCCAGGCGTTCGACGCGTTCGGCGTCGAGGCTGCCCGAGGTTTCGCGCAGCAACTGATTCAGGAACAGGCCGCCGCTCATGCCGATCTTGCGATGGATACGCCAGACCGACAACTCGATGCCTTCGGCGTCGAGCGCCTCCTTCCACGCGAGCACGTGCTGGTAGACGCTGTCGACGAGCGTGCCGTCGAGGTCGAACAGAAAGGACGTTTCAATGCGCATGTCGGGCTCCTGGCTCGAAAGGTTCGGAAAAATGGCTGTCGGCACATTATCGGCGCACGGCGATGTCATCGCGATGTCCCGCCTCGCCGGCGTGCGACGACGTGTCATATGCCGCTGGTACAATCGCCGCGAAGCGCCGGGCGGGATTTTCCGCGCCGGACGCGCCTCCAATCCTCGTCTCGTCGATCCCAGGTATGGCAACACCGGACGCCGTCGGCTCCAGGCACGCGTGGCGGGGCGTCATCGCCCTGGCGCTGGCCGCCTTCATCTTCAACACCACCGAGTTCGTGCCCGTCGCGCTGCTCAGCGCGATCGGCGACAGCCTGCACATGCAGCCGACCGACGTCGGCCTGATGCTGACGATCTACGCGTGGGCCGTCGCGATCGTGTCGCTGCCGCTGACGCTGGTCACGCGCCACGTCGAGCGCCGCAGGCTGCTGACCGGCGCGCTGCTGGTGTTCATCGCCAGCCATGTCGTGACGGGCGTCGCCTGGAATTTCGAGGTGCTGATGGCCGGCCGCCTGGGCATCGCGTGCGCGCACGCGGTGTTCTGGTCGATCTCCGTGCCGCTGGCCGTGCGGCTCGCGCCGGTCGACCGGAAAAGCCGCGCGCTCGGCATGCTGGCGATGGGCACGTCGATCGCGATGGTCGCCGGCATTCCGCTCGGGCGCGTGATCGGCGAGGCGTTCGGCTGGCGCGTCACGTTCCTGATCATCGCGGGCGCGGCGACCGTCGCGCTGCTGCTGCTGCGCGCGACGTTGCCGATGCTGCCGAGCCAGGGCGCCGGGTCGCTCGGCAGCATCGGCGTGTTCCTGCGCAAGCCCGCGCTGGTGGCGCTGTACGCGATCACCGTGCTCGTCGTCACCGCGCACTTCACGTCGTACACGTACATCGAGCCGTTCGTCCAGAGCGTCAACCATGCGAGCGGCAGCCGGATCACCTACGTGCTGATCCTGTTCGGCGTTGCCGGCATGCCGGCCGCGATCTGCTTCAACCGCATCTATCCGCGCGAGCCGGACAAGTTCCTGCTCGCGTCGATCGTCACGTTGTCGGGGTGCCTGCTGATCCTGTTCCCGTGCGCGCTGAACATCGTCACGCTGTCGGTGCATACGCTGGTCTGGGGCGGGGCGATCGTCTGTTTCGGCCTCGCGATGCAGGCGTGGGTGCTGAAGCTGGCGCCGGAGGGGACCGACCTCGCGGTGTCGATCTTCTCCGGGCTGTACAACGTGGGCATCGGCGCCGGCGCATTGCTCGGCAACCATATCGCGGGCAATTTCGGGCTGCCGTGGATCGGCACCTTCGGCGGCGTGGTCGGTGCGTGCGCGGTCGGGATCGCGTGGCTCGCGTTGCGGCTTCACGCGAAACGGGAAGCGGCGGCCGCGGCGTCGTGATGCCGTTCGCCGGGCCGCGCCGCACGCGTCGTGCGGCCGATTGGCCGCCGTCGGCCACGCGCGCATGCTCCGGGAAGCCGTCCGACCCGAGGCGCGCAATCACCGTC
Source organism: Burkholderia paludis (assembly GCF_000732615.1). GTDB lineage: Bacteria > Pseudomonadota > Gammaproteobacteria > Burkholderiales > Burkholderiaceae > Burkholderia > Burkholderia paludis. The sequence continues at coordinate 37,662 of NZ_JPGL01000044.1, forward strand.
ATTCTCCATTGACCGGCGTGCCTGGCCACCGGAAGACTACGGGCGCCGAACATGGGCGACCAGGCGCGCCCGGCAAGAGCGGGTGCCCCGACTGCAACCCCGGGCCCCGGGATTGCGGCGCGGGCGGCGTGACGTCGGGGCGGACGACCAGCGATATCGACGGCATCGGCGCGCCGGCAAGCACGGCAACATGCGCGCGGCGCGGTTATCCTGCCGCGGGTGGTCGCGCCTTTGGTCGGAAGACATCCGAAATGCCGACACATTGCGACATCATCATGGTGCCGCCGCACCCGCGAGCGGCGCCCCGTATCCGACTGGAGACCCTGCATGCCGATACCCCGGATTGAAACCCGCGACGCGATGGGCGACCCCGATGTGGTCTACCTCAACCCGGACCACGTGCTGTGGATGTCGCGGCCGACCGCCGCGCAGCGGCGTCCGGACAGCACGGCCATTCGCGTGGACGACCGCGTGAAGGGCGGTGCGTTGCTGATGGCCGACGATCCGCCGGCCGCGCGACTGCTGCAGGATCTTGGCCCGTTCGTGACGGCGACGCTGGCGAATCCGTCGTCCGACTATCCGGACGGTCTCGTGCATATCCGTTCGCATGCGATCGTCAAGATCGCAACGGACGACCACGACAAGCCGCTCGCCGAACGCACGCTCGGCTGGATCCACGTCAAGGACGGCTCGGCTTTCCGGATCGAGGACTACGCCGGCGTGGCCGCGCAATGGCAGGCGTCGATCGCGGCAGCCGGCCGCTGACCGCCGACCACGACCACGACCACGACTGCGCGCCCGCGTTTTTGCGTCGTTGCGAGCGGGCGGACGCGTCGCCATTCCCGTCGGGCACCCCCGGCGATCCATCAGGAAAACCCTGATGCGACCCGATGCGGCAGCGCTTTCACGCGCTGATCGACGCTGCTGCAGCCTCCCTCCCGACCGTCGGCGGCCGGCGCATGCCGGTTTGCCGTTCCCCCTGATCCGGCATGGCTTCCAGGCGTTATTGCCTGTCATGTCGGGTATGGAAAATGACGATATTTACCGGCTATCTCTTATTTTCAATACCTGAGTGGTATTGAATTGACTGCCTAAAAGTATTGGACGCTCCATCTGGCCGACACGTATAAATCGGCTCAAGAACTTCACCTCACGGCGTGCTCCATGTCTTCCGTCACCCTCGAACGCATCGAAATCCGCCTCGTCGACCGGCCGGCGATCGGTCCGCACTCGCTGCCGGTCGCCACGAGGCGTGAAGGCGCGTTCGGCACGGCGGCATCCGCACACCGGTTCGCGCGTGTCGCGAACCGGCCGGGGCGCAGCGAACCGTTCGGGCCGCTGCCGATCATCGAAGCGATCCCGACGCGGCCGCGCGAAAACAGCGCCTTCGAGCCGACCGTACCGACCGTACTGGCCGGTTCCGGTCCCGGCATCGAACCCGACGAAGCGAAAGCCAGATGCTTCACCGGCGACGGGCTGACGAAAGTCGCCCGATAGCGCGAACCCGGCAAAGACCGTCATTCCCCCAATACACGTGGAGACACCATCATGAGCGTCAAGGTTTTCGATACCAGGGAAGTCCAGGACCTGCTGAGGGCCGCGTCGAACGCGGACGGCAGCGGCGGCCACGCGCGCACGCAGCAGATCGTGCTGCGCCTGCTCGGCGACCTGTTCAAGGCGATCGACGATCTCGACATCACGCCCGACGAGGTGTGGGCGGGCGTCAACTACCTGAACCGGCTCGGCCAGGACGGCGAGGCGGCGCTGCTCGCGGCGGGCCTCGGTCTCGAGAAGTATCTCGACATCCGCATGGATGCCGAGGACGAGGCGAACGGCCTTGCCGGCGGCACGCCGCGCACGATCGAGGGGCCGCTGTATGTGGCGGGCGCGCCGGTGCGCGACGGCGTGTCGAGAATCGACCTCGACGCGGACGACGACGCGGGCCCGCTCGCGATCCACGGCACGGTGACCGGCCTCGACGGCGAGCCCGTCGCGGGCGCGCTGGTCGAATGCTGGCACGCGAACTCGAAGGGCTTCTATTCGCACTTCGACCCGACCGGCGCGCAGACCGACTTCAACCTGCGCGGCGCGGTGAGGACCGGCGCGGACGGCCGGTACGCATTCCACACGCTGATGCCGGTCGGCTACGGCTGCCCGCCGCAGGGCGCGACGCAGCAGTTGCTGAACGACCTCGGCCGCCACGGCAACCGTCCCGCGCACGTGCACTTCTTCGTCGGCAGCGACGATCACCGCAAGCTGACGACGCAATTCAACATCGACGGCGATCCGCTGATCTGGGATGACTTCGCGTATGCGACGCGCGAGGCGCTGATTCCGCCCGTCGTCGACAGGACCGGCGGCACGGCGCTCGGCATGAAGGCCGATGCGTACCGGGACATCGAGTTCAACGTCGTGCTGACGCCGCTGGTACAGGGCAAGGACAACCAGATCGTCCACCGCCTGCGCGCGGCCGCGACGGCGTAACCGCCCGACGGCGCGGCTGCGCCGCCGCCGGCCGGGTTTCCGCGAGATTCAACCGATACCGATGCGAGCGTGCTTGCAGGACGCGGCACGCGCATGGGAGGAGCCAACATGTCCGCCATTCTCGAACGAGCCAACGAACTGGATCACCTGCTTGCCACTGCCGTGCAGGATGACAAGGAGGCCGGCGTATTCCGCTGCCGCCGCGACATCTTCACCCACGAGGAACTGTACGAACTGGAGATGAAGCACATCTTCGAGCGCAACTGGGTGTACCTCGCGCACGAAAGCCAGATTCCCGGCAACAACGACTACTACACGACGTGGATCGGCCGCCAGCCGATCGTCATCACGCGCGACAAGACCGGCGAGCTGCACGCGGTCGTCAATGCGTGCGCCCACAAGGGGGCGATGCTGTGCCGCCGCAAGCACGGCAACAAGGGCAGCTTTACGTGCCCGTTCCACGGCTGGACGTTCTCGAACACCGGCAAGCTGCTGAAGGTGAAGGACGAGAAGACGACCGAGTATCCGGTGCAGTTCAACACGCACGGGTCGCACGACCTGAAGAAGGTCGCGCGCTTCGAGAGCTATCGCGGCTTCCTGTTCGGCAGTCTCAGCGCTGACGTGCAGCCGCTCGAGGACTATCTCGGCGAGACGCGCGTGATCATCGACCAGATCGTCGACCAGGCGCCGGACGGGCTCGAGGTGCTGCGCGGCAACTCGTCCTACATCTACGAAGGCAACTGGAAGATGCAGATGGAGAACGGGTGCGACGGCTACCACGTCAGCACCGTGCACTGGAACTACGCGGCGACGATGGGCCGCCGCAAGGAGGACGGCACCAAGGCCGTCGATGCGAACAGCTGGAGCAAGTCGGTCGCGGGCGTGTACGGGTTCGACAACGGCCACATCCTGCTGTGGACGCAGACGATGAACCCGGAGGTGCGGCCGGTGTATCGGCATCGCGACGAGATCAGGGCGCGCGTGGGCGAGGTGCAGGCCGACTTCATCGTCAACCAGACGCGCAACCTGTGCGTGTACCCGAACGTGTTCCTGATGGACCAGTTCAGCACGCAGATCCGCGTGGTGCGGCCGCTCGGCGTCGACAGGACCGAGGTCACGATCTTCTGTTTCGCGCCGAAGGGCGAGAGCGAGGCCGACCGCACGACGCGCATTCGCCAGTACGAGGATTTCTTCAACGTGACGGGCATGGGCACGGCCGACGACCTGGAGGAGTTCCGGGCCTGCCAGGCCGGCTACGCGGGCATCACGGCGATGTGGAACGACCTGTCGCGCGGCGCGCCGCTGTGGGTCGACGGCCCGGACGAGAACGCGAGGAGGATGGGGCTGAACCCGCGCATCTCGGGCGAGCGCAGCGAGGACGAAGGGCTGTTCGTGAGCCAGCACGAACACTGGGTGAACGTGATGCGCGACGCGCTGAAGCAGGAACGCGGCGAGGTGGCGGCATGAGCGTCGATTACCGGACTGTCTGCGCCGCGCTGTACCGCGAAGCGCGCCTGCTCGACGATCGCCAGTGGGACGACTGGCTGACCTGCTACACGGAAGATGTCACGTACTGGATGCCCGCGTGGGACGACGACGACCGGCCGACCGACGATCCGCAAAGCCAGATCTCGCTGATGTATTACGCGGACCGGGGCGGCCTCGAGGATCGCGTGTTCCGGATCAAGACCGAGCGCAGCGGCGCGTCGACGCCCGAGCCGCGCACGAGCCACAACGTGACGAATGTGGAAGTGCTGGCCGAGCGCGACGACGAAGTGGACGTGCGCTACAACTTCCACACGCTGAACCATCGTTACCGCGTCACCGACCACTTCTTCGGCACGATGTTCGTCACGTTGCGCAAGGCGGGAGATGCGCTGCTGATCTCGTCCAAGAAGATCGTCTTGAAGAACGACTACATCCGGCAGGTGCTCGACGTCTATCACGTCTGACGCCCGTCCGTCTTGTCATGAAAGGAAGTGGAGGCGATGCCATGTCCAGCTACACGATTGCACTGAATTTCGAGGACGGGGTGACCCGCTTCATCGACTGCCGGGCCGGCGAGAAAGTCCTCGACGCCGCGTTCCGCGCGAAGATCAACCTGCCGATGGATTGTTCCGACGGCGTGTGCGGCACCTGCAAGTGCCGCGCCGAAAGCGGCCGCTACGACCTCGGCGACGACTACATCGACGACGCGCTCACCGAGGACGAGAAGGACGGCGGCCTCGTGCTGACCTGCCAGATGGTGCCGCACAGCGATTGCGTGATCGCGGTGCCGACGTCGTCGGTCGCGTGCAAGACCGGGCAAAGCGGTTTTGCCGCGACGGTGACGAAGGTCGAGCCGCACAACGACGCGGCCGTCGTGCTCGAACTCGACGTCGGCGCGGCCGCGCCCGTGTTTCTGCCGGGCCAGTACGTGAACATCGACGTGCCCGCGAGCGGCCAGCATCGCTCGTATTCGTTCTCGTCCGCGCCGGCCGACGCAAGGGTGAGCTTCCTGATCAAGAAGATCCCCGGCGGCGTGATGAGCACGTGGCTCGAATCGGCGCGGCCCGGCGACACGCTGGAACTGCACGGGCCGCTCGGCAGCTTCTATCTGCGCGACGTGCAGCGGCCGCTGCTGTTCCTCGCGGGCGGCACGGGCCTCGCGCCGTTCCTGTCGATGCTCGAGGTGCTGGCGCGCGGCGGGTCGCAGCAGAAGGTGCACCTGATCTACGGCGTAACGCGCGACCTCGATCTCGTGCTGGTCGATGCGATCGAAGCGTATGCGGCGAAGCTGCCGAACTTCAGTTTCGCGACGGTCGTGGCCGATGCGGAATCGAACCACCCGCGCAAGGGCTGGGTCACGCAGCACATTCCGGCCGATGCGCTGAACGACGGCGACGTCGACGTGTACCTGTGCGGCCCGCCGCCGATGGTCGACGCGGTGCGCCGGTACTTCGACGACGAAGGCGTGAAGCCGAACAGCTTCCACTACGAGAAGTTCACGCCCAACGTCACGGCAAAGGCGGCATGACCATGCAACGATTCTCGGGCAAGGTCGTCGTCGTCACCGGCGCGGCGCAGGGCATCGGTCGCGGCGTCGCGCTGCGCGCGGCGGCCGAGGGCGGCAGGGTGCTGTTCGTCGATCGCGCGGATTTCGTCGCCGACGTGGCCGCCGAAGCGGCGCACGGCGATACGGCGGGATGCGTCGCGGATCTCGAAACCTACGAAGGCGCGCATGCGGCGATCGCGTGCGCGGTGCAGACGTTCGGCGGTATCGACATCCTGATCAACGGGGTCGGCGGCGCGATCCGGATGCGGCCGTTCGCGGAATTCGAACCGGCGCAGATCGACGCGGAAATCCGCCGCTCGCTGATGCCGACGCTCTACACGTGCCACGCGGCGCTGCCGCACCTGCTCGCGCGCGGCGGCGGCACGATCGTCAACGTGTCGTCGAACGCGACGCGCGGCATCCGCCGCGTGCCGTACTCGGCCGCGAAAGGCGGCGTCAATGCGCTGACGCAGGCACTCGCGATGGAATACGCGGAACACAACATCCGCGTCGTCGCGACCGCGCCGGGCGGCACCAGCGCGCCGCCGCGCCGCGTGCCGCGCAACGCGGCCGGCGACAGCGAGCAGGAGCAGGCGTGGATGGCCGAGGCCGTGCGGCAGGTGACCGACTCGACGTTCCTCAAGCGCTACGGCAGCCTCGACGAGCAGATCGCGCCGATCCTGTTCCTCGCGTCCGACGAGGCGAGCTACATCACCGGTACCGTCCTGCCGGTCGCGGGCGGCGATACGGGTTGAGCGGCGCGCCGCCTGCCGTCATTCATCGACAACCAGACGGCCGGCGCACCGGCGCCGGCCACGGAGACCCTCATGCATGAACGCAAGGCCGTCGTTCCGGCGGGAATGGAAGCGGTGTACGAGACGATCGGCTACGCGCCCGGCCTGCTGGTCGGCGATACGCTGTACGTGTCCGGCCAGATCGGCCGCGATGCCGGAATGCGCCTGGTCGAGGCGCGCGAGGCGCAGATCGTGCAGGCGTTCGAAAACCTGAAGCGCGTGCTGGAAGCGGCCGGCGCATCGTTCGCCGACGTGGTCGACCTGATGAGCTTTCACACCGACCTGCGCGACCTGGCGCTGTTCATGCAGGTGCGCGACCGCTACCTCGATGCCCACCCGAAGCCGGCGTGGACGGCGGTCGGCGCGCACATGCTGGGCGGCGCGCCGGGTTATGTCGTCGAAATCAAGGCAGTGGCCGTGCTGCGGGCGTGATGCGCGTCGACGGGCGGGTTGTCTGACGCGCCGCGGGGCGGCACGCCGGCGTCCTCCCGACGCGTAACGACCGGCCGCACTGCGCGGGGCCATCCTGACGAAGCGCTTTCGGATCCGCGTTTGCGCAAGGCGCCGCGCTGCGGTCAGCGACAAGTCGCGCGAGTTCGTTTATGGTGCGAGGAATTGCAGCGCCGTTCCCTTCTTCCGTCGAGAATCCGCGATGAAATGTCCGCCACGCGCCGTGTTCGCCGCCCTCGTGCTCACCCTCGCGCAAGCCGCGTTCGCGCAGGCGCCGGGAACGGTCCGTCTCGAGGACATGACCTGGACCGAACTGCGCGACAGCGTACGCGCCGGAAAGACCACCATCCTGATTCCGATCGGCGGGACCGAGCAAAGCGGGCCGTACGTCGCGCTCGGCAAGCACAACGCGCGGGTCAAGGTCCTGTCCGAGCGGATCGCGGAAGGCCTCGGCAACGCGATCGTCGCGCCCGTCATTGCGTACGTGCCGGAAGGCGGCTATGCGCCGCCGACGTCGCACATGCGCTTCCCGGGCACCATCACCGTGACTGACGACGTCTTCGAAAAGACCCTCGAGTCCACGGCCAACAGTTTCCGGGTTCACGGTTTCACGAACATCGTGTTCCTCGGCGATCACGGCGGCTACCAGAACGACATCCGGCAGTCGGTCGCCCGACTCAACAAGTCGTGGGCCGGCACCGGCGCGCGCGCGTTCGTGCCGGCCGAATACTACGGCACCAGTTCGGACGGTTACGCGCAGATCCTGCGCGAGCACGGCGTACCGGCCGCGGATATCGGCACCCATGCGGGGCTCGCCGATACGTCGCTGCTGCTGGCGGTCGCGCCGGGCATGGTCAGGGCCGACGCGCTGCACAACGCCGCGAAGCCCGGCGCCGTCGACGGCGTGTACGGCGGCGATCCGCGTCACGCCAGCGCCGAACTCGGCCGGCTGGGGACCGACGCCATCGTGTCGCGCACCGTGGACGCCATCCGGAAGGCCGTCGCCGCCCGCTGACGCCGCTGCCACGTCGCGCGACAGTTCCGCCGTTCCGCTTTTTACCGTTCCAGCGCCGTTCCGTTCAAGCCATCGCCCAGGGGCACCGTCATGCAGCTGCGCCTTCGCCGTCACCGTCACATCCGCTTCTCCCGTTTCGCGTTCGCCGCCGCCGCGGCGCTTGCCGGCTTCGGTGTCCGCGCCGCGCTCGCGGCGTCCGCCGTCGCGACCGTACCCGGCATGCCGCCCGTCGTCGACCCCGGCAACCTGTACAGCGAAGCGCAGGCCGGTCACATGAGCGCGGCGGTGGCGGGGGCGTTGCCGCGCGTCTACGTGCCGAACCTGAGATCGAACGACGTCTACGTGATCGACCCGGCCACCTACAAGGTCGTCGACCGGTTCGCCGTCGGCCGCAGCCCGCAGCACGTCGTGCCCGCGTGGGATCTGCAGACGCTGTGGGTGGCGAACAATGCGGAAGGGCGGACCGACGGCAGCCTGACGCCGATCGATCCGAAGACGGGCAAGCCCGGCCCGGAAGTGAGCGTCGACGACCCGTACAACATGTATTTCACGCCCGACGGTCAGGATGCGATCGTGGTGGCCGAGGCGCATGCGCGGCTCGACTTCCGCGATCCGCACACGATGGCGCTGAAATCGAGCCTCGATGTCCCGCAATGCAAGGGGATCAACCACGCCGATTTCTCGATCGACGGCCGGTATGCGCTTTTCACGTGCGAGTTCGGCGGCAAGCTCGCCAAGATCGATCTCGTGAACCGCAAGGTGGTCGGCTACCTCGAACTCGACCGGAAGGGGATGCCGCAGGACATTCGCGTGTCGCCGGACGGCAAGGTGTTCTATGTCGCCGACATGATGGCCGACGGCGTGTACCTGGTCGACGGCGACCGCTTCGCGAAGACCGGCTTCATCCGGACCGGCGTCGGCACCCACGGGTTGTATCCGAGCCGCGACGGCGCCCGGCTCTATATCGCGAATCGCGGCTCCAACCTCGTGCACGGGCCGCGCCACGGCAAGGGCAGCGTCTCGGTTCTCGATTTCGCGACGCGCAAGGTGGTCGCGACCTGGCCGATTCCCGGCGGCGGCAGCCCCGACATGGGCAACGTGAGCGCCGACGGCAAGACGCTGTGGCTGTCGGGCCGCTTCGACGACGTCGTCTATGCGATCGACACCGCGAGCGGCGCGGTCCGGTCGATTCCCGTCGGCATGGAGCCGCACGGCCTCACGGTGTGGCCGCAACCGGGCCGCTATTCGCTCGGCCATACGGGAAACATGCGCTAGGCCGCGGCGAGCATCTTCCGGCGCGACGGCCGCTCGACGCGGGCGGCCGTGCGCCGCGCCGGGCCGCCTGCGAGGCGGTGCGTCACTCCCACGCGTGCTTGCTGAATTGATAGCCCTTGGAGCGGATCGTCTTGATTCGCCTCGGTTCCATGACGTCGTCGCACAGCTTGCGGCGCAGCTTCGAGATGCGGCAGTCGATCGAACGGTCGAGGCCGTCGAACTCGATGCCGCGCAACAGCAGCGTCAGGTCTTCGCGGGTGACCACCTCGCCGGCGCGGCACGCCAGGGCCCACAGCAGGTCGAATTCGGTCGACGTCAGGCGCGGCGCGCTGCCGTCCGGAAGGCGAACCTTGCGGTCCGCGCGATCGATCGAAAACTTGCCGAACTCGAAGCGCTGCGGCGATGCGGGCGCGCAGTCGGCCGGCCGAATCCGGAGCCGTCTCAGCTGGGCCTTGATCCGCGCGAGCAGGATGCGCGGCTCGACCGGCTTGTGGAGGAAGTCGTCCGCGCCGAATTCCAGGCCGAGCAACTCGTCGAACTGCTCGTTGCGGGCCGTCATCATGATGATGACGCCGTCGTACTGCAGGCGGGCGTCGCGGCAGATCTCGAAGCCGTCCTTGCCCGGCAGGTTGATGTCGAGCAGCACCAGGTCGGGGCGGTGCGTGACGATCGTGGATACGGCGTCGGTGCCGTCGAACAGGGTGTCCACCTCGTACTGATGCTTGCGCAGATAGTCTGCGATCAGCGCGGACAGATGAACGTCGTCTTCGACGAGCAGGATTCGGATGGGCATCTCTGAACGAGGGGGCAAAACGGGACAATGGCGAGCGGTCAGGCCCGGTCCGAACAGGGGGTAACCGAAGAGAGGCGCATGATACTGCGAAACATTCCGTTGGAATGTGCTGAAATCTGCATCGCCCGGCGTGCCGGTGCGGCGTGCAAACCGGCGCCGCCGCGTACAACGCGTACGGGTGGCGAGGCCGGATCGCGGTGTTGGCGAATGGCGCGGGATCCTGATGCGACGGCCCGGCGCGAGATCCGGCGCGTCGCCGGACAGGATGCGGGACGAGGTGTCGTCGGGTACCATCCGCGCACGGCTTGCGCATACGCCTGTCCCGGGCGCTCGTCGGTGCGAAGCCGGTAAAGATTACTCGACATATCATTACAAAATATTACGTACCGGATGGTACAGGGTTTCATACAATCGCTGCAATTGCATGGCGGCCGACGCGTTCGCCGGTTGCCGCGCGGTCCTGGAACGGATCGCGCATGCGAGGGCGGTGACCGATGGCGCACGATGGTCCGTCGTTGCCCGTTCGGCACATCTTGCCGATGTCGAGCGCGCACGGGCCGGCGGCAATGTCGCACCGGCCTGCCGGCGCAATCGGGCAGACGGCATGAATCTCTGATAGGAATGCGAAATGACGCCGCTTCAAATCGTCCGGAGTCTCGATTCACTCACGAACGCGATCGAGGCCGCGATCGTCCGCGCCGACTGGAGCGAGGCCGTACGCGCCGCGGAAACCCGTTCGAGTTTCCTGATGGCGCTGGTGCCCGATCAGCCGGACGAGGTCCGGGCGGCGATCGGGAGAATGCGGGAAACCGATCTCCGGATCACCACCGCCGCGCGGGAAACGCTGGAAACCCTCGTTGCCGAGGGCCGGCAGGCGTTGCACGAGGCGCAGCAGGCGGCACAGGCGCTGGCGATGCAGTCGCTGTCGTCCACGGCCGATACCGTGGCGTCCTGATTTCCTTCCTTGGCCGCATGCGTTTCATTGCCCCCGGCGATGCACATGTTCCATGCGCGGACAGGTTTCTGAAAGTACCTGCCGCGGCTTAATGTTTCGGTGGCGGTATGCAATTTCGAAAGCGCGTCAGTTATGTCGATGCAACCCGCTGGTTCGTCGACGGCGATCACGAGCGGGTGGAGAGCCGGCAGGGCGGACAGGCGGTCGCCACGCCGGAGGGCTGGCGCATGGTGAAGCCCGGCGACTGGATCTTGCGTGACGAGTGCGGCAATTGCTGGCCGATGGACGACATGCTCTTCGCGAGCCTCTATGAACCCGTTGCCGAGTGAGCGGGACAATGCGCCGGCATCGCAACCCGATGCCGCACGCCTTCGATAACCGGCCGGCCCGCCTACCGGCTCGCGCGCGATAACAGCAGCGAATCGGTGTCGTTGAACCGGATCGGCGCCGGTTCGCCATACCCGGCCTTCCGCGCCACGCGGATCGACGCCACATTCGCGGGCGCGATCAGGCACACGCTGCGCTCGAACCGCCGCTGCCCGTCGAGCCACGCGAGCGCGGCGGCGAGCGCCTCGCTCGCATAGCCCTTGCCGTGCGCCCACGTCGCGAGCGCCCATCCAGCCTCCGGCACGCCGCGAATCGACGGCTCGATGAGCCGGTGGAAATCGGCGAACCCGATATCGCCGACGTAGCGGCCCGACGCCTTCTCGCGAATCGCCCAATACCCGTACCCGAGCAGCGGCCAGAGCCCGCGATACGCGAGCATGCGCATCCACGAATCGCGCGGCGCGGACGGCTTGCCGTTGAAGATGTGCGCGACGACGTCGGGCTCGGTCCACATCGTGGCGAGCGCGTCGAAGTCGCCGAGCGGATGGCCTTCGAGGATGAGGCGCGGCGTGTCGAGCACGGGGGGAGACGAGACGGGCGGCATCGCGGATTCCGGAGGGGCGGCGCGAAATGATAGCAAAGCCGCCGGCCGTGCGGCCGCGCGCGCGGCCTACTTGCGGCTTTTCAGGAAGGTTCGTCCCGCAGGCGTGATCGACGCGCCGGAGCGGCCGTGCGCGGAATGGCTGACGAAGCCCGCGTTGACGAGTTCCCGTGCGATCGACCAGCCGAGCGCCGGTGCGTCGCGGCCGTAGCGGACGTCGGCGAGGCGCTCGAGCGCCCAGATCGCGGAGGCCGACAGGTTGGGGGCGTTTGACGTGAAGGTGTCGCTCATCGCTTCCTCGTGGAGTGGGGATACGGGTGGACGGTGCAAGGCCGTGGCGTCGCGCGGCGCGCGAATCAGCGGGCCTGCAGCAGGGGGAGCAGCGCCTGCAGCGCCGCCTCTTCATCGGGCCCGGTGGCCAGCACTTGCGCGGACGTGCCGCCGTGTACCTGCAGCGACGCGATCGCGGCGCTGTCCTTCGCGTTTCCGTCGTGCCCGTTCGCGATCAGCCGGATGTCGCTTTCGAAGCGGCGTGCCGCGTCGACGGCCGCCTCGCGTGCGGCGCTGCCACGGTTGCGGTTCCACGCGGGGCCGAGCTGAATGTACACAACGGTTGCCACGATGGGAGAAAGCCTCCGGACAGGTGGTCGGGGCCGGGGCGCGGCGCCGGGCGGCCAGGGCCCCGGGCGGGCGCGAAACGCGGCTTCGCGACGCGGGTTGGGTACAGCGGGAGACCGGGCTCCGGCGCTTCGCAGCGGAATCGCGCCGCGCCGGCCCGGCGTGTGCAAGGCGCCATCCGGTGCGAACACGCCGGCATCCTCATTGAAGCTGCCTTCATGTTCGCTGAACGTTGCAGGTTCTGCGATTATAATGCATCGTCCAGAATATGTGTATTGCATTATAATGTCGTGTGCGCCGATATCCGCCTGCCGCCGTGGCGGCGGGCTTGTCCGGGCCGCACGGGCCCGCGCGCAGCCTGCTCGCCGGGCATGATTGACCGACCTGAACTTCTCCCGAATGGACGCTGCAATGAACGCTGCCCCCGCCTGCCCGCAATGCGCGATGGAAAACACTTACCCGGACGGCACGCTGACCGTCTGCGCGGACTGCGGCCATGAGTGGTCGGCCGGCGCCGGCGCCGAAGCGGGCGACGAGCCGGCGGGCGACGTCGTCAAGGACGCGAACGGCAATGTGCTGTCGGACGGCGATTCGGTCGTGCTGATCAAGGATCTGCGCGTGAAGGGTTCGTCGATCACGCTGAAGATGGGCACCAAGGTCAAGAGCATCCGGCTCGTCGGCGGCGATCACGAGGTCGATTGCAAGACCGACATGGGCGGGTTCATGCTGAAGGCCTGCTACCTGAAGAAAGTCTGAGCGCGCGCCTGGCGCCGCCCGCCATCGCCTGCCCGCGCATGATCGACGATCGAACTTCCTACGACGCGTTCGTCCGGTTCCTGGCGACGCCCCTGAACGACGGCCGGCCTTTCGTGCTGGAGACGCAGCACGCCGTCTCGCTGCACTTCGATCATTTCGGCACGCAGAGTTACATGTCGCTCAGGGACCCGGTCAGGCTCGAGCTCGGCTATACGCGCGTGATGATGGGCTTCCTGCTGCTGCAGCCGGCGCCTGCGCATATCTGCATGCTCGGGCTGGGCGGCGGCTCGCTCGCGAAGTATTGCCACCGGCACCTGCCCGGCGCGGCGATCGACGCGGTCGAGATCAATCCGGACGTGATCGCGCTGCGCGACGTGTTCAGGATTCCTGCCGATGATTCGCGTTTGACGGTGCTGTGCGCCGACGGCGCGGATCATGTGAGGCGGGCGGACGTCCGGGCGGACGTGATCCTGCACGATGCATTCGTCGCCGACGGCACGCCGGGCCGGTGCACGGGGGCGGCCTTCCTCGGCGCGTGCCACGAGCGCCTGAGCGAAACCGGCGTGCTGGCGATCAACTTCATGGACGACGATCCGGCGCTGCCGCACCATCTCGAACAGTTGCGCTCGGTGTTCGGTGCGTCCTGTGCGCTGGTGCCGTGCGGCGATGACAACAACTTCATCGCGTTCGCATGGAAGGGCGGCGGCAAGCTGCCGTCGCTGCGCATCCTGCTCGAGCGCGCGCTCGCGTGCGAACGGGCCGGCGAACTCAAGCTGGCGGCTACCGCGCGGCGCATGAAGGCCGGCGAGGGCATCGAGCCGCGGCGGCTGGTCTGGCGTGCGCAATCGCACGGGAGATGGGAGTTCGGCGCGTAAGCGGCGCCGCGGGTGCGGCCCGGGCGGCCGCGCTTACTTCACGCGCTTGCCGAGCGCGCTTCGGGTCTTGTACGTCACGCCGTGCCGGTCGAGATACTCGCGGATCAGTTGCCGCACGACTTGCGACGGCGTGAGATCCTGCTCCGCGCAGAGCATCTCGAAGGCTTCCTTTTTCGCGGGGTCGATCAGGACGGTCAGGCGGGCGGTTTTCGTTTCCATTGCGGGGCGAGGCTGGTCGGTATGTTAATCAAATTATAATCGATCCGCTTTCCGGGCCACAGCCGGAAACGTTGCGCGGGTGCGCGCTCAGCGCCTGCCGCGCAGCAACGCGAGCAGGTCGTCGGCCACCGGCACGATCGCGAGCGTGACGAGCACCGCGGCGAGCGGCACGGTCGACACGTAGCCGGCATGCTTGAAGCCGATCGCGCCGGCCAGGCCGCCGACGAAGAACGACGCGAGCATCGTCGCGTGAATCCGCAGTTTCGAGCGGTTGGCGATGACCGCGAGCGCATCGACGTCGGCTGCCGACCGATTCCAGTAGAACAGCTTCCCGAGTTCGATGCCGAGATCGGTCACGATGCCGGTCATGTGCGTCGTGCGGATCTCCGCGCCCGACAGCTTCGTGATCGTCGCGTTCTGCAGCCCCATGATGAAGCAGAGCAGCGTGACCGTTACCGGCACGAAGAAGGTTTCCCACAGCGCGAGGTGGCTGCCGAGCAGCCCGAACAGCAGCAGCAGGGCGGCCTCGAGCAGCAGCGGCAGCATGAACTGGCTCTGCAGGCCGCGGCGGCGGCCCCAGTTGACGAGGATCGCCGAGCAGCTGGCGCCGATCAGGAACGAACCGAGCGAGCTGATGCCGGCCAGCGCGAGCCGCACGTCGCCGAGCGCCGTCTGGTCGGCGATCGCCGAGACGATGCCGCTCATGTGCGACGTGTATTGCCTGACCGCGAGGAAGCCGCCGGCGTTGGCCGCGCCGGCGACGAACGCCAGCGAAAACCCGAGCTGGCGGTTCGCCGTCGCGCTGCGGTGTTTTCCCGTCAGGTTTCGAAAGTACTGCGCTGGCATAGGGGCTTCGCTCGATCGCCGCGAATCGCGGGCGCGGACAGGTCGACCGGCGCCGGACGACGGCGGATGCGCTGCCGCCGCCGGCTGCCGGGTCTCATGCATCATGTGATGGACATGATAATGACATTATCATACTCTGTCGGCCGGATGGGGCTTTCAGTACAATGCCTCCCGTGCCCTGCGGCGCCGGGTGCCGGCGGCTTCGCCGTCGCGCAGCCCGCGCGCGATCACTTCTGCCCACCGCGTCATGACTCCACTCAAGTTCATCCTTCGCTACACGGCGATCCCGTTCACGGCCATCGTGGTCGTGGCGATCTGGGCGATCATCCCTTCGTCGAAAGAGATCGATGCGCGACAATATGCGGCGCTGTCTCGCGAGTACGCGGGTTTCCCGTTGCCGTTCCGGCGGGAAATCTCGGAAACGATGGAGCACGGCCGGATCAACGATCGGCGCTATCAGACGCTCGTGCGCGATTCGCTGGGCAACGGCGTCGCGCTGGACTGGCCGGCGTCGGGTGTCGGCGATCTCGCCGCCGAGCGGCAAAAACTGGCCGAACTGATTCAGGCCGATTCCGATCTTCAAGGTCATCACCAATGAAAACTCTGCTGGTTTCCGTGGCATTCGCGATGATCATCGCGAGCCTGATCTTCGCGCTGTATTTCATGAATCACGATCGCGGCAAGTCGAAGCGGATGGCGTGGTCGCTCGCCGCGCGCGTCGGGCTGTCGGTCACGCTGTTCCTGTCGTTGCTGATCGCGTACAAGCTGGGCTGGATCGAACCGACGGGGTTGCCGATCGGACGTTGAGCGGTGCACGCCCCGTTGAGTGCGGGGCGTTCTTGTCGATGCGAGTTTGATTGGATGATCGGTGTATTGTGATAAGAATACTTATCCCGATACCACTGATGTGAATCAGTGTCATCAGCGTCACGGCAACATCGTGTGCGAGGTCGAGGCGGATTGCTAGGGTCAACGGAAGCGGCCGGCGGCAGCGCCGTGAGGCCGACGACGCGCGTCGCCGCCTCGCGCTTCACGTCACGTCACGGCTACAGGCGCGCGGCGTGCAATCCGCGCCACGCTTACCCGCGCGCTTTCCGGAGCGCGCGGCTCATTTCCGCGATCGGCATTGCGGCAATCGAGTTCAGCAGGCGGGTTTCCCCGGCGTCGGGGCGGGCGACCGTGCGCACTTCGTCGAGCGTCTGCGCGACGCTGCGATCGAGCGGTTCGAGAAAGCGCACCAGTTCGTTGTCGGCGGCTTTCTCCTTGAGCCCGAGCGCGTGGCCGAACGCGATCAGGGCGCCCGTGTCGATGTCGGAAAATCGCGTCGCCGCGCCGAGCGGCATCGTCAGTTCGCAGTGCGGCCAGTGATCGCCGCGATGATCGGGCCGGTGCGTGGGCGTGTGATAGACGACCGTACTGACGATGTCGTAGAACGGCGCGAGCCGGTAGCCGCGCGCGTCGACGAAGAACGACAGGTTTTTCAGGTGCGCATCGGCATTGCCCACCAGTACGTTGAAAATGGTCCAGCGGAACACCGACAGGCGCGCCAGCGCGCGCGTGCTGGTCCGGCCGATCGCGCGGCCCAGCTCCTGCGCGTTCGCGCGCTGGTATTTGAAGCCGCGATCGTAGTTGAGCAACTGCATCGCATCGATCGTATGCAGACGCCCGGCAGGCTGCGCGGTGGTGTCGCGGTCGAAGCGGTCGATCACGTAGCACGCGGACGGCGCGCGCAGGAAATGCACGTCGGGAACGTCGAGCCCCATCCGCTTCGCGAGCTTCATGCAGAAGAACTCGTTGATCGCCGAATGCGGGTAGCCGGCGGCGCGCATGTCCGGTTTCAGCAGATGCATCGACGGTTCGCTGCCCACCGGTTCGAACAGCGCGTAGTCGGGAGCGTTGCCGCGCAGGATCAGCAACAGCTTCTGCTGCGCGCCGGCCGCCGACATGCGCTTGGGGGCGGTTGCCGTCAGCGCCCGCTCGGGCATCGCCTGAATGCGGCGTTCGAGTTCGTCGAGCGGGAGCGGTTGCAGGCTGCCGGCCGCTTCCTGCTCGCCTTCGGCCAGCAGCGTGAGCGCGCCGGCCGATTCGCGCCCGAAGTACGCGAGCAGCCCCCACGCGTCGGCCGCATCGACCTTCGCCTCGCGCGCAAGCGACGTCCGCATGCCTTCTTCGGGCAGCAGGTTGTCGAAGAACCACTGGACCGGGCGCTCGGTCGAGTTGTCGGCGAAGGTGCCGGGGCGCAGCGGGAAGGCGGGCGACAGCGGATACGCGTATGACGACGCCAGCCATCCTGCGTCGTAGGTGAACGACCAGACGCCCTTGTCGTCGGTCAGCCGGCCCATGCGCAGCCCGTTCGCGGATGCGATCAGCGTTCTAGCCGCCATGGCGGCTCCTGCGGCGTTGCGCGGCCTTGAGCGCGTTTTCCGCCGAAATCTCGATGGACGATTGCGCGAGCAGGCTGACGCCGAGTTCGCCGAGCAGCAGCAGCACCTTGCCGATTTGCGCGGTCGGTTTCCCGGCTTCCACCTGGCTGATGAATTTCGGCGACAGCCCGGTGGCGTTCGCGAGTTCGTCCCGCGTGAACCCCTGCTGGAGCCGGGCCGCGCGGATAAGGTTGGCGAGCGCCTGGATCGTGCCCACGGGCAGGATCTCCTGCATGACGTCCTCCGGACTTCGTATCTGATCGGGAACAGTATTGCACAACTCGTCGGTACGGGCGTCAATTCGTATCCGGACGGATACGAATGAGCTGGAGAGTCAGCGAAAAAGCCCGATTCGTTCCCGATCGGGAACCAGGTGCCGTGAAATTGCGATTCATCGCACGTTCGTTACCGCTCGGATACGTGACGGCATGGTTAGAATGACCGCCTCCCATCCGTTTCTCCTACGGCCCGTCGCCGGGCCGGCACGACCCCATGACCCTGCAAGCACTCGAAATACTGATGCGAAGCCTGTTCGAGGACGAGCGCCTCGAAATCCTCGCCGACACCGGCTACAGCCTTTCCTTCGTCGTGCCCGGCAAGCTCCGGGACGTCAAGGCCGCGCTGCTGGCGCGCACGGACCCGGCCGGATGGGACGGCGAGGCCGGGAACGCGTTCTATCGATGCGACGACGAGGACTGGGCGCTGTATCTGCGCTCGATCCCGCATGCGGTGTACTGCATCGCGTCCGTGCGGTCGCTGCATGCGCGCCACATGCAGCAGTATGAGGGCGCGTCGACGGTCACGCCGGAGCAGCAGGCGATCGACGACGCCGAGGAGGCCCGGCGCCGGCAGGAGGCCGACGCGCGGCGCCGGCGCGATACGCGCGACGAGCCGCTCGCGCCGCTCGGCGGGCCGTTCCACAGCGACGGCGAACGCGTGTGGGCGCGCATCGGCAGCGGGCACCGGTATCGCGCGCTGAACACCTTCGATCTCGGCAGCTTCCGGCATCTGGTCGACCACTTTGCCGTCGATGCGTCGGGGCTGCGTTACTACGCGGCCGGCACCGCGTTCGGCGACGACGACGCGGGCGAGGAAGGGATCGTCGCCGACGGCGACGCCGCGACGCTCGAGGCGCTGGGCGGCGACTGGTATCGCGATGCGCGGCAGGCTTACTACTTCGAGCGCGACCCGTACGATCCCGATCGCGGCCCAAGTCGTCTGACCGTCGTCAAGGCCGACGTGGCCAGCCTGACGCATATCGGCGGCGCATACGCGCGCGATGCGAAGCACCTGTTCTGCGCCGGCGTGCGCAAGCGCGGCATCGACGATCCGGCCGGGGTGGTCGGCCTCGGCTACCGCTATGCGCGGCTCGGCGCGCAGATCCTGTACGACGGCAAGATCGTGACCACGCCGGGGCGCGTCGATGTCGAAACGGCGCGCGCCGTCTTCCACGACATGCTGATCGACGCCGACGGCCACGTGCTGTGGGGGAAGAACTACCGCAAGCCGTTGCCGGGAATCGACGCCCGCAGCCTGCGCTTTCTGACCTGGGCGTTCGCGGTCGACGACCGGCGCGTCTACTACCGGACCAACACGAACCTGGCCGTGTGCGACGGTGTCGACCGCGCGAGCGTGGAGGTCGTGCCGCCGATGCGCATTCGCGACCGGAACGGGCTGATCGAGATCCGGTATCCGGAAGGCGCGGTGCACGTGCCCGACCCGTCGCCGGAGTCGTGACGGCCGCGGCAGGCGAACGCCGCGCGCGGATCGCGGCCGGGCCCGGGTTCGGGTTCGACACGCGCGATCGCGCGGCACGGGGCAAGTCCACCTTGAGCGACGCTGCGCGACCATTCCCGGCGTACGCATAACCAAAGCTGAAATCGGTTTTTCACGCGTACCGGGGGCGTCCCTATACTTTCGCGATGCTGCGCACGGGCGGCTCGCGAATTCCGCGATCGCCGCGCCCGATTCTCTCGAACAAGGACCTGCCGAATGACTGCCCGTGATGCCGTCGATCCGCGCGACGCGTTGCGCGACGCGCTCGCCGCGCTGCCCGATCTCGCAAGCGCGATCGGGCAGGATGCCGCGCAACGCGAGGCGCGGCGCGAGCTGCCGTTCGAGGGTTTCGCGATCTTCCGGCGTTCGGCGCTGGGCGTGCTGCGGATTCCCGTCGAACGCGGCGGCCTGGGCAGTACGCTGGTCGACCTGTTCGACACGATCGCGACGCTGGCCGCCGCCGATTCGAATCTCGCGCACGCGCTGCGGATCCACTACGACCAGATCGAGACGCTGCGGCTGTCGCCGCGCACGCCGTTCAACGACGTGCAGCTCGAACGCGCGCTGGCCGGCGCGATCTTCGGCGGTGCGTCGACCGAGCGGGGAACGTCGCGGCCGGGCGAAAACACCACCGTATTGCGCCGGGACGGCGAGCACTATCGCGTGTCGGGCCGCAAATACTATTCGACCGGCACCGCATTTGCCGATTTCGCGCGGGTCAACGTGGAGGACGAGCAGGGCGGCGCGGTCGCCGTGATCATTCCGGTCTCGCGCGGCGGCGTACAGGTGCTCGACGACTGGGACGGCATGGGGCAGCGCATGACCGCGAGCGGCAGCCTGCTGCTCGACGACGTGCAGGTGTTCGCGGATGAAGTGGCCGCGCGCGACGGGTCGACGCTCGTCGGCCGTCATTGCGGCGCGCTGCGGCAACTGCATCTCGTCGCGACGGGCGCGGGGATCGTGCGCAACGTGGTGGCCGATGCGCGCCGCTACGTGCTCGAGCACGGGCGTCCGGTGCTGCACAGCCCGGCGCCGACCGCGCGCGACGATCATTTCATCCAGCAGATCGTCGGCGAACTGTCCGCCCACAGTCACGCGATCGACGGTCTCGTGCGCGAAAACGCACGCGCGCTCGACCGCTCCGCCGACGCGATCGCGGCCGGCGCCGCCGATGCGGATGCGCTCGTGCTCGACAGCGCGCTCGCCACGGCACGCACGCAGCTGATCGTCAGCAAGCTCGCGCTGCATGCGGCCGAGCGGCTGTTCGAAGTGGGCGGCGCGTCGGCGACGGCGCGCGGGCACAACCTCGACCGGCACTGGCGCAACCTGCGCACGATCTTCAGCCACAACCCGCTGCTGCACAAGGCGCGCGTGATCGGCGACTACGAGCTGAACGGCGTGACGACGCACCTGACCGAAGGCCGCGTGTTCTGAACCCGCGACGCCGGGCCGGCTGCGGCGGCAATCGTCCGCCGCGCGCCCGGCCCGCTTTCCTGGAACCTTCCCGATGACGACCCGCACCGGACACCTGCATCTCGGCGCATTCCTGTACCCGACCGGCCATCACATCGCCGCATGGCGCCATCCCGGTTCGCAGGCCGACGCGGGCGTGGATTTTCGCCACTATGTGCGGCTGGCGCAGGCGGCCGAGGCCGCGAAGTTCGATCTCGTGTTTCTTGCCGACGGCGCGGGCACGCGCGGCGACGACGTCGCGTTCCTGAGCCGCACCGCGCACAGCTACGTCGCGCAGTTCGAGCCGCTGACGCTGCTGTCGGCGCTTGCGGCCGTCACCGAGCGGATCGGCCTCGTCGGCACCGCGTCGACGAGCTTCAACGAGCCGTTCCACATCGCGCGCAAGTTCGCGTCGCTCGACCACATCAGCGGCGGCCGCGCGGGCTGGAACCTCGTTACGTCGTCGAGCGCGCACGAGGCGCGCAACTTCAACCGGGACGCGCATTTCGACCACGCCGAACGCTATGCACGGGCGGAGGAGTTCGCCGACGTGGTGCGCGGCCTGTGGGATAGCTGGGACGACGATGCGTTCGTGCGCGATCGCGAGTCGGGCCGTTTCTTCGATCCGCAAAAGCGCCATGTGCTCGATCATCGCGGCCGCTTCTTCCAGGTGCGCGGGCCGTTGAACGTCGCACGGCCGCCGCAGGGGCATCCGGTCGTCGTGCAGGCCGGTTCGTCGCCGGCCGGCACGCGGCTCGCCGCGCGCACGGCCGAGGTGATCTTCACCGCGCAGCAGACGCTCGACGACGCGGTCGCGTTCTATGCGGACGTCAAGGGCCAGCTCGCCGCGTTCGGCCGCGATCCCGACACGCTGAAGATCATGCCCGGCGTGTTTCCCGTCGTGGGCCGCACCGAAAGCGAGGCGAAGGAGAAGTTCGACGCGCTGCAGTCGCTGATCGATCCGACCGTCGGGCTCGCGCTCGTATCGGGCCTCACGGGCGGCTTCGACCTGTCCGCCTATCCGCTCGACGGCCCGATTCCGCCGCTGCCGGAAACCAATGCGAGCAAGAGCCGGCAGGCGTTGACGATCGAACTCGCGCGTCGCGAGAACCTGACGATCCGCGAACTCTACCTGCGTGTCGCGGGCGCGCGCGGCCACTGGCAGCTCGTCGGCACGCCGGAACAGATCGTCGACCAGCTGGAGGAGCGCTTCGTGCGATACGGCGCGGACGGCTACAACGTGATGGCGCCGACGCTCCCCGGCGGGCTCGACGATTTCATCGCGCTGGTGCTGCCCGAGTTGCGTCGCCGGGGGCTGTTTCGCAGCGACTATGCGGGCCGTACGCTGCGCGAGCATCTCGGGCTGCGGCGGCCCGGGCGCGGCGACGCCGCCGCGCATGCCGCCGCCGCGGCCTGAGGTCAGCGCCGCAGGCCGGCCTCGCGCAGCAGCGGCAGCACGCGCTCGCCGAAGAAGGCGAGATCGGGCTTGAAGTCGTAGAAGCTCAACTGGACGCCGTCGATGCCCGCGCGGTGCAGCCGCACGAGGGTGTCGGCAACTTCGTCGGGCGAGCCCGTGATCGAGATATTGCCGCCGATCGCGCGGGCGGCGGCCTGCGAACGCTGCTCGAAGCCGCCGCGCCACGCGTGTGCGTCGCTGTCGAAGCGGTGGAAGCTGCCTTCGTCCGCATGCGCGACGATCGCGTCGCGGTAGGCGCGCGCTTCGGCCGCCGTTTCGCGACAGATGACGAGCGGATTGAGCAACGTGCGGATCGTCCGGCCGCGCGCCGCGGCGGCCGCTTTCACGCGGGCCGTATGCGCGGGCAGCGCGTCGAGCGCGAGCGCGACGTCGGGCCCGGCCGGGCTCGTGACGAACACGATGTCCGAATAGCGCGCCGCGAAATCGATGCCTGCGTCGGAGCCGGTCGCGTTGATCAGCAGCGGGCGGCCGTAGCGTGGCTTGGGCGTCACGAATGCGCCGCCCAGCCGCCAGCCCGACAGCGCCGGCGTGTAGCTGAAATTGTCCGGTTGCGCCCACAACTGCTGGACCGCATCGAGGAACTCGGCGGCCATTTCGTAGCGCCGGTCGTGCTCGATCCGGTTCCAGCCGAACATCTCGTGCTCGATCGCGCGGTGGCCGGTCACGACGTTGATGCCCCAGCGTCCGCGCGAGATGTGATCGAGCGTCGCCGTGAACTTCGCGAAATGCAGCGGATGCCACGGCCCGTAGAGCACGTGGCTCGTCGCGACGAGGATGATCCGTTCGGTGCGCGCGGTCAGCGCGGCCAGCGTCATGAACGAGTCGAGCGCCTGGCCGTCGAACACGCCGCCGTAGCCGCCCTTGGGCAGCCATTGCGACAGCGCGAACACGAGGTCGAAGCCGAGCGCCTCGGCGTGCGCGACCAGTTCGGCGTTGTAGTCGAAGGTCCAGTCGGTCGAGCGCGGCAGCGTCGATGCGCTCCAGCCGCCGGCCTGGATCGGCAGGAACAGCCCGAGCATCAGCGGCTGCGCGAGCACGCGGGACACGGGGCTGTCAGGGAATTCGGCCGGCGAGCGGACGTCGACGAACGGCGACGGCGCGACCTGCGCGGCGAGGGAAGTGTCGCTCATGAGGGCTTCCTTGCGGGAGATGCGCGCATCGCGCGGTCACGACGGGCGCGCGCGCCTGCCCATCCCGCGGCGGGCCGGTGCGGCGCCGTGCGCGGTACACGGGAAGGCAAACGCGAGTCGGTCATGGTCGGCGCGGATCGCGCGCAGGCGCCGCGCGTGGGGAAACGGACATTCTCGGCAACCGGGCGCGGTGCGGCAAACAACGATTCCCGCTTTGCTTATCGCGCCGCGCCGGTTGCGCGCGGTCAGAACTTCACGCGCAGCCCGCTGACGAGCGCGACCTGGCGGTTCGTCGACGATGCGCTGCCGATGTTCGCGATCGACGCGATCGCGCGATAGCCGCCTGCCGTCGCCGTGCTCGGATCGCCGCCCGCGAGCTGGTAGATGCCGGACAGGTAGAGGTCGGTGCGTTTCGACAACGCGTAGTCGAACCCGAGCGTGAACTGGTGCCAGCGCGGCTTCAGCGTCTGGCCGCCGGTGCCCGGCAGGCCGCTCGCGCGGCCGTCGGTGAACGTGTAGACGCCGATCAGCGTCGCCGCCGGCGTGATCTGGTAGCGGGCGTTGACGTCGTAGTTGTTGAATTTGCGCGACGAGCCGTCGACGTAGTCGAGCTGCGTATGGCTCCACGCGAAGCCGAGCGTTGCCAGGCCGATCGCGTAGTTCGCGCCGACGACCCCGATCTGCTGCTTGCGCACGCCGCCGTTCAGCCCGTAGAAGAACCCGCCGCTGTAGTCGTTGCCGGTCGTGCTGGTTGCGCCGCCCACCGCGCCGCTCGTATTCGACGTCGCGTTCGGCTGGTTGAGCCGCACATAGCCGCCGCCGACCGACAGCGGGCCGTTCACGTAGTTCGCCGATACGCCCCATGCGTTGTTGTTCGAGAAGCCCGTGCCCGCGCCGCCGTTCGCCTGGTTGCTGAACGCATAGAGCAGGTCGGCCGTGAAACCGGCGATCGTGTCGCTGCGGAACTTCACCGCGTTGTTGATGCGGAAGCTCTGGTTCATGTTGTCGTTGTCGCCGACGTGCGTGGCGGGCGACCAGAAGCCCGACCCCGAGTATTGCGCGACGAGATCGGTGATCGGCTCGTACTGGCGGCCGAAGGTCAGCGTGCCCACGCCCGTCTGGCCGATCCCGACATACGCGGAACGGCCGAACAGCCGGCCGCCCTGGCCGAGCGTGCCGTCGCTCGGCTTGAAGCCGCTTTCGAGCGTGAACACGGCCTTCACGCCGCCGCCGAGATCCTCGGAGCCTTTCAGGCCCCAGCGGCTGCCGCTCAGCTTGCCGCTCGTCTGCTGGATGTTGCTCGCGCCGCCCTGATTGTTCGTATAGGCGAAGCCGGCGTCGACGACGCCGTACAACGTGACCGAACTCTGCGCGTGCGCGCCGACCGAAGCGACCGAAACCAAACCCAGGACTACCGATTTTTTGATCATCACTATCCTCTGTTTTTTATGGGTACGTCTGCGAGGATCACGATGCTATTGACGACGGACGCGCCGGCGAACGGCCGATCCGTGGTTTGTAAATCGTCGCGCGGACGATTTGTAATGTGCGTTGCCGCGGGCCTTGCGCGGGCGGCGCGATCGCGTCCGGCACGCATGCTGCGGCGAACGCATCGCACGCCCGGCGAACGCCGGACGCCTGAAACGTGTTGGCGTGGTCATATCGTTCGATGAATTCGTTCGATATGCGCACGATCCGCGATGCATCGCGCGATGTTTTTATGCAACGCCCGCTGTGCGGCAGGCGGACGATGCGCTACGCGCGCCCGAATATCGATTCCGCAAAACGTTGGTAGGGCCGTGCGAGGCGTGACGGTACAGTCGGGCATCCGGCCGCGGGCCGGCCTGATCCGGGAGCACGAGGGCGCGCCGCGCGCATGCGTCCCGGCTGAACAACGAACACGGGAGCCGTTTGACATGAGTCGCGATGTGCTGTTTCTGCTGGAACCGGGCTTTACCGATCCGAAGCATCCGGGGCAACGCTTCGTCTGCCCGCATGGATTGTCGATCGAAGGGCTGCTGGCGAGCGCGCCCGATCGCGCCGGCCGCATCGATGTGAAGCGCGTCGGCTTCGAGCGGCCGCGGCACGCGGTGATCGACGCACTCGACGACGCGCACCAGGGGCTGCCGGTCCTCGTGCTCGGCCGCGACCAGCCGGCGCCGGACGATGCACAGACCCTTGGCGACGTGCGCTTCGTGACCGACGCACGCCGCATCCTCGAGCTGCTGACCGAGCGCCACGGGTTTCCCGCGCTGCACTGACGCGACGGTTTCCGTCTTCCACCCGATCGACCGACAGGAGTATCCGATGTCGTCAATTTCGGCGGCACGCCGCCGCCTGCTGCTCGCCGGCGCCGCGGCCGTGGCGGCCCCGCTCGCCGTGAACGCCGCGTTTGCCGCCGCGCCGCCGGTCAGCGCCGATCTCGCGGGCACGACGCTGCGCGTCGCAACCTACAAGGGCGGCTGGCGCGCGCTGCTGCAGGCGGCCGGGCTGGCCGACACGCCTTACCGGATCGACTGGCGCGAGCTGAACAACGGCGTGCTGCACATCGAGGCGCTCAACGCGGATGCGCTCGATATCGGTTCGGGCAGCGAAATTCCGGCGGTGTTCGCCGCACGCCAGAAAGCCAGTGTCCGGTTCATCTCGCGCGTGCGCGAGGATCTGAACAACCAGGTCACGCTTGCGCGCAAGGACACGCCGATCCGCAGCATTGCGGACCTGAAGGGCAAGCGGGTCGGCTATGTGCGTGCGACGACGTCGCACTATTTCCTGTATCGCCAGCTCGTGGAGGCCGGTCTGGGTTTCGACGACATCCAGCCGATCAACCTGTCGCCGACCGACGGGCTGTCGGCGTACGATCGCGGCGATATCGATGCGTGGGCGATCTACGGCTACAACGGCCAGCTTGCGCGCAATCGCTACGGCGCCCGCGTGCTGAAGACGGGCAAGGGCTATCTGTCGGGCAATTTTCCGGTGTATGCGAACCCGCGCACGCTCGACGACGCGCGCCGTCGGGCGGCGACGGGCGATCTGCTGCTGCGGTTCCGGCGCGCGTATGCGTGGGCGAACGGGCACTTCCGCGACTATGCGCTCGCGCAGAATCGCGAAACGCGCGTGCCGGTGGCCGATCTCGTCGCGATGTTCGACCAGCGCAGCGAGGACTATGCGCTGTTGCCGGTAACGCCCGACGTGGTGGCGCAACATCAGCAGGTCGCGGACGTGTTCGCGCGGATCGGCGTGCTGGATGGGCCGGCCACGGTCGCGCCGTTCTGGGATACGTCGTTCAACGCGCTGGTGGCCGCGTGACCGGGATCGGCGGGACGATCGCCGGGTGAGGTGGGCGGGTGCATTCGCACTTGCTCAAGCGCCCGTGCATGAGCAGCGTGTCATACCCGGCGCGGGGCGCGCCGGGCAAGCGGGATCGACCGGCTCAGGAGAACGTCGTCGCGACCATGATGCCGAATACCAGCCCGAGCGCGATTCCGCAGAGCCGGCCGTAGATCGACGCGCGCACGTTGTCGTCGAGCACGAACGGCGAGCGCTTGTGCTTCCAGACCGTGCTGAATGCCACCGGCCGGGTGAGCAGGGCGATGCAGGCGATCAGGACCGGCGTGGCGACGAGCATCGCGATGCGTTGCCCGTTCCAGTCGACGCCGTGCATCGCCAGCGATACGAGCGCGGCGAGCGGCACCTCGACGCACAGGCCCAGCAGCGAACCGCTGACGAATGAATCTCCCGGGGACTGGAACATGATCGGTCCTGGTGTTCGGATGAAATCGGTGCCCGCTTCGGACGCCCGACGGTAACAAGCCATGGCCGTGGCCCGAGGTCGGTCGACCTTGGTCGGCATCAGGCAGGATGACGGGCGGATGGTACGGCAAATTGTTGCTCCGTTGGCGGTCATTCAAGCTATTTAACAATGGCGCCGGGGGATGGCATTTTTGCGCCGTGCCGGGATAATGATCGGGCATCCTGCCTTTGTGGCCGGGCGAGGCGGCTGCGCGCCCGGCAGGGCGGCAGCGCCGTCGTTCCGGCACGAAATTCCGGCCACCGCCGGTTTCCGGCAGGCCGCGCGGGTTCCGGAACGGGCTTCCGGACTGGATGAACCGGCAGTCGTCGCGAAGCGCCACCCATCAAGCCGAACATGAGCCAACCCAACGTCACGGGCGATGACGCGCAACGCATCGCCGCGGCCAACGCGGAATTTTCAGCCGGCGTCGCCGCGCATCACGCCGGACTGGCGGCGGACGCCGCGCGGCACTACCGCGCAGTGCTTGCGCTGCACCCCGATCACGCGGAAGCGCTGAGCAATCTCGGCGTCATTCTCGAAGCGGAAGGTCGGGCGGGCGAGGCCGAGCATTGTTACCGACGGGCCGTCGGGATTCGCCCGGACAGCGTGGACGCCTGCTGCAATCTCGGCCTGCTGCTGCACGACGGCAAGCGCTTCGACGAAGCGGAGGCCTGCTATCGCCGCGTATTGGCGCTGGATCCCGGCCATGGTCCGGTGCTGCGCAGGCTCGGCTTGCTGCTGCACGCGACGGGCCGCCGCGCGGAAGCCGAACGCGCGTTTCACGATGCCGTGATCGCCCGCCCCGGCGATGCCGCGACGCATGCCGATCTGGCGACGCTGCTTCAGGAGCTTGGGCGACCCGACGAAGCGGAGCGGCACTATCGGGAGGCGCTCGTGCACGCGCCGGACGACGCCGCGACGCTCAATCTTCTCGGCGCATTGCTGCAGCGGCGCGGGCGGCTGCCGGAGGCCGAGCATTGCCTGCGGCGCGCGGTTTCGCTGCAACCGGGCTATCGCGACGCGCGAGGCAATCTCGGCAACGTGCTGTTCGAGCAGCAGCGATACGGCGAAGCCGAAGCGTGTTACCGCGACGTGCTCGCAAACGATCCGTCGTTCGCGGAGGTGTGGAACAACCTGGGCCGCCTGCTGCATGACGCCGGCCGGCTCGACGAGGCCGCCGCCGCGCTGAGACACGCGCTGACGATCGATCACGATCGCGCGCCGACCGTCTTCAACCTGAGCCTGGTGCTGCTGGCGATGGGGCGGTACGAAGACGGATGGCGGCATTACGAAGCGCGCCTGCAGCCGTCCGCGCACTGGGGCGACGCCGCGGCGAGCGGCGTGCTCGCGAGCCTGCCGGCGCCGCTGTGGCAGGGCGAGCCTCTCGACGGAAAATCGCTGGTCGTCTGGCCCGAGCAGGGGCTGGGCGACGTCGTGCAGTTCGCGCGCTATCTGCCGCTGCTCAAGCGGCGTGGCGTGTCGACGCTGACCGTGGTGTGTCCGGCCGCGTTGACGCGCCTGATCGCGACGGTCGACGGGGTGGATCGTTGCGTCGCGCTCGACGAAGCGGCGGCGCTTCCGGCGCACGACTACGCCTGCCTGATCATGAGCCTGCCGTTGCGCTGCGGAACGACGCTCGACACGATACCCGCGACGACGCCGTATCTGCACGTGCCCGCGGCGCTCGCCGAGCGGTGGCGCGACAGCGTGCCCGCGGCGGGCCTGAAGGTCGGGCTGGTCTGGGCCGGCGATCCGCGGCCCGACCAGCCGCAGGCGCACGCGACGGACCGCCGGCGCTCGCTGCCGGCGAGCGCGTATCTGCCGCTGCTGCGGATGCCGGGCGTGAGTTTCGTGAGCCTGCAGAAGGGCGAGACGACCCGCCGGCAGCTCGACACGCTGCCGCCGCCGCTGCGTCCCGCCGATCCGATGGCGCTCGTGCGCGACTTCGCGGACACGGCGGCGATCATCTCCCATCTGGATCTCGTGATTACCGTCGACACGTCGGTGGCCCATGTGGCGGGTGCGCTGGGCAAGCCGGTCTGGATCCTGTCGCGCTTCGACGGCTGCTGGCGCTGGCTCGCGGACCGGGACGATTCGCCGTGGTATCCGGGCGCGCGCCTGTTCCGGCAATCGGAACCTGGGCAGTGGAGCGATGTGGTCGAGCGCGTCGCGGGCGAGCTTGAGCATCTTCGCGTGGAACGGGACGCGTCGCGCGCATCCGCGCCACGTTAGGAAGATCCGGCTCGTCTCGCAGCTCACGACCACACCGCGCTCGAACAGCGGTTCCTCGATGTCGCGCTGATTCGGCTGGAAACGGACATGCCCGCGCACGGTCAGTCGGACGAGCGCCGCCGGAAGCCGATGAGCGCGTTAAAGCGACTTCGTCTTCTTCATCCCGACGTCCTGCGATACCCCCTCGGCAACGTGCCAATGCCCTCGCCGGATTTCGCACGGATCCGGTGACTGTCCGGCTTGACACGACGATTGCTTTCGCATAACGTCCGATAAAAGAACGATCGTTCATTAAAGCGGATGCCCGGACTGCGTCCGACCTGTCGCCCGTGAGTTGCGCATGATTCGAACGGGTGAATCAGGGCGAAAGGATCCGTTGCATGACGACATGGGCCGGCGGCGGCGTGCGCGCGACCGGCCTGCTGGTCGTCGCTTGAAGCTGCCGCACCTTTCGGCATCGTGGAGACATCTATGAAGACGCGTATTACCGAGCTGTTCGGCATCGAACACCCGATCATCCAGGGCGGGATGCATTACGTCGGATTGGCCGAACTCGTGGCCGCCGTGTCGAATGCGGGCGGGCTCGGGTTCATCACGGCGCTGACGCAAAAGACGCCGGAGCTGCTGGCGAAGGAAATTGCGCGGTGTCGCGACATGACCGACAAACCGTTCGGCGTGAATGTCACGTTCCTGCCGACGCTTTCGTCGCCGCCGTATCCGGAGTACATCGCGGCGATTGCGGAGGGCGGCGTCCGGATCGTCGAAACCGCCGGGCGCAGCCCGGAGCAGTACATGCCGGCATTCAAGGCGGCCGGTATCAAGGTGATTCACAAGTGCACGTCCGTCCGTCACGCGTTGAAGGCGGAAAAGATCGGTTGCGACGCGGTGAGCGTCGACGGCTTCGAATGCGGGGGCCATCCGGGCGAGGACGACGTGCCGAACATGATTCTGCTGCCGCGCGCTGCGGACGAACTTGCGATTCCGTTCGTCGCGTCGGGCGGCATGGCCGACGCCCGCAGCCTCGTTGCGGCGCTCGCGATGGGCGCCGACGGCATCAATATGGGGACGCGATTCGTTGCGACGAAGGAAGCGCCGGTTCACGAGAACGTGAAGCAGGCCATCGTGGCCGCGACGGAGCGCGATACCCGGCTGGTCATGCGCAGCCTGAAGAACACGGAACGCGTGCTGAGAAACGCGGGAGTCGATCGGCTGATCGAGATCGAGCGGGAGCGGGGCGATGCGCTGAAATTCGAGGACATTCTCGACCAGGTTGCCGGCATTTACCCGAAAGTGATGGTCGAGGGCGAACTGGACGCCGGCGCGTGGAGCTGCGGGATGGTCGCCGGCCTGATCCACGATATTCCAACCGTCAGGGAACTGATCGACCGCATCATGAGCGACAGCGTTCGCCTGATTCAGGGACGCCTCGGAAGCATGATCGGATGAGCGGCGAGCCGCTGCGATTCGGTACGAATGGCTGTCGGTCAGCGCAACGAATCGATCGACAACGCCTCGGCGAGGAACCGCCGGCTGGCCGCGAGAATTTCCTTGCGCGTACGTTCCGATTCCACCGAGCGTGCGAGCACCAGCGCACCGACGCATTGCGCAATGAGGGCCCATGCTGCGTCGGAATCGCCGGTGCGACTGCTCCAGCTCTTTTGCGTGCGCTTGAGCGCCGCCTCCACGACTTCCCGAACGGCCGGCTCTGCACGCGCGATCTCCGGTCCGAGCGTAGGCAAAACGCAGCCATTCTCCGGATGCAGCGCATGAACGGAACTCAGGTAGTTTCGCAGGCAGCGTGCGACATGATCGGGGGGAGATGAATCGTCACCCGCCAGCATCTCCGCGCTCTGCTCGACCTCTTCGCTGACCAGTGCCTCGAAGAGCGCCTGCTTCGACGCGAAGTGGTTGTAGAAGGCGCCCCCGCTCAGCCCGATCGACGCCATCAACGCATCGATACCCGTTGTCGCGAAGCCGCCGCGCTTCGCGATGGCGCGGCTTTGCGCGAGCAACTTCCGGCGGGTTTCTTCCTTGTGGGTACTTGAGTAGCGCATGGTCGCCGGGGTCCACTGGTGGTAAGGGATTTCAAGATCAGGATAGCCGTCACCCATCGCCCATTCAAGTCCCGAGCGACCCGGATCACAGCGCGTCGGAGCGTCAGAGCGGATGCCGGCGGACCGGGTATGCAGGAGCTGACTCGGCTGCAGGCCGGCCGATGGTAGCACGCGGGTGAAGCCCTTTTCGGGCCGCTTGACGGCCTCGTCACAGGCAACCGTTCGCATCAGGGTAATCAAGGACTATGCAAAGCAAATGTCCCGCCCTATAAATGAACGGTCGTTTATTTATAGGAGGAAGAGATGAGCAACGAGAGCACCAAGGGCCGACGTGCGGCACTCATCATCGGAGCCGGAGACGCTACCGGTGGCGCAATCGCCCGGCGCTTTGCGCGCGAAGGCCTGGTTGCCTGCGTGGTGCGTCGCCAGGCCGACAAGCTCGAGCCGTTGATCCGGCAGATCGAGGCCGAAGGGGGCGTCGCGGTCGGATTCGGATCCGATGCGCGCAAGGAGGAAGACGTGATCGATGTCGTGTCGAGGATCGAACAGGAGATCGGTCAGATCGAGGTCATGGTCTTCAACATCGGTGCAAACGTCCCGTGCAGTATCCTCGAGGAAACGGCGCGCAAGTATTACAAGATCTGGGAAATGGCCTGTTTCGGCGGCTTTCTGTTCGGTCGCGAAGTGGCGAAGCGGATGGTCGGAAGGGCGCGGGGCACGATCATCTTCACCGGCGCTACTGCCGCGATGCGCGGATCCGCCAATTTCGCGGCATTCGCCGGCGCAAAGCACGCACTACGTGCACTCGCCCAGAGCATGGCGCGCGAGTTGGGGCCGAAGAACATTCACGTTGCACATGTCGTGGTAGACGGTGCGATCGATACCGAATTCATTCGGGAGAACTTCCCGGAGCGTTACGCCACGAAGGCGGAAGACGGAATCCTCAACCCGGACCACATCGCCGAGAACTACTGGTATCTGCATACGCAGCCGCGCGATGCGTGGACGCACGAGCTGGATCTGCGGCCGTGGCGCGAAACGTGGTGAATCTTCCCTTCAATAAATCAGCATGACTAAAGGTATTTCAATGGAAAAGCGCATCGAATTCTACTTCGATTTCGGCAGCCCGACCGCCTATCTCGCGTGGACCCAGCTTCCCGCGATTGCCGCCGACCATCAGGCAGAACTCGTATTCAAGCCGGTTCTGCTGGGGGCCATCCACAAGGCGACGAACAATGCGTCGCCGGCGATGATCCCCGCCAAGTCGGCATGGATGCTGGAGGATCTCCAGCGGTTCGCACGCAAGTACGGCGTCCGCTATGAACACAATCCGCATTTTCCCATCAACACGCTGACGCTCATGCGCGGCGCGACCGGCTTGCAGATGCGCGACGAAGCGTTGTTCCAGCGATATGTCGACGTGATATTCCGCGCGATGTGGGCGCAGCCGCAGAATCTTGGCGACCCGGATACGTTGCAGAAGGTGCTGCAGGATGGCGATCTCGATTATCGACTGATCGCCGGGATCGTCCAGGATCCGGCCGTCAAGGAAAGGCTGAAGGCGGAAACCGAGGCAGCCGTCGCTCGAGGGCTGTTCGGCACACCGACGATGTTCGTCGGTACGCAGATGTTCTTCGGTCAGGACCGGCTCGACTTCGTGCGCGATGCATTGAATTTCGATTGACGCGCGCTCGCGCGCCCGGTCCGGGCGCCGACGCATCGGCATATCGGGCACGCGACCGGCCCGACATCCGGATGGCAGGCAGTCGCCACGGGTTGCCGCCGGTTCGCGGCCCGAGTGAATGAACTCAGTCAGGGGACGAGAAGCATGGAGAGGATTTGGCAGCGGCACTACCAGGAAGGTGTCCCTTTCGAAATCGACCTGGAAGGCTATCGTTCGGCCGTGGATTTTCTCGTTCGGGCCGTCGACGCGCGTCCGGACGAAACCGCGGTGGTATGTCATGGCTCGACACTGAGCTATCGGGAGCTGGATACGCTGAGTCGCGCATTTGCCAGCTATCTGGTGAATGTCGAGGGGCTGCACGTCGGCGATCGCGTCGCGGTCATGCTGCCGAACCTGCTTCACTATCCTGTCACCGTGTTCGGTGCGCTGCGGGCCGGCCTGACACTGGTGAACCTGAATCCGTTCTATACGGCTCGCGAGGTGCTTTTCAACCTGAAGGACAGTGGCGCGAGCCTGCTGGTCGCCGTCGAATCGGCGCTCGACGTGCTGCCGGTCGACATCGAAGGTCGACCGTACAAGGTCGTCGTCGCGGCGGCCGATGAAATGCCGTTGCTGAGCAAGATCGGGCGGCATGCCGCGCCGTCCGTCGCGGCAGCCGAGCCGCAGGCTGCGCGCGTGGGGAGCCGGTTCGTCGACGCGCTTCTGAAAGGTGGCGCGTCAGCCCATGTCGACGCCGTCGTCGATCTGGACATGAATGCGTTCCTGCAGTACACGGGCGGTACGACCGGGAAAAGCAAGGCGGCCGTCCTGACGCATCGGAACATCGTCGCCAACACCCTGATCATGTGCGATTGGTTCGGGATCGGCTTCACCCGAGGTGACGAGTGCGTGGTGACCGTCCTGCCGATCTACCACATCATGGGGCTGGCGGTAGGCTGCTTTTTCTCGATCGCGACGATGCGCAAGAACGTGTACATACCGAACCCGCGTGATCTGGCGCACCTCGTGCGCGAATTTCGGGAGTACCGCTTCGCGTATCTGCTCGGTGTGAACACCTTGTTCAATGCGTTGCTCGAATACGAACCGTTTCGGGCCCTCGACTTCAGTTGCCTGCGGCAAACGATCGGCGCGGGTGCGCAGATCGAGAGCACCGTGGCAAAGAGATGGCAGGAATTGACCGGTTGTCATCTGCTCGGCGCGTACGGATTGACCGAGGCATCCCCCAGCGTGTGCGGTACACCGCCGCAAGCATTCGAGCGCAGGGACAGCGTCGGCGTGCCGTTCCCGTCGACCGATATCAAACTGCTGGACGGTGCGGACAGAGAGGTGCCGATCGGTGCCCCGGGCGAAATCACCGTCCAAGGCCCGCAGGTCATGAGCGGTTACTGGAATCGGCCGGATGAAACCCGCGATGCGTTTACTGCAGACGGCTATCTTCGGACCGGCGATATCGGCGTTCTTGATCAATCCGGATTCCTGTCCATTGTCGATCGCAAGAAGGATGTCGTGCTGGTGTCGGGTTTCAACGTCTACCCGAACGAGATCGAGGCCGTCATCAGCCTGCACCACGAGGTCGTCGAATGCGCATGCATCGGTGTTCCGGACGAAAAAACCGGCGAAGCGCTCAAGGTGTTCGTGGTATCGCGCGACAGCGGGCTCACCGGAGAGGTTCTGGAGCGCTTCGCGCGCGAGCACCTGACGGCATACAAGGTGCCTCGGCAGTTCCAGTTCGTCGACGCGTTGCCGAAGTCGCCTGTCGGCAAAGTGCTGCGCCGCGCATTGCGCCCGTGAACGCGGCATGTCATCGATAACGATCCGGGAAAAAGAATGATCAAGTACAGACCGCCAGTCCGTGATATGCAATTCCTGCTGCATGAACTGCTGAATGTCTAAAGCCGCTTCTCGGCAATGCCGCGGCACAGCGACCTGGATGCCGGCACCGTCGACCAGGTCATCGAGGCGGCCGGAAAATTCAGCCGCGACGTGTTGCAGCCCCTGAACCTGCCCGGCGATCGGGAAGGGTGTACACGGGACGCGAACGGTAGCGTCAGGACACCGGCAGGGTACCCGGAAGCGTATCGGCAATATGTCGAGGGCGGGTGGCCGGCGCTCACCGGCCCGGCCGAGTTCGGCGGGCAGGCGCTGCCGCATGTGGTCGGCAATGCCGTCACCGAGATGATTTGTGCGTGCAACCAGGCGTGGGGCGCCTACCCGATATTGTCACATGGCGCGGGCAGTTGTCTGTTCGAGCACGGCAATGCGGAACTCAAGCGGTTGTACTTGCCGAAACTCGTGTCGGGAGCATGGTCGGGCACGATGTGCCTGACCGAAGCGCATTGCGGCTCCGATCTCGGGTTGCTCGGAACCCGTGCGGAACTTGCAGCGGACGGGTCTTATCGCATCACCGGAACGAAGATCTTCATTTCGGGCGGCGACCAGGATCTGACCGACAACATTCTGCATCTCGTTCTCGCGCGGCTACCCGATGCACCGGCCGGATCGAGGGGGATCTCGTTGTTTCTCGTGCCGAAATTCCTGGTGAACGACCGTGGCGAGCCGATCGAGCGAAACGCGGTACAGTGCGGCGCGCTCGAGGAGAAGATGGGCATCCACGGCAACGCGACATGCGTGATGAACTTCGATGGCGCACGTGGCTGGCTGGTCGGGGAGCGCGGCCGAGGATTGAATGCGATGTTCGTGATGATGAACGCGTCGCGACTCGTCGTTGCCACCCAGACGGTCGGCCTCAGCGAGTTCGTGTACCAGCAGGCATCCGGATACGCGAAGGAGCGGCTCCAGTCGCGCAGTGCGTCAGGTCCCAGGCTGCCAGCCGCGGCAGCGGATCCGATCATCGTTCATCCGGACGTGCGGCGCATGCTGTTGACCCAGCGCGCATACACCGAGGGCGGCCGCGCGCTGACGGCCTGGCTGGCCGTGCTGGCCGACCACGAACAATCGGATGCCGACGAGACGCGCCGTGCCGCGGCCGCGCGGTTGATCCCGCTGTTGACGCCGATTGCCAAGGCATTCGTGAGCGACAACGCGTTCGAAAGCACGAACCTGGGGATGCAGGTGTTCGGCGGGCATGGCTATATCGTCGAAACCGGAATCGAGCAATATGTCCGGGACGCACGCATCAGTTCGATCTATGAAGGCACCAATGCGATCCAGGCGCTTGATCTCGTGAATCGCAAAATCGCCGTGGATGGCGGAGCCAGTCTCGACCTGCTCCTGGCGGATATCGAAGGCTTCGTGGAAAACAGTCGAGCCGCGCCGGCCATGAACGAATTTTCCACCCCCTTGCTTGCGGCAATCGACAAGGCGCGGCGGGGCACGTCGGCGATTCTCGACGGTCAACGGCGCGATCCGGAATTTGCCGGTGCCGCCGCCGTGCATTACACGCGCGTCATCGGTCACCTGCTCTTTGCCTACCTTTGGGCTCAGATGGCGAGGGTCGCGCTTGCAAAATGCGGGCATGACGACGATTTCTACCGCACGAAGCTGGCCACCGCACGATACTACTTCGCCCGGATGCATCCGGAGATCGACTATCAACTGGCACTCGTGCAGGCAAGTCCGGCCAGCCTGATGGAGCCGGCTGACGAGGCGTTCTAGGGGCAACGATCGAATGGCGATGCCATTGTGCTGAAATCGCTGCGGCGTTGTCACGTTGACGCGCGGGTATCGCAGGATGTCGGGATGAAGAGGACGCAATCGCTTGATCGCGAGCATCGGTTTCCTGGCCGTACGCCGATATTTCCGTTACTCGACGCAGTGTTCATGACGCGTACGGCGAGCCTTGGCTGTCGTGGCGCACCGTCGGCGAGCACGACGCCGCGCGTCGATATACAGCCCGAAGCACCGGGTCCGATGCTTGCCGGTCGGACGCAGCAGCCAGTTTGCAATCTCGCGGTGTCAAATGAGCCCGGCCTTCCGGCCCGCAGCCGCAGCCTGAGTGCGATTGATCACGTTCAATGCCCTGAAGATCGATGTGATGTGCGCCTTGACGGTTTTTTCGGAGAGGCTCATCTTGTCCGCGATGACCTTGTTGGGCACGCCATCGGCCACATAGCGCAATACTTCGATCTGGCGTTGCGTCAGCGATACGGTCATGCGCGCCGATGGCTGGCCGCGAACCATGCTGGAGTCTTGCAAAACTTGATGATCAAGAATGACGGAGGGAACATAGCGCTCTCCATCCAGCGCCATTTTTATCGCCGCCAGCAGCGTTTGCAAGCCCGACGTCTTGGGCACGTAACCCAGTGCGCCGTGTGCGAATGCGTCCCGCACGTCCCGCAGGCTCTCTGACGCGGAAAGGACGACGATCGGCAATTCGGGGCGAATTTTCCCGAACTCGGCAATCGCCTCGCGACCGTCTATCCCTTTCAGTGTCAGGTCAAGGAGCACGACATCAAGATCCAGGTGCTGATCGAGCAACCGCATGGCTTCGTCCGCGCTGCTCGACTGTATGACAACCATGTTTTCACCAGCCTGCTGAAGCAGCTTCGCGACACCCGCCCGCAAGATCGGATGATCGTCGACAATCAATATCTTCATGAGTCGATGGAATGATGTGAGGACGCTCGAGAGATCGTCGTTCGACATACAGGTTTCGCCTCGATAGGTCGAACGTCGGCAGTTGGATCCACATTCACCTCGGAATCTGCAAAAACGAATCGCGAGAGGCTGTCGTGCGGGGCGAGGGCGCCGATTTGACCACGATAGAGTTACAGTGGTTGCATGACGATGCCTGGAACGAGCGCGCTTGGTCCCTGTCGATCTGCGAAATGGCTTGTCGGTGCAGGACGGACGCGACGGCAACCCGATTCGTCTCCGAGCGTGAAGTCGAGTGTTAGTCCCAAGGCACAGCGTGAGTCGCTCATTATCCAATCCTGTTCGAATGAGTGGATCGACCAGTTCGTGCATTAATTCCTGATAAGAGGCAATTGAAGAAAAGGTAAAGCGCCGTCGATTTCCGTGATGTCATTCGAGAAATGGTAGTGCGTTATTTTCGGCTTGCCAAAATTCACCTGCAAGAAGAGTGCAAAACAGGACGCTGTCACGTTAACGGAGTCTGTTCGCAAGGAGCGTGAAAGCAGCCGGCTGCTCCATGCTGCCGAGGCCACGCCATGTCGACAAACGCGCGGCAAGGTGTTTGCGATGGAGGCAGGCGCGCGGCAGATGCGGCTTCAGGGCGAAATGCTGACGGGGCGATCCGACGCTCGCGAGGAAAGCCCGAGTGGGCTTCGGGGCGGAAATCCTTGCATGTGCCGCGCGCGTTCACGGGTGGGCTGATGGCTGCTTGCCGCCCGGTTCTTGGCGCTGGCCTCGACGAACACATGCTCCGTGTCGACCAACAGTTCTTCGGTATCGCGCAGACCCGGTCGGAGACGGGAATGCCGACGCACAGCCAGGCTGATGACTGCCGCCGGAAACGGTTGGTCGTGATCTGGCGCTCGGGTCTTCTTCATCCAACATCCTGCGATACCCGTCCGGCAACGTGACAATGCCGACGTAGTTCGTAACTGGCAGAAGGTGGGAATAGGCCAAGGCCTTGTAACGGGCCAGCGACTTTCCTGTTGCGGTAAGCCCGATCACCGGAAGCAGATTCTCACGCTCGACATGAAGATCCGAGGTTGTGCTTGTTGACGCTCCTTGCCGGATTAATCGAGGTGAACAGCTTCTTCCAGATTTATTTCTGAAGAATCCTCGAGCCGATATCCTTCTCCATAAATCGACCTTATGACCAACCCGTGATCCGCGTTTAGATGCAATTTGCGTCTGATCGTCGACATGTGAGGTACGATATTGCGCAATGTTTTTGTCTTGTCATTCGGCCACAGAAATTCCAGAATTTCATCGTGAGTCACGACTTCCGTGTGGAATTTGAAGATCAGGTAGGCCAGATCAAATTCCTTTTGACGCAAGCGGATGGTGGTCTGGTTGTAGTCGACACGATTGCAATCCGGCATGAAATGATAACCGTTCACTTTCAGCGGCATGCGTTTCTTTCGCCAGTCGGAGTGGGTCGAGATGATGTTTCGGGCGACGACTTCCGGGGGGATGTCTGAAAATGCGGTTCTTGCGGATACTTCACCCGGGGTCGGAATGCAATCGTCGAGGCCGCAGTAGCAATGACCGCCGCCATGGTTTGAAATCGATCGCGCATGCACGAGCATCGGCTTGTACTCGATTGCTTCCGTCAGACTGTGCCGGAAGTCCTCGAGCATGACATCGGCGACCCAGTCGGTCACGATGACGCAGTCGATTTTTGTCCTTCTGAGTATCGGCCTTGATTTGCTCAGGGACGGCACGGTGAAGATTCGCGCGGAGTCGTATTGAAATTGAGCGGCTATGGCGCTGGAGATATCCGGGCGGGAGCTCAAGATAAGAATGTTCATGTTCATCTTCCGATATTCGTTCGGTGTCGATGCGGTCGCGCCTTGGGTAGTCCTGGTGTCCGGGCGAAACATGACATTTGTCAGACGCTTGCGGGGCCAGTGGCCGGTTTCGATCAATTATTATTTGAATGACTGATATTCAAATAACTTATTTGCGTGACTGGTATTCTCGATTCAGTGGGTGTCTGGTTAAAGTACATCAAGAGAGCTTGGTGGGCAATAAATAGCTGATGTCCCAATATTTTTGTTTCTTAAATTCCTTGGGTGAAAATCTGTTATCTGGATTATGTATTTTCGTATGAATATGGTCGAACGCCGGGCGCCGCGAGGAGCCGCACGATGTGGCGGTGGTTCGTCGATCGGGCGGATACGCAAGTACGCCGCACGGTCGGCAATGCGCACCTCGCGTTGCAGTCCATCCAGTATCTGATGGACGGGCAGGTGCCGGACGACCCGGAAAGCCTGTTCGGTTTCGAGCAGGCGACGTTGATGTGGCTCGATTCCGTCGTTCGCCGCGAGGCCGGCGACTCGCTCAACCGGGCCGGCGCGCGAAGTGCGTCCCTGCGGATGAACGCTGAAATCTATCTCGCGCATCACTATAGCGATCCCGACCTGACGCCGGACCGGCTTGTCCATGCACTGAACGTATCGAGACGTACGCTTTATGGCGCACTGGCGGCGACTAGCCAGACACCTCAGGTTGATCCAGGAATATCGACTGCAGGCGAGCAGACGGGCGCTTCTGGATCCGGCCGACACGAACCGCAATCTGCTGGAGCTGGCAGTCATGTGCGGCTTTTCGGACATGATGCGCTTCGGATGCAGCCCCGGCGTTTACCGGATGAGCTGTCGAAATGCATCGGAACCGGCGTGATGCGACGCCTCCGTCATGTGCAATCGGAAAGCGCGCGGTGCAGGGAATATTTGCACGCGTTGACGCAACGTCTGCACTGAACGACGAAATAAAATAATAAAGAATCCTAGACTTTCATGAGCGGATAACTCATGGGGCCGACGGTTATCTAGGAGGCGAACTTGAAGAAAAACCAGGCAGGTATTCGAGCGCTTCGCGTTGCGCGCTTGTTCCGCGGCCCACGCGCCTGGAAGCTGGCTGCGCTTGCGATGGCGGCTGCTTTCCCGACATTGGCTTCGGCAATCAGTATCGACGCGGGGGACTATACGCCGTTGCCGGCGGGTGCGAATCTCTTTGCGCTGTACTATCAGCATGCCGAAGTGTAGTGGTCAACTAATCCCGGACACTGCGTCATGTTTTTCTTCCGCAACCGCCGGCGCCAGTCCGTCATGGAACTGGTGTGGCCGTATCCAGTTGTACCGGTGCATCAGGTAGTGGCTGATGTCGATGGATGGAAAAGGCGCCAGGTGCTCCATCGGCGAATACATCGAGCTGTATAACCGCAAACGGCCCCATTCGAGCCTGGCGGATCGCACGCCGGATGAGGAGTACCTCGCGACGCTTCCTGCGATCAAATCGGCAGCATGACTGCCGCGGACATTCCTCTAAAAAATGTCGAAAACCTGTCGGAACGGGCGAGGCCACCTCTCCGTACCAGAAGTGGTTTCGCGTACGGATTCCTAATCACGAACGTAGGAGACAACATGACTTTTGACGGTTCTGCCATCAAGGCGCTGCTGGACGACGCTGTGTCGAAGGGCGTTGTTCACGGCATTGCAGCAGTGGTAGTTGACCGCAGCGGGCCGCTGTTCCATCACGCCGTCGGTGAGGCTGGCCGCCAGACGATGTTCCGCAACGCCTCGATGACGAAGGCCGTTGCCACCACGGCGGCTCTGCAGTTTGTCGAGAAGGGGTTGCTGAGCCTCGATGCCACCGTCGAATCGATTCTGCCGGAATTCGGTCAGTTGCAAGTGCTGGAAGGTTTCGACGGCGGCAAGCCCTGCTTGCGCCCTCCTGCCAGCAGGGCCACCGTGCGCCAACTGATGACCCACACGGCCGGCCTCGGCTACTTCTTCCTCAACGAAAAGCTGTTGCGCTACCACGAGCTGACGGGTGAGCCCCACCCTCTCACGGGGCTGAAGCGCAGTCTTTCAGCGCCACTCGTGAACGACCCAGGCACCGCCTGGGAGTACGGCGCCAGCACCGATTGGCTCGGGCTCATTGTCGAGAAGCTGTCGGGGCAGAGTTTGGGCAGCTACCTCAAGGAGCATGTGTACGGGCCGCTGGGAATGAACGACTCGACATTTACCCCTAGCGCCGAACAGCGCGGCCGGCTGATGCGCGTGATGCAGCGCCAGGCCGACGGCACGCTCGCGCCTTCAGCCCTCGATCTGCCGCCGACCTCCGAATGGGACGCTGCCGGCCACGGGTCGTACGGTACGGTGCAGGACTATGGCCGCTTCTTGCAGGCATGGCTCAACGACGGTGCCGGCACCCTCGAACCGGCAACCGTGCAGATGGC
Source organism: Burkholderia paludis (assembly GCF_000732615.1). Lineage (GTDB taxonomy): Bacteria > Pseudomonadota > Gammaproteobacteria > Burkholderiales > Burkholderiaceae > Burkholderia > Burkholderia paludis. The sequence goes on from NZ_JPGL01000044.1 coordinate 79,558, forward strand.
GCTGCAGAACCACCTCGGGCCGATCAAGCTACCCGAGCTGATGAAGTCCACGCTGCCCGGACTGTCGAACGACGTGCCCGCGGCACCGGTGCCGCAGGGCTGGGGTCTGGGCTTCCACCTCACGCTCGACGACGTGCCGGGCATGCGCGGCAACGGCACGGCCGACTGGGCCGGCGTCTTCAATTCCTACTATTGGATCGACCACTCGAAGGGCATCGGTGCTGTGCTAATGACGCAACTGCTGCCCTTCTTTGACATGCCCGTCGTCGAGACACTCATTGGCTTCGAGACGGCGGTGTACCAGCAGGTGGGAGCGGCCGTTCCAGCGGCATAACGCCAGAGCGCAAGCGCTGAAATCGGGACCGACCGCATGTCCGCTCAGCTTGGTGCGGTCAAGGTCGATCCCGAGCGACCGCTTCCCGGCCGGTCAGCTTCGGCGGTTCAGTGCCCGCCTTGGGGCGATTTATGCCACGCGTATTTGACGCGCGGGTGCTGGATCACACGACGCTGCTCGGGGATGACATCGAGCTGCTCGCTGATCTCCGCACCGAACTCGACGAGCGCGTGTCCGCCGTTCGTGCAGAAGCGTTCAGTTCTCTCCGACAACTTGACAGTGCCCTCGCTGCTATGCGGCTTCAAGTGTGTTGCATCGACGCGTTGAATCCGCACGGCTTCGAAGGTGCAACGAGGTCACCGCAGGCAGCAAGCCCCGAGCGATATCACCGGCATCGAGGCTTGCGTAGCATCAATCGATCGGGGTAATCATGTCATGGATGATCCGCTTCGCAATCGAAATGAATTCCTTCATTTTCGCGAGATTCTGGCTTCCTTCCTTGTAGATGATATTTAACGGAATGGGGCATCCCTCGAAGTCCGGAAAAATCCTGATCAACTCCCCGCTTTCGAGGGCGTCGCATATCATCAGCTCGGGCAGGAGAGCGATGCCGATATGCGACTTGGCCAGTTTTTTGGCGGCGATCGGATGATCGACGGTACATATCGGATTTATCTTGATATCGATTGCCTTTCCATCCTTTCCGAACAATTCGATTTCGTTACGGTAGTGCGGTGAGCAGGCGATCCAGGGAGGCGCGGCGATGTGGTCGCTCTGGGCGAAATTCCCCGATTGCCGTTCGATGAACTCAGGCGTGGCGACGATGAATCGCTTGACATATCCGATGGTTTCAAAGACGGCGTTGAAGCTTTCAGGGGCGGAAGTGGAAATTGCGCAGTCGATGGCGTTCTCGTAGAACCTGACCGGATTTTCATTGGTTTGCCACTCGAGCGTGACCCTGGGGCAGGCTTCGAGGTACCTGGCAGAGATTTGAGTGATGATATTCTTTTCGAATCCACTCGGAGCCGATACACGCAAGACCCCGTGAGCGATATTTTTTTCGCTTCTCACCAGTTCTTCAAAATCCATCAAGTCGTTGATCAGATATCGAACGTACTCGTAATATCGCCGGCCGGTTTCGGTTACATCCATTCCGTGCGTGGTTCGATTGATGAGCGGTACGCCAAGATGCGCTTCCAGAATCTGAAGCTGACGACTGACGGTGGGCTGGCTCGAGTTCAATTGCCTGGCGGCGTCGGTGAAGCTTCCCGTCTCTACGATCCGAGCGAACGTATCCATTAAGGCCAGTTGATTGATCTTGGGGCTCGATGAGTTTTTCATGAAAACAGACAATTCCAGGCTGCGCAGCGCGCGACTGTCCCGCAGCATCGATCGCATGATTGTTCAATCCTGATCTGCCGAAAGGATGCTGCAATGAACAGGTCACGTAGGGAAAAATAATCTGGACGATGGCATGTCGTTCAAGAGACGCGAGCGACCAGCATGGGCAATCACTCCCGTGTTGGTTGCTCGCACGATGCGCGTGCCGACATCGAATCGTCGACGCACGCTTTCGCGGATCGATCCGTCAGTCGGCGCGCAGCGAAATTTCGACGCGGCGGTTGCGGGCGCGGCCTTGGGCCGTTGTGTTGACGGCGATCGGATCGGCCTTGCCACGACCTGAAACCGACCACGCTGCCGTCTTCTGTCCGTGTGCCCTCAGATAATTGGCGACGGCATCGGCACGTCGTTTCGACAACGCCAGGTTGTACGCATTACCGCCGACGGAGTCGGTGTAACCGGTGACCGTTACCAGGGAGTACGTGCGGGCGGTCCGCTCGTTCAGAAGCGTGTCGAGGGACGCACGGGCGGCGGGTGCCAGCGTCGCCTGAGCAGTCGCGAACAGCGCATCCGTCGACAGGTTGATGTGCTCGATCGTGACGGGCGGGGCGGGTGGCACGGGCGCCGGTTCGGAGGGCGGCGGAGCGACCGGGGCGGGCGCGGCGCCGCATTGAAACACCAGCGATGCGGGATCGGCGTTCTGGCGTATCGCGTTTGCGGAATCGACGATACGTACCGGCTGGTCGCCGCAAATCTTGCGAGCGGCCTTCATGCAGGTCTGCGGGCCCGACAGCACGCCGTGACAGCTCACTTCGAACGTGCGCACGCCGTCGCGCGGCTGCAGTTCGGATGCGCTGAAGGTCGGGCCGGACGTCGTCGAGCACGCGACGAGAGACATGACCGAAAGCGCGGCCAGACAGGTGAGTTTGTTCATGGATGTATCCTCAATGCATTCTTTGGGAGAGCCCGTCGCGCCGACTGGCAACCAGCCGGCGCGACGAACCGGAACGCGGGAGCGTGTCCGGTTGGTGGCGCAGATTATTTCCACTGATACAGCATGCCGGCGCCGATCACCCGCTGACCGCCGCTGAAGCCGCCGTTGATCGACGCCTTCAGGTTCTCCGTGATGCGCGCCTGCATGTTGACCGCCATCGCCTTCTGGCCGAGGAAGGTCGATGTGCCGACGCCCATCCCGAAGTTGGCGTCGCGATCCAGTTGCGGGATCGATGCCATCGCGCCGACGGCCGCGATACCTTCGATCGCCATCTGGTTGGTCTGCTGCAGTTGCGAACCCAGCGAGTTGATCTGCGCCTGCTGACCCGACAACGCCGTCGACATCGTCGACTGAACCGTGTTGAGCTGGTTCAGGTTGACCGCATCCGTGCCTTGCGTACCCGGCGCGACGTTCGTGATCTGGCGCTGCTGCGTGTCGCTGCCGACCGACACCACGTTTGAACGGCCGCCGTCGTTCGAGTTTGCGCCGATCGCCACCGAGTTCGAGCCGGCGGTGACCTTCGGCACGTCGCTGCCGGTGCCGTTCATGTCGGCCGCGATCCCGTTGTTGTTCGCCGAACGAATGGTGTTGTTGTTGATCGTCGTCGACAACTGGTTCACCGTGGTGCTGATGTTCGACACGCCGCTCGACAGCGAGGCCACGTTGCTGTTCGTCGAGCTGAGGCCGGTGGACAGCGAGCTGATGCCGGTCGAGGTCGACGTGGACAGCGAGGCCACGTTGCTGTTCGTCGTGCTCAGGCCGGTAGACAGCGAGCCGACGCCGGTCGACAACGAACTGATCGCGGTCGAGGTCGAGGTGGACAGCGAGGCCACGTTGCTGTTGGTCGCATTCAGGCTGGTGGACAGCGAGCTGATGCCGGTCGACAGCGACGAGACATTCGCCGCGGTCGACGTCGACAGGCTGTTCACCGCCTGATTCGTCGCGTTGAGCTGGCTGCCGTTGACCGCGTCCGTGCTAGTGGCCGAAACCTGGCCGGCAGCGACGTTCGTGACCTGGCGTTCCTGGCCCGGCGCGCCCACGCTGACGACGCTCGTCGGCGAGCTGCCCGCGAAGAAGTACGTGACGCCGCCGATCGTGGTGCTCGACGTCGGGTTTGCCGCGCCGGTGATCGAGCCCGCGCCCAGCGCAACGGAGTTGGCAAGGTTCGCGGTAGCGCCCGCGCCGAAGGCCAGTGCGCCCGTGGCGTTCGCGGTGGCGGCGTTGCCCAGCGCGATCGTGTTGTCCGCGATGGCCTGGCTCGAATTGCCGAGGGCGAGCGCGCTCGCGCCGTTCGCGGTGTTCGCGTTGCCGAGCGCCACCGCGCCGTTGCCGGTCGCCGTGTCGTTCGCGCCCAGCGCCACCGCGCCGGTGCCCGTCGCGATGCTCGGGTCGCCGATCGCGACTGCGCCGTCGCCGCTCGCGGTGTTGCCGGCGCCGATCGACACGGCGTTGCCGCCCGTAGCCGAGGCGTTCTGGCCGATCGCGACCGCGCCTGCCGTCTGCGCGTTCGAGCCGTCGCCGACCGCGACGCTGCTGGCGCCTGCCGCGCTGGCGTTCGTACCTGCCGCGAGAGCGTTGATGCCGGTTGCGCCGTCGTTGTTGTAGTTGGCCTGCTGCGTGCCGTTGTCGTTGACGCTGTAGTAGTGCGTCTTCGAGGCGTTGATCGCGGTCGAGGTCGACGTGGACAGCGAGGCCACGTTGCTGTTCGTCGTGCTGAGTCCGGTGGACAACGAGCCGATGCCGGTCGACGTCGACGTGGACAGCGACAGGATCGTACTGTCGGTCGACGACAGGCCGGTGGACAGCGAGCTGATGCCGGTCGAGGCCGAGGTCGACAGCGACGTGATCGAGCTGGTGGCGGAAGACAGGCCGGTCGACGTCGAAGTCGACAGCGAACTGATCGAGCTGTTGGCCGACGAGAGGCCGGTCGAGGTCGAGGTAGACAACGATGTGATCGAGCTGTTGGCCGACGACAAGCCGGTCGACGTGGAGGTCGACAGCGAAGTGACGCTGCTATCGGTCGAGCTGAGGCCAGTGGAGAGCGAGCTGATGCCGGTCGAGGTCGACGTGGACAGCGAGGTGAGCGAGCTGTTAGCGGACGAGAGGCCGGTCGACGTGGAGGTCGACAGCGAGGTCACGGTGCTGTCGGTCGAGCTGAGACCGGTGGACAGCGAGCTGATACCGGTCGAGGTCGATGTGGACAACGAGGTGAGCGAGCTGCTGGCCGACGACAGGCCGGTCGACGTGGAGGTCGACAGCGAAGTGACGCTGCTGTCGGTCGAGCTGAGGCCGGTGGACAGCGAATTGATGCTGGTCGAGGTCGATGTGGAGAGTGAGGTGATCGAGCTATTGGCCGACGACAAGCCGGTCGACGTGGAAGTCGACAGCGAAGTGACGGTGCTGTCGGTCGAGCTCAGGCCGGTGGACAACGAGCTGATGCCGGTCGAGGTCGAGGTCGACAGCGACGAGATCGAGCTGTTGGCCGACGACAAGCCGGTCGACGTGGAGGTCGACAGCGACGTCACGCTGCTATCGGTCGAGCTGAGGCCAGTGGACAGCGAGCCGATGCCGGTCGAGGTCGAAGTCGACAGCGAGGTGATCGAGCTGTTGGCCGACGACAGGCCGGTCGACGTGGAGGTCGACAGTGAGGTCACGGTGCTATCGGTCGAGCTAAGGCCGGTAGAGAGCGAGCTGATGCCGGTCGAAGTCGAAGTCGACAGCGAGGTGATCGAGCTGTTGGCCGACGAGAGGCCGGTCGACGTGGAGGTCGACAGCGAAGTGACGGTGCTATCGGTCGAGCTGAGGCCAGTGGACAGCGAGCCGATGCCGGTCGAGGTCGAAGTCGACAGCGAGGTGATCGAGCTGTTGGCCGACGACAGGCCGGTCGACGTGGAGGTCGACAGTGAGGTCACGGTGCTATCGGTCGAGCTAAGGCCGGTAGAGAGCGAGCTGATGCCGGTCGAAGTCGAAGTCGACAGCGAGGTGATCGAGCTGTTGGCCGACGAGAGGCCGGTCGACGTGGAGGTCGACAGCGAAGTGACGGTGCTATCGGTCGAGCTGAGGCCAGTGGACAGCGAGCCGATGCCGGTCGAGGTCGAAGTCGACAGCGAGGTGATCGAGCTGTTGGCCGACGACAGGCCGGTCGACGTGGAGGTCGACAGTGAGGTCACGGTGCTATCGGTCGAGCTAAGGCCGGTAGAGAGCGAGCTGATGCCGGTCGAAGTCGAAGTCGACAGCGAGGTGATCGAGCTGGTGGCCGACGAGAGGCCAGTCGACGTGGAGGTCGACAGCGAAGTGACGGTGCTGTCGGTCGAGCTCAGGCCGGTGGACAGCGAGCTGATGCCCGTCGAAGTCGACGTGGACAGCGACGAGATCGCGCTGTTGGCCGACGACAGGCCGGTCGACGTGGAAGTCGACAGCGAGGTCACGGTGCTATCGGTCGAGCTGAGGCCAGTGGAGAGCGAGCTGATGCCGGTCGAAGTCGACGTGGACAGTGAGGTAATCGAGCTGTTGGCCGACGAGAGGCCGGTCGACGTGGAGGTCGACAGCGACGTCACGGTGCTATCGGTCGAGCTGAGGCCGGTGGAGAGCGAACTGATGCCGGTCGAGGTCGAGGTCGACAGAGACGAAACCGAGCTGTTGGCCGACGACAGGCCGGTCGACGTGGACGTCGACAGCGAGGCCACGTTGCTGTCGGTCGAGCTGAGGCCGGTGGAGAGCGAACTGATGCCGGTCGAAGTCGACGTGGACAGCGAGGTGATCGAGCTGTTGGCCGAGGAGAGGCCGGTTGACGTGGAAGTCGACAGCGACGTCACGGTGCTGTCAGTCGAGCTCAGGCCGGTGGACAGCGAGCTGATGCCGGTCGAAGTCGACGTGGACAGCGAGGTGATCGAGCTATTGGCCGAGGAGAGGCCGGTTGACGTGGAAGTCGACAGCGACGTCACGGTGCTGTCAGTCGAGCTCAGGCCGGTGGACAGTGAACTGATGCCGGTCGAAGTCGACGTGGACAGCGAGGTGATCGAGCTATTGGCCGACGACAGGCCGGTCGACGTGGAAGTCGACAACGACGTGACGGTGCTGTTGGTCGAGCTGAGGCCAGTGGACAGCGAGCTGATACCGGTCGAGGTCGAGGTCGACAGCGACGAGATCGCACTGTTGGCCGACGACAAGCCGGTCGACGTGGAAGTCGACAACGACGTGATGGTGCTGTTGGTCGAGCTGAGGCCGGTGGACAGCGAACCGATACCGGTCGAGGTCGACGTGGAGAGCGACGAAACCGAGCTGTTGGCCGATGACAAGCCGGTCGACGTGGAAGTCGACAACGACGTGACGGTGCTGTTGGTCGAGCTGAGGCCGGTGGACAGCGA
>NZ_JPGL01000045.1 GCF_000732615.1 Burkholderia paludis
GCGCTTGCCGCTGCCCGTCTTGCCCCGACGGCGCGCCGTTTCGCTCACCGCGCACCAGCCGCCCTGCGCGTCGTTCCATACCAGTGAATAAGCCTTGTTCATTTGGAGTCCTTTTTATTCGATTGATAAATTATTCGATTGATAAATGTTCGTGCGAAATAAAACCGCCGATCACGCCTGCTCAGAAATACTGAGCAGCCTGAACCCATACGCTCGGCGCGCGGGTCGGCGAATCGCCGCCCCGGCCGAGCGGCAGTGCCGCCGTCAGCGAGACCTGCCGCTTGGTACCGAACCAGCTCGCACCGATACCCGCCGCCTGCATGTGTTTCGTATTCCGTTCGTTCGTCCATGGACGCCGGCTGATCTGCACGGCGCCCGCGTCGACGAACATGCTGACCTGCCACCCCGGCGCGGCGAGATAACGCAATTCCGCGCTGGCCTGCCAGCCCTGGTCGCCGCTCCCTTCGCCGAGCGCGTACGCACGCACGCCGTACGGGCCGCCCAGACTGAATTGTTCGGAAGAGTCGAGATTGCGCGACGCGAGCTGTGCGCCGACCTGCCCGTATAGCTGGAACCGGCCGCCCAATGCCTGAATCCGCTGCAGGTCCAGATTGAGCTTCTTGAAGCTGCCGATCGTGTTCGTCAGCGGATTCGCCTGAAGCAGGTCGCTGCTGCGCAAGCGCCCCACGCCGAACATCACCGAGAAACCGGTGCGGCCGCCGCCCAGCCAGCCGTCCTGGCCGTTGCCGCTGAGCCCGAAGGTCCACAGGCCGACATTCTTGTCGTTCACCAGCGAGACCATGCCGTAGGTGTCGTGCAGGTTCTTGTTCTCGTATTGCACCTGCGCCGTGACGCTGAGATCGCGCGCCCGCACGAGCGGTTGGGCGACGTAGACGGTCTGCACGCTGGCGCGCCCGCTCAGCTCGACATCCGCAAAGCGCCCCGCCACCCGGTAGTTCAGCGACGAATACGCGACGCCGACCCGCGTGGATGCCGGCCCCACCGGCACCTGATAGGCGGCGCGGGAATAGCGTTGCCGCTCGTCGCTGACGAGCCCGCGCAGGCTCAGGCGATCGCCGAGCCGCAGCGGCGCATTGACGTCGATGCTGCCGGTGACGCGATAGCGCCCCGTCGACACGCCCCCGTAGTTGTCGAATTCGAGCGATCCGGAGGCCGGCGGCCCGCGTTCGGCGTCGACGACGAGATCGGTGGTGCCCGGTGCTTCGCCGGGGCGCAGCGTGCCGCGCGCGCCGACGCCCGCCAGATCGTCGAGCAGCAACAGGCTGCGTTCGAGGCTGGAGCCGCGGACGACGTCGCCCGGATGCAGCGCGGCCAGCGGCTGCCGCAACACGGCAGCGATCACGCGGGACTGGTTCTGGATCTCGATCTTGCCGTAGCGCCCCTCGGCGACTTCGATGCGCACGACCCCGTTCTCGATGTCCTGCTTCGGCAGATAGGCGCGCGCGAGCACATAGCCGCGCTCGCGATAGTAGGCAGTGATCCGCTCTGCCGCGCTTTGCAGGTCGGCAAACGTGAGCGAATCGCCTGCCAGCCCGGCGACGAGCGCCTGCAGCGTGGCCGTGTCGAATACGGTGTTGCCGCTGACGTCGAACGCGCGCACGGCGATGCGCGGCCCGGCGGCCGGTTGCGGCTGCGCGGCGCTTTCGGAGGGGACGATCTCGAGATCGGGGGCGGCTTCCGGCGGCAGCGCCGGCCGCGACGTTTCGACGTCGCGCATCGTCGCCCCGGCAGTCGGCACTTGCGCGTGCGCCTGCCCGGGCGCGCTCGCGACGCCCGCGCCCCACAACAGCGACAGGCACAGCATGCCGCCAGCGCTTCGAAGCGCGCGCGGAACACCGCGACCGTCGATGGATACGGCCGGCGCACCGGCTGCACACACCCCCGCGACGACAACACTGCCGATGTCATTCCGGCAACGGACGACGATTCTTCGTTGATCTACCCACATGCGCCACAGCATCCGAAGTGCAGTCGCCGGAACGCTCCGGCGATCAATTTATTCGGCGGATGCTACAGACAGACAATCGGGATGTATGTAGATCAGGTACGAAATTTACGCGGTAATTCTCGTTCAAATGCAGTCGCGTACTAAGTCACTTTCTTCAAAGATAGCAATCCTATTGATCTGTCCCGACCGGACAGGCATCGTTCGTGCGTGATCGACGCGTCGGCCGCACCAGCCGGCCCCCTCTCGACACGACATGCGCCGCGACGGCGACCACCGCCGGCTTCACGCGCGCCGATGCGCGGCGGTCGCCGCCGCGAGTGCCGCGAACCCCGCCGCCCCGGCGAGCAGCGCCGCGGCCGCGACCCACAGCGCCGGCGTGAACGATCCGTATCGGGCAACCAGCGGCGCCGCCACGAGCGGCCCCGCGATCTGCCCGACGCCGTACGACGCGGTCGCATAGCCCATCAGCCCGGCCGCGCGCTCGCCGTGCAGACGCCGCGCCTCGCGCATCGCGAACAACGTGATCGCGGTGAACGGCAGGCCGAGCAACGCACTGCCGACCGAAAAGCCGGCCGCATTCGGCCATACGATTCCGGCCGCGATGCCGAGCGCCTGCAACGCGCAGCCGGCCGAGAGCAGCAACCGGTTGTCCCAGTGGCCGGGCAACCGCGAAGCGGCGATCGCGCCGACGATCAGCGCCGCGCCGAACATCGGCCAGAACAGGTCGGGCCACGGCGAAGCGGCCGGCAGCGCGCCGCGCGCGATCACGGGCAGGAATGTCGCGGTGATGATGTAGCCGAAGCCCGGCATGCCGTACAGCACGACGAGCCACGCGGCGTCCGCGCGGTGGCGACGTGCGCCGGCCGGCGCCGCGGAAGCTGCCGGGGTAGCGACAGCCGCGTTCACGGCCGCTCCGACGGCGGGCACGACCGCAAACGTGCGCCAGATCGCGACCGACAACACGGCCGACAGCGCCGCGAAACCCAGCCAGCCGGTCGCCGCGCGATGGCCGGCCAGCACACTGCCGATCAGCCCCGTCGCCACGATGCCGACGCCGGGCCCCGCGTAGATCACCCCGCTCCACTCCGGCGCGTACAGTTCGGCCAGCCGCTTCAGCCCCCATTGCGACATGAACACGAACGTCCACGCACTGACGACGCCCGCGACGAAACGCACCGCGAGCCACAGGGGCAGCGGATGGCCGACGCCCATCGCGGCGGTGAGCAGCACGGTGGCCGCGAGACCGAAGCGGACCATCCGCGCGGGCGCGACGCGCAGCGCCGCGCAACTGACCGCGCCGGCGAAATAGCCCGCGTAGTTCGCCGACGCGAGCCAGCTGCCGGCCTTCAGACCGATCGAGCCGTCGGCAAGCATCAGCGGCAGCAGCGGCGTGAACGCGAAGCGACCGACGCCGAGCACGATCGCGAGGCCGGTCATGCAGGCCAGCGCGACCACGCGGGCTTGGCGGTCGGCTTCGTCTGACGAAAGCGCGTGGACGGCGGACGGTGCATCGGGACGGGACATGGCGGCGGCACGGGCCGCCGCATGCGATGCGCCGGCCGGAACGGAAATCGGGACGACCTCATCCTAGCTTGACCAGATGTTCTCGAAAAATGAATAATCAAGAACACATCCATCCCTCGGAGAGAATCATGGATCTGGCGGCACTGGCGATTTTCCGGGCGGTCGTGCGCGAGAACGGCGTGACGCGCGCGGCGGCCAAGCTCAATCGCGTGCAGTCGAACGTCACGACGCGGATCAAGCAGCTCGAGGAGGAACTCGGCGCGGCGCTGTTCGTGCGCGACGGCCGCCGGCTCGTGCTGACGCCGGCCGGGCATACGCTGCTGCCCTACGCGGAGCGTCTGCTCGCGCTCGCCGACGAGGCGCGCGACGCGGTGCGCGAGGACACGCCGCGCGGGCGGCTGCGGCTCGGCACGATGGAAAGCACGGCGGCGAGCCGCCTGCCGGCCGTGCTCGCGCGCTATCACCATGCCTGGCCCGACGTGTCGCTCGAACTGGTGACGGGCACGACCGGCTGGCTGATCGACCGCGTGCGCGACTTCGAGATCGACGCCGCGCTGTTCGCGCGCCCGCCCGCGCCGGAGACGCTGCCCGACACGTTCGAGACGGCGCCGATCTTCCGCGAGGACCTGGTGCTGCTGACGCCGCGCGGCCATCCGCCGGTGCGCACGCCGCGCGACGTGATCCTGCCGACGCTGATCGCGTTCGAGCGCGGCTGTACCTACCGGAAATACGTCGAGCAATGGTATGCCGCGCACGAGGTGAAACCGGCGCGCGTGCTCGAACTCGGCTCGTATCACGCGATCGTCGCCTGCGTCGCGGCCGGCGCGGGCATCGCGGTCGCGCCGCGTTCGGTGCTCGACCTGCAGCCCGAGACCGGCAACATCGCCGCGCACACGATTCCCGCACTCGAAGGCATCGATACGCTGCTCGGGTGGCGGCAAGGGTATGCGTCGGCGGCGCTCGCCGCGCTGCGCGATGCGCTGGTCGACGCCGCCCGGCAACCCGGCGGTGCGGCAAAGCCGCCGGTGGCCGTGCCGGCCTGAAGCGCCGGGCAGCCGCAGCCGCGCCCGCGCCGGCCGGCCCCGCAAACGCGAAGGCCCGACCGGCATCAACCGGTCGGGCCTTCGTATTTGTCACGCGATGCCGCCGTCAACCGGACGGCATCGTATCGGCTGCGACGATCAGAGGCGTTCCTCGACCCAGCCCTTCACGCCGGCCAGCGCACCCGGCAGGTTGTCAGGCTCGGTGCCGCCCGCCTGCGCCATGTCCGGACGGCCGCCGCCCTTGCCGCCCACCTGCTGCGCGACGAAGTTCACGAGCTCGCCGGCCTTGACCTTCTTGCTCGCGTCGGCCGTGACGCCCGCGATCAGGCTGACCTTGCCGCCTTCGACGGCCGCCAGCACGATCGCCGCGCTCTTCAGCTTGTCCTTCAGCTTGTCGACCGTTTCGCGCAGCGTCTTCGCGTCGGCGCCGTCGAGCGTCGCGGCCAGCACGTACACGCCGCCGATTTCGACGGCCTGCTGCGCGAGCTCGTCGCCCTGGCTCGATGCGAGCTTCGACTTCAGCGCGCCCAGCTCCTTCTCGAGCGACTTCACCTGGTCCTGCACCTGCGCGATGCGCTGCGTGAGCTCCGACGGCTGCACCTTCAGCGCGGCCGCGGCTTCGTTCACACGGGTGTCGAGCGCCTGCACGTAACGCAGCGCGTTGTCGCCGGTGATCGCCTCGACGCGGCGGATGCCGGCCGCGACGCCGCCTTCGACGATGATCTTGAAGAAGCCGATGTCGCCGCTGCGGCTCACGTGCGTACCGCCGCACAGCTCGCGCGAGAAACCGAGGTCGAGCACGCGCACTTCGTCGCCGTACTTCTCGCCGAACAGCGCCATCGCGCCGCCCTTGACCGCTTCGTCGTACGGCATCACGCGCACGATGCCCGGTGCGTTCGCGAGGATTTCGGCATTGACGATCTGCTCGACGCGACGGATTTCGTCGTCCGTCATCGGCGCGTTGTGCGCGAAGTCGAAGCGGGTCTTTTCCGCATCGACCAGCGACCCCTTCTGCTGCACGTGCGCGCCGAGCACTTCGCGCAGCGCCTTGTGCATCAGGTGGGTGGCCGAGTGGTTGCGCTGCGTGCGCGCGCGGCGATGCGCGTCGATCTCCGCGCGCAGCACGTCGCCGACCTTCAGCGCGCCCTGCTCCAGCGTGCCGTGGTGGCCGATCACGTCGGCCTGCACCTTCAGCGTGTCAGCCACCGCGAAGCGCGTCGACGCATTCGCGAGCACGCCCTGGTCGCCGACCTGGCCGCCCGATTCCGCGTAGAACGGCGTGTGGTCGAGCACGACGACCGCGTCCTGGCCGGTTTTCACTTCGTTCACCGACGAACCGTCGACGTACAGCGCGACGACCTTCGCGTCGTCGAACGCGATTTCCTCGTAGCCGTGGAACGTGGTTTTCGCGCCCGTGTATTCGAGGCCCTGCGTGGCCTTGAACTTGCCGGCCGCGCGCGCCTGCTCGCGCTGGCGCGCCATCGCGTCGTCGAACGCCGGCTCGTCGACCGTCATCCCGCGCTCGCGGCACACGTCGGCCGTGAGGTCGAGCGGGAAGCCGTAGGTGTCGTGCAGCTTGAACGCGAGCTCGCCGTCGAGCACCTTGCCGCCCTTCGCCTCGACGTCGGCCAGCGCGGCCTCGAGGATCGACATGCCGTGCTCGATCGTCTCGAAGAAGCGCTCTTCCTCCTGGCGCAGCACGTCGGTCACGCGCTGCTCGGCTTCCTTCAGCTCCGGATACGCGACGCCCATCTCGGCGACGAGGTCGGCCACCAGCTTGTGGAAGAACGCGCCCTTGCGGCCGAGCTTGTAGCCGTGGCGGATCGCGCGGCGCACGATCCGGCGCAGCACGTAGCCGCGGCCTTCATTGCCGGGGATCACGCCGTCGACGATCAGGAACGAGCACGCGCGGATGTGATCGGCGATCACCTTCAGCGAGTTGTTCGTGAGGTCGCTGATCTCGGTCACGCGCGCGGCGGCCTTGATCAGGTTCTGGAACAGGTCGATCTCGTAGTTGCTGTGCACGTGCTGCAGCACCGCGGCGAGACGCTCGAGGCCCATGCCGGTGTCGACCGACTGCTTCGGCAGGCGCGTCATGTTGCCCTGCGCGTCGCGGTTGAACTGCATGAACACGAGGTTCCAGATCTCGATGTAGCGGTCGCCGTCTTCTTCGGGCGATCCCGGCGGGCCGCCCCACACGTCCGGGCCGTGGTCGTAGAAGATTTCCGTGCACGGGCCGCACGGGCCCGTGTCGCCCATCGTCCAGAAGTTGTCCGACGCGTAGCGCGCGCCCTTGTTGTCGCCGATGCGGATGATGCGCTCGGTCGGCACGCCGACTTCCTTCGCCCAGATGTCGTACGCCTCGTCGTCTTCCTGGTAGACGGTGACCCACAGCTTGTCCTTCGGCAACTGGTAGACCGTGGTCAGAAGCTCCCACGCGAAGCGGATCGCGTCGTGCTTGAAGTAGTCGCCGAACGAGAAGTTGCCGAGCATCTCGAAGAACGTGTGGTGGCGCGCCGTGTAGCCGACGTTCTCGAGGTCGTTGTGCTTGCCGCCCGCGCGCACGCTGCGCTGCGCGGTGGTCGCGCGCGAGTACGGGCGCGGATCCGTGCCGAGGAAGACGTCCTTGAACTGGACCATGCCCGAGTTCGTGAACATCAGCGTGGGGTCGTTACCGGGCACGAGGCTCGACGAGCGGACGATCGTGTGGCCCTTCGATTCGAAGAATTTGAGGAATTTCTCGCGGATTTCGGCAGCTTTCATGGCGTGCGGGGACAGTCTGGCAAAGACGGCTTCAAACGCCGGCGCCCTGGGCGGGGCGCGGCGGCATGGATTTGGAAACGATCGATTATACGGGATCGGGGCCGGCTTCCGGGCAAAGCGCGGGCAAAGCGGCCGGGCCCTTCCCGGGTCCGGCGCCGGCCCGCGACCGGCGCGAGCGGGCGCCCGGCCCCCTGCGCGGCCGATTCGCCTTAAGATGCTCGGCATGCCAATCGGCCGTGCCCCGGCAAGGCAGGCCAGCCATGAAAGGAGACGATTCGACGATGGGTGCCCTGAGCCATATCCGCGTGCTGGACCTCACCCGCGTGCTCGCGGGCCCGTGGTGCGCGCAGACGCTCGCCGATTTCGGCGCGGACGTGATCAAGGTCGAGCGCCCGGGCGCCGGCGACGACACGCGCCACTGGGGGCCGCCGTACCTGCAGGACGCGGACGGCGCCGACACGGCCGAAGCCGCGTACTACCTCGCGGCGAACCGCAACAAGCGCTCGGTGACGATCGACATCGCGACGCCCGAAGGCCAGCGGATCGTGCGCGAGCTCGCCGCGCAGAGCGACGTCGTGCTCGAGAACTACAAGGTCGGCCAGTTGAAGAAATACGGGCTCGACTACGCATCCCTGCGCGCGGTGAAGCCCGATCTCGTCTACTGCTCGGTCACCGGCTTCGGCCAGACGGGCCCGTACGCGCACCGCGCGGGCTACGACTTCATCGTCCAGGGCATCGGCGGCTTCATGAGCATCACCGGCGAGCGCGACGGCGAGCCGGGCGGCGGCCCGCAGAAGGCCGGCGTCGCGATCGCCGACCTCTCGACCGGCCTCTACTCGACGATCGCGGTGCTCGCCGCGCTCGCGCACCGCGACCGCACCGGCGAGGGCCAGTACATCGACATGGCGCTGCTCGACGTGCAGGTCGCGCTGCTCGCGAACATGAACACCAACTTCCTCGCGAGCGGCAAGCCGCCGGTGCGCTGGGGCAACGCGCATCCGAACATCGTGCCCTACCAGACGTTCCAGACGCGCGACGGCTGGATCATCGTCGCGGTCGGCAACGACGGCCAGTTCCGCAAGTTCGTCGAGGCCGGCGGCCGGCCCGGGCTGGCCGACGACGAGCGTTTCGCGACGAACCCGTCGCGCGTGCGCCACCGCGACACGCTGGTGCCGATCCTCGCGGAGATGGTCAGGGCGCGCGACAAGGCCGACTGGATCGACGCGCTCGAAGCGGCCGGCGTGCCGTGCGGGCCGATCAACGATCTGGACGAAGTGTTCGACAACGAGCAGGTGATCGCTCGCGGGATGCAGGTGTCGCTGCCGCATCCGTGCGGCGCGGACGCGAAGCTCGTGCGCAACCCGATCCGGATGAGCGCGACGCCGCCCGACGCGCGCACGGCCCCGCCGCTGCTCGGCGCGCATACCGACGACGTGCTGCGCGACATGCTCGGTTACGACGACGCGAAAATCGCGGCGCTGCGGGCGAAACAGGCGATCTGAGCGCGGTTGCCGGCCCGGGTGCGCGCCGGCATGCTGCGTGCGCCGCGCGCCGTCAGGCGCGAGCCAATGCGTCGAGCCAGCCGCGCGCCGCGGGCCAGTCGCCGAGGCCGCTGTCCGCATTGATGTGGCCGCGCGGGCCGATGTCGTGGAAGGCGCTGCCCCATGCGTTCGCGCACGCGCGCGCGAACGCGGGCGACCCGTACGGATCGTCGCGGCTCGCCACGACGGCGGTCGGAAACGGCAGGCGCTCGTGCGGCACGGGCCCGAAGCCGTGCGCATCGTCCGGAAACGCGGGGCCGGCCGGATCGGGCAGCGCGACGAGCAGCGCGCCGCGTACTTTCGCGAGCGCGGCCGGGCGGGCATAGCGCGTCGCCCACCACGCGGCCGTCAGCGTGCCGAGGCTGTGCGCGGCGATCAGCACGGGGCCGGGCGCGGCCTCGACCGCGCGGTCGAGCGCGAGACACCAGCCGTTGCGGAATGCATGCTCCCAGTCGGGCATCGCGACGCGCGAGAAGCGTGCATCGGCGCGCTCCCAGCGGCTCTGCCAGTGGAGCGGGCCCGAGTTGGCGTAACCCGGCAGGACGAGAACGGGGAAATGGCTCATGGAAGGTGCGTCGACGCGTGAAATCGTTATGTGGCGTCGACGCAGTGTCGCACACCCGTTCCTCCCTGATGCTGCCTGTCTGAACGAAACCGGAAGGATGTGCGTGGGGTCGGGTCGGGACGCGCCGGGTGCGGCGTCGCGACCGGTGGCGAGCCGCCGTGCCGGCGGCCCGCGTCGTCGGTCAGCGTACGTTCGCGCCGACGATGCCGCCTGCCGCGGCGCCGGCGACCGTGCCGATCGGGCCGCCCGTGATCAGGTAGCCGAGCGCGCCGCCCGCGGCCGCGCCGATGCCGGCGTTGCGCTGGGCATGCGTCATCGCGCATGCGCCGAGCTGAGACAGGACCGCGACGATCACGGCGGTACGAACGACAAAAGTGGTCTTCTTCATCATGGTTCCAGGTATTCCCCGCCCTGCGCCCATCCGCACGACGGCATTCGATTCGGTGCCGCCATCATAGGGAAGGCCAAACAGCGCGGGCAATCCGATTTACGTCGTGTTACAGCCGACACAATATCGAGATAAACCGGCGAAACCGCCTTCCGCCGTGCCGCGAGCCGCGCGGGACGCACCCCGGTCAGGTAGAATCACGGGATTAAACCGGCGCGACGCGCCGACACAGACACAACCTGACGCCACCGCATGAGCACCGAACGCAACGACGCCCCCGCGGCTTCCAATTTCATCCGCAACATCATCGACGACGACAACCGCACCGGCAAATGGGGCGGCCGCGTCGAAACGCGCTTCCCGCCCGAGCCGAACGGCTATCTGCACATCGGGCACGCCAAGAGCATCTGTCTGAACTTCAGCGTCGCGCGCGACTACGGCGGCGTGTGCCACCTGCGCTTCGACGACACGAACCCGGAAAAGGAAAGCGTCGAGTACGTCGACTCGATCGTCGACGCGGTACGCTGGCTCGGCTTCGACTGGCGCAAGGACGCGGTCGATCATCAGTATTTCGCGAGCGACTACTACGACAGGCTGTACGAGTTCGCCGAGCTGCTGATCAAGCGCGGCAAGGCCTATGTCGACAGCCAGAGCGCCGACGAGATGCGCGCGAACCGCGGCTCGCTGACGGAAGGCGGCAAGCCGTCGCCGTTCCGCGACCGTACGCCGGAAGAAAACCTCGACCTGTTCCGCCGCATGAAGGCCGGCGAGTTCAAGGAAGGCGAGCACGTGCTGCGCGCGAAGATCGACATGGCTTCGCCGAACATGAACATGCGCGACCCGGTGATCTACCGGATCCGCTACGCGCACCACTACCGCACCGGCGACGCGTGGTGCGTGTACCCGATGTACGACTACACGCACTGCATCTCGGATGCGCTCGAAGGCATCACGCATTCGCTGTGCACGCTCGAATTCGAGGATCACCGCCCGCTGTACGACTGGGTGCTGAACGAACTCGCGGAGGCCGGCATCTTCTCGCGCCCGCTGCCGCAACAGATCGAATTCTCGCGGCTGAACCTCACGTACGCGATCACCAGCAAGCGCAAGCTGCTGCAGCTCGTCACCGAAGGCCACGTCGACGGCTGGGACGACCCGCGGATGCCGACGATCGTCGGCGTGCGCCGCCGCGGCTTCACGCCGGAGAGCATCCACCTGTTCTGCGACCGGATCGGCGTGACGAAGATCGACTCGTGGATCGACATGAGCATCTTCGAAGGCGCGCTGCGCGACGACCTCGACGACAAGGCGCCGCGCACGGTCGCGGTGCTCGATCCGCTGAAGCTCGTGATCGACAACTATCCGGAAGACCTCGAGGAAGCCTGCACGGCGCCGGTGCACCCGCACCACCCGGAGCGCGGCGTGCGCACGTTCCCGATCTCGCGCGAGCTGTGGATCGAGCGCGAGGATTTCGCCGAGAACCCGCCGAAGGGGTATTTCCGCCTGTTCCCGGGCAACAAGGTGCGCCTGCGCTACGGCTACGTGATCGAATGCACGGGCTTCGACAAGGACGCCGACGGCAACGTCACGGCCGTGCACTGCAACTACTTCCCGGACAGCAAGTCGGGCACCGAAGGCGCGAACAACTACAAGGTCAAGGGCAACATCCACTGGGTCAGCGCGAAGCATGCGCAGCCGGCCGAAGTGCGGATCTACGACCGCCTGTTCAAGGTGCCGCATCCGGACGCGGGCGGCGCGAACTTCCTCGAGGCGCTGAATCCCGATTCGAAGAAGATCGTGCAGGCCTACCTCGAGCCGGGCAACGCCGATATCGCGCCGGAAACGCGCCTGCAGTTCGAGCGCCACGGCTACTTTGTTGCCGATCGTGTCGATTCGAAGCCGGGCAAGCCCGTGTTCAACCGGATCGTCGGGCTGCGCGACAGCTGGGGCAAGCCGGCCTGACGGCCTGCCGCGCACGGCGTCGACAGCCGTCGTCGCGCGACCAGAAAAAAACCGGCCTCAGGCCGGTTTTTTTATTGCACGCATCGAAGCGGAACGCGGCAGCGAGCGCCGCCGCGCGCGGTCACGCGCCCGACAGGCGCCGATGCAGCGCCGCCAGCGACAGCTTCGTGCGGAACAGCCGCGCGAGGCTGCGGCTCACATACGCGTCGACGTCGCCCGGCACGGTCCAGCGGTACGCATCCATCTCGGGAATCATCGAACCGTCCCGGCGGCTCGGGAACAACGACGTGCACGTGCAGCGCGCGGGATCGATCTCGCCGTCGGCCACCAGCACCGCGAACAGGTGCAGGTCCTTGTCGTGCCGATACGCGAAGCAGCCGAGATCGACGAGCCGCGCCGGCGCGAAGACGATGCCGGTTTCCTCGAGCAGCTCGCGCAGCGCGGCATCGACCGGCGTCTCGCCCGGTTCGCCCTGCCCCTTCGGGATGTCCCAGTGCGTGGTGTCCGTCGCATGCGCGAGGAACACGCGGCCGGCCGCATCGAGAATCACGACGCCGCACGACACCGTGCGCGGCGCGCCGCTCCGCCTCATCGCGCGTGTGCTCAGCGCTTCTGCAACTGCCACTTGCCCGCGGCCGTCTTGCAGTAGACGGGCTTGAGCGTCATCGTCTGGCCCTTCGCGGTGATTTCGGTGGCGATTTCGCGGCAGGTCTTGCCGTCGCTCTCGGACGTGGACGGCGTCAGCTTCGCATCGATCTGCGTGCCCCGGCCGCTGCTCTGCCACGTCGTGGTCTCGCCGTCCTTGCCTTCGTCACGCACCTGCGCGGCGGCCTGGGCGAGCGACGCGCGGTCGGCCTTGGTGAAATAGCTGATCGGCGTATCGTTCAGGAAGTTCAGGTTGTTCTGCGCATGGGCGGGCAGCATCGCGGCTGCGCACGCGGCGCCGGCCAGCACGCGCGTGACGATGGAAAGGGATGCACGCATCGACATGTTGTTCTCCTTGGATGTTCGATCGAACGACGCGGTGCAGGCCGGCGAACCGGCACGCACCGCGCCCGTCAGCGAGCGAGCATAGCATGCGTGCCGTCGGCGCCGCCTAGTGCGCGGCCGGCGCGGCCGTTTGCGGATACCCGTCGGTCAGCGTGCCCAGGAACGCGATCACGTCCTTGATCTCGGCCGTGTCCAGCGCCGGCGCCTCGCCGCGCTTGCGGTCGAACGGCGCTTCGCGGTTGATGTTCGGCCAGTAGCGCTTCGGCAGGTCGTCGTAGATCTGCACCTTGCCGTGCACGACCGGGTAGAACTTCTCCGGATGGATGTCGCGTTCGACGTAGAAGCGCATGACGTCCTCGAGCGTGTGATACACGCCGTTGTGGAAGAACGTCTTGCGCAGCGCGACGTTGCGCAGCGACGGCGTGCGGAACAGCCCGCAGAATTCGTCGCGGCCCTTCAGGTCGGTGCGCTCCGGGCCGCACGCGCCGAGATCGTGGAAGCGCGGGTCGCGGTTGACGGGCAACGCGCGGTTGCGCGGCACCGCGATCGCGATCAGCCCGAAATCGCTGAACTGCGGCGGCGTGCCGTCGAGCGCGCGCTGGCTGATGTGGCAGCTCGCGCAATTGCCCTTCTTCTCGTCGTTGAACAACTGCAGCCCGCGCATTTCGGCCGGCGTGAGCTGCGCATGACCGGCGAGATACGCGTCGTACTTGCTCGTGTACGGCGAGAACAGCTCGGGCGTCTGCTCGAAGGTCTCGAGCGCGCGCAGCACGGCCTTGAACGTCGCCGCGTCGTCGTCCAGCACCTTCACGCCGAACACCGCGCGGAATTCGTCCGCGTACGGGGCGGCCTTCACGGCCTGCGCGACCTTCGCGGGCGAACTGTTCATCTCGAACGGCGACGTGAGCGGAATGCGCGCCTGTTCGGCGCCCGTATCGACGCGGCCGTCCCACGTGAGGCCGCCCGTCGGGCCCGCGTCGACGCTCTCGTCGCCTTCGTCGTCGGAATCGTGGAAGTGCTCGGTGAACTGCGGCACGCCCTGCAGGTACTTGAGCGACGGCACCGCGCGAAAGCCCGAGCGCTTCATGTCGTCGCCGCCGAACTGCACGGCCAGCGCGTTGGACGGCCCGAACGCGTGATCGGGGCTGTGGCACGACGCGCAGGCAAGCTTGCCGGAACCTGACAGCGTAGGGTCAAAGAAAAGTTGCTTGCCGAGCGCCGTCATCCGGCGCACGCCTTCGTAAACTTGTGCACGCGTCTGCGGCTGGTTCGTCGCGACCACCGCCCCCGTGGCGGAAGCCGTTGCGGACGCAACCAGATTCGCGGCGCCCGGCGCACTCGCCGCGCTCGCGGCCTGCCCGGATGGCGCCCCCGCGCCCGGCTGCCCGTCACAGCCGGCAAGGGTTGCAAGCGTGGTGGCCAGCGCGAGCGCGCCGGTCAGGTGCAGCCACGAACGCGCGAACGCGCCGGCTGTCGGTTGGCGAGGCTTCATCGAGTCGTCGGAAAGTGGGTTCATGAGCGGCCGGAGTTTATGTCAGCCGCATGACCGTTACATGACGGTCGATCGACAGCTAATCGAAAGGACGCCTACACCCGGCTGTCAAATCGAGCCCTCAAAATGCTTACAGCCGGACATGCCACGGTTACCCTCGCGAACCGGCGGTACACGGATGCTCCGGTTCCCCACGCGACAAGAGAGAGATAGAGAGTACAACGGATGAAAAACCACGCCTGGATTCGCTTTACACCGATCGCCGTTGCCGCGGCCGCCGCCCTCACCGCCTGCGGCGGCGACGACGTGCAGCAGCAAGGCCTGTCGACGGTGAAGAACGTCGTCGTGATCTACGCCGAAAACCGCAGCTTCGACAACCTGTACGGCAACTTCCCCGGCGCGAACGGCCTGCAGAACGTGACCGCGGCCAGCGCGCAGCAGAAGGACCGCAACGGCCAGGCGCTCGCGACGCTGCCGAAGGTCTGGGGCGGCCTGACCGCCAAGGGCGTGACGCCCGCCGTGACCGAGGCGATGACGGCCAACCTGCCGAACGCGCCGTTCGCGATCGACGATCCGAACGGCTTCAACACGTCGATGAGCGTGACGACGCGCGACCTGTATCACCGTTTCTACGAGAACCAGATGCAGATCAACGGCGGCAAGAACGACATGTTCGCCGCGTGGGCCGACTCGGGCGGCCTCGTGATGGGCCACTACACGCCCGACGCGACGAAGCTGCCGCTGTGGAAGATCGCGCAGCAGTTCACGCTCGCCGACAACTTCTTCATGGGCGCGTTCGGCGGCTCGTTCCTGAACCACCAGTACCTGATCTGTGCGTGCGCGCCGTTCTACGCGAACGCGGACAAGAGCCCGGCCGCCGGCTCGATCTCGGCCGTCGCGGCGGACGGCAAGTCGCTGCAGCTCGCGAGCAACTCGCCGGCTTCCGCGCTCGACGGCATTCCGAAGTTCGTGAATTCGGGCAACCTGACGCCGGACTTCTACGCGATCAACACGATGCAGCCGCCGTATCAGCCGAGCGGCAACAAGGCCGCCACGGGCGGCGACCCGAACCTCGCCGATCCGTCGGCCGCATCGACGCTGCCGCCGCAGACGCAGCAGAACATCGGCGACCTGCTGACCAACGCGGGCGTGTCGTGGGCATGGTACGGCGGCGCGTGGAGCCAGGCGCTGCAGGCCGCACAGAGCGGCACGGCGAACGTGATCTACGGCCCGAACATGACGGCCCCGAACTTCCAGCCGCACCACCAGCCGTTCAACTACTACGCGAACCAGGCGCCCGGCAGCACGAGCCGCGCGCAGCATCTGCTCGACGGCGGCACCGACGGCAGCGCGTTCATCAAGGCGATCGACGCGGGCACGCTGCCGCAGGTCTCGTTCTACAAGCCGCAGGGCAACCTGAACGAACACGCGGGCTACACGGACGTCTCGACCGGCGACCAGCACATCGCGAACCTGCTCGCGCACCTGCAGGCGAGCCCGCAGTGGAAGAACATGGTCGTGGTCGTCACGTACGACGAAAACGGCGGCTTCTGGGATCACGTGTCGCCGCCGAAGGGCGACCGCTGGGGCCCCGGCACGCGGATTCCGGCGCTCATCGTGTCGCCGTTCTCGAAGAAGGGCTTCGTGGATCACACGCAGTACGACACCGCGTCGATCCTGCGCTTCATCACGCGCCGCTTCTCGCTGCCGCGCCTCGCGGGCCTGCAACAGCGCGACGACGCGCTGAAGGCCAACGGCGCGCAGCCGATGGGCGACCTGACGAACGCGCTGCAGCTGTCGCCGAACCTGTAACGGCACGACGCGGCACCGGCCGGCATCGATGCCGGCCGCACCTGACGAAGGGCGACCCGGGTCGCCCTTCGTCGTTTCACGGATGCACGCGTGCCGGACGCCGGCCCCGGTGGGCGCGCTGCCCGGAGCCGTCGCATGCGAACCGCGCGCCGCGAGACGCGCGCTACCACCCGTACTTCATCTCGACGCCAATGTAATCGGCGTTGTGCCCGCCCGCCTGCCGGATCGCATCGCCGACCTGGAAGTGCACGGCCTCGATCGCGCCGATCAGGTTCGCGGCGATCGTCCAGTCCGCGCGCAGCTGCACGTACATCCCCGTCCACAAGCCGCCCTTGCCGGCCGTGCCCGGCACCACCGCGTTGCCCTGCTGGTAGACCGCGTCGCCGGTCGTCTCGCGCCACTGGAACCCGAGCGCGCCGAGCAGCGACAGCGCCGGCGACGGCTTCAGCGTCACCGACGGCTTCACGTGGATCAGGTTCGCGTAGCCGGTGAAGCCTGCGAGCGTGAAGTAATAGCCGTTCGGGAACAGCGGATTGAAGGTTTCGACGCGGCCGTCGTGCGGATGGCGATCGCCCGACGCCGCGTCGACCTGGAGCGCGACGCGCGGCGACCACGGCGCATCGAGCCGGTAGCCGGCAATCGAGCCCAACGCCCACGCGCGGATCGTGCTGCCGCCGACCGTGCCCGTCTGCAGCATCGTCTCGAGATCCCAGTCGAAGCGGCCCTGCGTGCCGGTGTAGCGCAGGTCCCACACGTCGCGCCGCTCGGCGCCGCTCGCATCGAGAAACCGCGCGTTGCCGCGGTTGTAGCGCGACCAGTAGCCCGACAGGTCGCCGGGCCCGACCGACTGCCGCTCGAAGCGCACGCCGCTGAACGTCAGGTCGCGGTTCGACACGTCGTCGAACGCGGACACGCTGCGGTTCTGCACCGGCTGCGTCGCATACGCGATGAAGCGCCATTTCCGGTATTCGTAGTCGGCCCACACCGCGTCGAACGCCTGCCGCACGTTCGGGCCGTCGCGCGCGGCGATGAAGCGCTGCAGGTCGAACGCCATCTCCTGCCGGCCGACGCGGAACTTGAACGTGCCGCCGCCGAGCGCGCCCGTGTAGGTCGCGAACGCCTGTTCGAGATCGAGCGGATTCCTGTCGACCGGCGCGATCGTGTTCTTGCCGAATGCGCGATCATCCTGCAACTGCACGAAGAACTGCCAGTGCGAACCGAGATGCGCATCGGCGTGCACTTCGACGCGCTGGATCAGGTACGTATCCGATTGCGCGGAACCGATGCCGAACAGCGGCGCGTCGTTGGTTTCCAGGCGCTCGCGCAGGTTCACGCCGAGCGACAGGTACGACGCCGGATCGTTGCCGAGCGGGATGTACTTCAGGCCGTCGAGCGGCGCGCGCGGCACGCACGGATTCGCGAGCGCCGACCAGTCTTCCTGCCAGCGGTTGAACAGCACGGCCGGCCGCGCGGCCGGGCACGCCGACGCGCTCGCGCCGCCGGCGGCGGCCGGCGCCGATTCCGCCCGCGCCGCATCGACGCTCGCGAACAGCAGCCCGGCCACCACCGACGCGCGCGCAACGCGGTCGAGACGCGCCCCGCCCCGCCGCGCAATCATGCACGCTCCGGCGCGGCCGGCCGGGCGGACATGCCCGTGCATGCCGCCAGCGCCACGAGTGCGCCGGCCGGCGCGAGCAGCGCCCAGAACCCGGCCTGGCGATAACCCAGCGCACCGGCCGCCGCGCCGAGTGCGAACGCGACGATCGCCGGCCACATCTTCGCGAAGCGCGCACGCGCCGCGGCGCGCACGCTGTCGGGCGTGCCGGCGGACAGCAGGTCGACGACGTCGAGAATCGCCTGCGTGACGTTGCCGGTCATCACCGTGTTCGGCACGCCGGTGCGCGCGATCACGCGCGGATGCGCGTTCTGCACGCCCATCGCGAACGTGCCGACGATGCCGGTCAGCAGCACCGGCAGGCCGTCGGACTGGATGACGGGCGACGCCCACACGCCGGCCGCGCAGAAGCCGAGCAGCAGCAAGCCCTGGACCGCATGCAGCGCACGCGCGCCCTGCCAGGCCGGCCGCCCGGCAAACGCGCGTGCGATCAGGCTGCTCGCGACCACCCCGCACACGAACGCCGGAAACACGCTGAGCTTCAGCAGGACGCCCTGCCCGAACCCCGCGGCGCCCGCGCCGATCAGCACGAAGTTGCCGGTCACGTGCGCGGTGAAAAGGCCGAACAGCGCGACGAAGCTCAGCGTGTCGACGAAGCCGGCCACCGCGGCAAGGATCGTGTCCTCGTGCTTCATCGCGCCGCGCCCGCGTGGATCTCCGCGATATAGCCGCCCGGGAACCGGACCAGCGCCGCGTCGCGGCCGTCCGACGTGTACTGCGGCACGAGCACGCTCACGCCCGCGGCCTGCGCGCGCTTCAGCGTCGCGGCGAGATCGGGCACCTCGTAGCCGGTCATCTCGCGGCCGAACGGGTACGGCAGATGGCCGTCCGTCGCGAG
This sequence comes from Burkholderia paludis, assembly GCF_000732615.1. GTDB lineage: Bacteria > Pseudomonadota > Gammaproteobacteria > Burkholderiales > Burkholderiaceae > Burkholderia > Burkholderia paludis. The sequence goes on from NZ_JPGL01000045.1 coordinate 18,563, forward strand.
CACGGTCATCCTGCCGAAGCCGGATTCGATGCGGATGCGGCGATACGTGTCGCCCGGCCGGCCGATCTCGACGCCCGGGGCGTTGCGAACGTCCGACACGACCTTGCCGTGCGAGAACGCGACGAAGTCGCGCACCAGCGTGTCGGCGCTTTCCGGCGACACGTACACGCGGTTCTCGGGCACGGTCTCCAGCGCGTCGTAATGCGGCGCCTCGGTGTGCCAGTAGAGCTGCATGTTCACGCCGCCCGGCCAGCGGATGATCGCGTCGCGGCCGATCGGATCGGGGAACGTGTCGACGACCACGTCCGCGCCGTGCGCACGCGCCGACTTCATCGCGACATCGAGATCGGTGACGAGATAGCCGGTGCGCTCCGAACAGAACGGATACGGAATCGGCGTCTTGAAGCCGAACACCGAGATCGTGCCGGCCGGCGTGAGCACCAGTTGCGACATCGTCTGGCTCGGCGTGGGCGTGACCTGGAACACGCCCTGCTTCGATTTCTTGCCGCCGAACGTCGCGACGAAGCTGTCGGTGAATCGGTCGAAATCGTCGGGCGGCACGCACACGTGGGTCGTGTCGTACTGCGGGCCAACCGCCACGGCCGGCGTCGCGACGGCCTTCGCGGCCGGAGTCTTCGCGAAGGCGACGGGCGCGACGGCAAGCCCTCCCGCGATCATCACGGCGAGCAACACGGATCGAATGGTTTTCATGACAGGTTTTCCTGGTTGTTTCATCGTCATCGGGTGGTGCGGCCGTCGCCGGCCGGATGCTTCGCATCGGCGAGCAGGGTCGCGAGCACGAGTGCCGCGATCAGCCCGAGATGTTCGAAAAAGCTGTTGAGCGCCGTGAAATGCGCGGGGCCCGTGCGGTTCCAGAAGTCGTTCGCCACCGCCATCGCGACCAGCGTCAGCACGCCGAGGCCGCCGGCGCCGAGCCACGTGAAGCGGCCCAGCAGGATGCACAGCGAACCGGCAATCTCGACCGCGATCGCGAACGCCGCCCACAGTGCGGGCGGATGCAGGCCGAAATGCGCCTGCTCCGCCACCGCGCCGTCGAAATCCAGCGCCTTCGCGACGCCGCCGATCAGGTACGCGGACACCAGCGCGAGACGCGCGAGCGGCAGGACCCACGGCTGCGCCAGCAGCGCGTGGACCCACGCCGGGTTGCCGGTGCCGCCGGGGTTGGTCGGAGCCGCCATGTCAGACCGCCCAGCACGAGCAGCCGAACGCGCCCCAGAACCCCTTCGCGTCCGAGGTCGGCAACGCACTGCCCCACGCGCCCGCATGCGCATGCTGATGCACGTTGCACGCGTTCGCGCAGCCGCACATCGCGGCGGCCGCCGCGCGCTGCAGCGGTGCGCCGGCGCGCTGCGTCGCGCCCCAGCCGCCGTAACCGCCGTACTGGCGCACCGGCGACCAGTCCGGCATCGCCGGCGGAACCGGCGCATCGTGCGACGCGAACGGCCCCGCGCCCCACACGATCCTGCCGCCGACCACCGTCAGCAACGCGGACGTGTCGACGATCTCGTCCTCCGCGCAACTGAAGAAATCGCGATCCGGGACCACCAGGTCGGCAAGCTGCCCCACCGCGATGCGCCCCTTCCGCCCCTCCTCGTTCGAGAACCACGTCACGTACTCGGTCCACATGCGCAGCGCCGTCTCGCGGTCCAGCAGGTTGCGCTGCGGGTACAGGCGCAGCCCGCCGACCGTCCGGCCCGTCACGAGCCACGCGAGCGACACCCACGGGTTGTACGACGCCACCCGCGTCGCGTCGGTGCCGGCCGACACCTTGAGGCCCTTCGACAGCATCTTCGCGACCGGCGGCGTCGCCTCGGCCGCCTGTGCGCCGTAGCGCTCGACGAAGTATTCGCCCTGGTACGCCATCCGGTGCTGCACCGCGATGCCGCCGCCCAGCGCGGCGATGCGGTCCATCGAGCGCTCCGAGATCGTTTCCGCGTGATCGAAGAACCAGTTCAGGCCCGCGAGCGGGATGTCCCGGTCGACCTTCTCGAACACGTCGAGCGCGCGGCTGATCGTCTCGTCGTAAGTCGCATGCAGGCGCCACGGCCAGCGGTTCTGCGCGAGCACGCGCACGACGCCTTCGAGGTCGTCCTCCATCTGCGCCGGCAGATCCGGGCGCGCCACGCGGAAGTCCTCGAAATCGGCCGCCGAGAACACCAGCATCTCGCCCGCGCCGTTGTGGCGGAAGTAGTCGGTGCCGTCGTGATACTTCGTGCTCTTCGTCCAGTTCACGAAGTCTTCCTTCTCCGCATTCGGCTTCTGCGTGAACAGGTTGTACGCGATCCGGATCGTCATCTCGCCCGCGTCGTGCAGCTTGCGGATCACCTCGTAATCGTCGGGGTAATTCTGCGACCCGCCGCCCGCGTCGATCACGCCGGTCACGCCGAGCCGGTTCAGCTCGCGCATGAAGTGGCGCGTCGAGTTGTACTGGTACTCGAACGGCAGCTTCGGCCCCTTCGCGAGCGTCGCGTAGAGGATCGTCGCGTTCGGGTTCGCGAGCAGCAGCCCGGTCGGGTTGCCCGCCGCGTCGCGCAGGATCGTGCCGCCCGGCGGCTCGGGCGTGTCCTTCGTGTAGCCGACCACGCGCAGCGCGGCCGCGTTCAGCAGCGCGCGGTCGTACAGGTGCAGGATGAACACCGGCGTATCGGGGGCGGCCGCGTTGAGTTCGTCGATCGTCGGCAGGCGCTTCTCGGCGAACTGGTGTTCGGTGAAGCCGCCGACCACGCGCACCCACTGCGGCGCCGGCGTGATCGCGACCTGCCGCTTCAGCATGTCCATCGCGACCGCGAGCGAGCGCACGCCGTCCCAGCGCAGCTCCATGTTGTAGTTCAGGCCGCCGCGGATCACGTGGCAGTGGTTGTCGATCAGGCCCGGCAGCGCGCTGCGGCCGCCGAGGTCGACGACCCGCGTCGCATCGCCGGCGAGCGGCATCACGTCCGCGTCGCGGCCGACCGCCACGAAGCGGCCGTCCTTGATCGCGACGGCCGTCGCGACGGGGTTCGCGCGGTCGAGCGTCGTGATGCGGCCGTTGTGCAGGATCAGATCGGGTTGATTGTCAGTAGCGCTCATGAAGTGTCCTCGATGCAATCAGAAGCCGAGCCAGTGGCGGACCGGTGCGACCGCCGCGACGCCGATCAGCATGCCGGCCAGCCCGACCAGGGCGATCAGCGGCGGTGCGGGCGAGCGCACCTTGACCACGCTGTAGACGACGCCGACCAACGCGCCGGCGCCCAATGAAACTAGATACGATTCCATCCGCCCCTCCCGACTCGATTAGAATGACCCGCAATGCCGCCCGGGCGCCGTGCGCGGGCGGCGCGATCCGCCGCCGCCCCGTCGGCTTCGCTTTCCTGCCACGCTTTCCTGCCATGCAACATCTTCCCGATCTCGAAGCCTGGGCCATCTTCGCGCGCGTCGCGGAGACCGGTTCGTTCGCCAAGGCCGCCGACCTGCTCGGCGTGTCGCAACCGACCGTGTCGAAAGCGATCGCGCGCCTCGAAAAGCGCCTCGGCTCGATGCTGCTGTACCGCACGTCGCGCAAGCTGTCGCTCACGCCCACCGGCGAGCTGCTGCGCGACCGCGCGATCCGGCTGCTCGCCGACGCCGAGCTGATCGAGGACGAAGCATCCGCGCACGCACTCGAACCGCATGGCCTCGTGCGCGTGAACGCGCCGATGTCGTTCGGGCTGCGCCACCTGTCGCCGGTGCTGCCCGCGTTTCTCGAACGCTATCCGCGCGTCGACATCGACCTCGTGCTGACCGACCACTTCGTCGACATCGTGTCGGGCGGCTTCGACGTCGCGATCCGGATCGCCGAGCTGAACGACTCGTCGCTGCGTGCGCGACGCCTCTGCTCGGTACGCCGGCCGCTCGTCGCATCGCCCGCGTATCTCGACCGGCACGGCCGGCCGACCCATCCGGGCGAGCTCGACCAGCACGTGTGCCTGACCTACACGAACATCCCCACACCCGACTACTGGCGCTTTCGCCACGTCACGTCGAACGACGAATTCGGCGTACCCGTGCGCGGCCGCATCCGCACCAACAACGCGGACGTCATCGCCCCCGCGCTGGTCGCAGGCCACGGTCTCGCCCTGCAGCCGACGTTCCTGGTCTGGGATGCACTGCAACGCGGCGAGCTCGAGGAAGTGATGCACGACTGGAAAATCGCCGATATCAACGTCAACCTCGTGACACCGCCGGGCATGCTGCGCGCCGCACGCGTGACGGCCCTGCTCGACTTCCTCGTCGAACATCTGTCCCACGCGCCGTGGGCGCTGCCGCCCGTCTGAGCCCGCGACCGCCGGCGGCCCGCTACTTCGCCGGTACGGCCGGAATCGACTCGTGCGGCGTCGCGGTGCGCTGCGCCGCCTTGTGGACCATCGTGTACGCGTAGTCGACGCCCATCCCGTACGCGCCCGAGTGCTCCTTCGCGACCGCCATCACCGCGTCGTAGGTGTCGCGGCGCGCCCAGTCGCGCTGCCACTCGAGCACGACCTGCTGCCAGGTGACGGGCACGACGCCGGCCTGGATCATCCGCTGCATCGCGAAGTCGTGCGCATCCTTCGACGTGCCGCCCGATGCATCCGCCACCATGTAGATCTCGTAGTCGCCTTCGAGCATCGCGCTGAGCGCGAACGTCGTGTTGCAGACTTCGGTCCACAGGCCCGACACGACGACCTTCCTGCGGCCGTTCGCGGCCAGCGCGTCGCGCACCTTCTGGTCGTCCCACGAATTCATCGACGTGCGTTCGAGCGTCTTCTGGCCGGGAAACACGTCGAGCAGCTCGGGGTAGGTGTAACCCGAGAAGCTGTCGCTTTCGACCGTCGTGATCGTGGTCGGGATGTCGAACGCCTTCGCGGCCTTCGCGAGCCCGACGACGTTGTTCTTCAGCGTTTGCCGGTCGATCGACTGCACGCCGAACGCCATCTGCGGTTGCTGGTCGATGAAGATCAACTGGCTGTTCTCGGGGGTGAGGACTTCAAGCTTCGGGTTGCTCATGGCACGAATCATCCTTCTGGACAGGGAACGTTTGAGGCTTGCCTCGACCTGTAAACGGCGAGGAGCCGACTGTGCGTTGCTCCGGAACTGCGTCATCCGGTTGCAGCCATTTAATCGGAAAAGTCGCGGCTCGGACATCCAAGAAACGGAATCGATCGAATTCCGAAAGCGGGGTCTCTCCGAGGCGGTCCGCCCTTTTGTTCGGCACGGAAACCCGATACGCTTCCTGCACATTGGAGGCCCGCCGTTCGCCCCCCGACCGTCACGAGAGGTTTTCATCATGAAGCCGTATTTTCTGTCGCTGCTCGCCGGCATCCTCGCCGGCGTCATCTACGGCGCGCTCGGCGTGAACGCGCCGGCGCCGCCGGTCGTCGCGCTCCTCGGCCTGCTCGGCATGCTGGCCGGCGAACAGATCCTGCCGCTCGCGCGCCGGCTGCTGTCCGGCCACCGGCTGCCGGCCGCATGGCGCGATGCACAATGCGGCCAGCACCTGTTCGGCGCGCTGCCGGGCGCGGCCGCGAACGACCGCAAGCCGTCGTGACGCAAGGCTCATGACCAACGTCGAACTGTTTCATTACCTGCTGCTGTTGATCTGCGGCGCGGGCGCGCTCACCTGGCTCGCCGAACGGATCTCGATTCCACCGGCCGTCGTGCTGCTGCTCGGCGGTTGCGCGGTCGCCGTCGCCGGCAGGCGCGTGCCCGACATGGACCCGGCGCTGCTGCTCGCGGCCGTGCTGCCGCCGCTGCTGATGTCGAGCGGGTTCTATACCGCGTGGAAGGAATTCCGCCAGGAGCTCGCGTCGATCGCATCGCTCGCGCTCGGCGCGGTGGTGTTCACGACCGTCGCGGTCGCGCTGGCCGTGCATGCCGCGAACCCCGCGCTGCCGTGGGCCGCCTGCTTCACGCTCGGCGCGATCGTATCGCCGCCCGACGCGGTCGCGGCGAAAGCGATCCTGCAACGCCACCCGCTGCCCGCGCGGCTCGTCGCGGTGCTCGAAGGCGAAAGCCTCGTCAACGACGCGTCGGGCCTGCTGCTGTACCAGATGGCCGTCTCGGCCGCGCTCGCCGTGTCGATCACGGCGGCAAGCGCCACCGGCCTGTTCTTCTCGCTGACGCTGATCGGCATCGCGGTCGGCCTCGCGTGCGGCCATGCGATGTGCTGGGTGCTGCCGCGGCTGCGCGACCCGATGCTCGGCATCGTCGTGACCTTCGCGATGGCATGGGGCAGTTACGGGATCGCGGAAGCCGTCGACGGCTCGGGCGTGCTGTCGGTCGTGACCTGCGGCCTCGTGCTCGGCGTGCGCCAGCATCGCGTATTCGACGCCGACATGCGGATCAAGGCGAAGGCGACATGGGAGGCGATCGTGTTCGTGCTCGACGCCCTCGTGTTCATCCTGATCGGTCTCGCGCTGCACGCGATCCTCGCCCGCGTGAACCACGAAGGCGCGCTGCTGATCGCCGGCCTGCGCGTCGCGCTGCCCGCGACGGCCGCCGCGATCGGCGCGCGCGTCGTGTGGGTGTTCGTCGCGATGTGGCTGCCGGGCCGCCTGCGCGCGCCGCGCGCGGGCCGCCCGCCCTGGTCGTGGCGCGAGGCCGTCGTGCTCGGCTGGTCGGGCATGCGCGGCGTCGTGAGCCTCGCGGCCGCGATCGCGCTGCCAGGCAACTTTCCCGGCCGCGACCTGATCCTGTTCAGCACCTTCCTGCTGATCATCGCGACGCTGGTCGTGCAGGGCGGCACGCTCGCGCCGCTGATCCGCATGCTGAAGCTCGGCCCGGCCGCGCGGCACACGATGTCCGAACACGCGGTACGCGCGCAGACGTTCGGCGCGGCGCTCGCCGAACTCGACGCGCTCGAACGGCGCGGATCGGACCTCGAACGCCAGTCGCTCGAGCGCCTGCTCGCCGAATACCGCAATCGCGTCGCGTTCAACGAACGCGCGCACCGCGACGGCGCCGAACCGGCCGGCGTGCGTGCGCGAATGCTGCGCGTCGAACTCGAACTCGTCGGCGTATCGCGCCGCGCGCTGCTCGACCTGCATCGCGACGGCAAGGTCGACGATACGGCGCTGCACCGGATCGAATCCGAACTCGATTTCGAGGAGCTGCGCCTGCAGCGCCTGCTCGAACCGTAACGCCCGGCGATGCCGCCGGCCCTCCCCCTTTTTCCCATGGAACTGCAATGAGCGAACTGTCCGTCGAAGCGAGCATCGGCCCGGTCGACTACCTCGTCCACTTCAACGATGGCGTCCACCAGTGGCGCGCCGACGAACCCGCGTCGCTCGGCGGCGGCGATACGGCGCCGACGCCCGTCGCGCTCCTGCTGTCGAGCCTCGGCGCGTGCACCGCGATCACGCTGAAGATGTATGCGCAACGCAAGGGCTGGCCGCTCGCCGAAGTGCACGTGAAGCTCGCGCACGAACCGGGCAGCGCGGGCAGCACGATCGTGCGCCGCATCACGCTCGACGGCGACCTGAGCGGCGAACAGCGCGAGCGCCTGCTGCAGATCGCGAACGCGTGCCCGGTACACAAGATCCTCACCCATCCGATCGCGATCGACACCGCGATCGCCTGACGTCGCCCGCATCGACCACGAGATCCCCACCATGTCCGCCTCGATCAAGACCCTGCTCACGCCGCGCGAAAGCGACATCGGCAACCTCGTCGTACGCCGCGTGCTGCCCGCGCGCGCCGCGCGCCTCGTCGGCCCGTTCATCTTCTTCGACGAGATGGGGCCCGCCGTCCTGCCGCCCGGCCAGGGTATCGACGTGCTGCCGCATCCGCACATCGGGCTCGCGACCGTCACCTACCTGTTCGACGGTTCGCTGATGCATCACGACAGCCTCGGCTTCCGGCAGAAGATCGTGCCGGGCGACGTGAACTGGATGACGGCCGGGCGCGGCATCGTGCATTCGGAGCGTTCGCCCGACGAGGACCGGCCGCGCGCGCAGCCGGTGCACGGCATCCAGACCTGGGTCGCGCTGCCGGTCGAGCACGAAGACACCGCGCCCGCCTTCGTTCATCATCCGGCCGACACGCTGCCGTCGTTCTCGCGCGACGGCGCCAGCGTGCGCGTGATCGCGGGCGCCGCGTTCGGGCTCGCGTCGCCGGTCGCCGTGTTCTCGCCGACCCTCTATGCGTATGCGGAATTCGCGCCGGGCGGCCGGCTCGCGCTCGACGCCGAGCACGACGAACGCGGCGTGTACCTCGTCGACGGCGATCTCGCGATCGACGGCACGCCGCTCGCCCCCGCGACGATGGCCGTGCTCGAACCGGGCGCGACCGTGGCGCTCGCCAGCGCGAACGGTGCGCGCGTGATGCTGCTCGGCGGCGCGCATCTGCCGGGCGATCGGTTCATCGAGTGGAATTTCGTGTCGAGCGAGCGCGCGAAGATCGAGGCCGCACGCGCGGCGTGGGCCGCGCAGACCTTCGGCAAGGTGCCGGGTGAAGAAGACCAGTGGACGCGCCAGCCGGAGCGCAACGCGCAGTAAGCCGGGCCGGCCGTCCGCCGGCCGGAGACGGCCCGCGCATCGGCCGGCCGTCGTTCGCCTATCGCGTCAATCCCATCAGCTTCGCGAGCGTCGGCCAGCGGTCGAGCGACTCGATGAACGCGCGGCGCGCCTGCTCGTCGACGTAACGCTCCGGATCGAGCGCGGGCAGGTGGCGCGCGAGGCCGATGACGTCGTTCGGTTGCGACAGGCGATCGTCGTCGCCTTCGCCGGGAAGGATTACTGTTCGTCGATCCATACGCCATCCGGAGTTTTCACCGCGTAACCCGCGGCCGTCTGTATCGTCACCGTGCCCTCGTTCTCGCCCACCATCCGCGTGCGCGGCAGGTCGGCCGCGTACTGCGCGAGCGTCGCGCCCGGCTTGAACGGGCTGTTCGACACGAGGTTCGACATCAGCTGCGCGAGCGCGAGGAAGCTGGTGGGCTGCTCGATCACGGTCGTCGCGCCGTGGTTGCCGGCGAAGCCGACGAGCCGCACGCCCACCGGCCCGTGCACGATGCGCGGCGTCGGAATCTCGCGCAGGCCCGCAACCTGGTTCTTGTCGCCGCGCAACGCGGCGCCGTGCTCGGGTACGAACACGATCACCGCGCGGCGGCCCGATTGCGCGATCAGGTCGGCGAGGCGGTCGAAATCGCCCATCAGCTTCGTCGCGCGCTGCGGATACGAGTCGATGCTCGTCAGCGAGCTGCCGACGACCCGGTTGCCGTCGTGCAGGCTGATCGTGTTGTAGTACAACGCGACCGGGCCCGGCACCGACGCGCGCTGCGCGTACCAGCCCGCGAGCGTCGCGTAGTCGTCCTTGATCGGCGAACCGTCGAACGCGTGCATCGCGACGGGCGCGGCCGCGTTCGAGATCATCGGCGCATCGGGCACGCCGAGGTTGTCGTGAATCACCTGCAGGAAGTTGTCGAAGTGGCCGTCGTGGTTCAGCAGCGACTGCACCGAGTAGCCGGCGCTCGCCAGTTGCGAGAACAGGTGGCACTGCGGCGGCGCGGGCTTGTACAGGTCGGCATGCGCCTCCTGCCCGCAGCTCGCGCGCAGCACGCGGATCGCGGCCGGGCCGCTGTAGCTCGCCGCCGTGCTGAAGTTCGTGAACAGGTAGTCGAAATGGCTCAGCATCGGGTGGTTGCGCACCTTCGCGGCGTCGAGGTCGTCCCACGACAGCGAGCAGACATGCAGCACGATCACGTCGAACTGCGCGGCCGGATCGTTGCCGAGATGGCCGAACGCGACCTGGCGCTGCGACTCCTGCGTGCGGAACGTCGCGAGCGCGGCGTTGTGGTCCTCGGGCTGGTCGGCGCGCGCGGCTCCCGCCGCGTTCGCCTGCTGCTGCGGCAGCGGCGCGACGACGCGCGCCATCAGCCCGTTGCCGGCCTGCCACAGCGGCATCGCGATCAGCACGGCCAGCACGAAGGTCGCGACGCGCAGCCAGCGATTGACGATGAAGTACACGATCAGCGCGCCGGCCACCGTCAGCACCAGCACCGGCGGCAGCAGGCGCGGCAGCAGTTCCATCCAGTAGTCGAGGCGGAACGTGCTCACTTCGCGCGCGGCCTCGACGAGACGGGCGAGCGGCGGCGCATGCAGTTCGCGCGCGAGCAGCGGCACCGCGATCGCGAGCGCGACCAGTTGCCGGACGATGCGCCACGCGCGCTGCCGGATCGGCGCGCTCGCCGCGAGCGCCACCGCGAACGCGAGGTTCGCGAGCCACCACGGCTGCAGGCGCCCGGTCGCGAACATCGCGAACTTCAGGATGAAATACAGATTCCAGAACGTCATCTAAACCACTCCATGATGGGCGCCGCGTCAGTCGCGCGCCCGATCGAGTTTCGGCGCCAGCATGGCCCGCAGGCCGCGCGCCGCACCCTTCCACATCCGCACATAGCCGTCCACGCCGACGCGCAGCACCTCCTTCAGCCCGCCGAGCGGCGTATCGGCGCGCTCGCCCGCGTGCCAGTCGAGCCACGCATCCGCGCGGCCGAACGTGCACTGCACGAGCTGGCGCTCCTGTTCGAGCGTCAGCTCGTCGAAGCTCACGCCGACATGGGTCGGCGTCACGCGGCTCACGCGCACCGGGAACGGGAACGGCCGGTCGCCGCGCGTCACGCACACCGTCAGCGTGTCGCCGACCGCGAGCGTGAGCCCCGGCACCGCCTCGAGGCCGAGGCCGCCGGTCGAGTAGTCGCTCGTGAAGCACGCGGCCGTCGAGCCGTCGGCCAGCAGCAGCGTGGCCGGCACGCGCATCGCGATGCGGTGCGTGACGCGCACCTGCCGGGTTTCGCGTGCGACCGCCAGCGCCGCGCCGAGCATCGCGAGGTTGTAGGCGGTCCAGCCGAGCGTGATCAGGATCGTCGACGCCTCGTCGCCCTGGTCGGCCACGAGCCGCCACACGCCGGCGACGATCGCCAGCACGTTCAGCGCGAACAGCACGAGATACGGCTTCGACGTCGACCAGTCGACGTAGCCTTCGTCGATCTTGCCGCCCTTGTCGGTCACGTTGAACTTGCCGTGCTTCGGGCTGAAGAACGCGACGGTGGTCGGCAGCGCGATGTACCACGCGAGCACCGATTCATAGACCTCGGCCCAGAACGAGTGACGATAGCGCCCCTGCATCCGCGAGTTCGCGACGTTCGACAGCACCAGGTACGGAATCACGTAGCTCGCGAGTGCGAGCGCCGATGCGTTGATGAAGTACAGGTGGAAGAACAGGTACGCGAGCGGGATCGTCAGGAACACCAGCCGCGGAATCCCGTAGAAGAAATGCAGCATCGCGTTGCCGTAGCAGATCCGCTGGATGAGGCCGAGCCCGCGCCCGAGGAACGGGTTGTCGATGCGGAAGATCTGCGCCATCCCGCGCGCCCAGCGCGTGCGCTGCTTCACGTGGCCCGCGAGGCTCTCGGTCGCGAGGCCGGCCGCCTGCACGGTCGGCAGGTACGCGGACGTATAGCCGCGCCGGTGCAGCTTGAGCGCCGTGTGCGCGTCCTCGGTCACGGTCTCGACCGCGACGCCGCCCACCTCTTCCAGCGCACTGCGCTTGAGCACCGCGCACGAGCCGCAGAAGAACGTCGCGTTCCACAGGTCGTTGCCCGACTGCACGAGCCCGTAGAACAGGTTGCCCTCGTTCGGGATCTCGCGGAACGTGCCGAGGTTGCGCTCGAACGGATCGGGCGAGAAGAAATGGTGCGGCGTCTGCACGAGCGCGCACTTCGGGTCGCGCAGGAACACGCCCATCGTCGTCTGCAGGAACGAGCGCGTCGGCACGTGATCGCAGTCGAAGATCGCGATGTATTCGCCGTGCGTCTTCGGCAGCGCGCGGTTGATGTTGCCGGCCTTCGCGTGGCGGTTGTCGTCGCGCGTCAGGTAGTCGATGCCGGCCTCGGCCGCGAACGCCGCGAACTCGGGGCGGCGGCCGTCGTCGAGCAGGTAGACGCGCAGCTTCGCCGCCGGCCAGTCGATGCTCTGCGCGGCGAACACCGTCGGCTTCACGACCGACAGCGGCTCGTTGTAGGTCGGGATGTAGATGTCGACGCTCGGCCAGCTGTCGGGATCGTCCGGCAGCGGCACGACCGTCCGGTCGAGCGGCCACGCGGTCTGCACGAAGCCGAGCAGCAGGATCATCCACGTATAGGCTTCGGCGCCGTACAGCAGGTAGCCGGCGACGGCCTCGACCGGGCCGCGGAAATCGAGTGTCTGCGTGGTGCGCCACCAGACGTAGCGCAGGGTGGCGAGCAGCGCGAGCGACGCGAGCGCGAGCGTGGGCAGATGGCCCGGCAAGCGGCGCAGCGCGAGCGCCAGGAGCGCGACGATCGCGAAGAACGCGAACTGCGCGCCGGGCATCAGCGGCGACATCCCGGCCGCGGCCCACAGCAGCGCACCGGCCGCGAGCAGCAACGGCGCGAGCCAGCGGCGCCGGCTGACGCCGTTCGCGCGGGCGTCGAGCCACCCGCCCCAGCGGGCCCACGGCAGGCGCGCGAGCATCGCGTCGAAGCGCCGGCCGGCGGCGCGCGCGATGACGTAGACGGGCACGACGAGCGTGTCGAACCAGGCCAGCGGATCGCGTGCGGGGCGGCCATCGGCCGTGCGCGGCGCACGCACGATCGCGCGCCACAGCCATTCGCGCGGACTGAGCGGCTGCAGCACGCCCCAGTCGTGCGCGAGCCGCAGGAACGCGACGCGCACCCAGCGGCGCACGTAATCGGGACGGCCCGGCGGCGGCGCGTGGAACAGCAGGCGCACGAGCCAGTCGACCGTCGTACGCTGCGCCGGCAGCCCGATGCCGCGTGCGAACCAGTCGGCTGCCCGGCGGCCGGACGCGCGCAGGCGCGACGCGACGCGCGCCTTCATCGCGCCGCTCCCCGGCGACCGGCCGCGGCCGCCGCCAGCCACGCGTCGACCCAGTTCGCGACGCCGTTCAGGTCGTGCGACGCCTGCGAGTACGGCGCGTCGTCGAAGATCCAGCTGCCGCGCGCGAGCGCCTCGGGCAACGCCGCGTCGACGTGGATCCGCTGCTCGAGCATCGACGCCGGCCCCGCGACCGCACGCAACATCGCGAGCGCGTCGCGCTGCATGTCGCGCGCCGGATTCAGCCGGTTCACGACGATCTGCAGTTCGCCGCCGCCGGCGCGCAGCGCGCCGAGCCGGGCGGCCGTCGTCGCGCAGGCGGCCGGTTCGGGCGGGACCACGACGAGCGTCAAGTCCGCCCGGCGGATCGCCTGCTCGGCCTGCGTCGACGGATAGCGGGCGGTGTCGACCAGCACGACGCCGTCGGCCGGCAACGCGATCTCGTCGAGCGCGTTCGACAGCCATGCCGGATCGGCCGCGAGCCGCGCATCGCATGCGGCCGCGCCGGCCGCATCGACCTGCCCGTACGGCACGAACAGCACGCCGTCGGCGTTACGCCACGTATGCGCATGCCACGGCTCGACGCCGCCGAGCACGCTCTGCGCGAGGCCGTGTTCGGCCAGCGTATCGAGGCCGAGCGTCGCGCCCATCAGGTTCTGCGCATCGAATTCGACCGCGACGACCGGACGGCCGCGGCGCGCAAGCAGCACCGCGAGCGCGGCCGCCAGCGTGGTGCGGCCGGCGCCGCCGGTCGTCGACGTAATGGCGATCGTCTTCATCGCGCCGCCTTGCCGGCCGGCTCGGCGCCGGGCAGCAGCCGCCCGCGCAGCGCGACCGGCACGAGTTCGCACGGCACCGCGTTGCGCAGGTCGATCCCGCGCGGCGCACGAAAACCGCGGCCGATGCCGAGGTGCTGTGCGACGATCCACACGGGCACCGCGATCACGATGCCGGCCAGGAAACCGATGACGAGTTCGGCGATCATGCAACCCCCTGCTTGCGCAGCGGCATCGCGCTGCGGGTGGCGCCGCGCGTACGCGCGGCGGGAATGACGGGCGCCGATGCGTCGCCGGGCGCGTGCGTCGCACGGAGCGCCTCGAGCGCGACGATCGCATCGATGGCGTCGATCGCATCGCTCACCTCCGCCGCTTCGGCCGATGCCGCGTCGCGGCCGGCACGCACGGGCGGCGTGGCCGCGAACAGGTCGCTGTAGTCGGCGATCGGCGCGCGGCGGTTCTCGGCCTTCAGCGCCTCGAGTTCGGTGTCGATACTGCCCTTGCCGAGACACACGACGCGGTCGGACAGCGTGTCGACCGGCACGTCGAAGATGCGCGTGAGCGCGTCCTCGGCGTCGGCCGGCTCGCACGCGAACAGAAACACGTACAGGTGCCCGGCATCGGCCGTCACGACGTCGCCCGCGCGGCGCGGCCGGCAATGCCGGAGCGCGTCGACGTGCGACACGCCCGGCAGCAGCGCGATCTTCGCGAGCGTGTGCGGCAGCGCGAGCACCGCGCCGCGATCGAGCACCGCGCGCATCCGCTGGCAGAACGCGCCGACCGGCAGATAGCCGAGCACCGGATCGCCGAGTGCGGCCGCGAGCGCCGCGCGATAGTCGGCCGCGACGGGCCGCGCATAGAGCTGGCCGCGCAGCGCGTGCACGGCGGACTGGATCCGCGCCACCGGCAGGTCGCGCGCGACGATGCGGCTCGCGCCGACGCTCAGCACCAGCATCTCGAACTGATGGCGCAGCACCTCGCCGCGCTCGACGATCACGATCTTCAGCGCGCCGCCGCACTGCCGGCGCAGCGCGTGCACGCTCGCGCACAGCGCTTCGAGCTGCGCATGCGAGCGGAACACGAGCACCGCGGTCGCCGCCTGGGCATGCGCGCAGGCCGCGACGACGGCCGCGTTGTCGCTGACGATTTCCCAGCCTTCGGGCACGCGGTTCGCGCCGTCGAGCACCGCGCGGCAGGCGACGACGCGATCCTCGTCGCTCGCGAGCTTCATCCGTTGCGCGGGCTCGGTCGCATCGCCGTCGACGCTCGCCGACAGCCGGCCGTCCGGCGCGAAGCGCAGCGGCCGCACCTCGCCGGCCGCGAGCGTGTCGCCCGCGCGCCAGAAATCGACGATCCACAGCAGCTCGCCATGCGTGCGCTGCAACTGCGCGACGCCCGAGCAGACGCCGTGGAAGCCGCTGCGCGGCGCGCGATCCGCGTCGCGCACGAGCGGCGCGTCGTCGGTGCGCGCTTCGTCGGCCGCACGGGTCGCTTCGGGATCGAGCAGCAGCACGAGCGCGATCCGGCGCGACCGGCACCAGTCGGCGAGTGCATGCGCCTCGTCGGCCAGCGCGCTCGGGTCGTCCCAGCTGAACCAGCGCTGCGCGCCCTCGATGAAATACAGCGAACGCGCGCGAAAGCCGTAGCGCTGCATCGCACGCAAGCCGCCGGTGAGCCGCGCGAATGCGCCCGGCGCGGCGCGGCGCGATGCGGGATCGGCGGCCGCCTCGGCCGCCGGCGGCATCGCGAGCACGTTCAGGTTGCGCGGCCAGCCGGCCGGCTGGGCGCCGCCCGCGAAGCCGCGCGCCTGCATCTGCCCGGCCACGGCGGCCGCGTCTCGCGCCAGCACGACGGTCACGTTGCGCGTGCGCGCCTGCCGCACGCTTTCCCAGACGAGCGCGTCGCACGCCGGCGTGCCGGCGGCCGCGTAGATCGCGTACAGGCCGCCGGCCTCCAGCTGCGTCCATGCGTCGGGCAGGCCGTCGATCGCCAGCCGGTTCGGCGCACCGGCGCGACCGCCGGCCGGCCCCGCGCGCAACAGCATGCGCAGGCGGCCCAGCAGGCCGGCGGGGCCGGACGCGGGACGGGTCGAATCGATTTCAGTATTCACGACGTACCCCTAGTAATCCGAGTAGAGCCGCACCGGCGTCGGCGTGACGAGCCAGCTGCGTTGCGCGCGCGCGTCGAACGCATAGCGCAGGTACACGAGCGCCGAACTCGGCGCGTAGTCGTGCGAACGGTCGACGTGCAGCTGTGCGCCGACGCTCAGGTGCGGATTCACGCGGTATTCGACGATGCCGTTGACGCCGTACGAGAACGACACGCCGCCCGTCGAGCTGCCCGCGTACACGAACCCGGCCGCCACCTGCTCGGCCCGCAGGCTGGAGAACGTCGGGTAATACAGCGAATCCTTCTCGTAGCTGTTCGAGATCCCGCCCGTGACGGTGAAATCCCACGACAGTGCATCGTGCCGCCCCGCCCATTCGATCGGCACGCCGAGCGACAGGTAGCGTTGCGGGCTGTAGTAGCCGCCCTGCCCGTACGTGTAGTAGCGCAGGTTCTGCGCGTAGTGCCACGCATTGCCGACCAGCCCGGTGCTGATCTTCATCGTCGCGCGCTCGTACACGGGCACCGTGAAGCCCGTGCGCAGCGTGACTTCCGCATTGCGTTCGACGTCGCGGCCGGACAGCACGCCCGCGCCGAGTTCCGCGAACAGGTTGGTGCGGCCGATGTCGACCGACGCGCGCAGGTTCACGCCGTCGCGCCGCACGCCGCCCCAGACCGCGCCCGTCCACGGGTCGCGCATCCCCGCGTACGACAGCACGCTGCTCGTTTCCGGCCGCCGCGACGCGTTCACCGAGAAACTGGCCGGGCCCGCGTCGAAGCGGTAACGCACGCCGCCGACGAGGTAATGCACCGGGAAACCGAGCGGCGACGTGCCCAGATCGAAGCGCCACGCGTCCGACAGGTAGCCCGCGCCGAGCGCCACGCCCGTGGCCGTCTGGTGCAGCGACCCCGGCGGATTCGCGATCGCCGCGGCGCTCAGGGCGTTCAGCGCCCTGAGCGCCGCGTAGGTGCCGAACGTCCTGAGTGCGTACGCGTTCGGGTCGCTCGTGTCGAGCGTGCCCGGGTCCAGGCGCACGGTGTCGACCTGCGCGAACACATGCCCGTCGTAGCGGACCGGCATCTGCACATAGACCGGCACCTGCTGGGCGCGGTACGACGAGATGCCCTCGTCGCCCGACTTGTACGCGGGCGTCCAGCCGGTTTCGATCTCGGGATTGCGCCGCTGCTCGAGATCCGCGAACGCGGCCTGCGCGGGCGTCAGGCCGTCGCGGCCCGGGCTCACGCCCGCCGTGCGTTCCTGCGACCGCGACAGCCGGTACAGCGACGCCGCGTCGTCATAGCGGCCCCGGGCCTCGGCCACGCGCCCGGCCGCGACCGTCACGTCCGCCCGCGCCGGATACGCGGCCTGCAGCCGGTCAGTCACCTGCGCAGCTTCGTCCGGGCGACGCAGCGCGTTCAGGCGGCGGACGGCCGACAGCTGCGTGTCGACGTCGTCGTCCGGCGTACGCGCGAGCACCGCCTGCACGCGCGCCAGCGCGGCCGCGCGGTTGCCGTCGTCCTCGTCGATCCGTGCGAGCGCGAGCTGTGCATCGGCATCGTCCGGCGTACGCGCGACGACCGGCGCGAGCGCACTGCGCGCCGCATCGTAATGGCCTTGCGCGCGTTCGAGATCGGCCAGTTCGATCGTATAGCGCTTGTCCGCACGGCCGGCCGGGCTCGCCCGGTCGAGCCGCCGGCGCGCCTGCGCATAGTCCTGCTGCGCGATCGCATCGTCGGTCTGCCGCAACACGAGCCGCAGCGACTGATCCTCGAGCCTCGCCGTCTGGGCGGGCGTCAGCGACGCGTCGCGGCGCAGCGCGTCGAGCCACGCGGCGAGCGCGTCGTCGCGCCCCGCGCTGCCGAGCAGGTCGCCGTAGCGCAACCGCACGTCCGCATCGGCTTCGCGCGGATGCGCGGCGATCCAGTCGTGCAGCAGCGCGAGACCGCGCTCGGGTTCGCCCGCGTCGATCCACTGCGCGCCGATCGCGGCGAGCATGTCGGGGTCGTCCGGCGCACTCGCCTGCGCATGCGCGAGCGACGCGGCCAATGCCGCGCGATCGCCGCGCCCGAGCGCACCGCGCGCGTCGGCCAGCGCGCCTTCCGCGTCGAGCTTGCGCGCGAGCGCGCGCATCCCGTCCGAACGCTGCGCGTCGGCAACGGGCGCGAGCGCGGCCTGCGCGCCGGCCACGTCGTCGAGCGAGTTGCGGTACAGCGCGGTCGCATAGCGCATCTCGGGCGTATCGCCTTGCGCGAGCCCGTCGTCCATCACCGTGCGGCCGAGCTGCGGCAGCCCCATGTCGCGATAGAGCCGCGCAAGCGCGAAGCGCGTCCACGCCGCGTCCGGCGCCGCGCGCACGGCTGCTTCGTAGCGTTGCGCGGCCGGCCCGCGTTCGCCCTTGTCCGCGAGCGCGCGCGCCTGGTTCGCGAGCTGCTCGGCCCGCAGGCCGTCGAGCGCGCGGCGATCGTCGCGGCCCGTCACGCGGCCTTGCAGCGCGTCGAGCAGCGGCCCGATCCGGTCCGCGCGGCCGGTGTTTTCATACAGCGTGGCCGTGCCGCGCACGGCCGACAGGTTCGGCGAACGCGCGGCCAGCAACTCGCGCAGCAGCGGTTCCGCGCGCGCCCAGTCGCGCTGCGCGAGCAATGCGTCGGCGAGCTGCAGCTTCGCGTCCGGGTTGCCCGGCTGCATCGCGAGCGCGGCCCGCGCCGCCCGCTCGGCGTCCTGCGGGCGCCCCGCGGCGGCGGCGGCCCGGCCTTGCGCGAGCAGCCCCCAGAATTGCGCGGTGCGCGCGAGGCCCTGCCATTTGCCGCGCTGGTCGGTCGCGAGCGTCGCGGCCCGCGCGAACAATGCGCGCGCCTCGTCGTGCCGCCCTTCACGCAGGCGCAGCAGGCCGAGGCCGCCGACCGCGTCGGCGTCGTCGGCGCGCGCCCGCACGGCGCGCGCGAGCAGCGGATCGGCGGCGGCCAGGTCGCCGTGCGCGAGCGCCTGCAGGCCGCGCTGCTGCGCGATGTAGTCGGGATTGCGTTCGAGCTGGCGCTGCGCGTCGCGCTGGCGATCCAGCGCCGCGGCGCGGTCGACGAATTCGGTGTCGTCCGGCACGAGCGCGAGATACGCATGCAGCGCATCGAGATAGGCGAGATCGCTGCCGGCCGACTGCAGCACGCGCCGCCACAGTGCCATCGCCTCCGTATGGTCGGCGTCGGTGCGTTTCGCGAGCGCCGCCGCGATCCGGCCCGCCTCCGGCCGCGTGTCGGCGCGCTGGTTCAGGAGCCGCACGAGCGCCATCGACGCGCTCGTGTCCTGCGGGTCGGCCGCGACCGCGCGGCGCAGCGCGGCGATCGCCGGCTCGCGCCCGCCCGGCGCGTTCGACACGATCTGGTAGTACTCGGCGCCGAGCGCGCCCGACGGCGCGCCGTTCGGGAACAGCGCGACGATCCGCCGGGCCGCTTCTTCGGCGCGGCCGCTGCGCGCGAGCAGGCGGATCTGCGCCATCTCGCCGCGCCCGCTCGTCGCGACACGGTATTCGTCGGCCGCCCGCCGCGTCGCCGGCGCATTCGGCGCCTGCGCCCGCAGGCGCGCGAGCGAGGCCTGCGCGCCTTGTGCATCGCCGAGCCGCAGCAGCACGCTTACCTGCTCGGCCAGCAGGCCGGGATCGCCCGGCGCGATCAGCAGACCCTTGCGCAGCGCGTCGCGCGCGAGGTCGTCGCGATGCTTGACGCCCCACATCCGTGCGACGGCCAGCTCGCGCTGTGCGTCGGCGGACGCGGAAGTCGCCGGCGTCGCCGCGCCCGGCGCCGCCGCGCACACCGACGACACGAGCCACGCGAATCCCGCGACATGCGGCACGACGCGCGTCAACGGGCGGCGCACGAACGGCCTCCCCAGCGTGCGTCGAGCGTGCCGTCCGCGTCGAACCGGTAGCGCCCTTCGCGCCAGCCGAGGCCGAACAGCGTCAGCACGCTCGTGTAGTAGCCGGGCGCCGACTGGCGCGCGAGCGTCTCGGCGCGGGCCGCCTGCGCATCCGCGAGCGCGCGCTGGCCGCGCGCGTCGAGGAACGGCACGGCCGCCGCCGAGAACCCGCCGTTGCCGTCGTTCGGCCCCGCGACGCCCGTCGTCGTATCCACCTTCTCCGGCGGCGCGCCATGCGCGGCGATATGGTCGGCGAACGGCGCGAAGCGTGCGAGCAACGGGGCGGCGAGCGGATCGGCGCGATCGAGCATGCCGGCCCACAGATACACGCGGATCGCGTTGTACGCGCTTTCCGCCCGCGTGTCGCGATCGGGCCCGAACCCCGTGCCCGCGCGATACAGCGCCCAGTCGGGCGAAAAACCTTTCGGCGCCGTGTCGAGCAGCACGCGCCCGGTGCTGGCGGCCAGCGCCGCCCAGCGGCGGTCGTCGGGCAGGCGCGCGCCGAGCGCGCGGATCACCTGCGGCGGCGAATAGCTCGGGTTCACGCGCCACTGGCCGTCGGCCAGCCGGAACCCGGTCGGCCCCGGCAGCAGCGTCAGGCCGAGCCCCGGCACGGTCGCCGTCTCGGTGTCGAGCACACGCCTGGCGAGCAGCGCGCCGCGCGCCGTATAGCTGCGTTCTTGCCACAGCCGCCCGGCCTCGACGAGCGCATACGCGATCCACAGGTCGGCGTCCGACGCGGCGTTCGCGTCCAGCACGCGCCACGCGCCGTCGGGCGCACGGCCCCACAGCCATGCGGGCAGATGCGCGCTCAGGTCGCCCTGCGCGAGGTTGTTCTCGGTCCATGCGAGGATCGTGTCGAACGTGCGCCGGTCGTTCGCGACCAGCGCGAAGAACAGTCCATATGCCTGCCCCTCCGATACCGTGCGTGAATCGGCCGAGCCGACGTCGATCACGCGGCCGTCGGCCGAGATGAAATCCCGTTTGAACGCATCCCAGCGCGGCCACGCCGCGCCGCATCCCGCACCGCCCGCCTCGACCGCGTTGCCGGCCGCGGCCTGCGCGCGCGCAGCCGTGCCGGCCGCCGCGCACGCGAGCACAACCGCCAGCGCGCATGCCGCGCCGGCGCGCCGCGCCGGCCGCATCGCCCGTCGCTTCGCCATTGCCCGCGCCATCCGTTACATCCCCCGTCGACGCGCGGCGATTCGCTGCAGCACGCTGAACACGCCGAGCGCGAGCAGCAGCCCCGCGACGACGCCGACCGCGCCGAGCACGACCGGATGCTGCGCCGCATGCGTCCACACCCGCGCATACCACGGCACGAAGCCGACCACGTAAGGCTCGCCGATGCGCAGGCTGTCGACCTGCCCCGGCCGTACCAGCGCGAGGTCGCCCTGCAGTTGCGACACGAGCCCGGCATTCTCGAACACGTTGAGCAGATCGCCGAGACGCGGCTGGTCGGTCGCCGTCAGCGCGACGACGCTGCGCCCGCGGCTGCCCGGCAGCTCGAACCCGGCGAGCGCCGCGAGCGACCCCGTCTGCTCGATGTGCGCGCCGCCGTCGGCCAGGCCGACGCCGTTGCGCCAGCGCTCCTTCACCGAGAACGCGACGCGCGCGGCGCCCTCGCCGCCCGTGCCGCCCTGCTCGCCGATCACGAGCGGCAGCGCCGAGCGCCAGTGCGCGAGCAGCGGCGACGCGGGCGAGCCGTCGATCACGAGCAGGTCCTTGCTGCCCGACAGCGCGGCGACGTCGCCGGGCCGCGCGACCTGCACGCGCAGCGCCGGGTAGCCGGTCCATTCGCCCATGTGGCCGAGCATCGTCAGGTACGCCTCGAGCTCCTGCGGCGACGGCCGGTCGGGCAGCACGACGGCCGTCTGCGACAGGTCGGCGAAGCGCGTGAACGGGAAGCCGCTGTTCGCGAAGAACGCGAGGTTCGGCAATTGCGCGTAATGGACGAAATGCGAGAAATCGATCGTCGAATCGGGATCGATCGCCGCGCGCTGCGGCTCGGTGGCGGTGCTCGAACAGAGCCCCGTCTTCTGCGAGTCAAGCGTGAACCGGAACTGCAGCTGGTTGCCGCTGCCGACCCGGAATGCCGGGATGTCGACGTCGCTCGTCACGCGCCCTTCCGGCACCGACAGCAACGGCAGCTGCATGCGGCCGTGCGCGTCCTCGGCATGGGCCGGCCCGAGCCGGTAGGACTTCACGAGCTGGTCGTTGATCTCGACGGCGAGCGTCGAGTTGTCCTGCACGGTCGGCGCCGTGTAGCGATAGCGCAGCGTGATCGGCACGCCCGCCCCGTTCCACGAATGGAGATCGGCCGGCACGCGCAGGTTCAGGCGGATCGCGTCGGGCGAGGTGCCGCGCACTTCCAGGTCGCGCACGTCGGGCACGAGCTCGCGGAACGCGATCGGCCGGTTCACCGGCAGCCAGCGCGGCGCGTCGTACGGCTTGCGCGGCGCGCCGAGATCGACGTGCGCGACCGTGGCGGCCGGTCCCGACAGCGCCGCGCGGCCGAGCACGAGCGTCGCGACCGCGTCGTCGACCTCGGCCGCCGTGCGGCCCGTGACGACGAGCAGCTTGCGCGCCGGCGCGGCCGGGTTGTCCACCACCGCGAGCAGCGGGCCGTTGATCGGCGGCAGCGCGAGGCCGGCCGGCAGCGTCGCGGCCGTGCCGACCACCACCGCCTGGTCGCCGGCCGGCAGCGCGGACGACACCGGGAAACGCGCATGCCGGTAGTCGGCCAGCGCGCCGAACCAGGACGCCAGCACGCCCGCGCTGCGCAGCGTCGCCGAATCGGGCGATGCCGGCAGCACGAACGGCAGCCGCACGCGGCCGTTGTCGCGCCGGTCGAAGAACGGCGCGGGCAGCAGCGCGAGATCGTTCGGCAGGCGGACCGGCGACTCGTCGAGAATCAGCTCGCTCGTCGGGCTCACGTCGGCCCACAGCGCCGAGTTCGCGGGATCCTCGCAATGGTCGAGCGTGTAGTGCGCGATCAGCCGCACGCCGATCTGGTTGAAATCCGAGAAGTAGCGCGGATCGACCGGAATCTCCTGCGTCACCGTGCGGCCCGCCTGCGCGGCGTCGAACGGGACGGTCGCCACGACCTCGCCGTTTATCGACACCTTCAGGTGCGACATCGGAAACACCAGCGCCGGCGAATACGCATAGGTCAGGCGCAACCGCGCGCCCGTGACCACGCGATCGAGCCGCACGCCGGCGTTGATCGTGCGCGCGTCGTCGGCGCCGCGCAGGCGCAGCGGATCGAACGCGCCGAGCGACGCGAACGGCAAGCGCACCGTCGTCGCCGGCAGGCCGGCGGAGGGCGTGCTGGCCGCCGCGGGCGCGGCCGCGAGCACCGGCGCCGGCGCAGTGCCGGCCGCCGATGCGGCTGCCGGCACCGCCGGCATCGGAGCGGCCGACAGCGCGGCCGCGTGGAATGCGCCGACCATGGCGGTCGACAGTACGAACAGCGACAGGGCAGGCTTCATGTGCCGCTCCATTGCGCCCGGGTCATCCGGTCATCCGCCGCGTCGAACCCGACGCGCGCAAAGCAGCTATGCCCGTGAGTGCATATCCTCACTGCTTCCCTCATATCACTAACTGGCCTGAATCAATTATCGAAACGATGCGGTGATTTCTTTAATCCCTGTCATCGTGTTGCGTGCGCCTGGCACTGGCACCCGCCTATTCGTCACACTATCTCAAAAATCGGACAAAACTTACCCCGATTCGCGCAGGCGAGGCGAAAAAGCCTCGATCCGGTCGAAACTGCGGCGTGAACGGGACGAACGGTAAGAATTGCGCCATTGTCGGCGGACGAGCCGAACGGCATACTGCCGGCGCGATGCGGCCGGCCGCCGGCGGTCCGTTGCGGATCGCGCTGGACGCGCTGCCGCAAGGCGGCGCGTATGCTACCGCAAGCTTGCGCCGCACGACGCATTTTTTTCTTCACGGATCACCGACTTGGATCAAATCGCCGACACCGCCACCCCGTCCCCGGATACGTTGCTGCGCATCATCGCGGTACAGACCGAAATCGCGAAACTCGGCCTCGATCTCGGCAGCGTGATGGCCTACGTGGCCGAACAGGTGCCGCGACTCACCGGCGCGAGCGCCGCCGCGGTCGAGTTCGCCGAGGGCGACGACATGGTGTACCGCGCCGCGTCGGGCACCGCCGCCGGCATGCTCGGCCTGCGGCTGCGGCGCTCGGGAAGCCTGTCGGGCCTGTGCGTGCGGCAGGGCCGGTTGCTGCACTGCGTCGATTCGGAAACCGACCCGCGCGTCGATCGCGATGCGTGCCGCCGGGTCGGCCTGCGCTCGATGCTCGTGATGCCGCTCACGCATGCCGACACGACGGTCGGCGTCCTGAAGGTGATGTCGCCGGACGTCGACGGCTTCTCGCAAGCCGATGCCGGCACGCTGCGGCTCACGGCCGACCTGATCGCCGCCGCGATGTTCCATACAGCGCGCAACGAGGCGAACGAGCTGTACCTGCGCGCGACGCACGACGCGCTGACGGGCCTGCCGAACCGCGCGCTGTTCTACGACCGCCTGCGCCAGTCGATGCACACGGCGCTGCGCGCGAACGGCCGGCTCGGCATTCTGAACATCGACATGGACGGGCTCAAGCCGATCAACGACGGCTTCGGCCACCGCGCGGGCGACGCCGCGCTGCGCGAGATCGCCACGCGGATGCAGGCGGCGGTGCGGCGCTCCGACACGGTCGCGCGCGTCGGCGGAGACGAATTCGCGGTGATCCTGCCGAACATCGGCAACCGCGACGACGCGCAAGCGCAAAGCACGCGGCTCGCGCGGCAGGTCGGCGAACCGTTCGAATTCGAGGGGCGCCCGCTGCCGCTCGGCGTCAGCGTCGGAATCGCGCTGCTGCCCGACGACGGCACCGACATGAACGCGCTGATCGAGCACGCCGACCAGGCGATGTACGAAGTCAAGCGGACGCGGTCGCAGCGCACGGCGCGCGCGTAACGGGCGCGCACACCGGCGTCAGCCGATCTGCGGAACGGCGATCGCGAGCCCCACGACGAGCCACTGCAGGATCGCGACCAGCATGGCCGCCCGACACAGGCCGACCGCGCCGCGCACCCGCGCGTCGAGCGGCCGGCCGGCCTTCCCCGCGTCGATCCAGCCGAGATCGGCGAGTGCCCGATCGAGCGCCGCGAGCCCCTCGTCGACCGATGCCTCGCCCGACGCCGTGCGCGCCAGCGCGGCGAACAGCCTGCGGTCGATCTCGATGCGCACCGCGTACCACAGCGCCGCGATCCCCGCCCCCGTGCTGACGACGGCCAGCAGCACGCGCGCGACGGTCGCCGGCGCCCAGCCCGACGCAAGCCACCACCCTGCTCCGGCCGCGGCCAGCGCGGCCGCGATCGCCCAGGCGCCCGCGTCGAGCGCGCCGCGCGCGGCGGCGATCCGGAACGGTGCGGACGGATCGCGCATCACCGGCCTCCCGCGCCGCGACGGCGATCGATCCAGTGCTGCAGCACGGCCACGCCCTCGTCCGACCACACCGCGCGCGGCCGCAACGCACGCACCGCGGCCAGCGCGTCGCGCGCATCGCCGAGCCCGTGCCGCATCGCCAGCCACGCGGCCGCGCACAGCACGCTGCGGCCGTAGCCGAGCGCGCAGCACACCAGCACGTCGCGCCCTTCGCCATGCAGCCGTTCCAGGGCCGCGACGGCCTGCGCGAGTTGCGCGGCCGTCGGCGCGACCAGATCGAGCTGGGGCACGGCCGCATACGCGAGCGACGCGTCGGCCGCCGCCCAGCGCGGCATTTCGGCGGTCAGGTCGAGCAGCGCGGTGAAGCCGTGGCGGCGCACGTCGCGCGTCGTCGGCGTGCGGCCGATCGAGACGCGTTCGTCGATCCGCACCGGCGCCGGCTGCCGGAACGTCCAGGCCCGCGAATTGACGAACGCGCCGGCGATCGTCGGCGCGAGCAGCCAGCGGACGAACACCGGGTAACGCCCGTGCGCGTCCTTCAGGAAGGCGCCGGGCGCGCCGCGCCAGTAGATCCACGCGACGCACGCGAGCGCCAGCGCGACCCACCCCGCGGCCAGCGCCCAGCCGGGTGCGTGCGGCACGCACACCAGCGCCGCGAGCGCGAACGCCGCCGCGCCGAGCGCGTAGCGGCGCGCGAGCGCGCGGCCGGCCGCACCCGGCGACGCGTCGGCGCCCGGCAGCCGGCCCGACGCATCGCGCAGCGGAAACAGCAGCAGCGCAAGGCAGCCGACGGCGGCGCCGGTCGGCACGTCGATCGCGTGATGCTGGTAGGTCGTCAGCACCGACACGCCGATCGCCGCGAACCACAGATGCAGCACGGCGCGCGCGACCCTGCCGCGCAGGTGCCGCGCATAGACGGCCCACAGCACGACGAGCAGCCCGATATGCAGCGACGGCGCCTGGTTGAACGGCTTGTCGAACCCCATCAGCAGCGTGAACAGCGCACCGGCCACGCCGCCCGCGTCGGGCCGCTCGAACCCGAAACGCAGCGGCCACGCGATGAAGCACGCCACCGACACCAGTTGCACGGTCAGCAGCCGCTTCACGTGATCGAGCAGATCGGCGCGGCGGGTCCAGAAGAAGAACGACAGCGCGTACAGCAGGTCGATCGACCAGTACGGCACGATGGTCCACGGCACGAACGGAATCGCATGTTCCCAGCCGAACGCAAAGGTCGGCACCGCCGCGCGACGCGCGGCGAGCCAGTTCGCGAAGCCGTAGGTCGAGAAGAACACGGCGCCCATCGCCGCGAGCCAGCCGACGCGCAGCGCCAGCGACGCGTCACGCGCGCGGCCGTCCACCGGCTCGGCGAGACCGCCCGCGCCGCCGCCGAGCGCGCTCATGACGCGTCGATCCGCTGCGCGAGGCTCACCGAGAAGATGCCCATTTCGTCGATCCGCTGCTCGAGCTTGCGGAACCCCGCCCGCGCGACGAGTTCGTCCATCTCGGCCTGCGAGCGGCGGCGCATCACCCAGGCCGCCTCGCCGCGATGATTGTTGAGCACGCGCGCGATGAATTCGATCTGCGGATGCCACGGCTGCCCCGTATAGACGAGATAGCCGCCCGGCGGCACGGCCTGCGCGAGCCCGCGCAGCGAACGCTCGATCAGCGCGTTCTCGCCGAACAGCTCGTAGAGCCCCGACACGATCGCGAGCGTCGGCCGCGGCTCGAGCGTCGCCAGCGACGCCTCGTCGAACGCGTCGCCGCGCTCGAAGCGCGCGATCGGCTCGAGGCCGCGCTGCGCGATCAGCACGCGCCCGGCCTCGACGTTCGGCGGGCTGTAGTCGCGCAGCGTGATGTCGTCGGGCGCCGCGCCGTCGCGCTCGGCCGCCGTCGCGATCGCATCGAGCACGTAGCGCCCGTGCCCCGCCGCGATGTCGACGATCCGCACCGGCGTGCCCTGGCCGCGCAGGCGGCCGATCGCCGCGCCGATCAGTTCCTGCAGATGCACCTTGCGCTGGCGGATCCCGACCCAGCCCGGCGCATCGAGGTAGGTGCGGTCGATCAGCGCGCCCACGCCGAGCCGCCCCTGCGCGCGGTTGCGGTACACGTAGTCGAGCGTCGAGCCCGAATCGAAGCCGAGCCGCAGCCCGAGCGCGATGCCGTCCGACAGCGCGCCGCCGGCCTTCAGGCCGGCGCGCGTGAGCGCCCAGTACGCACGTGCGAACACGTTCGCGGGCGGCCGCCCGAGCGCCGCGTACTCGTCGTGGAATGCGCCGCGCCGGTCGGCGTCGGCGAGCGACACGCGCGGGCTCGGCGCGTCGAATTCGCGCAACACGAACGCGCGCAGCGGCGCGAGCGCCTGTGCGCGATCGCGCTCGCCGAGCGTGTCGTGATAGAAGCCCGGCAGCACGATGCGCTCCTTGCGCGCCGAGCCGAGCCGTTCGAAGAAGCGGTCCTGCGGGCCGCGATGCACGACCCAGTCGGCGCCCGAGATCAGCAGTTGCGTCGGCACCGTGATCGCGGCCGCGTCGGCGACGATCCGCTGCGCGGTGTCGTGCAGGTCGAGCAGCATGTTGACCGCGATCGGCCGCGTGATCAGCGGATCGGACGCATAGCTCGCGATCCGCTCGGGATCGTGCGTGAGGAATTTCGGCTTCACGTAGCTGTTCACGTAGAACAGCCCGCGCAGCCGGTGCATCAGCCGCAGCCCCGGCCGCGCGAACGGCACGTAGAGCTTGATGTGGAACGCCGGCGACGCGACGACGAGCGCGCGGATCGGCGGTGCGTAATCGTGCACCCAGGTCGCCGCGAGCACCGCGCCGACGCTCTGGCCGACCACGGCGACATCCTCGATCGCGATGCCGTGCGTGTCGCGGATGTGTTCGACGAAGGTCTGCAGGTCGCGCACCGATGCGGCCGCGCTCGGGCTGTAGCCGCGCGCGCCCGGCGAGCGCCCGTGGCCGCGGGCGTCCCAGGCGAAGAAGGCGAAATCCGGCAGGTCGAGTTCGTCGACGAGGTGCGCGACGCGCGCCGAGTGTTCGTGGCCGCGATGCAGCAGCACGATTGCGCCGCGGCAGCGCGGGCCGGTGGCCGGCCAGTGACGATAGAACAGCGTTTCGCCGTCGTGCGTGATGAAGTCGGCCTCGCGGGCCGTGCGTGCGTTCATGCTATTTCTCTCGTTTCGTTATTCGAATCATATGGCGCCGCCCTCCGGCGCCGGGTACCGCCACTGCGCGATGCCGTGCTCAGCCGCCCTTTTCGGCGATGCCGGCCTGGACGCGGCGCACGACGGTCACGATCGACAGCACGATCAGCAGCCGCCACAGCCACGCGGCGATGCTGCCGACCGGAAAACCGAGCCCGATCCACAGCGCGAACGCGCCCAGGGCGAGCGCGCGGTCGCTCTTGCCGAACGGGCCGTCGTAGCGGCGGCTCACGCCGACCAGCGGGCCGATCAGCCCCGCGCATTCGACGATCGCCGCCGTCAGCGCGAACAGCCAGACGTCTGCCGCAGCGAACGCCGACACCGCGAGGAACGGCAGCACCAGCGCGATATCGGACACGACGTCGCCGAGTTCGTTCAGATAAGCGCCGAGCGTACTCTTCTGGTTGTGCTCGCGCGCGAGCATTCCGTCGATCGCATTGAGCGCCATCCGCACGAACAGCCACAGCGGAATCAGCAGGAACAGCGCGCGGGCGAATACGCCGAGCCCGGCGAGCGCGCCGACGACGATCGAGCCGCCAGCCGCGAACAGCGTGACCTGGTTGGCCGTGACGCCGCGTGCGGCGAGCGAATTCGCGAACGGACGCAGGCGATTCTGGAATTTGGGTTTGAGTGCGTAGAGGCTCATCGTTTTATTTGCGCGGCACAGTCGGATACGTTCGACGCCGCCATGCCCCAGGCGGCGCAACGGCCCACGTCGGCCTGTCGTGGACGGCCCTAATCGTCGCCGAGCGGCCCCGATGCGTCAAGCGTGCACGCGGCCCGCCGGCGCGGCGCCAAATCTGGCGTTTTTGGCGGAAACTCGCGATAATCCGCTGGCCCGGCCGCAGCGACAATCGTTCGACCTGTAGCCGGGCACTCGTGCAACAGCCGATCATCACGCCGCCGAACGGTGCACGCGCCGCGACGCGACAGCGGTATGACGGCGACTCGTCCGATTATCGCGGACCTGCGACAGGCAGCCACGAATTTGAAAAAATTTAAACAAAGGCCGTCCGGCGCGCATCCTGCCGCGCCGGCATTCCGGGATCCGGCCCGCCCTTGCGGCGGCCGGGCATGCAGGCAGGAGGCGCAGCGCCGATGAACATCCTCAACGTCTGGCAGCGCGACTTCCTGCTGTCCATCGTACGGCTCGTCGCCGGTGCGTATCCGGTCTGGCATCAGGCGCCGCCGACCCCGACACAGAAGATCTATTTCTCGAACCACACGAGCCACATCGACACGCTCGCGATCCTCGCCGCGCTGCCGCGCGACGTACGCGCGGTCGTGCGACCGGTCGCCGCACGCGATTACTGGGACAGCAGCGACCTGAAGCGCCATATCGCGCAGAAGCTGCTGAACGTCGTGCTGATCGATCGCCACCGCGAGTCGGGCGGCGACCCGCTCGACCCCGTGCGCGACGCGCTCCGGCAAGGCCATTCGATCATCATCTTCCCCGAGGGCACGCGCGGCGCCGAGATCCTGCCGCAGCCGTTCAAGAGCGGGCTGTTCCATCTCGCGACCGAGTTTCCGCACGTCGCGCTCGCCCCCGTCTATCTCGAGAACCTGCAGCGGATCATGCCGAAGGGCGCGATCTGGCCGGTGCCGCTGATCTGCAAGGTGCACTTCGGCGCGAACGAGGCGCTCGACGCGCAGGAAGACAAGCCGACCTTCCTCGCCCGCATGCGCGACGCGGTCGTCGCGCTCGCGCCGCCGCAGCGGCCGGCCGGCTGAACGCGGCCCCCCCTTTCCTTTTTCCGGATATACCCATGCGAACTCTCTTCTGGGAACTGGTCGCGGGCGTCACGGGCGTGCTCGTCGTCGCCACCGTGATCGGCGCGATCCTCGGCGCGCGCAGCGGCGGCGCGAGCACGACCATCGACAACCTGAACCAGCGCATCCGCGCGTGGTGGGCGATGATCGCGATCATGGTCATCGCCATCAGCCTCGGCAACAACATCACGTATCTCGTGTTCGCGGTGCTGTCCTACCTGACGCTGCGCGAATTCATCACGCTCACGCCGACCACCGCGAGCGACCATACGACGCTGTTCATCGCGTTCTTCGTCGCGATCCCCGTGCAGTACCTGCTGCTCGGGATCAACTGGTACGGCATGTATTCGATCTTCGTGCCCGTGCACCTGTTCTTCGCGATGTCGCTCGTGTCCGCGCTCACGCAGGACACGCGCGAATTCCTGAGCCGCAACGCGAAGATCAACTGGGCGCTGATGGTGTGCGTATACGGCCTGAGCCACGCGCCGGCCGTGCTGATCCTCGACATCCCGCACTACACGGGGCAGAACCCGCTGCTGCTGTTCTTCTTCCTGTTCGTCGTGCAGATCAGCGACGTGCTGCAGTACGTGGTCGGCAAACTGTTCGGACGACGCAAGATCGCGCCGCAGCTGTCGCCGTCGAAGACGATCGAAGGGTTCGTCGGCGGCGGCCTGCTGGCGACGCTGTGCGGCGCGGCGCTGTATCGCGTGACGCCGTTCAGCTTCGGCGCGGCGTTCGGGATCTCCCTCGCGATCGTGATCGCGGGCTTCGTCGGCGGCCTCGTGCTGTCGGCCGTCAAGCGCTCGCTCGGCACCAAGGACTGGGGCTCGATGATCGCCGGCCACGGCGGGATGCTCGACCGGGTCGACTCGATCTGCTTCGCCGCCCCGGTGTTCTTCCACCTCGTGCGCTACCTGTACGTGTGACGCCCGGGCGGGCGGCGCGACGCCGCCCGCGCCGTCGCGCGCGCATTCAGTATCCCTCGCGCAGCGCCTTCGGCACGACGTAGCGGCCGCGCGCGGCGTCGAACTTCACCGTGTAGCGCGCGTGGAGATCCCGGTCGCCGCGCGAACCCGTCTCGGTCACCGTCAGCGGATAGACGTCGCCGCTGGCCGTCGTGTCGGGCACGATCGTGAACGTGCGGCTCTCGCAATGCGACTTCGCGTTCCCGCAATCGAGCGAGCCCTGGTTGTCCAGCGCTTCGTCGATCCGCGGCGCGGCCTCGACGAGCGCATTGCCGTACGGCAGCCAGATCGACCGCATCGCCATCGTGTAGCCCTGCAGCGTGACGCCGTCGCCGATCGTGAAGCCGAACAGGTGCGGACCGTAGCGCTCGATGCGCACGGTGCCCGGCTCGCCGTGCTTGCCGGACGCGATGTCCGCCTTCTTCACCACCGGCGCGAGCGTCTTGCCGTCCGCGGCCGGCTTCAGCACGTACAGGTCGATCGTGCCGGTCGTGCCGTCCGAATCCATCCCCGGCATGCCGTTCTGCACGGCCGCCTCGGTCTCCCCGCACATCGCGAGCAGGTAGCGCGGGCCGTCGGCCGTCGCGACGCGCAGCGAACCGCACGGCGCATAGATGAAATCGCCCGGGTCCGACTGCCAGCCCTTGCGGTCCGCGCGCCAGGTGCCGTAGCTGTCGTGGATGAACGCCTGCAGCAGGCCGTCGGACGCGATCGGCCCGGCGGCGCGCGCCGCCGGCGGCGACGCCGCCCACACCAGGCAGGCAACGGACAGTGCCAGACGTCGCACCAGGGGATGAGCGGATGAAATCATGTCGGCGTCGAGAGCAACGAGGAACAGTATGGAAAACAGACGGCCGGCAGCATCGACGCGTCAGCGCGGTTGCGCGACCGGTTCGGGATCGAAGGCCGCCAGCCCGGGCCACGCCGCCCGGCCCCACGCGCCGTCGGCCGGCGCAAGCCAGCGCTGCAGCGTCGCGTCGTCGAACGCCTTGCCGAACGGATCGGCACGAAATCCGGCCACCCATTGCCTGCGCCCCGCGATGTATGCGCCGCCGAAATCCGCCCAGCTGCCGAAACAGTCCTGCGCGCGCTGCGCGTTGAGCAGCAGCACCCGCCACGCGGTGTCCGGCCCGGTCCAGCCCATCAGCATCGCCACGCGCGCGAGGAACGCCATCCGCGCGCAGGCGAACGCGAGCGCCGCGCGCGGATCGTCGGTCGGCTGCAGCCCATGCAGGTCGGCGCGGAACCACTGCGTCTCGAGCACGCGCGCCAGATGCGCGCGCGCATCGTCGTCCGTCGCATCGGTGCGCAACTCCATCTGATGCAGCATCTGCGCGCGCAGGAACTTGCGCGACGTGTCGTTCAGGTGGCTCGTCTGCGCATCGTCGAAACCCGTGAACCCCGTCGCTTCCACGTACGGATGCGCGAGCAGCAGCGCCCAGTGCTTGCGGGCCGACAACGCGGGGCGACGCGCGACGCGCCCGCGGACGTAGCGCACGATCCGCCACAGCACGAACAGGGCAACGATCAGCTTGAATATCATGGTCTTTGCCCCTTCATGCGCGCGCGGCGGCGTCGCGCGGCGCCTCGTATCCGGGCCAGCCCACCTCCTCGGTTGCAAACGCGGGCGGCGCCTCGTCCGCACGCGCGGCCGGCGCCAGCGTCGCGCGCACCGCGTAGCGCACCGAACCGGCACGCGGCGGCCGCGCCTGCAACAGCTCCGGTTGCCGCGCGGCGACCAGCCACTCGACGGTCGGCGTCGGCTCGGCGAGCCGCCCGAACAGCTGCGGATGGCGCGCGACGAGCCGCGCTTGCGACGCGGCGTCCGTCACGTCCTCGATCCGGCACCACCCCGAGGCGGTATGGACGACGCCGAGCGCGATGCAGTCGGGCGGCGTGCGATCCGTCGTCCCCAGCGCATTCAGGCAGGCCAGTACGTCGTCGACGTAGCGCTCGACCGGCGGCCGGTTCTGTTTGCCCTTGACCTGATCGACGTCGAGGCCGCCGTCCGCGCGCACCGTGACGCCGATCGTGATGTGCGGCTGGCCGCTCGCGTCCCGGAAGCTCAGCAACCGCAGCGTGCGCGCCTCGATCGCTTCCGCATAGCGCCCGCCATAGCCGCCCGCCAGCGCCTGCCGGTCGGCGAACTGGCCGAGGCAATGGCGCATCACGTAACTCTCGAACGCCATTTCGGCGCGCAGCAGCGCACTGTCGGGCAGGAATTCGACGAAGCGCCCGTTGGCCGTGTCGCACCACGTACGCAACGCATCGGGCTGGCTCTCGCGCCAGCCGCGCGCGATCCGGGACGCCATCTCCGCGTGCTCGCGCTCCCACAGCGCGAGCGCCTGCGGGCAATTGACCCGATCGAGCTTGCCCTCGAGCCCGGTCCCCTTGCGCGACTCGAGAAACTCGACGAGCGTGGTTTCGAGCGCGAGGAGCGCCGCGTCGTTCGGGTCGACCCAGACGACGGGCGCCTGCCGGCCGGCGTCTGCGTCGCCGGCCGTCTTCGCATCGGCGCCGAAGCGCCTGACGACCCACGCCGGCGGCGCGGCCTGGCCGAGCGCCTGGCGCGCGTCGTCGAGCGAGACGATCGTGCGCGCGGGCGCGAAGTTCGCGACGACATGCCGGTAGAAATGGTTGAGCAGCCACGCGCGCACGGCGTCGGCGTCGCCCCGTGCGCTGCTGCGCGCGGCGATCGCCGCTTTCAGCGCGTCGGCGTTCAGCGCATTGCGCGGCGCGTAACCGGCCCGCCGGCCGACGGCCGTCATTGCCAGAACTTCCACCAGCGCTTGTTCGGCGCGGCCGCCGCGCCCGCCCCCGCCGGCGCGCCGGCCTCGCGGATCCGCTGCTTGATCATGTCCACGTTCAGGTCGGTCGGTTCGGCCGATTGCCGGTTGAGGACCAGCACGCGCTCGTAGAAATACTTCACGTCCGGCTGGCGGCCCAGTCCGTACGCCGCGTCGGCCGCCGCGGTCAGCACGCCGAGGTCGTTCGATGCGTCGGCCTGCGCCCGCGCGGCGTCGTACAGCGCCGCCGCCTGGTCCGCGTGAGACTCCGACATGTAGGTGACGAACACGAATCGCGCCACGAGCGCATCGTCGGGCAAACGGTCGTCGAGCTGATCGTGTTCGCGCTGCCAGCCGACCAGGCGCTCGAGCCAGATCGGCAATTCGTTGCTGCGCTCGACGCGGTACAGCGCCCGCACCACGTCGCACACGTACCAGTTCGGATCGTGCCGGCTGTAACCGTATTCGGCAGCGTAATGCCACAGCTGCTCGGCGGCCTCGAGCATCTCGTCATCCTTGCCCTGGCGCGAGAGCGCGTAGCGGACCCCGTCGTAATGCTCGGCAAACGAGCTCGCCGCGATCCCGTTGCGATGCAGTACCAGCGCCTCGTCGAAACGCTCCTGGCCGCGATAGAGAATCGCGAGGTTGTTGCAGAGCATCGAATACAGGTGCGCACAGGCATCGTACGGATGCCCGTTGCCGGTCTCGAAGAAATGCTCCATGCTCGCGCGGCCCTGCTCGTAGACGGCGATCCGCATGCGCTCGAGATCCGCGCGCACCGGGGCCTGCTCCGCCGCCGGCAGTGCGTCGATCGCCTCCTCGGCCGCGTCGTCGATCGCACCGGCGAACCCGTAGCTCCACAATCCGCTGGGCAGCGACGGCGGCGGCAGTTTCATCGCGGCGGCGACGCCCAGCGCGCGGATGCACGCTTCGGTCAGCGCGAACGTGGTGCGGTTGTCGACCATCTCGCCTTCCTGCGCGGCCGCGAGCAGGCGCGCGGCCTGGGTCGTCGCGTCGATACGGCCGGTTTCGCCGTCGTAGACCGCGGCGAGCCGCGCGATCCACGGATGGTCCGGCACGCGCCGCCGCGCGACCTCGCACGCGGCATCGGCCACCGCGTAGCGCGCGTCGTCGCCTTCGAGCGAGCCGAGCGCGGCGAAGATCTCGCCGTGCGCCGGCGAGCGCGCGGCCAGCGCATCGGGTTGCTCCGCGCCGAGTTCGACGAGCCGCTCGAAGGTCGGCTCGAAGCCGGCCGCGCGCATCGCGCACAGCGGCCACCAGACCGACGTATCGGACGGCTCGGCCAGGCGTGCGTGGATGATGTGCCCGACCCGGTCGAGCATGCTGCTTTCGACCTGGTACACGTGGAAGAACGCGCGCCGCCCGGCGTCGTCGAAACGGCCGGCCTCGAGCAGCCACGGCAGTTCGTATTCGATGAAGTCGTCGCTGCCGTCCGACTCGAGGCTGTGACGCGCCATCTCGCAGCGGGCAAGCGCGCCGTCGAGATCGCCCTGCGCGTGCGCCGCCCGCGCGTCGAGCCGCGCCAGCCGCACCTCGGTCTCGCGCCGCGGCGGCGGCGTCCAGCCGGCGACAAGCGCCTCGACGGCCCGGCGTATCGTCGCGCACTGCAGCGGCGCGAGCTCGATCATCGCGTTGCCGACCCGCAGCCAGTCGTCGACGTCGATGTCCTGGTCCGCCCCGGCCGATGCGACGGCCGCCACCGCGGCCTCGGCCGCCGCGCGCGCCTCGTCGTTCCGGCCGAGACGCCGCAGCGCCCACGCCCGCAGGCATTGCCGGTTCGCCTCGTCCGATGCGCGGAACGCGGCGCGCTCGGCGATCGCGCCGCACAGCACGTGCCGCAGTTCGACCGCGTCGAGCGCGTGCTCGGCATGATCGTATTCCAGCGTATCGAGAATGCGTGCGCGCACGTAGCGCCCGGCATCGAGCGTCGGCGACGCGAGCACGATGTCGCGCATCTGGCCGATCTCGTGCGACACGGCGTCGTTCTCGCCCAGGTGCCGGGCGATCTGCAGCCGGTACAGCGCGAGTTGCATGCGGATATCGGGCTGCACGTCGGGCTGCGCGGCGTCGTGTACGCCCGTGCCGTCGTCGTCGATCACGGCGCGCGCGGCAGCCGGATCGCCGGCGTGCATCCAGAGCGCATGCAGGCGCGCGATCGCGTCGAGCGAATCGGCGCGCAACGGCTGGGCGCGCAAGCGGGCCGCAAGGTCGCTCGCGCGGCTCGAGTCGCTTTCCTCGAGATCGGCTTCGAGCCGGTCCATCAGGGTGTCGAGGGGCTGGCCCGTCAAGGGCATCGTGGTTGTATCGATATTGGTATTGGTATTGGCGCTGGGAGTCATCGACTTCTCCGTCTCGGAATCGCGATAGCTTATCAGGAGACGGACGGGTCGCGGCCTCGTCATTCGCGCCGGCCGGCGTTACGATCTCGTTCTTCACTCCCGGACCCGCTCGATACGCACGGCGCATCGACCGGTCCTGCCCGACGCGGAACACGCATGAACCTGACCTTGCAGGATGTCGCATGGCACCGGTCGGTCGGGCGGCTCATCGAGTCGCTCGACCGGCCGGGCTTCTGGCTCGCCCTGATCCGGCTGATCGAGGAATACGTCGCGGTCGACAGCTGGGTCGCGCTGACGTTCGGCGACGGCCGCCCGCTGGTGCTCGCCGAATGCCCGTACGAAGGCGGCGGCCCCGATCCGCTGTTCCGCGACTACGTGCAGGGCCTGTACCAGCTCGACCCGTTCTACATCGCGAACCGCGACGCGCCGAGGAGCGGCCTGTTCCGGCTGTCCGACGTCGCGCCCGAATGCTTTCGCGACACCGAGTACTACACGCTCTATTTCACGCACAACGTCGTCGAGGACGAGGTGCAGTTCAACGTCGTGCTCGACGACGCGCGCACGCTGTGCCTGTCGCTCGGCAGCAAGCGGCGCTTCAGCCCCGAACAGGTTGCGCTGCTCGACCTGATCCGGCCGTGGGTGGCCGGGCTGATGCGGCAGCGGCTGGCATTCGAGCCGGCGTGCGCCGAGCACGGGCCGTCGCGCCGGCCCGGCGCGCACGACGGCTTCGAGCAGGCGATGGCGCGGCTCGGCACGCCGCTCACCGCCCGCGAACTCGACGTGATCCGGCTGATCCTGAGCGGCCGGTCGAACAAGGAAGTCGCGAACAAGCTGGCGATTTCAGCGGAAACGGTCAAGGTGCACCGGCGCAACATCTACGGGAAGCTCGCGATCAATTCGCAGTCCGAGCTGTTTTCGCTGTTCCTCAACGCGCAGGCCGGCGGATGACGCACGGCCCGTCCGGGCCGCGCCGCCTCCGCCCCGCGCGGCGCATCACGCCGGCGTCGTGCCGGCCGCCGGACGCGCGAGCTTGAATTCGCCGACCGTCTGCGCGAGCCGCGCCGCCTGCTCGCGCAGCAGCGCCGCGGCCGCGGCGGACTCCTCGACGAGCGCCGCGTTCTGCTGCGTCGCGTGATCGAGTTGCGACACCGCCTGGTTCACCTGCGCGAGCCCGGTGCTCTGCTCGTTCGCGGCAACCGTCATTTCCGCGATCACGCTCGAAATGCCGCGCACGCCCTCGACGATCTCGTCCATCGTCGCGCCGGCCGTCTGCACGAGCCCCGACCCGCCCTCGATCTTGTCGACCGACGCCTCGATCAGCTGCTTGATTTCCTTCGCGGCCTGCGCGCTGCGCTGCGCGAGCGTGCGCACCTCGCCCGCGACGACCGCGAAGCCCCGCCCGTGCTCGTTCGCGCGCGCCGCCTCCACGGCCGCGTTCAACGCGAGGATATTGGTCTGGAACGCGATGCCGTCGATCACGCCGATGATGTTCGAGATTTCGGTCGAGGCCGCCGTGATCTCGCTCATCGTCGCGACCACCCGGCTCACCACCTCGCCGCCGCGCATCGCCACGCCCGACGCCGATTCCGCGAGCCGGTTCACCTGCGTCGCCGCATCGGCCGAGTTGCGTGCGGTGCCGGCGATCTCCTCGAGCGCCGCCGCCGTCTCCTGCAGGCTCGACGCCGCATGCTCGGTGCGGCTCGACAGATCCTGGTTGCCCTGCGCGATCTCCGCGCTCGCGACGCTCACGGATTCGCTGAAGCCGCGGATCTCCAGCAGGATCGCGCCGATCTTCTCCGCAAACACGTTGAACGCGCGCGCGATCTGCGCGGCTTCGTCGTCGCCGTCCGCCTGCAGCCGCTTCGTCAGGTCGCCGCTGCCGCTCGCGACGTCGGTCAGCGCGTCGCGCACCAGCAGCACGCGCCGGAACGCCGCGTTCGTCAGCGCGCCGACGAGCGCGGCCGCGATGCAGGCCACGATCACGATGGCCACGAGCGTCGTCGTCGCCACGGCCCGCATGCCGGCCGTCACGTCCGCCTGGTCGAGCGCCATCACGAGCGACCAGTCGGTACCGGCGATCGTGCGGGCGCGCAGCAGCTTGGTCACGCCGTCCACCTCGACCGCCACCGGCTCGGTCACGGTCTGCAGCCCGGCGAGACGCTCGGGCGTCAGCGCCGGCGACAGCTCCGTGGCCGGTTTCATGATCAGGTCCGTCTTCGCGCCGGCGATGAGGCGCCCGCTGCGGTCGACCAGGAACGCGAAACTCGCGGGCGTCGGATGCATCGACGCGACGATCGCGCTGGCGCGCTCCAGGTAGAGGCTCGCCGCCAGCACGCCCTTCAGCGCGCCGCCCCGGACGACCGGCGCCGCGAACGCGAACGCCGGCTTGCCGGTCGTCGCATCGCGGTACAGCGCGGTGACGACCAGCCGGCCGGCGTCGACGGCCTGCCGGTACCACGGCCGCGCGGTCGGATCGTATCCGGGCGCAAGCGGGACGTTCGAGAACGCGGTGCGGTCCGGCAGGCCGAGCGTCAGCACCTGGAAGCCGCCCGACTTGCCGAGCAGCGTCAGCGCCGGCACCGGATCGCCTTCGCCGACCGCCAGCGTGTCCGCGAGCGCCTGGGTCTGCTGCGCCCGGCTCGCGATCCACTCGTCGAGCGCCAGCGCATGGCCGGCCAGAACCGACTGCAGGTTCCGGTCGATGGTTTCGTCGTTGTGGCGCTTGACGACCTCGTAGACGAGGCCTCCCGTGACGGCGAGCGCCGTGACGACGATGGCGACGCAAGTTGCCAGGATTCGGGTGCGAATGGATGACAGCATGGTGACGGCGATCTCCGGTTGCGCGTTGTTATCGAACAGTCAAATGAGTACGCAAACGGATTTAACGACCTGCCGCCCCGCGACTTGAGGTTTGACAGGTCAGACCACTCAAAAAAAGTGGATGCTCCCGGCCACGGCCCCGGGAATCAATACCCCCGACGGGTTAACACGCCGGCAGGATGGGAAACCGGCGGGATCGGCGCATACTGGGCCCTCCTTGCCCACCCCTTCCGGCGCCCCGGCGACCGGCCCCAGCGACATCGCCCATGAAACTGAAGCTCGACATCGTCCAGCTCGCCGGCCGCGACGGCGACACGCACTACAACCTGCAGCGCACGCTCGAGGCGATCGCGACCTGCGCGCCCGGCACCGACATCGTGATGTTTCCTGAAGCGCAACTCACCGGCTTCCTCGATCCGTCGAACCTCGCCGAAGTCGCCGAGCCGCTCGACGGCCCGAGCGTCGGCGCGGTCATCGCGGCCGCCCGTGCACGCGACGTCGCGGTCGTGGTCGGGCTGATCGAGAACGACGGCGGCCGCTTCTACAACACGACCGTGTTCGTCACGCCGGACGGCGTCGCGCTGCGCTACCGCAAGACGCACCTGTGGGTCAGCGAGCGTGGCGTCGTGCTGCCCGGCGACCGCTACGCGACGCTCGAGTGGCGCGGCGTGCGGATCGGCCTGCTGATCTGCTACGACAGCGAATTCCCCGAAACCCGCCGCGCGCTTGCCGCCCTCGGCGCACAGGCGATCCTCGTGACCGACGGCAACATGGAACCGTACCGCTACGTCCACCGCACGTCGGCAACGGCGCGCGCGATGGAGAACCAGGTGTTCACGGTCGTGGCCAATCGGGTGGGCGGAAGCGCGCACGATGTCGTGTTCGCCGGCGGCAGCCTCGCGGCCGATCCGTTCGGCAACCTGATCTTCGAAGCCGGCGCTGCCGAATCGCGCCATGCGGTCGAACTCGATTTCGACCAGCTCGCCGCGGCGCGCGCCGTCTACGACTATCGCGACGACCAGCGCCTGCACATCGCCGGCGAACGCATCGAGCACGCGGACGGGCGCCGCGAACTGCTGATTCCGTGACGGACCCCGGCCGGCGCCGGGCGGCAACGCCCGCCGTCACGCCGGTCAAGTCGGGCACGTCGACCGCCGGCAGCGCCGAACCGGCCGGCCTGGCGTTGCCGTGCGCGCCGGGCGCGAGCGAGCGCATGACGCGGCCGCCGAGCGCATCGCGCACCATGCCATTGAATGCGCCGAGCGCCGGCAATCCAATTCATCACGCACGGCATCGCCGCGCACGATGCCCGCGAGCCATTGCTTCGCCGCCTGCACATCCGGATTCCAGATGCGTGCGCAGACGATCGGAATGATGCGGAACGGCGCACGTGAAGCACACGCCCTGACGGAAAACGGCGGTGCGCCCGGCGCTTACTCGGCGGCCGGATCGATCTGCAGCGATTCGCCGATCGCATAGAAACTGCCGCCCGCGATGTAATGCAGGCTGCGCAGCTCGGGATCGGCCGACTCGAAATGCCAGTGGCCGTCGCGAAACACGCGCGTATCCGACCACGCCGCGACCACCTCGCCGATGAACAGGTCGTAGGCCTGCTGGTTGTGCGGCTCGGGAATCAGCCGGCACGCGAGCCAGGCCGAGCAGCCGGCGACGAACGGCAGGTCGTGGCCTTCGATGTCGAACAGCGTGACGCCCGCGTCGCTCAGCTTGGTCGGCCGCTCCGCGAGACTGTGGCTGCCGACCGCGTGCGTCAGCCGGATTTGCGCGGCCGTCGGCACCTGGATCACGAACATGCCGCTGCGCTCGACGAACTCGCGCGTCTTCGCGGACTTGTCGAGCACGACCGTCAGCTTCGGCGGCATGAAATCCAGCCCGCACGCCCACGCGGCAGCCATCACGTTGTCGACGCCGTCGTGACGGGCCGATACGAGCACGGTCGGGCCGTGATTGACAAGGCGGTAGGCTTTCTTCAGCTCCACCGGAGCGATGTGACGGTCCATACGGGTTCCTTGGAGAACGGCGCGCACGGCGGGGTGCCGTGCGGCGCGACGCCGGCCCGCGCGCCTGTGCGCGGCGCGGCCGAAGCCGGCATTCTCGCACCCAACTTCGATCGGCGCAGCGCGGTTACTTCGCGAACAGTTGGCCGATGTCGCGGAACGCCTTGAATTCGAGCGCATTGCCGCACGGATCGAAGAGGAACATCGTCGCCTGTTCGCCGACCTGCCCCTGGAACCGCACGTACGGCTCGATCACGAACGTCACGCCGAACGACCTCAGCCGCTCGGCCAGCGCTTCCCAGCTCGCCCAGTCGAGCACGATCCCGAAATGCGGCACCGGCACGTCGTGGCCGTCGACGGCATTCGTGTGCGCGCTTTCCTGCGACGCGGTCTTCGGATGCGCATGGATCACGAGCTGGTGCCCGTAGAAGTCGAAGTCGACCCATTGCGCGCTCGAACGCCCCTCCTCCAGCCCGAACACGCGGCCGTAGAAATCGCGCGCGGCCGGCAGGTCGTAGACCGGGATCGCCAGGTGAAACGGGGAAAGACCCATGGTTGCCTCGTGATGGAACGCTCGCATGACGCGAGGACGGCACCATGGTAGACAACGTCGAGCAAAAATAAAATCAATATATAGTTGGCTGATTCACAAATGGAATCGATGAATGATCCGCGAACTGAAAACCCTCGTCGCGGTCGCCCGGGAAGGCACGTTCGCGGCGGCCGGCAACCGCATCGGGCTGACGCAGGCGGCCGTGAGCGCGCAGATGCAGCGTCTCGAAGCCGAACTCGGCTTCGCGCTGTTCGACCGGCAGGGCCGCTCGGCGCGCCTGAACGAGAGGGGCCATCACGTGCTCGACCAGGCGCAGGCGCTGATCGGCCTGTACGAGAGCCTGAGCTCGACGGCCCCCGGCTCGCCGGCCGCCGTGCGCGTCACGATCGGCGCGATCGCGTCGGTGCAGAACGCCCTGCTGCCGGCCGCGCTCGCCGATTTCCATCGCCGCCATCCGGCATGCCGCACGCGCGTGATACCGGGGCTGTCGATCGAACTGGTCAACCGGGTCGACGCGGGCGACATCGACATGGCCGCGATCATCCGGCCGCCGTTCGCGCTGCAAAGCGACCTGCACTGGACGACGCTCGCGCAGGAGCCGTTCCGGCTCATCGTGCCGCGCGGCGTGACGGGCAAGGACTGGGCCGCGCTGCTGGCAAGCGAGCCGTTCGTCCGCTACGACCGCGCCTCGTTCGGCGGCCGCCAGGTCGATCGCTTCCTGAAGAAGATGCACATCGCGGTGCGCGACACATGCGAACTCGACGAGCTCGATGCGATCGTCAAGCTGGTCGAGCACGGCGTCGGCGTCGCGATCGTGCCGCAGACCGCCGCGTATCGCCGCTGGCCGGCGGGTGTGCGCGCGATCGATCTCGGGCGCCACACGTTCCACCGCGACATCGGGCTCGTGCATCGCGCGCCGCACGCGATGTCCGAGCCGGCGCAGGCGCTCGCGCGGCTGATCGAAGCGGCGGCGCGGCGGCGCGGGTCGCCGCGGGCCGCGAGGCCGGCGTAAGCGTGCGCGCCGCCGCTCAGCGCCGCCCGGCCGCCCAGTCGACGGCCGCGTCGAACAGCGCGATCCCGGCCGGCGACAGGGTCGCGAACGTGTCGTTGTCGAGGAAGAACATCACGCGGCGGGCCGGCGCGAGCGCTTCGCAGTCCATCGTCGCGCCCTTCTCGTACGCGAAGATCGCGGCCTTCCCGGCTTGGCCGTACACGGTTGCGATCGTGATCGCGCCGAGCCCCGGCTCGCCCCGGCTCATCGGCGCCTGCCTGCCGCACACGTTCGTCGCGCCGGCCGGCAGCCCGGCCGAGATCCGGTGCGGCGCATCGACGAGCCACAGGCAGCGCTCCTGGCCCGTTTCGCCGAAGTCGACGTCATGACGCTTGCCCGTCATCGCGAGATCGTCGAGCAGGTCGTTTTCCCCAGGTCACGAGCGGCCCGGCATCGCGGGCGCAGCCGGGCGCGCGGCGGCGCCGATATGTGAGACGGATGGAAACCATGATCGGGAAGTCGGTGGACGATGGGCCAGTGCTGCTTTCACTTCCCATGTCACGCGAACCTCGAAAAACAGCTCGGGCCGGCGTCGATTTTTTCGCCACGCTTACGAGCGGGCCGGCACGACCGTCGCCCAGTAACGCGTCACGTAGCGGACGTCGATCGGCAACGTCGCCTTCAGCGTGTCGAGCACGCGCGCGGGATCGTCGAGCGGATAGGTCCCCGACACGCGCAGGTCGGCCACGGCCGCATCGCAGCGCAGGCTGCCGCGACGATAGCGGTCGAGCTCGGCGACGAGGTCCGCCAGCCGCATGTGCGACGCGACGAGCATGCCGTCGGTCCATGCGGACGCGTACGCATCGAGCGGCGCCGGCGCGCCGATCGCGGCGCGCGTGAAATCCGCGCCCTCGCCCGCCGCGATCATGCGCGTACCGGCCGCCGCATCGACGGGCCGCACGCGCACCGCGCCGGCGAACACCTCGAGATGCGTCGCGCCGTCGCGCTGCCGCACCGCGAAGCGCGTGCCGAGCGGCTGCAACTCGCCCTGCGCGGTCGCCACGACGAGCGGCCGCACGGGCGCGCGATCGTCGTGGCCGCTCGTCACCATGATCGTGCCGCGCAGCAGGCGCAGGCTGCGCACCGCATCGTCGAAGCGCACGTCGAGTGCCGTATCGGTATCGAGCACGACGACCGTGCGATCCGCGAGCGTCACCGTGCGCCGCTCCCCGAGCGCCGTGCGCAGGTCGGCCGGCCAGATCGCCGCGCGCCGCGCGGGCTCCGCCATCCATTCGGCACCGCCCGAGAACAGCAGGACGATCAGTACCTTGATGACCGCCTCGCGACGCCCCTCGCGCGCCGGCAACAGCGCCGCGCGCGCGGCCTGCGGGTCGAGCCCGGCCGCCGGCCGGCCGAACCCGCGCTGCATTGCTTCGATATGTCGCCATGCCGCGTCGTGCGCCGGATCCTCCGCGCGCCAGCGCGCGAGCGCGGCGACGAACGCGTCGTCGGTGCGGCCGGCCTGCCGGTCGACCCACCATTCGACCGCGCGGCGCGCAACGTCCTGCGGCACGGCCGGCGCTCCCGGGGCGGCCATCGGTCAGGCCGCCATCGCGAAGAAGCACTGCGTGCCGGCTTTCACGAGATAGCGCTTCGCCGTTGCGAGCGACACGCCGAGCTCGCTTGCGATCTCCGCCTGCGTGAGGCCGTCGA
Organism: Burkholderia paludis; assembly: GCF_000732615.1. Lineage (GTDB taxonomy): Bacteria > Pseudomonadota > Gammaproteobacteria > Burkholderiales > Burkholderiaceae > Burkholderia > Burkholderia paludis. The sequence continues at coordinate 62,862 of NZ_JPGL01000045.1, forward strand.
GCTGCGCAAGCAGGAACGCGCGCTTCGCCGCGAGCGGCAGGCCGTCGAGCATCCGGTCGATTTCGAGCAGCGTCTCGAGCACGACGGCCCGCTCCTCGGGCGACGGCGCATATGTCAGCGGGCGCTGCGCGAGCGCGTCGAGATACGCGCGCTCGATCTGCTCGCGCCGCCAGTGGTTGCTCGGCACGCGCTGCGCGACCGTCGTCAGGAGCGCGCGCGGTTCGTCCGCGCCGATCGGCTCGTCGCGCGCGAGCAGACGCATGAACGTGTCGTGCGCCAGATCGGCCGCGCGGTGCGCGCAACCGAGCTTCCGGCTCAGCCAGCCGCGCAGCCACGCGTGGTGGCCGACATGGAGGGCGTCGATTTCTCGATGGAGAGACAGCTTGTCAGCGGACATGGCCGGGTTCCGGAGGCGCAGGCGTCAACGATTTTGTAAATGCGAATGATTATTATATACAAAAGTAAGCTTGCGCCTGCGGTTTCGATGCGCGACGACGACGGTGCGGCGCGGCCGGCGACGCCACCGCGCCGTCGCGAGCGACGAGTCATGCCGCTAACACATCCCTTACAGCCCGGTCGATTCAATTCGTTCAATAATCATTTGACGGATCGATAACAATATTCCGGCCGCCGTCGTTTTCCCGGAAATCGCGGGAAATTATCTCGGGATCTGCAAGACCTCATTCAAAAATGGCGCAATGAAAAATCATTGATGCGCGATTTCCAACAATTCAAATCCTTCAATGGCGAATTCCGGAGGAGATCCCTGTCTTCGCCAGGCTACAAGAGAGAATTTCATTTTTGCCGTTTCAGGCGGCCTCGGTAGTCTCCTGCCATTCCGGATCACGAACACCAACGAATGCGCAAGGAGATGAAATGAAACGCACGGCCCTCTCGCTGATTTCGCTCGCGTCATGCGCGACGATACCCGTCGCACATGCGCAGTCGAGCGTCACGCTGTATGGCGTGATCGACACGTCGCTCACCTACGTGAACCATGCGCAGGGCAAGGACAACGCGTGGATGCTCGGCAACAGCAGCGCGGGCAACCTGGCAGGAAGCCGCTGGGGCGTGAAGGGCACCGAGGATCTCGGCGGCGGGCTGAAGGCGCTGTTCCAGCTCGAGGACGGCTTCGACCCGAGCAACGGCCGGCAGGGCCAGGGCGGCCGCCTGTTCGGCCGGCAGGCGTTCGTCGGCCTGACGAGCGACCGCTACGGCACGCTCACGTTCGGCCGCCAGTACGATCCGCTCATCGATCTCGTACAGGGCATCACCGCCGACAACACGCTCGGCAGCGTGTTCGCGACGGCGGGCGACGTCGACAACTACGACAACAGCTTCCGCGTCGACAACGCGGTGAAATTCACGTCGGCCGTGTATGGCGGCCTGCAGTTCTCGGCGATGTATTCGTTCGGCGGCATCGCCGGCAGCACGGGCGCCGCCAATTCGTATTCGGCTGCCGTGTCGTACAACAACGGGCCGTTCAGCGTCGCGGGCGGCTACTTCCACGCGACCAACAGCCCCGCGTCGAACGGCCTGCGCAGCGACTGGGCCAGCTCGTCGGACGGCACGTTCGACGGCCCGGTCAACAGCGGCTACGCGAGCGCGCACTCGATCGGCATCGCGCGCATCGCGGGCCAGTACGCCGCCGGCCCGTTCACGTTCGGCGTCGGCTACAGCAACGCGCAGTACCGCCGCGACGCCAGCTCGGCGTTCGGCTCGAACGAGCACTACGACACGGGGCAAGGCTTCGTGAACTACCAGGCGACGAACGCGCTGCTGGTCGGCCTCGGCTACAGCTACACACGCTCCGGCGGCGATACGTCGGCCACCTATCACCAGGTCTCGGCCGGCGCGGACTACACCCTGTCGAAGCGCACCGACGTCTACCTGAGCGCTGCGTATCAGCACGCAAGCGGCCGGACCGGCGACGGCCAGGGCGGCTCGATGGCCGCGCAGGCGTCGATCGGCTCGTACGGCTATGCGGGCACGAGCTCGCAGACGATGGTCAATCTCGGCCTGCGTCACCGCTTCTGATCCGCAACGGCCGGCCGCGCGGCCGGCCGGATCCGCGTCGAACGGCATGGCGGTTTCGGCCGCCGAGGGTTTTCGCACGGCCTTTCATTGCCCTTTTCCCTTTTATTGCTCTTTTCGGCCGTTGCCCTTTTCGGCCTGAAAACCGGTTGCCGTGAAATTTCCGACGTATTTGATTCAACCCGGTTTTCCCGGCACGCATGACCTTGTGCGCCGTTATTCCCGGCGCCGCCATTAAGCCGGCATTCGCCGAAACAACCGGGCATTCTTGCCGATTGCGCGTTGCCGCTCCCCTCACCGGACACGATTCCGATGCGTCGCAAGCGCACCGGCAAATGCAAAGGAAAGTTCGACGCGAGCCATTTACCTGCCCGCTATGGCAAACTTCGCGTCTGCGTAATTTCCTTGCACCGGGCGGCCGGATTCCGCCCCATCCTGCCATGCCGCGTCAGACCACCTGTTCGATCAGCCACGAAACGCTGAAAATCGCCTCGACGATCGCAATGTCGTGCGTGCTGCACGGCGTCGCGCGGGCCGATTGCCTCGACGACGCGGCCGCGTTCCAGCACGTGAGCGTCAGCCTGATGCGCGGGATCGCGCAGGTCGAATCGGGCATGAATCCGAACGCCGTCAACACCAACACCAACGGCACGGTCGACATCGGCCTGATGCAGATCAACAGCACGTGGCTGCCGACGCTCGCGCGCGAAGGCATCACGCGGGAAAGCCTGTTCGACGCATGCACGAATGCCTATGTCGGCGCATGGATCCTGTCGCAGAACATTCGCCAGCTCGGCCCGAACTGGAACGCAATCGGCGCGTACAACTCCGCGTCGCCCGACAAGCGCCTCGCCTATGCGCGCAAGGTCTATGATGCAATCCGGACCATGCCGGATTCGCCGGATACTCCCATGCCCATCCTTCCACCTTCCTTTACGCCGCCGCAGCAGGCACAGGCGTACAACCCGTTCGCGAGCCTGAGCGTGTCCGCCCCGCAGCAGATCACCCGCCCGCGCACGATCTCGCCGGCCGCGCCGCCCCCTCAACCGCCGCAGGGCGGCCCCGCCGGCCCGGCCGGCACGTACAACTTCGGATGGACGGTCACGGGGGCGGACCAGGCCAAGCCGACCCAGGTCTTCGACGACGGTGCGCGGATCTACGTGCAGTTCAGCGACATGAAGCACGTGCCGGCGATCTTCACCGAGACGTCGGCCGGGCGCGTGCTGATGTCGTGGGAACTGCAGTTTCCGTATGCCGTCCTGACGCGCCCCGCGCAAACGTTAATCTTCCAGCTCGGGCCGTTCGAGGCGCGCGCGCAGCGCGGCGCGGGCGGCGACGCCGGCATGACCGCTCAGGCCGGCGCGACCGGCGCGACGACGGCCGCGGGCGCCCCCGCGACGAAGAAGCCGGGCAACGCGGCAGCGAATGCGGCAACGACGACGGCGGCCAGTCCGCCGGCAAAACGCACGGCATCGGCCGATGCGCTGTGGTATCTGAATACGCCGTCGACGTCGGGAACGGCCACGACCGCGAACACGGCGAACACGCCGACGCCCTCGCCCGCGTCGAACGCGCCGGCCACATGGCCCACCGCGGTGACGTCAGCCACGCCGCCCGCCGCCACGCCCCAGGCGCCGGCCGCGACGCCGCCGGCCACGCGCGTCAGCACCGACGCGCTCTGGTATATCTCGAAGTAACCCGCGGGCCGGTACGACGGTCCCGTGCGCGCGGGCCCGGTTGCTCACCCGCGCCGCACCCAGATCACCTTGCCGTCGCGAATGCCGAGATTGCGGCGTTCCTGACGGTAGTCCATCGTCCCCGGCAACGCCTTGCCGTCCCGCTCGAGCACGCGCCACAGGCAGCCGTCCAGTTGCGCCGCCGCGTCCGCCTCGGTCGTTCCGACCAGCGCATCGTCCGGCCCCGCGTCCGCCTTGCACGCCTGCCCGCCATTCGTGGGCGGACCGCCCGCGCTCGTGTTCTTCGCGTCCATGTTCGCGCATCCCGCAAACGTTGCGCTCGCAACCAGTGCCGTCAGCATCGCGATCGTCTTCTTCATCGGTTTCTCCCTTTCGTGCCCGGCGGAACGCGGGCGATGCGCCGGCCGAGCGGGCGGCGCATGGGCGACGGCTGCCGTCGCACGAAGCCAGGTCGGCTCGGCGCACCCCGGCCGCGACTCCGGCATTTGAGCCGTAGCCGTAGCCGTAGCCGTAGCCGTAGCCGTAGCCGTAGCCGTAGCCGTAGCCGTAGCCGTAGCCGTAGCCGCCAGCATGTTACCGCACGCGGCACGGCGCCACGGTGCGTGCATGCGGCATGCGCGCCTGCCGCGGCAATCCGCTCAGAACTTGTAGGTGGCGCCGGCGATCCCGTAGTAGTTGCTGCGCGACTGGACGATCGGGCTGTCGCCGTAGCGGCCGAGCAGCCGGGTCACGCCGCCGGTCGCGTGCACGGACCAGTGCCGCGACAGCGTCCAGTTCCACGCGACCGCCATCGATGCGCTGTCGATCCCGCCGCTCGTCGAATACGGCCGGAACCGGCTCGTCATCGACTGTGCGTCGGTCACTCCGTAGAACGTCTGCGTGTAGCGCCCCGAGCCCGCGTGTACGGTACCCGTCACGACGATCTCGTGCTGCGAGGTCTTGAAGACGGGCACCGCGAGATCGACGTGGCCCGACACGCCGCGCGACGTGTGCGTCACCGGCGTATCGATCGTGACGCTCAGTTCGGCCGCGTCGAACAGCGTCACGCCCGCGCGCACGCCGACCAGCACCGAGCCCGGAATCCGGCCCATGCCCTTCAGGTAGTCGGAGCCCGGCAGGTCGAAGCGGTTTTCGTCCGCACGGCCGGCGTCGTAGCTCACGGCCGCCGACACGAACACGCCGTGCGGCAGGTTCAGCTTGTAGCCCGCCCCCTCGGTGCTGTCGATGAAGAAGCCGTTGCCGAAGAGCGCGGAGAACGACGGCGCGACGACGCCGCGATACTGGTTGCTGCCCTGGTAGCGCGGCGCGAAACCGCCCCCGAGCGACAGCGAATACTGGTTTTCCGCATGGGCGGCGGCGGCGAGGGTCAGCCCGGCAAGCGGCATGCAATAGCGGTAACGGCGAAGGATTGGGCGCACAATATTGAGATAAGAGTGACGGAGCCCGCAGTCTAGGTGCCGCCTTGCGCCAAGACTGTCCCGAATCTGCGCAGAATCTGTGCTCAATTGTGTTCGATTGTCCGAGATTGTCGTACCCGTCCCCCGGCCCTCCACGCGCCGGATAGAATTTGCGTGCCGCGCCGCCCTCCGCCTGCCGGGCGGTGAGATCGCGCGTGCATTCTGAGGAGACCATGAACGACAATCCGCTCAAATACCGCGTGCTGCTGATCGAGGACGACGACCGCCTCGCGCAGCTCGTCCGCGAATACCTCGACGGCTATGAATTCGCGGTGACGGTCGTACGGCGCGGCGACCTCGCCGTCGCCGCGGTGCGCGAGCACCAGCCGGCCCTCGTGATACTCGACCTGATGCTGCCGAACCTCGACGGGATGGAGGTGTGCCGGCGCATCCGCGCGTTCACCAATATCCCCGTGCTGATCCTCACCGCACGCGCGGATGTCTACGACCAGATCGCGGGCCTCGAGACGGGCGCCGACGATTACGTGACGAAGCCGATCGAGCCGCGCGTGCTCGTCGCGCGCGCCCGCGCGCTGCTGCGCCGCGCGCAGCCGGCCGCCGCGGAAGCGCCTGCCGTCGCACCCACGGCGCTGGTGTTCGGCGAGCTGACGATCTCGCCGCCGAACCGCACCGTCACCTGGCGCGGCGAGCCGGTCGACCTGAAGACCGCCGAATTCAACCTGCTGCTGATCCTCGCGCGCGCGGCCGGTACCGTGCTGAGCCGCGACGATATCCTGAAGCAGTTGCGCGGGATCGAGTTCGACGGGCTCGACCGCTCGGTCGATTCCGGCATCTCGAAGCTGCGCCGCCGTTTCGAGGATGCGTCGTCGGAGCCGCACAAGATCAAGACGATCTGGGGCCGCGGCTACCTGTTCAGCCCTTCCGCGTGGGACGAATAAATGCTGCGTCCGTTGATCAGGCTGTACCTCGTCGTGATCCTGTTCGTCGGCGCGTCGATCATGTTCATCCAGCTGACGTTCGACCGGATCTTCTACGAGCGCGTCGCGCAGGCGCAGCGCGACTCGCTGTCGACCTACGCGTTCGTGCTCAACGACTACCTCGAACGCCATCCGGGCGGGCAGCGCGCGCTTGCGCTGCGCGAACTCGCGCAACACGGCAACGAGGGATTCGGCTTCATGTCGATGCCCGCCGCCCGTGCGCAGCTGAGCGGCACGCCGCTGCGCGATCTCGATGCCGGCCGCATCGCGATCAGCTACAACGGCAAGGACTACTACATGCCGCTCGCCGACGGCTCCGTGCTGCACGCGCGGCCGAACGAAGCTCCCGATCTCGACATCAAGATCTACGCGTACCTGCTGCTCGCGCTCGGCACGCTGTTCGCGGTCGTGCTGTGGCTGCACTATCACTGGCGCGACCTGCGCAAGCTGCGGGACGCCGCGCACGCGTTCGGCGCCGGCACGCTGTCCACGCGCGTGAAGCTGTCGGGCAAGTCGAACATCTTCGAACTGTCGCAGCAGTTCAACGACATGGCCGAGCGCATCGAGGCGTCGATCAAGCAGCAGCGTGAAATGATGCACGGCATCTCGCACGAACTTAAGACGCCGCTCGCACGGCTCGAATTCGGGCTCGCGCTGCTCGCCGAACCCGACGAGACGGGCCGCATGCGCGAACGCCGCGACGCGCTGCGGCGCGACGTGCGCGAGCTCGACGAGCTCGTCACCGAATTGCTGACGATCGGCCGGCTCGAACAGGGGGCGAGCCAGCTCGCACCGATGGAAGTCGGCATCGATGCGCTGATCGACAGCGTCGCCGGCAGCGTCGCGAACGACGTTGCCGATCGCGGCATCGCGCTCGACGTGTCGACGCTCCACGCGCCCGCGACCCATGTGTGCGACCCGAAACTCGTCGCCCGCGCCCTGCTGAACCTGATCCGCAACGGCGCGCGCTATGCGTCGCGCACGGTGCTGCTCGCCGCCGAAAGCGACCGGGCCGGCGCGCTCGTGCTGAGCGTCGACGACGACGGCCCCGGCGTTCCGGTCGCCGAACGCGCCCGCGTGTTCGAGCCGTTCCAGCGGCTCGACTCCAGCCGCGACCGGCAGACCGGCGGATTCGGGCTCGGCCTCGCGATCGTGCGACGCGTCGCGCAGGTACACGGCGGCGACGTGCGGCTCGAGGATTCTCCGCTCGGCGGCGCACGCTTCGTGATCACGCTGCCCGCGCGAACACTGCCGGAAGGTCTCTTCGACGTGACGGGCGCGCTCGTCCATTCAAACGCGCCGGGCCGCGGTACGGGCACGGCCATGCCGCGGCCATAAAGCGTGCGACGGGCGCCGCTGCCGCCCTCGCTTGATCGCCTGATCGCCTGATCGCCTGATCGCCTGATCGCTTGAGCACCTGCCCCAAGCCGCCGCATGCGCCCCACTCACCGGCGCCGCAGCAGCGCGACGAAGAACAGGCTGCCGAACATCGCGGTGACGACGCCGATCGGCAGATCCTCCGGCGCCGCGAGCGTACGGGCGGCGACATCGGCCCACACGAGCAGGATCGCCCCCGTGAGCGCGGCCACCGGCAGCAGCCTGCCGTGCTCGGCGCCGACGACGCGACGGCACAGATGCGGCGTCACGAGCCCGACGAAGCCGATCGCGCCGCTCACCGCGACCATCGCCCCCGTCGCGAACGACGCGACGACGAACACCTCGCGCCGCATCCGCGCGCTCGGCACGCCGAGCGCGGCCGCCGCGACATCGCCCGACATCAGCGCGTTCAGTTCACGACGCCGCGCGTACAACGCGCCGCCGGCAAGCACCGCGCACACGGCCGGCACCGGCAGCAGATCCCAGCGCGCGAGCCCGACGCCGCCGAGCATCCAGAACAGCACCGACGACGCGGCGCGCTGATCGCCGAGATACAGCAGCAGGTTGCCGAACGCGGCCATCATGAACGACACCGAGACGCCCGCGAGCAGCAGCCGGTCCGATTCGAGCCGGCCGCGCCGGTAGGCGAGCGCGACGACGCAGGCGGTCGCCGCGAGCGCACCCGCAAAGGCGGCGGCCGACAGCGTAAACGGGCCGAACGCCGCCCCGGCCAGCACCGTGACCGCGACGGCGCCGAGCATCGCGCCCGCGCTCACGCCGAGCAGGTGCGGATCGGCCAGGCGGTTCGCGGTCGCCGCCTGCAACGCGACGCCGACCGCCGCCAGCGTCGCGCCGACGATCGCGGCCAGCAGCGCGCGCGGCATGCGGATCAGCCACACGATGCTGTCGTCGCCCGCGGCGGCCGCGAACCCGCCGGCCGCGCCGAACGCCGACGCGACGTGCGCGGCGACGATCCGCACGGCAGCCGGCATCGCGATCGGCGCCGGCCCGAACGCGGCCGACGCGACGATCGATACGGCCAGCAACAACGCCAGCGCAGCCACCGTCGTGCGCAGGCCGGGCCGCGTCGCCCGCACCGGCACGCTCATCGCGCCGGCCCGGCGAACGCGGCCGGATAGAAAGCGCGCGCGAGCGTCTCGACGGCCGCGACGTTCTCGGGGCCCGGCGTCGCCGCATCGTACGGAACCACGACGAAACGCCGGTCGCGAATCGCGGCCACGCGCGCGAGCGACGGCTGGCTCAGCAGGAACTGCTGCTTCTGCCCGGCCGTCACCGCCGAGTAGTCGACGATCACGATCACCTGCGGATCGCGCGCGACCACGCTTTCCCAGCTCACCTGCGTCCAGCTGCGCGGCACGTCGTCCATCACGTTGCGCGCGCCGGCCGCCGTCAGCAGCGCGGTCGGCATCGCGAGCCCGCCTGCCGTCATCGGCTTGTCGGTGCCGCTGTCGTAGACGAACACGCGCAGCGGCGCCGGGCGCCCGATCGCGCGCGACACCGCCGCGAGACGCGCACGCATCGCGGCGACGACCTGCGCGGCGCGCGCCTCCACGCCGAAGATCCGGCCGAGATTGTCCAGGTCGCGAAACACGTCGTCGAACGACGCGGCCGACTGCTTCATCACGTGCGAACACGATTCGGTCAGCTCATACGTCCGGATGCCGAACGGCGCGAGGGTCGCGGGCGTCACCGGTCCGCCGACGTGCATCCCGTAGTTCCAGCCGGCGAGATAGAAGTCGGCGCGCGCGGCGGCCAGCACCTCGAGCGACGGATACTGGCTCGCCAGTTCGGGCACGCCGCGCAGCGCAGCGCGCACGTGCGCGGTGCCCGTCTTCCAGCCCCCGATGCCCGTGTAGCCGACGAGCCGGTCCTTCAGGCCCAGCACGAGCATCATCTCGGTCAGGTTGACGTCGTTGCTGACCGCGCGCGACGGCGCGCGCTCGAACGTCACGTCGCGATCGCAGCTGCGCACGGTGACGGGATATGCCGCCGCGTGAACGGCGGCGCAACCGAGCGCCGCGGCAACGAGCAGCCGGCGGGATACGGCGGACAAGGCGGGAAAGCAGAGCATGGCGGTCATTCCGGATGAAGCGGCGTGATGCGCGGCCGGCCCGTGACGGGGTGGCGGTCGACGAGCGCGGCGACGCCGAACACGTCGCGCAGCAGCGCGTCGGTCAGCACGTCGGCCGGCGCGCCGGACGCGACGATCCGGCCGTGCGCGAGCACGTGGAGCCGGTCGCAATACGCGGCCGCGAGATTGAGGTCGTGAATCGTCGCGAGCGTCGCGATGCGCAGGCGTCGCACGCGCGCGAGCAGTTCGAGCTGATGCCGCAGGTCGAGGTGATTGGTCGGCTCGTCGAGCAGCAGCAGCTCGGGCTGCTGCGCGAGCGCGCGGGCCAGCAGCGCGCGCTGCTTCTCGCCGCCCGACAGCGACGCGAAACGCTGCGCGCGACGCTCGACGAGACCGACGTCGCGCAGCGCGGCGTCGACGATCCGGCGATCGTCCGCCGATTCCCCGTCGAGTGCCCGCTGGTGCGGCGTGCGGCCCATGCCGACCAGCTCGTCGACCGTCAGCCCGAAATCGTCCGGCGTCTCCTGCTGCAGCACCGCGATGCGCTGCGCGACCGCGCGCGGCCGCATGCGCCACACGTCCCGGGCGTCGAGCGCGACGCGGCCCGCATCGGGCCGGGCGTAGCGGAACACGCAGCGCAGCAGGCTCGTCTTGCCGCTGCCGTTCGGGCCGATCAGCCCGACGAACTCGCCTTCGGCCACGCTCAGCGTCACCGAATCGAGCACGGCGACCGCGCCGCCGGGGGACCAGCTCACGCGTTCGATGTCGAGCATGTGCGCCACGGGATCTTCGCCTCGCTCAGAAACGCATCGTCGCGACGAGCTCCGCCGAGCGCGACGGGCCGAGCAGCCATTGCTCGCCGCCGTTCGACGTCGTCACCGCATACGTGCGGTTCGCGAGATTGCGCAGGTACAGCGCCAGCTCGGTGCGCGACGTCGGCTGCCAGCGCAGCGATGCGTCGAACACCGTGTACGACGGCACCTGCACGCGGTTCGCGTCGTCGCCGTACGTCGCGCCGACGTAGCGCATGCCCGCATTCGCCTGCCAGCGCTCGGCGAACGCCCAGCCGAGCCACAGGTTCGCCGTCTGCTGCGGCACGCCGGACGGCACGTTGCCGGCGCGCGACACGATCGCGCCGCCGACCTTCTGGTCGAACACGTCGTAGCGCGCGCGCAGCAGCGCGACGTTCGCATCGATCGTCCAGCCGTACGGCAGCCGGGCGCCGCCCGTCAGTTCGGTGCCGCGCGACGACTGCCTGCCGACCTGCTGGCGCAGCGCCGGATTGAACGGATCGGTGCTGAGCAGGTTGCGCTTCGTGATGTCGTATACGGCGAAGGTCCAGTACGCACGGCCGTCGAGCAGCGTCTGCTTGACGCCCGCTTCCCACTGTTCGCCGGTCGCGAGCCGGTAACCCGCCTGCGACGCGGACAGCGTCACGAGCGAGCCGAGCCCCTCCGCGCCCGTGGTGTACTGCGCATACGCGCTGAGCGTCGGCGCGACCTCGAGCACGAAGCCCGTGCGCCAGCCGACGTTCGCGAATCGCTTGTCGAAGCCGGCGCCGGTGGCCGCCTGCTCGCGGCTGAACGCGATGTGGTCGTAACGCAGGCCGCTCACCCACGCGAGCCGCGGCAGCACCTCGAGCCGGTTCTCGGCGAACACCGCGGCCTGCCGCGCCCGCGTGCTGAACTGCGGCACCGTCGGGTCGGGGCTCGCGAACACGCCGGGATCGAAGCCGTGCGCGGCCACGGTCGATTCGCCGCCATACGGCGAATTGTTGGTGCCGTCGAACGTGATCTGGCTGAATTCCGTCCCCACGACGAAGCGGTTCGCGCGGCCGAACAGCGTGCCGTCGACGCGCGCGCTCAGCCGGTCGCCGATCTGCCGCTGGTGGTGGCCGATGTCGAGATAGTCGCTGCGCGTCACCTGTCCGGTGGCGGGTTCGAGCGCATACGATTCCGCATTGCGCCAGTGGCGGTTCGACGTCAGGTAGTAGAGCTGGTTGTCGATCGTCACGCCCGCCGTCGGCCGGTAGCTCGCCGACAGTCGCGTCCACTGGTCGTAGTACGCAATCGTCGCATCGCCGACGTTGTAGTTGAGCTTGCGCAGCGACGGATCGAGCACGCCGTTCGGCGCCGGCACGCCGTAGTACGTCGCCGGCATCTGGCGGCCGTAGTCGTAGTCGAGCGTCAGCGTGAAGCGCGGGCTCACGTCGAACTTCAGTGCGCCGCCGACCGCCGTCGTATGCGTGTCGGCACGCGCCGCGAGGCCGTTGGCGCGCGCATCGCTCGCGTAGAAACGGTACGACAGCCGCGGGCCGAGCGCGCCCGTCGTGTCGACCGCGACGCGCTTCGCACCGTCGGGGCCGACACCGACCTGCAGCGTCGTCTCGCGGGCGCGCTGCGGCCGCTTCGGCACCACGTTCACGACGCCGCCGATCGCCCCTTCGCCGTACAGCACCGACGCCGGGCCGCGCAGCACCTCGATGCGCTCGACCGACCAGGTATCGAACGGAAACGTGATCGTGCCGGCGGCCGGCATGAGCCGCACGCCGTCCAGCAGCGTCATCACCGATTCCTGCCCGCTGAAGCCGCGCACGCTCAGTGCGGTGCCGCCGGTGCCCGGCGCCATCGCGCTCGCAAAACCGGCCGTGCGCGTGACCGCGTCGAGCACCGTGCGATCGCCGCGCGCCTCGATCGTGTCGGCCGTCACCGTCTCGACGCTCGCGGGCGTGTCGAGGCTCGCGAGCCCGAGCCGCGAGCCCGTTTCGAGCGGCAGCGTCAGCGGATCGGGCGGCGCCGCGCGCGCGGCGACGCTGATGGCGGGCAGCGTGTGGCGTTCGTCCGGCGCCGGCGCCGCCGTTTCGGCGGCCAGCGCGCCGGAGGTCGCCATCGCGCAACCCAGCAGGGTCGCGCATCCGTGCGCGGCGTGCGCGCGCCAGCCCCCGTCGTCGCGACGCGACGGGGCATGCCGTCGTGCGTCGCGAGTCCGCATGTGTTTCGTCTTCGTCACTTCGTATCGGTCGTCGTGTGGTTCCATCGCCTGCGGCCTGGCCTCCCCTGCAACCGCGGCCAGCCGGCGACGCAAACGTCGGATGATACGTTATATCAAGTGAATCGTCAGGGTTTTGTCAGGAATCGCGGCCCGATGCGCCCGGTGTAACCGCGAACATGCATCGCCCTATCAGTTTCGCTGCAATCGTTCAGTACTCCAGCACACTTTCAAACGATTCCCGTACCCCGGGGAATGGACTGGCAGCGCCCCGGATGCGCATCGCTGCCGACAACGACGACGCCGCACATGCGATACCGGAATCGCACGCACCCGTCCGGCATGCGACTCGCGGCCCCTGCGCGAGGGCCCCGCCGCATCCGCCGCATTACGCCCCGTTACCCCGCCGGACGCCACCCGCATCGCATCGAGCCGCGCCCGCGCGGCGCCTGCCCGCTCCCGCCGGCCGAATTCCGCGGCGACGTTTGCTTACACACCGCAAAGGCTTTTCATCATCGACCCCGTTAGCCTTGAATCACCGCGCAAACGATCGTTCCGCGCCACCCGATCCAACCTTCGATACGCTGGACTGCTCATCATGAAAACACTCACCGCCCGTCGCGAAGCAAGCGCCCCGTACCGTCGCATCGCATTCATGCTGGCCGCCTGCGGCGCCGTCGTGGCAGCCTGGTGCGGCGACATCGCGCCGGCCGCCGCGCAAGTCGTGGTGCTCGCGCCGCCCGCGCCGGTCTATGAAGCCGCACCGGCGCCGCGCGCCGGCCATGCCTGGGCACACGGCTACTGGGGCTGGCAATACGGCCGCTACGTCTGGGTGCCCGGCCACTGGAACGAGGTCGAACGCCGAGTCGTGGTCGCGCCGCCCGCCCCGCCGGTCGCCCCCGTCGCGCAGGTGATGCGGCTGTCCGCCGACGCGCTGTTCGCGTTCGATCGCGGCGACCTCGCCGACATCCTGCCGGGCGGTCGCGCCGACATCCGCGAGATCGCGGCGAAGCTGAACGCCACCCGCATCGGGCGCATCGAAGTGCGCGGCTACACCGACCGGCTCGGCGCGTCGGCGTACAACCAGCAGCTGTCGCAGCGGCGCGCGGACGCGGTGAAGGCGCTGCTCGTCGAGCAAGGCATTCCGGCCGACCGCATCGACGCGCGCGGGCTCGGCGAACAGGATCCGATCACGCAGTGCACCGACAATCAGTCGCACGATCGCCTGGTCGCGTGCCTGCAACCGGATCGCCGCGTCGAGATCGTGACGTTCGCGCACACGGACGACCGCTACGCGCCGCCGCCGCGGTCGTGACGCGCGCCGCGCCCGGCCGGCGCGGCGAACCCGCCTACAGCGGAAAGCTGAACTGCACCCACAGCTTGTCGCCCTGCGACCGGTTGCGCACCGCGAACTCGTGCTGGTACTTCACGACCACACCCGAAGCCGGCCCCCACATGTAACGCAGTTGCGGGCCGATGGCGACCGACTGTCCGCGAAAGCCGTCCGACGCGACCTTCACGCCGTCCTGCGTATCGTCCGTGAACTGCTTCAGCACCGTGCCCTGCACGCCGAGCTGCACGCGCCGGTCGATCGAATAGCCGATCAGGTAGTCGAGCACCGCCACTGCGCCCGAGTGGTACTGCGTCGCGTGGTTCGGCGAATTCAGCTCCAGCAGCGTGGTCGTCGAGATCTCCCAGTCGCGGCCCGGAAACCACGTCGTGCTGACGTACGGCAGGAACGCATAGGTGTTCAGCCCCGGGTTCGCGATCCGGTTCACCGCATACGCGCCGGTCGGCACCGCGAACGACGGCGAGAAGAACGCGAAGAAGGTCTTCGATGCGTTCGCGTAGTTGATCATGAGCGGCTCGAGGATCACGTCGCCGAGCGACGTATGATTGCCGGTGCCGCCCGGCGTCGACAGGTGCAGATGCACGATCGGCACGATCGCGCTGCTCGACAGCGAGAACGGCCCGAGCGTCGCGTCCCAGGTATGGACGACGCGCGGCGTTTCCGCGACCAGGCTCAGGTGGAAACCCGGCACCGCGCTGCCGCCGTCCGGCCCGGCGAAGCGGTTCGACGTGTAGTAAAGCGAATAGTTGAAGTACTGCGTGCCGCCCGGCGGCGGCAGCAGCCCGTTCATCACCGTGTTGACGCCGAACGGATAGCTGATCTGCCCGCCTTCGGTAGCCGATGCCGGAACGTGAACGGCTCCGGCGATCAGGAGTGCCAACGGCACCCGTCGCAATGCGTGTTTCATGTCGTCTCCAAACCGGATTGTTGTCGTGTGATCGCGAGCCGCACACTGCCGGCCCGGGGAGACGGAATGTAAAACGCCAGGCGGCGGCGAAAAAGCCGACGCCCGGGAGAACAGTTCTCCGTTACGCGGAGAAATGGGCCGCGGTGCGGCGCGGGCGCGCGCTCAGCCGCCGACTTCCTGCCATTTGCGCGCGAGGCCGAGGCGCTCGAAGCGCTCGATCAGGAACTCGGTGAAGACGCGGATCTTCGCCGGCTGGTGACGGCGGCTCTGGTACGCGATATTGACGGTCAGCGCCGGCAGTTGCCAGTCGGTGAGCACCGGCACCAGCTTGCCCGCGACGATATCGTCGTGAATGATGTAGAGCGGCTGGATCAGGATGCCGAAGCCGGCGAGCGCGGCCGCGCGGATCACCTGCCCTTCGTTCGCATCGAGCACGCTCTTGATCGTGACCGACTGCTTCTTCGCGCCCTGGCGAAAATGCAGCACGTACGGATCGTTCGCGAGGTTGTAGACCAGCATCCGGTGGGAGCCCAGCGCGTCGGGGGTCGCGGGCGCCCCGTGCTTCGCGAGATACCCGGGCGACGCGGCCAGCACGCGCCGCGTCTCGGCGAGCTTGCGCACGGTGATGCCCGAATCGGCCTCGTGCTCGCGCGTGCGGATCGCCACGTCGATGCCGGCCTCGATGAAATCCGGATAACGGTTCGCCGCGACGATCTGCACGTTCAGGTTCGGGTAACGCCGATGAAACTCGGGCAGCGCCGGCGCGATGTAGATCGACGCGAACGACACCGATGCCGTCACCCGCAGCGTGCCGGCCGGATTGACGCTCGCCTCGTTGACCGCCGCGTCCGCCTCCGACATCTCCGTCAGGATCGCCACGCAGCGCCGGTGGTACTCGTGCCCCGCATCCGTCAGCCACAGACGGCGCGTGGTCCGCTCCACGAGCCGCGCCGCCAGGCGCTCCTCCAGCGCGTTCAGGCAGCGGCTCGCCGCCGCGCTCGACATGCCGAGCCGCTCGGCGGCCTTCGACAGGCTGCCCAGTTCGGCCACCTGCACGAAAAATTCGATCTGCGTCCACTTGTCCATACGTCCGATTATTCCACCCAGCGGAGAACAAAACTCCTTTCAACCATCTTTTTTACGGCTTCGGGAGGAATTAATGTTACGTCAACGCGCCATCGAACGACATCAGGAGACAACCCCAATGCGCAATCTCAACGAAGACACCATCACGCAGGCCGTGATCGCGTCGCTGCGCGGCTGCCGCGACGAGCGGCTGCGCACCGTGATGACCAGCCTGGTCCAGCACCTGCATTCGTTTGCCCGCGACACCCGGCTCACCGAAGCCGAATGGCAGGCCGCGATCGGGTTCCTGACGGCGGTCGGCCACATCACCGACGACAAGCGCCAGGAGTTCATCCTGCTGTCCGACGTGCTCGGGCTGTCGACGCTCGTCACCGCGCAAAACCATGCGAAACCGGCCGGCTGCACGGAGGCGACCGTCTTCGGCCCGTTCTACGTCGAAGGCAGCCGCGAGTTCGGGATGTTCGACGACATCGCGAACGGCGCGTGCGGCGCGCCCTGCTTCGTAGCGGGCCATGTGCGCGGCATCGACGGCACGCCGGTGCCGCACGCGTCGCTGGAAGTCTGGCAGGCCGACGAGGACGGGCACTACGACGTGCAGTTGCCGGCCGACGACGGGTCCGTCACGCATCGCGCGCGCGGCCGGCTGCGGACCGGCGCGGACGGCCGTTACGCATTCCGCTCGATCCTGGCCGAGCCGTATCCGATCCCGCACGACGGCCCCGTCGGCGCGATGCTCGAGGCGCTCGGCCGCCATCCGTGGCGCCCCGCGCACCTGCATTTCATGATCGAGGCGCGCGGCTACGAAACGCTGATCACGCACGTGTTCCGCGACGGCGACCGCTATCTCGACTCGGATGCGGTGTTCGGCGTCCGCTCGACGCTCGTCGCCGACTGGGTCCGGCACGCGCCGGGCACCGCGCCCGACGGCTCGCGCATGGACACGCCGTTCTACACGCTCGATTACGACTTCGTGCTGAATCCGTCGGAGCGTGCCGCATGATCCGCCACGTCGTGATGTGGAAGGTTGCCGGCGAGACCGATCGCGAGCGCGCGGCGGCGCGCACCGACGTGAAGGCGGCCTTCGAGAGCCTGCGCGGCCGGATTCCGGGCATGACGCACCTCGAGGTCGGCGCGGATTTCAGCGCGGCCGACTACGCGTGCGATCTCATTCTCGTGGCCGAATTCGAATCGCGCGCGGCGCTCGACGCCTATGCGAAGCACCCTGAACACGAACGCGTGCGCGATGCGCTGACGGGCTTGCGCATCGCGCGCCACCAGGTCGACTACGCAACGGAGTAACGGCGACATGAACTTCATCTACCAGGCGCGTCCCGCACGCGTGATCTTCGGCGCGGGCAGCCTGCAGCATCTCGAACGCGAAGTGCTGGAACTGGGTGCGCAGCGTGCGCTCGTGCTCTGCACGCCCGAGCAGCGCGACCTCGCGCAACGCATCGTCGAGCGCCTCGGCGCGCGCGCCGCCGGGCTGTACGACCGCGCGACGATGCACGTGCCGATCGAAATCGCCCGGGACGCCCAGGCCTTCGCCCGGTCGCACGAGGCCGACTGCGCGATCGCGATCGGCGGCGGCTCGACGATCGGCCTCGGCAAGGCGATCGCGCTCGAAAGCAGCCTGCCGATCCTCGCGATCCCGACGACATACGCGGGCAGCGAAATGACGCCGATCTACGGCCTGACCGAAGGCGGCGTGAAGCGCACGGGTTCCGATGCGCGCGTGCTGCCGAAAACGGTGATCTACGATCCCGAGCTCACCGTCACGCTGCCCGTCGAGCTGTCGGTGACGAGCGGCATCAACGCGATCGCGCACGCGGCGGAAGGCCTGTACGCGAGCAACGCGAATCCGGTCATGAGCCTGATCGCGGAAGAAGGCATCCGCGGTCTTGCGCGCGGCCTGCCCGGCGTGCGCAGAAACGCCGCCGATCCCGGCGCGCGCAGCGATGCGCTGTACGGCGCGTGGCTGTGCGGAATGGTGCTCGGCAACGTCGGCATGGCGCTGCATCACAAGCTGTGCCACACGCTCGGCGGCAGCTTCAATCTTCCGCATGCGCAGACCCATACGGTCGTGCTGCCGCACGCGCTCGCGTACAACGCGGCGCACGCGCCGGACGCGCTGCAGCGCATCGCCCGTGCGCTCGGCACGACCGACGCGGCGTACGGCATCCATGCGCTGGCGCGCGACAACGGCGCCCCGGTCTCGCTGAAGGCGATCGGCATGCAGGAGGCCGACCTCGACCGGGCGGCCGATCTCGCGGCCGCCAACCCGTACTGGAACCCGCGTCCGATCGAACGCGACGGCCTGCGCGCGCTGCTGCAGGACGCCTTCGACGGCAGCCCGCCCCGCCCGGCCGTGCGCTGACCCCGACGCACCCC